>JAYFPG010000007.1:0-1618 GCA_034928085.1 Paludibacter sp.
GCAGATAAGGACCCTGTTGGCCGGCAAATTCAGGATGCCGGATTGATTGTAAAAAAAAGAGCCCCGAAAGTAAAGAAAACAGCATCGGTCATTGATCATGTAATCGACAGGGGAAACACAGAAAAACCTGATTTCATATAATTTACGCATGAAACAGAACAAAGAAAAAGAAATATTGGTGTATGCCGACTGGTATATGTTCGATTCACCTCAATTGATCGGGAGACTGTATTTTGCTTCCCTTCGGGGAAAAGCTGTGTACTCTTTCGGGTATGACAATGAATGGATCAAAACAGGTATTTCTATTGATCCGGAATTGCCTCTTTTTTCAGGACTGCATTATGCTGCTTCGAATGATAACTTTGGTATTTTCAAAGATTCATCTCCTGACAGATGGGGGCAGTTACTGATGAAACGCAGAGAAATTCTTTTGGCAAAAGTAGAACAAAGAGAGCCGCGTAATTTATTCGGGATTGATTTCTTAATGGGTGTGCACGACAGTCACCGTATGGGTGGACTACGTTTTAAAGAGCGTGAAGACGGTGAATTTTTGAACAATGACCAAAGATTAGCGGCTCCTCCGTGGACTTCATTGAGAGACCTTGAATATGCGGTTGAACAATATGAAAAGAATGCGGACAAATTAGATGAGGCTTCCCTGAAATGGATGAATCAACTTATTGCTCCGGGATCATCGCTGGGTGGAGCCCGTCCCAAAGCTGATGTTGTTGACACAAGCGGAAAACAATGGATTGCAAAATTTCCGAGTAACAAGGATGATTCGGATGCCGGATTATGGGAAATGGTTGTCCATGACCTGGCCATTCTGGCTAAGATTACTGTTCCAAATGCCATAGTAAAAAAACTTGCTTCCCCCTATCATACTTATCTATCACAACGTTTCGACCGGACAGAAAACAATAAACGTATTCATTATGCTTCGGCAATGACACTCTTGCAACGAACAGACGGCGATGACGCGGACAGTGATGTAAGTTATCTTGACTTAGCCGGATATATCAGGTCAGCCTGTACTGATGTTACTGTGAACTTAGAAGAACTTTTTCGTCGGGTTCTTTTTTCCGTTTGCGTTTCGAACACGGATGACCATTTACGAAATCATGGATTCTTATATACTGAAGCCGGTTGGACCCTTTCACCGGCATTCGACATCAATGCAAACGAAACCGGAACAGGCCTCAAACTCAATATTGATGAAGAGGATAACTCTTTAGATATTGACCTGGTGATGAAAACTGCTCCTTACTATTTACTATCCGACAAACGCGCTGATGAAATAAAAGTGGATGTAACCAAAGCAGTTTCATCCTGGAGAAAGGTAGCGACTAAATACAAAATATCGCCTTCTGAAATAGAACGAAAGGCTAAAGCGTTTCGGGTTTAATCACTTAAAAAAAAGGCTGCCTGCGAACAGACAGCCCTTTCTCAACAATTTTCAATTACCCGTTATTTAACCGAAACCTTTGCAACCGAACCATCCACACGAAGGATGTAGAAACCGGATGTCAGTCCTTTTGATGAGAAGGTTCCGTTCAGTTTTTCAGATTGTACCATTCTTCCGCTCATATCGTAGACAACAACTTCAGATTTCACGCCT
>JAYFPG010000071.1:0-32298 GCA_034928085.1 Paludibacter sp.
CGCGGCGGGAGCAGTAAAGCTTACAGCTTACACGGCAGATGGGGGCGTTGTCAGGGGAACGCTGGATTTGTTGGAAACAGGATTGGAGGATGGACTAAAAGAGCAAGAGGTAATGCTATATCCCAATCCGGTGCGTGATGTGTTGCATTACGTGGTTTCGGCGGGCACCAGAAAGCTGTCGGTTTACTCGCTGGGTGGAGAAAAGCTGTTGTCGCACCTTCCCGATGGAACGAATCACATCCGGGTGGATGGATTGCAGCCCGGAATTTACCTGTTGCTTGCCGATACCGGAGATAAAATGCAGGCAAAAAGATTTACCGTGATAAGAAATTAAAAATAATAACAGAGAATCAATTTATATTTATGAAACGAATTAGTTTAAAGGTGATACTTACTTTAGTGTTGTTCTCAACCGTGTCGTGTGGTTTTGCCACAAAATACGGTCATGCCGATACCAATAACCCGGAAACCAGAATTCCGTCCTGCGTAAAGCCGGAGTTCGATTACTGGATGCGGGACACCTGGGTAACGCCTGGTCCAGATGGATATTATTACATGACAGGCACCACGGCGACTCCGGATCGTAAATTTGAGGGTCAGTTGCACTGTTGGGACTGGAATGACGGATTATACCTGTGGCGGTCGAAGGACCTGGATGAGTGGGAGTCGATGGGTTTAATCTGGTCGATGGAAAGAGACGGCACCTGGCAGAAAAATCCAAAAGTCTATAAAGAAGGAGAGAAATATCAGAAGGTGTCACTGAACGGGGATCCCCTTGACAACAGATTCCATGCCGTATGGGCCCCGGAACTGCATTATATCAAAAGTGCCAACAACTGGTTTATGGTTGCTTGTCTTAACCAGTCTGCAGGAGGAAGAGGCTCTTTTATTTTGAGGAGTACGACCGGGAAACCCGAAGGTCCGTATGTGAATATTGAAGGCAACGAGACCGGAGCAATTTTCCCTGAAATCGACGGAAGTTTATTCGAAGATGAAGATGGAACAGTCTATTTTATAGGTCATAATCACTACATCGCGAAAATGAAACCAGACATGAGCGGTTTTGCAGAAGAACTTCGTCAGCTTGATGAACAGCAGTATTCCCCCGAACCTTATATCGAGGGTGCTTTTATCTTTAAGCATGATAATAAATACCATTTGGTTCAGGCCATCTGGTCGCATCGATTAGAAGATGGCACCGACACGTATGTGGAGATAAAAGGGAAAACCAATCCCAAAACCCGTTATAGTTATGATTGCATCATCGCTACTGCTGACAATATCTACGGTCCTTATGATAAAAGATACAATGCGATTACTGGTGGTGGGCACAATAACTTGCTGCAGGACAAAGATGGCAACTGGTGGGCGACCATGTTTTTCAATCCCCGTGGCGCTCAGGCAGCGGAATACGAGAAAACCTGCCGTCCGGGATTAGTCCCGATGAAATATGTGAAAGGGAAATTCATGCCGGATGCCAGTCGTTGCAAATAAAAATTGGTTCCTGAACATAAATGCCTGTTCTCAAAACAATTTTACCATAGCGGGTTTAAAGTATTTTATATTTTTGTGACAGAAAATCAGTCTACACCATGAAACACTTTTTACTCAGCTTGCAGTCTCATAACCGTTTTTACTTCATCCTGTGTTTTCTCCTGATGTCGGTCGGAGTCTCAACACAGTCGGTACAACCAGGCTGGACAAACCCTTTGTTACCCATGCGCGATGGAGCTGTAGAGCGCTTCATGGGAAAGTATTATGCAACAGGCGAAGCGGTTAAAGGGAATGTTTATTATACCGAAGACTTGATTCATTGGTCGGAGCCCGTAAAAGCTGTTTCTGCCGATGAGGCAACCTGGCTGAAGGACCCCCGATGGTCACAATCGTATACCTACAAGGAGTTTCAGGCAGCCGATCTGATTTACAGAAACGGCGTATTTCACACCTACTGGAACGGAATCGGTCACGCCTATTCTCCAACTCCATTGGGTCCCTATAAAGAAAGCACAATCAATGCTCCCTTTGATGACTATGGAATTGATGTGCAGGTTTTTCAGGATGAGGATGGTGAAATCTATTGGGTGAAAAAAAGGAATGGCGGGGATCCGCATCCTTTAACCGGAGCAGCATCTGACATTGATGGACCGGAAGTATGGACTTTCAGGATGGTATCTCCGTTTTCACGTTGGGATATTACCGATGGCAGTGTTCAGTTAACCAACCAGCACGGGCATCCGACCAGCGTGAATCATCACAACTTCGAAGGACCGGAACTGGCCAAATACCGGGGCAGATACTATCTGTTTTTTGCATCCAACCGAATGGGACCCCGTTCAGGCATGTATCAGATTGGAGTCGCTGAAAGTGATCGTCCGATGAATTTTGATAATTCGAAGAAATACCCTCATCCTGTTTTAGCACGGAACACAGAGCGACACCTGCAGGATTATAAACTTATCCTGAATAGCGCGGAACATGGAGGATGGGATGCTACATATCAGATGAATGCTCCTTCTGGTGATTGGACGCGTAAAGATTTTCAGGATGATAACTGGGCAACTGGCCAGGGGGGATTCGGAAGACATGAATATGATTTGTTTGCCGGTAGGTTGTTTACCAACGCGAAGATACGGGCTAGAAAAACCAACTGGGATACAGAAAAGATTTTCATACGCAGGAAATTTCAACTAACAGAGATTCCGCACAAACCTGCCTTGAAATACTGGGTTTATGCCAATACCGATTTTTACATCAACGGGAATAAAATAACGATTAACAAACGCAATCATACCTATGGCTTTTTGCCGCTTGATGCTGCTCTCTTTAACAAAGGCGAAAATATTATCGCGGTGGAGGCTGCCAGTCCTTGTGATACCGAAACCTGTCAGCAATTTGTCGATTTTGGGTTGTACGACACCGGGGAAAAAGATGCAGAAGATATCGTTGTAGGTCCCGCGCAACCTAACTTCGTGGTCGGACCGAATGGCTTCGAACGCTGGATGATGTACAAAGCCTATTTTGATAACAAGCAACATCAGGGAATTGACCGGATTCATTTTTATGATAAAGAAGTGGTCGTTGAAAACAGCACTGTTAACAACACAACCGGATTCAGAAGAAAACCGGCAATGCCTCAATTGTTTTTCGGATTTGATAAGCCTGATCATACTGCTTTTGAACCGTTAAACAACAGTCAATGGAAAATTGCTGATGGTGTGCTTTCAACTGAAAAAAAATCCGGCGGTGACTTGCTGATTCGCAATCCGGCACAAACTAATTACCGCTTTGAAGTTCCATTCAGCATAAAAAACCAACAGGACAGAGCAGGCGTTTATGCCTTTTATCAGGATGCCAAAAACTGGTTGAAAATAACGATTGGAAAAGATAAGACCTGGGATGTTGAAATCAATCAAAATGGAAAATCGACCAAAAGTGTCATGGCGCTTCCTGAAAAGTTTGCCTTTTTGGAAGGTCACCCTTTGGTAGCCGGTTATGAAAATCCCTGGCATACGCTTACCATTTATAAAAACGGGAACAGGTTCAGGGTAGAACTGGATCAGTTTAACCTGACCTTGTCAGGAGATATTATATGTTCTTTTTCTGGAAAAGGACAGGTTGGTTTGACTGCCAGCTCGAATCAGGTTGATTTCGATGCCGTTCAATATACCATGGGCTGGGACGAATATGATATTCATATCAACGGCTGGGATTTCAGTAAAGGTAAATGGTCAGTTTCAGAGCGGGGGATAACCCAATCAGCGACCAAAGGAACAGCTGCAACCTTCAAAGGAGATGCCTCTGCAAATTATGAGTTTTCGACTTATGTCAGGCATGATACCTTGCCGGTTTCAGGTAAATCCGGATTTTATCCGCTTTTTGTGGATGAAAAAAACTATGTAAGGATGCAAGTGGACTATGCCGACAAAACAGTTGAAATTGAAGGCGAGGATGCCGGAAAAAAGATCAGGAAGCAATCATTCCCCCTGGAAAGAAAGGTGCTGAAATACTACACCTATGCTGAACATCCTACCAATGAATACAGGTACGATTTCAGCCACGAATCGGTAATTTCCGGGTTGGATATACTCTGGTTTGAAGGGGAATATCCTTATCTGAATCAAACATTTGATTTGCCTCAATCTGTAAAGCTTTACGCGCTGCAAAACGGCGGGTGGCAGTTGTTAGACGCCACATTGGAAGGGAAATTGAGATTTTCTTATATCAATAAATTCACATTTTCTCCTGTAAAAACAAAAGCGATTAAAATGGTCGTTGAGAACCAGCAGGATAAATATGCAAGGGCATTCTCGGCCTGGTTTACTGAAGAGTTGACCGCGGGTTATTTCCTGCGTTGCAGGAGAGAAAGCAACAGTTTACATCTGCTTATTAACGACCAATATTTAGGTGAAATTAAAGGAAACTGGAACGCATCGAAAATAGGACTGTACACCGAAAAGCTGAAAGCCCATTTTAACGGGATGTTGTTTTATCAGACTGATAAGCAATAATGATTATGGGCAAGCGTTTAAATTTTATTGTAAAGTAGAACGAAAATATAAGATATTATGAGTAAAAATCTGAAGCTTCATGCAGTCAGTGGATTAACTGCTGCTATTGCCCTGACATCCTGCGTCGGATCTGCCCCGGATCATCCCAACATCATCGTGATTCTGGCTGATGACCTCGGATATGGCGATGTGAGTGCCCAGGGTGCGACAACCATCCAAACTCCTCACATCGATAAACTTGCCAATGAAGGGATTCGCTTCACGAATGGTTACGCGACATCAGCCACATCTACGCCAAGTCGTTACGCGCTGATGACCGGGATGTATCCATGGAAAAATAAAGATGCCAAAATTCTACCGGGAGATGCGCCGCTCCTTATCAGCACAGCACAATATACCTTGCCAAAAATGATGCAGGAAGCGGGATATGTTACTGCCGCCATCGGGAAATGGCACTTAGGCATGGGAGCCGGTAATGTAAACTGGAACGAAACAGTGAGTCCCAATGCAAATGATATCGGGTTCAATTACTCGACCCTGATTGCAGCGACTAACGACCGTGTCCCGACTGTATTTGTCGAAAATGGCAGGGTGGTTGGCTTAGACCCGTCGGACCCGATTTTTGTTAGTTATGAAAAGAATTTCGAAGGAGAACCTACTGCCATATCCCATCCTGACATGCTGAAGATGCAATGGGCACATGGTCATAATCAATCGGTTCACAATGGGATACCGCGCATTGGTTACCAAAAGGGAGGAAAAAGCGCGTTGTGGGTTGATGAAGAGATGGCAGATTATTTCACCGGAAAAGTAAAAGCGTTTATCAGTGAAAACAAAAACAAACCATTTTTCCTGTACTATGGACTACATCAGCCGCATGTGCCACGCACCCCGAATGGACGATTTGTGGGTAAAAGTGGCATGGGACCGCGTGGTGACGCCATCCTGGAAGCCGACTGGAGTGTGGGAGAAATTATGACACACTTAGAAAAGGAAGGCCTGCTTGAAAATACGCTGGTGGTATTTACCAGCGATAATGGTCCGGTTTTGAATGATGGCTATAAAGATCAGGCTGTAGAACTGTTGGGAGACCATAAGCCGGCCGGGATGCTTCGTGGAGGCAAGTATAGTTTGTTCGATGCGGGTGCAAGGGTACCATTTTTCGTTTACTGGAAAGGCAAGATACAGCCCAAAGTCTCCGACGCGTTGGTTTGCCAGATTGACCTGATGGCTTCCATAGCCGAACTAATCAAACATCCGCTGAAAGGAACAACCGACAGTGAGAATTTGCTCCCTGTATTTTTGGGGAAATCAGATGAAGGAAGAAAAGAACTCATCCTGGAGGCCAATGGAAAGCTGGCTTATAGAGAAAGAAACTGGTCATTTATTCCTCCCTATTCAGGTCCTGCCACGAACCTGACCGGCAATGAACTGGGAAACCTTTCAGGAGGTGGATTATTCGATTTGAGTACAGATGTTGGTCAGCAAACCAATATGGCCGGGTCAAATAAAGAACGTTTTGAAGCCATGCAAACCCGTTTTATCGAAATTACAAAGGGTTATTACAATCCACAGGTAGAAGAAATTGAACTAAAATAATCATAGAGATAATCATGCAATACATTAAACATATCAATACTGCATTCCTGATTGGAGGGTTGGTGTCAACCCCCGGTTTATTGAATGCTCAACAGGTAGATAAAGCAAAACCTAAGAATATCCTGTTAATTCTGGTTGACGATTTGAAACCTAATCTGGGGTGTTATGGCGATCAGGTGGCTGTAAGTCCGAATATCGACCAGCTTGCTGCGGATGGGATCAGATTTAACAAAGCTTATTGTAACCAGGCTGTCAGTGTGGCCTCCCGCTACAATTTGCTGACGGGTGCACGGTCAACCAGCACCGGATTATATAATTTTGGAACTGAGTTCAGGGATGTGATGCCGGATGCGGTGACTTTACCCCAGTTTTTCATGCAGGCAGGCTATCACGCAGAAGCCATAGGGAAGATATTTCACGTGGGTCACGGGAATACGAATGATGAAGCTTCCTGGAGTATTCCCCATCACAAGGAAAAAGTAATAGAATATATTTTGCCTGAAAGCACCGGGCGACAGTTGACACGTGAAGAAGCTTATTTTGAGAACACCAAGATGTATTTTCCGGATCTGCCTGCCAACAAAGACCTCCCGAGGGGTGCTGCCTGGGAAGCTCCCGACGTGCTTGATGATGCGTATGGGGATGGTCGGGTAGCTGTGCAGGCAATCTCAAGGCTCCGGGAATTAAAGAAGAAACCGGATCAACCATTTCTTATGGCGGTGGGCTTTGCCCGTCCGCACCTGCCATTCTGTGCTCCGAAAAAATACTGGGATTTATATGATCCCTCAAAATTACCCATGCCGGAATATGTAAAGGACCCCGAAAATGCCCCTAAAATGGCCATCAAAAGAGGAGGCGAAATCGATCAGTTTAAACCGATACCAGTGGGGAAATATGTGTACGATGATACCTTGACCCGTAAACTCATACATGGTTATTATGCTTCGATGAGTTACATGGATGCCCAACTTGGTCGGGTAGTTGATGAGTTGAAACGACTGGGTATGTTTGAGAATACCATCATTGTGCTGTGGGGTGATCACGGCTGGCACCTGGGCGATCATGGTTACTGGACAAAGCATACCAATTACGAGCAGGCGAATATCATTCCCCTGATCATGGTTGCTCCGGGAATTGCTACTCCCGGCAGCTCAACAAACCAGCTAACCGAAACGGTGGATATCTATCCGACCCTGGCAGAACTTACCGGACTCGGAAAGCCGGTTGTTCCACAACCAATCGACGGATTGAGTCTGGTGCCTGTGATGCAAAGTACTGAAAAGCAAATCAGGGATCATGCCTATCATTGTTTCAACAAAGGAGGATATCTCGGAAGGGCCATCCGCACCGACCGGTATCGCCTGGTGGAGTGGAAGCACATGAAAAATCCGAATGTGCCTGTTGAGTACGAGCTGTATGATTATCAGACAGATCCGTTGGAGACAAAAAACATTGCAAGCGAGAGCCCTGCCAAAGTAAAAGAGCTTCTGAAGATATTAAAAAGACACCCGGAAGCCAACATACTTTCGAGAAATTAATAAAATAAATATCAAAAATTCATTGTACATTTGCTTTTCAAAAAAAATACAAAACAATCATATAACACTTTAATGCTATGCAAACTAATTCCTCAAAGATTAAAAGTCTTTTAGTCCTGATTGCAACCGGACTGATAACGACTGTGTTTTTTACTGCATGTGACCAATCAAAAAACGAATCGTCGAACGGCGTTTGGTCTAAAGAAAAAGCCGCGGCCTGGTACGCGGAGCAGCCCTGGCTTGCCGGAAGTAACTTTCAACCCAGTTCAGCCATCAATCAGGTGGAAATGTGGGCCGGAGAAACATTTGATGCCGCTACCATCGATAAAGAACTGGGCTGGGCCGAAGAACTGGGTTTCAACCTGATGCGCGTTTACCTGAGCAGTGAAGTATGGAAAGCCGATGCAGAAGGATTGAAGAAACGCATGGATGAATACCTGACCATATCTTCAAACCATGGAATTAAAACGCTGTTCGTTTTCTTTGATGACTGCTGGAACGAAGAAACAGTTGCCGGGAAACAACCGGAGCCCAAACCGGGCATTCATAATTCAGGTTGGGTGCAGGATCCTGCTGTAAGTCTGCGTAAAGATACGGCTACCTTATTTCCTGTTCTGGAAAAATACGTGAAAGACGTGATGACAGCCTTTAAGGAGGATGAAAGAATATTACTCTGGGATTTGTACAACGAACCGGGTAACAGCAAACACGGCATGAATTCAATGCCATTATTGAGAAATGTGTTTAAATGGGCGAGAGAAGTGAACCCAACGCAACCCATCAGTGCCGGAGTGTGGTTTTTTAAATATCCGGAGTTAAATGAATTCCAGATTGCTAATTCTGATGTGCTCACCTATCACAATTACCGTGATCCCGAAAATCATCAATTGTGGATTGACCTGCTTAAAACCCATGGTCGTCCGATGATTTGTACCGAGTACATGGCCCGTCGCAACAATAGCCTTTTCAGCAATGTAATGCCGGTACTGAAGAAGAATAACGTAGGCGCTATCAACTGGGGCTTCGTGGCTGGCAAAACAAACACTATTTTTGCCTGGGATGAACCCAAACCAAATGAAAAAGAACCGGTTCTGTGGTTCCACGACATTTATCGTCAGGATAAAACACCTTTTGACCCGAAAGAAGTTGAACTGATTAAAAAATTAACCGGTAAGATTTCTGATGTAAAACTGATGAATGAAGCCGATTTCAAAGGAACCATCGATGGAAAAGAAGTCAGCATATATACACTGAAAAACCGTCGGGGTATGGTAGCGCAAATCACCAACTTCGGAGGAAGGGTTGTCAATCTGTGGGTACCCGACAGAAACAACAACATGCTCGATGTTGTGACTGGTTTTTCATCTTTAGAAGCCTATCAAAAAGGGAATGAAGCTTATTTTGGCGCATTGATTGGTCGTTATGGCAATCGCATAGCCAAAGGTAAATTCACCCTCGATGGCGTGGATTATCAGTTGGCTGTCAACAATGGCGAGAATCACCTGCATGGCGGTCCCAAAGGTTTTCACAACGTGGTGTGGGATGCCCGTGCATTTAAAAATGCGCAAAACGAAGATGCACTGGAACTAAAATATCTTTCGAAAGATGGAGAAGAAGGTTACCCGGGTAATCTCTCGGTAACAGTGGTTTATACCCTGACCAACGAAAACGAGCTGAAAATTACCTATGCAGCCACCACCGATAAAGCGACTCCGGTAAATATCACGCACCACTCTTTCTTCAACCTGCACGGGTTTAATTCAGGAACTGCTAAAGAAATCAATTCACACGTGATGCAGATTCATGCACCTTTCTATAATCCAACTGATGCAGGATTGATTCCAACCGGCGAAGTGGCAACCGTTGAAGGAACTCCGATGGATTTCCGTAAACCGACAGCAGTAGGCGAACGTGTCAATCAGCCATTCGATGCCCTGAAGAACGGTATGGGTTACGACCACAACTGGATTCTGCATAAACATGGAGATGTATTCACTGAAGCAGCCGTTATTTTTGAGCCTTCTAACGGAGTTCAGATGCGGGTGTTGACCGATCAGCCGGCCATGCAGTTCTATGGAGGTAATTTCTTCCAGGGTAAAGACAGTGGCAAATATGGTGAAGTGTATAACTACCGCACCTCTTTTGCCATGGAGACTCAGCATTATCCCGACAGTCCGAATCAACCCGCTTTCCCGAATACGATTCTCAAGCCGGGTGACACCTACGGACATGTTTGTATATATAAGTTTGAAGTGAGGTAAAATAGCTTCTCCTAATATCGTGGAAACAGAACGCTACATAAAGTCTGATTCGAGACGCCCGATTCACAGATTAAACGTAAAGCCTCGTCATGCTATGACGCAACCCTACGTCATGGCATGACGTAAGGTTACGTTGTGTCGTGACGTAAGGTTACGTTATGCCTGAACGATGTACATCATTCAATGTAAACATTTCCGCTTGTTAACTGATCACATAATTAAGTATGAATACAATCATTAGAACTACAGCACTGGTTTGCACTTCGCTAGCTTTACAGCAAGCAACTGCAAAGGAGTCCAAACCAACCAATTTCATCATAATCTTCCTGGATGATATGGGAAATGGTGATTTGGAACTGACCGGTGCAACGGGTTATCATACGCCGAATATTACGCAGATGGCAAATGAAGGCATTCGTTTTACCTCGTTTTATTCAGCACAAGCGGTGAGTAGTGCATCGCGGGCAGGTTTGCTGACAGGTTGCTACCCAAATCGCATTGGTTTTGCAGGAGCGTTGCGTCCCAACAGCCAAACCGGGATTAACGCGGAAGAAAAAACCATTGCTGAAGTGTTGAAAAAGAAAGGATATGCGACCGCTGCCTTCGGGAAATGGCATTTGGGTGACCATCGGCAATTTCTGCCTTTGCAGCATGGGTTTGATGAATATTACGGAATTCCTTATTCGAATGATATGTGGTCGCTTAATCCACGTGCAAAATATCAGCCGCTACCGGTTTTTGATGGAAATGAGATTGCAAAATACGCTGTACGGCACGAAGATCAGGAGGAGTTTACCACAGCGTTTACAGCACGTTCGGTTGACTTTATCGGACGTAATAAGAACAAACCCTTTTTCTTGTATCTGGCACATCCGATGCCACATGTACCCTTACATGTTTCATCAAAATTCAAAGGAAAAAGTGAACAGGGGATGTATGGCGATGTGATGATGGAGATTGACTGGAGCGTAGGCGAAATACTGAAAGCCCTCAGGAAGCATAAAATTGACCAAAACACCCTGGTTATTTTCACGTCCGACAATGGACCGTGGCTCAACTATGGCAATCATGGCGGTTCAACCGGTGGGTTACGTGAGGGGAAAGGAACCAGTTTCGAAGGTGGACAGCGGGTGCCCTGCATCATGCGCTGGCCGCAGCAAATTAAGGCCGGGACTATTTGTAATGAATTGGCATCAACCATCGACTTTTTGCCAACCCTGGCGCACATCAGTCAGGCTGCATTGCCCGAAAAGAAAATTGATGGCGTAAATATTTTACCTTTGTTGAAAGGTGATAAAAATGCCAGACCCAGAGAGCATTTCCTGTATTATTACCGGAAGAATAATTTGGAGGCAGTGAGAAATCACAGGTTCAAGCTTGTACTCCCGCATAAAGGCAGAAGTTATGAAGGATTTTTACCAGGATCAGATGGGAATCCCGGTAAATTAAATGAGCAATCACCGGTTGAAATGGCTTTATATGATTTACGCCGCGACCCGGGAGAAAGATATGACGTTCAGGAGAAATATCCTGAGGTCGTTGAAGAACTCATGAAGCTGGTAACTGAGGCAAGAGATGATCTGGGTGATGATTTAACAAATAGCCCCGGAAGTAACAGAAGACCGATGGGAAGAATCCAACAATAATTTCGAATAGGGCAGGTGACTAAATTACCTGCCCTATTTGATTAAATATTACTACCTCTGAAAGTTTCCAACAACGTATTTTTGTATGGATGAAAATTCTATGTTAAACATTAATACTAAGTTGTATGAAAAAAATTACTTTATTGCTTTGCGCTATTGCGCTAATTTTCGTTGGAGCGAATGCTCAGGTAGTGATGGAAGTCGGTGCGGATAAGACTTACACTACCCTGAAAGCAGCATGGGATGCGGCGGCTGTTGAAACAGCAACTGATATCACCATTAATGTCGCCGAAGGAGTTTACGTGGAGGCCAGCTCCTTGTCCGGAATATCCGGTAAAAAAATTACCATTACCGGAGCTGGTGCCGATAAAACAATTATCAAGCGAAGTGCATCCACGACATTTGCGATTCCCGGCACAGAGGGATATGCTTCTTCCAATCCCAACAGATTATTTCAGTTAAATGCAAATTCAGATAACCTGAGTTTAACAATGGAAAAAATGGCATTTGAAACCATTGGTTTTAACAATGCAAATGGGGGTGGTGTGATCAATGCAACAGGTGTCAATCAGCAATTTGTTTTTCACAATTGTAACTTTAAAAACATCATTGCCCGCGTAGGTGCAATTATTCAGGTTCAGGGAACCGATACCTTGTTGTCGGTGAAATTTGACCGTTGCTTTATTGAAGACTGCGGAGTTTTCAATAACAATGCGTTTAATGGATTAATAACAATAAATACAGGGTATTGTGAAGTGAAAAACACAGTTTTTATGAATAATAAATTCAATGCCATCAACATTGGTACGAATTTCAATGGAACAGACAGTAATCCCCAACAAGGAGCATTGATTAGTGTTACCAATAGTACCAGATCTCTTGTTGTGGAAAACTGTTATTTGGTAAACAATAAATTCTTTCTGGGTGATACCGATAAATCACATCCGATGATATCTGTCAAGTCAAAACTGGGTGCTGACTCAGTATCTGTTTTAATCAAAAATGTGGTTTCAGTTGGTAATCAACGGAGCAGTTCGGTTGATTGCGATTTGTATTATAACAACATATTTGCTCCTGTTGTTGAGAATGCCGTTTTCAATGCGGTTCGAAATTTCGAGAGAATTGTTGAAGGAGAAACTGAAACACTGATTGATGCTGATGTGACTGAAATACCGGGAACTGTTCTGATTGACAATAGCCTGACTTACACATCTCCTCAGGTTGATTTTGAAATGGATGGTGATTTGCCGAAACTATATACGGATGAAAATGGGGTCAAATATCTGAACCGACTGACAAGCGGTGTGGATGAATTAAAAGCTTCCGGTCTAAGCATCATAAGTGCCGGTGGTCAGTTACGTATCTCTGCCAGTCAGCCGGAAAATATTTCAATATTCAATTTAGTAGGCGCCAGAATTGCCACCTACCACAAAACAACACAGGTTGACATTTCACTCCCTGCCGGAGCTTATGTAATCCGGACAAGCACTCTATCTGAGAAGGTGCTGGTTAAATAAATACTTTCAGGCCACCCTTCTTCTTTAGATTTTTTCTCAGGATGAGGGGTGGTCCTGTTTTTATTCTTCCCCTTTTTTAACAGCAAAACTGTCAGGGCATGCTTCTTACTTGTATAAATTTAGTATGATGAAAAAAATCATTTCATTTTTTCTTGTGTTGCTTTCAATGGGTGTCAGTGCGCAGCAATATGCAACTGTTGTGTACGATTTCAACAGTGATCGCGGAGCCATAATCGATATACCCGGTGTGATAAACGCTGATGAAGCTGTTTTCGGTGGAACCAAGCTGCAATTTAACGGGCTAGTAACAGATGGTACTGTTCAGACTGCAAAATCTACCATCACCAATAATAACTCAACCAATTATGCTTTTACATTTCTGAGTTGTAATCTCAGACCCGCCAGTGGACATGTTATACAAATAGAAGAAATCAAATTATTCCATAAAAGTTCGAAAGCAGGTAATCCGGATGTTTCACAAACCTATCTATACAGAATTGGATGTACCTTGAATGGTAGAACGCCGGATAATACAGATGCAGGTCAGTCGACAGAAAACCGCTTATTGCCCGGTACTTATGAAGCTGACTCATTTGTTCCCGGGAATGATTATAACACCGCCAGTGGAGATGATTATCTGTCCGCATTTTTCACGGTCAGGGGGGCTTCTACTTCCAATGATGTTTTTGAATGGTATGTTGATAAAATCGAAATCAAGGTCAGTTATTATAAATTACTGGATTTGCCTGACTTTAGTTTGAGTTATGATTTTAACAATCAGGATAGACAGCCGCTTAAAGAAGGAATTTCTCAATTTCAGGCTTCTGCGATGTCATCCAAATCGGCTGCGGAGGGACTTACCACGAATGGCAGATACTGGATTAAATTGAATGCAAACTCGAATACTATCGCGTTTAAAAACATGGGTTTGTTGTTTGATATAGCACCGGACAATGGTTATGAGGTTGTAATGAAGAACTATGAAATTGAACATGCGGGTAGTGGTGTCCCGGATGCTTCTTGTGTAAACAGGATAGCTGTCTTTAGAGATATTTCGCGTGACGCAGCGGGCATAGAGGCAGGAAGGGAAGATTTTACTGAATATACAGGTCGTGGGGTATTTGGAGACGATGTCCCTGCAGCTGCCTTTAAAAAAACGACGATAACGGATAACCTGGTATTTTCAAACAGGCAGTATTTCACCATCAGTGTAAACAGAAAAGGCTCGCCGGCAGAGGTAGAATACTGGACAGTAGAGAAGGTTCGAGTTAACGGCTGGATAGTCCCTTCGGGCAGAGGTAATTTGCTGAACAGCATCGCGCAGGGAGAACAATTATTGCTGAATGCTAAAATTGGAGAAGAAACCGGTAAATATACCGAAACTGTTTTTCTTGAGTTTCTGCAATTGCTGACAGAAGCAACTGCTGTTTTATCAGACCCCAATGCTGATGCAGGAACAATTGCGACACTTACGGCTACAGTTGAGCAGGCTGTCGCCGATTTTCCGGGGAAAGTCAACAGTGGAGAAGTGAAAATAACAATTAATACGCAACAGGGTATTCCACTGAATGAAGGTTTTGCTGGTTTCAACATGCGTATTGCTGATGGCCCGTGGACCTATACACATCCTGAATTCAGAGAAGGGGTAAAAAAAATGAACCCGGGTTTTCTTCGCTATTTCTCCGGAACTTCAGGTGATTATTTTGACATTCATACCGGCCAGTATGAGTTACAGTGGTTCGAAGGAACGTCAAGCAATCCGGGTACAGGAGGAGATGATGGTTCGCAGGACGATTTCTCATCTATCCCGTCATTGTATAAATGGATGGAGGGTAAAGGGGCACACCGGTTCTATGATTTTGCACGTATGTGTGGAGAGACTGGAACTAAAATCGTAGTTACCTGGAATGGCTTTTATGAATCAGCCCACAAGGCGGCTCAATTTGCCCGTTTCTGCAAAAACAACCACGTCATAGTCGATAGCTGGCAGTTTTGTAATGAGCCGAATTTTTTCGTCCCGCCACGTCGATACATCTGGAACGACGGTGGAGATTATGCCGCCAAGATGAAAGAAATTGCCGATTCGATTAAATCGGTTTTACCGGATGCTAATCTGGCGCTCAGTTATGGCTGGAACTGGGGGAATTCTACTTTTGCCGCTCAAATAAAATCCTATCAAAACAATAAAGGTCGTT
The DNA here is from genome assembly GCA_034928085.1 of Paludibacter sp. Lineage (GTDB taxonomy): Bacteria > Bacteroidota > Bacteroidia > Bacteroidales > Paludibacteraceae > Paludibacter. The sequence goes on from JAYFPG010000071.1 coordinate 15,265, forward strand.
TCTGGGATCACGTTTCTATTCATGCCTATCCAACACACCGGAATGCAGATGCTGAGTTCTACGATGGTTTTATTACCGCGAATAAAGCGCTGGATAACAATACGAACAACAGTTATTTCAACAGCATGGTGAATAACAGCTGGCCGAATGCAAAACTCATGATTACTGAATTTGGTGTTTGGAATGATGCGCTGGGGAATACGAATTACAGTGGAATCTACGTTGCGGAATATTTTATGCGTTTATCCCAACAGATTCAGGCTTCTATGATAGGAAAACATCACATCGCCAGTGCATTTAAACCTGTAAATAAGTACCAGACTGAAATAATGTCCGCCTGGGAAAATCAAACTCCATTGAACACAGACTTGCTGGAGACCGGTTATTTCATCGACAGCGAAGGTTATGGACATTACCTGGTAAATAAAGTGTTTAAAAACAGCAGTTTCAGCTGGAAAACCACGCATGATAATACAGAAACAGTACCCAAACGCGATGGTGGTACAATACCGGCAATTTATGCTACTTCCTACAAAGGAATGAACGACCGTGATTATTTACTCATAACCAACAAGACAGCTTACCCACACGATGTCAGTGTTTTGATGGATGGAAGTCTGTTAGACAAGCAAGTATATGTTGAGTATTTTACGAATGAGGATCCTGCTCAAAGTATTTCTGCAACAGTGGTCGACAGCATGCCAGCCGTTGAATTGCAAATAAAACCCTATTCTGTAACCCGTGTTGAATGGAAAAAAGAAAACGATGCGTTACCTGCACCGCTACCCACCCGCATTTACCATGTTGAACACAAGCAAAACGCGGTGTTATTACAATGGTGGAAAAGGGATATAGCGGATAGTTACACGGTCAGTTATGGAACTTCACCCGGAAATTATACTCAGTCAATTGTAGCAGCCGGTAATACTGCTGAAATCACAGGACTGGCGCCTGCTACCACCTATTATTTCGCAGTTAAAGCTGTCAACGCAACGGGTGAAAGTCAGTTCTCTAATGAAATCTCCACCCGGACAGCTGATCCGGCCACTCCTGTTATCAATTATAAACACGAAGATGCCGGTCGTATTGCCATTCATTGGGAAAGTGTGCCTTATGCCAACGGTTATCGCGTGCGATACGGTACTTCAGCCGGGGTGTATACTTCGGAGGTGGATGCCGGAAATATTACCGGATATGTATTCAGAAAACTGCAAAACAACCAGCCGTACTATTTCTCCGTAACGGCCTATAATGGCTCCGGCGAAAGTAATGCTTCAACGGAAGTAATGGCTAAACCCCTTGTCAATAGGCCATGGCCTCCTTATTTAGTAAATGCATCTGAAAAATCAACCGGAGCTGTACGTGTAGCATGGACACCCTCGGACTCGACACACAACGCGAAATTCAACGTGTATTATTGCCCGACACCCTGGAACGAAAATAATTATCAGCTGGTCGGTTCGGCTGTTGAAGGGAATGTGTTTACAGACTATACAGCCCGAAGCGCCGGAGTTCATTATTACCGTGTAAAAGCTGTGAATCAGGTTAGTGAGAGCCAGTTCTATTCTTTGATAGCAACGGTCGAGAAGAGCATCAATGGAATTACGGGACTTGATAAGTTGACAGATGAAACACACAAGTTATATCCGAATCCGGTGGGCGAACGTTTGTATATCCGTAGTCACGGGAATTCGACCCATACCGCGTACCGGATTTTCGACAGTACGGGGCGTTTACTGAAAAGCGGAGAGGGGACTGAAATTAACGTAGCTGACTGCGACAGCGGTCTTCTGATTGTGGAACTGGACGATTACGCGGGTAAATATTGGCAAAAAATAATTAAAAAATAAGTGTTCATGGAAAGTAAATTGGTGAAATACTTTGTGCTCTCAACAGGCGTGTCGGTAGCTGTTCCGGTTGTCGGCGTTGAACCGGTTGTAAAACCTAATATTCTCATTCTTTTTGCTGATGACCTCGGATGGAATGATATTTCTTCTCCAGTCGGGACTGATAACCGGGGCTCCAACAATCACCAGACACCCAATATTGACCGGCTTTTCAATGAAGGGAGAGTTTTTACCCGTGCTTATACCCAACAAAACAGTGCACCTACCCGGGCGGCCTTGCTGACCGGGCAATATGCTACCCGAACCGGAGTATTTAATGTGGGATCGCTTGACAGAGGCAGCGGTGATGCCAACGCCACGCTAATTGTTCCGCCGGTACAGAATAACAACATCCTGACATCAACGCTTACTTTTGCAGAAGTATTGCGAACGGTAGGGTATAAAAACTATATATTTGGAAAGGTGCATGGCTGGGGTGGCGACCTGAATGCCGATCATGGTTTTGATTATGATTTTTCAACAGGGAAAAAAGTAATACGGGATGGAGAGGACTTAAGTAATTATTTAGCCTACAATTACAAAGGGAAGTGGATATTTAATGAACCGGCTTATGATTCCTATGCAATGCCTTATACGCAGGAATATATCAATAAAAATCTGAAACCCTTTGCCAATGGAAATAATCCGGATCTAATGCTGGATAAACCCAAACATTTCACGGATGCTATCGCGGATTGTGTAATTGATCAAATTGCTGCTGCAAATAAAGACCATCCTTTTTGCATGTGGGTGAGTTTTCACGCCATCCATTCTGCCATCGTAAGCAGGGAGGATTTATATGATAAGTACAGCAGCCGGACTGCCCTCGATTCCCGGCATACCAACTATAAATACGCGGCATTAACAGAGCAACTCGACCAATCGGTGGGTCGGATACTGGCTGCACTCGAGGACCCTGACGGTGATGGGGACAAGTCGGACTCCATGGTGGAGAATACCCTCGTAATTTTCACATCCGATAATGGGGGTGTAGGTGGAACACATTATAACACACCCTTAAGAGGTGAAAAAGGGATGTTTCATGAAGGAGGCATCAGGGTGCCAATGGCAGTAAGATATCCCGGTAAAATCAGTGCAGGTACTGTAACGCAGGAGCTGGTGCATGTAACTGATTTTCTCCCGACATTAGCTGATGTAGCAGGAGCTGCTTTACCCGATTCCTCTGAGCAAATTCTGGATGGTGAATCTTTTGCTCCGGTGATGTTTGGTGTGGCTGATACCTTGAAACGCAGTTTTATCCGCTGGCATTTTCCCGGGTATCTCGATACGCGTTTGTCGCCAACAACAACTGTGAATGGTCGTGTGGAGGGAAAAATCTACAAACTCCATTACTATTACGAACAGCAACGGTATGAATTGTATTGTATCACCGACGATGAGGTTGAAAGTAATAATTTACTGTCGGACCCAACGCCGGAACAGCTCAGCATTGCAGGCATACTTCGTGATGAAATGGTAAGATGGCTCACCGAAACAAATACCTATCAGATGTATTACCGCGCTGATAATCGACCGGTTGAATTGCCGGTGAATGAAATGACTGTCTTACCCTCGTTCAGAGAAACGTTTAACCGAACTACACCTGCGTCCGGCAATATAACTGCCGAAGAACTGAATGAGCTATATGCTGATAACCAGGGCTGGGAGGGAGACGATTTGTCGATTGTCCCGGCACAGAAAGCCGGTGAATTCAGTCGCCTGAGCGCAGCCATCGGCACAAGAGCGTCATCCCGACTGATATCACCTGAAATAAATTATACAGAACCTTTCCAGTTACAATTCAGGGGACGTATGATTAAGTCCGGTGTTGATAATAACAATCGAAATTTCATGGTGATAGCGGGGAATGATACCATCTATAATCATAAACTCGGACTTAATAACACATATACAACGCATGCAATCAGGCAGTTTAACTGGCAATCGGACCAACCATACCGTTTAAATTTTGCTGCTGTTTCATCCAATGCCGGAGCAGAAGGTGATGGAATTACCGTGGGTGAAATTGAGATGAACCCTTCAGCTGGCCCGACTATTAATGTGGGGGTAGGACATAACTGGGATGCGGGGAGTATAGCCCCGGAGGAAGAAAAGGAGTTTAGCTTTTCGCTCAAAGGATGGAATCTCACTTCCGGACTGACTGCTCAACTTAATGGCGAAGGAAGCAACATCCAGCTTTTAAAAACCGGTTTCACGCCTGAAAATGGTATTGTTGATGATGTCTTGTCTGTGAGAGTAGTGGCGCCTCAAAATCAGGGACTCATGACTGCACTGATCACGATAACCGGTGGCGGTATTGTTAATCCGGCATATCGTAAGCTCTGGTTGCACTACGATGTAAACCCGTTTCAGGACATTCCCCGGGTTACAGGGAAGAAAATCAGCATTCATTCTTTCGGGAAAGAAGTAAGAATAACTTCCGACAGTCCCGCTGAAATCATGATTTTATCACCCGAAGGACGCGTAACAGCACAGGCATCAAATGCCGGTTTATTAAGTAAAATGCTGGAACCGGGGATTTACCTGCTGAGTGTTGATGGGAAGGCATCCAAATATATTCACATGATTAAGTATTGAAATTAAAATAAATAGTATAGTATGAATAATCCAATGCGCACCTCTTTATTTGCTCTGATTTTACTCTCAATGTTTTACTTGCCTAAGACCAATGCACAGGTTTCATTCGGTAAACCCGAAAAAATAAATGATAACTGGCGGTTTAATTTGGGTGATACTCCCAATGCCGTGAAAGCTGATTTTAACGATCAACGCTGGCAAAAAGTACATCTTCCTCACGATTGGAGCGTTGAAGGCCAGTTGAGCCCGACACTGTCAAGCTGCACCGGTTATTTGCCCGGTGGGATTGGCTGGTATCGTAAGTCCCTTCAGATTCCAACGTCACGTAAAGGAGAGAAGGTCTACCTGTATTTCGAAGGTGTATACAACCGCAGCGAAGTGTTTATCAATGGTCAGTCTTTGGGAGTACGTCCCAATGGTTATATTTCTTTTATGTATGATGCAACACCCTATATAAAATATGGCGAAGATAATCTGGTGGCGGTGAAAGTGGACCATAGTCAGGATGCCGATTCCCGCTGGTACACAGGTTCTGGTATTTATCGGGATGTCTGGGTGGTTTATGCAAATCCGGTACATATCGTGCAATGGGGTGTTTTCGCTTATCCTGAAGTAAAATCGGCTCAATCGGCTATTTTGCATGCCGGGGTGGAACTGACTAACGGAACTGCGGTTGATGTCTCACTTACAATTGCAAACGAACTGATAGCTCCGGATGGAAATGTGGTGGCTGAATCATCACAAAAAATGAAACTGCATGCCGGAAAGAATAATAAAATCAAGGCACAACTTCAGGTGAAGAATCCCCGACTCTGGGATCTGGATAATCCGGTTTTATATCAGCTGAAAACAAAAGTATTGCAGGACGGAAAGGTAATTGATGAAGCCGTTACCAGAACAGGTATCCGCTCTTTTATGTTTGATCCGGACAAAGGCTTTGCGCTGAATGGAAAATGGATGAAAGTGAAGGGAGTTTGTCTGCATCATGATGCAGGTGTACTGGGAGCAGCATCCTATAAAGAAGTCTGGAAAAGAAGGCTTCTTGCCCTGAAAGAGGTGGGGGTGAATGCCGTCCGTACCAGTCACAACCCACAAGCGCCGCATCTGTATGAGCTGTGTGACGAACTGGGTTTACTCGTGAAAAATGAAGCCTATGATGAATGGGAATTCCCGAAGAGAAAATGGTTGGAAGGCTGGAATGTAGGCAAACCCGGTTTTCAGGGGTCTTATGATTTCTTTGCTGAATGGGGAGAAAAGGATTTGGCTGATATGGTGAGAAGAGACCGGAATCATGTTTCTGTTTTTGCCTGGAGCATTGGTAATGAGGTGGATTATCCCAACGACCCCTATTCACATCCGGTTTTGGATGGTGGACGGGAGACCGGTTTCACGCAACCTATTTTTGGTGGGTATAAGAAAGATGCGCCTGATGCTATGCGGTTGGGAGTTATCGCAAAAAAACTGGCAGCTGTTGTGCGTCAATACGACCCTTCGCGGCCCGTTACTGCCGGACTGGCCGGTGTGGCGATGTCGAATATGACGGAATACCCGGGTGCACTCGACATCACGGGTTATAATTATACTGAAAAGAAATACGATGAAGACCATGCCAAATATCCGGAAAGGGTGATTTACGGGAGCGAGAACAGGCATGACTTGTCTGCCTGGAAAGCTGTGCAGGATAGGGAGTTTATCTTTGGTCAGTTTTTGTGGACCGGTATTGATTACCTGGGAGAATCCGGTCGCTGGCCCTCAAGAGGTTTCTACTCAGGTTTGTTGGATTTGGGAGGCTTCATCAAACCCCGCGGTTATTTTCGTCAATCGCTCTGGTCTGATCAACCTATGGCCTATATCGGGACTTATCCAACCCCGGGAGAGGGTAGCAGAACCCAAATGCAGGATGTCTGGTCGCAACTCGAAGCGGAGAATAACAACAAGAAAAAAGATGAAAAACCCTCAATGGATGCCTGGCCGATCTGGAATTACACAGAGGGTCAATCAATACGGGTGGTTTGTTACACCAATACCGCGAAAGCAAAACTTTTACTGAATGACAAATTGGTAGGAGATGAAAAAGCTTATGATGCAGAAACCGGTATCATCATGTGGGACATTCCATATCGTGCAGGGAAACTGGAAGTGGTTGGCATGGACAAAGCAGGCAATATACAGGCAACATCCGGTATCCGGACTTCATCCAGACCTTATGCCCTGAAGGCAACTACAGTAGACCCGGTAATCAGTGTAGATGATGGTGTTGCACAGGTGATAGTGGAGGTTGTTGACGAAAATGGAATCCCCGTTATGCTGAGTGATGATGAAGTTACTTGCCAGATTGCCGGTCCGGCTCGTTTACTGGGACTGGAAGCCAGCAACAACAAGGATATGAGTGATTATACAGACCATAAACACAGGGTATTTCATGGCAGGATACTGGCATATATTCAGGCAAAAGGAGAATCCGGAAAGGTTAAAGTGAAATTTTCTGCTCCCTGGTTGAAACCGGTTGAAACAACCATAGTAATACAATAAAGAACAATAGTGCAAGTCATTCAGCTGATGTTTTATTAATTTTGCATGCTTTGATACAATCATCAAATTTGTAACTCTTTAATTTAATATCAATATCATGAAAAAAAATGTGTTATGCACAGCCGGTATGGGTTTGTTGATGGCATCTACAGTGCCAGCTCAGCAAAGACCCAACATCATTTTTATCATGAGCGACGACCATGCCTATCAGGCCATCAGCGCTTATGGTCACGGACTCAACGAGACACCGAATATCGACCGCCTGGCTAAGGAGGGTGTGATTTTTCAACGTGCATTTGTAACCAATTCAATTTCAGCTCCCAGCCGTGCCGTGATGCTGACGGGTAAGTTTAATCACCTGAATGGGAAAACCGATAATCAGGATAGTAAGTTTGATTGGGATCAGCAGAATTTTGTCAGGATACTGCAACAAAACGGATATCAGACTGCCATGATAGGTAAGATTCATATTCCCGGAACACCACAGGGTTTTGATTACACCAGTATTTTGCCCGGTCAGGGACAGTATTACAATCCTGCTTTCATTGAGAATGGGGTGAGAAAGGTTTTTCCGGGATATGTAACAACCCTGACCACGCAGTTTGCACTTGACTGGTTAGACAAAAAAAGGGATAAATCAAAACCATTTTGCATGCTTTATCACCAGAAAGCTCCACATCGTCCCTGGCAACCGGAAGCAAAATATCTGAATCTATACGATGATAAAACATTTAATGTGCCTGACAATTTCTTTGATGATTATGCCGGTCGTGGAACGGCCGCTAAACATCAGAAAATGGAGATAGGTCGGGATATGGAATGGGGACATGATATGAAATTCGAAAACGATCCATATACGAATGCTCTTACCAACCATGGAAAAGAGTTGAATTCTCGTTTCGATGATAAACAAAGGGCAACATGGAGAGCTGCGTATGATTCAGAAAACAATAATTTTATGCTGAATAAGCCTGAAAATAAGGAGGATTTGTATAAATGGAAATTTAACCGGTATATCAAAGATTACCTTCGTTGTATTCAGTCGGTTGATGATGGCGTGGGAGAGCTGCTCGATTACCTGAAAGCTAATGGTTTGGAGGAAAACACAATTATTGTTTATACTTCTGATCAGGGATTCTATTTAGGGGAGCACGGGTGGTTCGATAAAAGGTTTATGTATGAGGAATCTCTCCGGACACCCCTGTTAATAAGATATCCCAAAGAAATACAAGCGGGCATGGTGTGTAATCAGCTGATTCAGAATATTGATTTTGCTCCTACTTTCCTTGATTACGCTGGCATCAAAATTCCGAAAGATATACAGGGCGAATCATTTCGGAATGTAGTGGCCGGCAAAAAAACGAAATGGCGGGACGCGATCTATTATCATTATTATGAATATCCTCAACCCCATTCGGTTTTGCCGCATTACGGAGTCCGGACTGAAAGGTACAAACTGATTCATTTCTACCATAAAGTCGATGAATGGGAATTGTATGACCTTGAAACGGATCCACGTGAGATGAAAAGCGTGTATGACGATCCTGCATACGCGAAAATCCGGAGTCAGCTTCATAAAAAATTAAAGACTTTACAGAAAAAATATCAGGATACTCAGTTCTGATATTACCGATCAGCACTTTTCACGGCGTATACATCCTATAAAAATCGTCAAAAAAGATATCTGAACAAGATTACATATAGTCTGAACATAAGTAATCGTTTAGAATTTATTTTTAGTATTAATTTGCACTATACTAATTTTAAATTCTATTCAGTATGAAAAAACTTTTTACTTATCTCGTGGTATTTTTTATGCCTGTCATGCAACTTCTTGCTGTAGGTGAAGTGTTGTATGTAACTCCGGGTGGTACCGGAGATGGTTCTTCCTGGGAGAATGCTTCAGGTTTAGTGGCTGCAGCCGAAGTGGCAAGGGTTCAGGAGGTTAAGCCTCAAATATGGGTGAAAGCCGGAACCTATGTTTTTACGGAAACAATTCTTTTCGACCATTTATTTATTTATGGCGGTTTTAGTGGTACTGAAACGATGTTGAGTGAAAGAAACTGGGCAACAAATCAAACTATTTTTGATGGAAATGATGCCATTCAGTTGTTCCGAAACTCAATAGGTGCTGAGCGTGTGTCTAATGAAACGTCTATCGACTGTTTACTTGATGGGGTAATCGTGCAAAACGGCTTATCTCCTGTCGATGTAAATGGTGGTGCTATGATTATCAATAACGGAGCAGTCATTCGAAATTGTATTTTTAGAAATAATGCAACGCAAGGAGGCAAACACGGTGGAGCAATACATTGTAATACCTATACGCTTACGATTGAAAATTCTTTATTTATTAACAATACATCTTCTGGGAACGGAGGTGCAGTTCAGATTGGTGGAGGAACATCACTTACTGCCCGTAGCTGTACCTTTGCCAACAATCAAGCTGTAAGCTCAGGAGGGGCAATTGGGACTGCTTTAGCTACATCTAATCTTACGCTTATCAACTCAATTGCTTATAATAATTTATATGGTACCGAATACAATAGTTATGGTAGAAATAATGGTGTAAATGGTGGTGGAGTTATTATATCCGATCATAGTGCGGTTGAAAGTAGCAGTACCAAATTTACAGATGGAGATGAGGTTAATCATGTTCTTCTGGATAGAAATGCTGTTGAACCGGTTGTTCCCGGATTCGTTTCTCCTGCTTCTGTAATTGGGAAAGGAGCTGATGCGGCTCAGATTACCGAAATCAACAACGCATCTTACCGTTTACAGTCATCATCCCCCTGTATAAATACTGGATTAAATGCAGAAGTTGCCGCAATTAGTCTTGATTTGGATCATAACAACAGAATAGCTGAAAATGTAGTGGATATGGGTGCTTACGAATATGAAGCACCGAATAGTATCTCTTCAGCTTACTTAGTTGATCAGGTAAGTGTCATTGTCTCTGATCATGAAATACAAATTTCTGGTGGCAAAAAAGGTCAATTGGTTCAATTGATTGACTTGAGAGGAGTTGTTTTGAATGTACAGGAGCTGAAATCAGATAATGATACTGCTTATTTTAGATTGATTAACAGAGGTATATACCTTGTTTCGGTTGATAATAAGGTCCTCAAAGTTCGATTCTGATAAATCAGTTCAACATATTAGTTCGTTTTAATATAATCTCATGAGCAAATCAGCGGCTTTGCCACTTTCCATTATTCCGCTTGTGTTCTCTCCAATGCTCCCTGGAGCAGAGGCTGCTAATAACGAGAAGATGAATGTGGTCATTATTCTTGCCGATGATTTGGGCTGGGGCGATGTTGGCTTTCATTTCAGTACTGTCAAAACCCCCGCGATTGATAAATTAGCTCAGGACGGGATTATCTTAGACCGGTTTTATACCGCTCCGGTCAGTACGCCTACACGCGCAGGCATGCTGACCGGGCGGTATCCTAATCGCTTTGGGTTACGCGAAACCGTGATACCTCCCTGGCGCGATTTCGGACTTGATCCCGAAGAGGAAACCCTGGCGGAAATGTTGGGTAAAGCGGGTTATGCAAATCGTGCGATCTTGGGGAAATGGCATTTGGGGCATTCACGGAAAGAGTATCATCCGCTAAGCAGAGGATTTACCCATTTTTACGGTCATTATAACGGTGCGTTAAACTACTTTACTCACATACGTGACGGGCAACTCGACTGGCACCGAAACTGGGATCCTTGTTATGACCAGGGTTACACTACAGATTTAATTGCCGACGAATCGGTCAGGTTAATTAATGAGTACGCTCAGTCCGAAGACCCATTCTTTTTGTATGTGGCATTCAACGCACCACACAGTCCTTTAAATGCCAAGGATGAAGATATAGCCTTGTATACCAATAATTTTAGTCAGCTTACTAAAGCTGAGAAAGACCGGGTGACTTATTCGGCGATGGTAACCTGTATGGACAGAGGGATAGGTGCCATCAGGAAAGCGTTGCAGGATAATGGTATTGAAAATAATACGCTGATTGTTTTTTTTAGTGACAATGGAGCTGATGCTAATTTTGGAGCTTCATCAGGTTCATTGCGAGGCGGTAAATTTCAGGAGTTTGATGGCGGTGTCCGCTCGCCTGCCGTTGTTTCTTATCCGGCAAAATGGAATGGAAAAAGGACGATTAAACAGGTTGTTGGCTTTGTCGACATCATGCCAACTATCAGAAGCTTACTTAAAATTGAGGGAGAACCTAAGCGACCTTTTGACGGGCTCGATATTTCTCCATTGCTTTCCGGAGAACAGCCTGTTTTGACACGGGACTTGTATTTGGGATGCGGAGCGGTTGTAAATAACAATTATAAGTTAATTCTGAAAGGGAAAAATGGTAAGGTGAGTTTGTCGAATGACTTTCTTTCTTATTATCCGGAGCAGTATTATGAAGAAACAAACATGTGGAACAAAGCTGCGCATCAATCAGAATACAACCGGCTGAAAGCGATTGCACAACAATATGATGCGATTGTTTCTCCTTTTATATTACCACCTTATAGTGAAGGCCAGGATGATTTCAGGGCTCCTTTTGAATGGAATATCGATTATTACGGGAAAACCTATAATTTTCCTTATCCTATAACAACATACGAGGACCTGATGATTGTGAGAAATAATCCGGATAAAACTTTTTATCTGACAGACGACATCGTTATTCCTGATGATGTTGAGTGGGTTCCTCTGGGTGCTGTTGTCAGCGATGATAATGCGCCTGCAAAGTTTAGCGGGACGATTGACGGGAAAGGTTTCTCCGTAAAAAACATCCATATAACAACTGAAAGTGGGTATAAAGGGTTTATTGGTCAGATGGAAAACGCGACGATAAAAAACCTGGGGATTGAGAACGTAAATATTAAAGGAACTACACCGGTAGGAGGACTAACCGGTCTGTTGAACGGGAATAATAATATTCAACAGGTTTTTGTTACCGGAACCATACAAGGGACAACAGAAGTTGGTGGGCTTGCGGGGAAAAGCACTGCCGGTAATAACCTGATAGCCGATGGTTATGTCCATGCTGATATTACAGCAACTGCAAGTTCCAATGCCAGGGTGGGTGGACTAATCGGAAATGTTACTTCGAACTCCCTTTCGGTAAAGAATGTATATGTTGCCGGCTCTGTAGCGGCGAATAATACCAGCACTGTCAGTAACTACACCGGAGGCTTGTTTGGTGTGATAAACAGTAACAACACGGTTACAACAGATCTGATTAAGGCGGAATCTGTGGCAGTTGTAGCTGATGAGATTCGAGGGGGTACCCCAAATTTGTTCTTTGGAACTACCCTGCTGTCGAAAACCTTAAGTTTTAATCAAATTTATGCCAGGAATGATATTGTGCTAAACTACGCCGGGACAAATCATGGAACCGGAGCAGATGTTGTTACGCCACAAATGCTCTTAACTCCTACTGAATTCTCAAATCAGGACTTTTATAAAAACACATTAAGTTGGGATTTCGGAAACGTTTGGCAATTGCCAGAAGGTAAAGTTTATCCAGTCTTAAAAGTTGCCAATATTAGCAGCGTGAAGTCATTGTTTGATGAGAATTCAATCTGGGAAATAAAAACTCAACAACAAGATTTGAATATCCGTGTTAGTAAACCACGTACCATTTACATACATGACCTGACCGGCATAACTGTATTTACAGGCTTTATTCAACAAGAATTGTTGATGCAACTAAGACAGGGAGTTTATATTATCAGCACTTTTGAAGCCGGAAAAAGTTACACAGCTAAAGTACTTATCACATCATAAACGTCACGGAACAATACTCATTGCGCAGCGGAATCCAATGTCGTTAGCCGATTTGTTACGGTCGAGATACCTCCGTGATGCCGGATGCAGCCAATAAACCGGATCTTTCCACGAACCGCCTTTGTAAACACGACTGTCGGCTGATTTGTGATATTCGGGCAGGAAGGTGTCTAATACATCCACACTGTCAATCCTGTTCAGGTTGCCACGTGTTGTATACTGGTCAAATACCCACTCGTTCACATTACCGGCCATATTGTACAAGCCAAAATCATTGGGAGCAAAAGAACCTACCGGAACGGTACGTGAGAATACATTTGAGTTTATGTTTGCTCCGCTTTGATTGTAATGAGCCTTTTGCTGATCACGTTGTAGCTGAGATAATTTGCCATTAATCCTTTCTCCCCAGGGATAAATCCTGACCTTGTTTTCAGGATCTGTACTTTTACGTGCATAAGCGGCAAATTCCCATTCGTCTTCAGAAGGTAAACGGAAATCGGGATACATGCTGTTGTAAGTCTTCGCTAAGTTATCCTGCTGACCGGTAAAAAATTTCTTCGATGTAAATATAGCATTCTCTACAGCTTCTAAGGTTGTCAATTCAGCAATCGCCCTGAAATTGGGTGCCTGAATAACACCGGCTTTGATCAGTCGTAATTCGTTGGCACGATCGCTTCTCCATGCACAATAGGCAGCTGCCTGTTCCCAGGTGATGCACACGACCGGATATTCATTGAACGACGGATGCGTAAAATAATTCATCAAAAAAGGTTCATTATCGCTCAGTCCTTTTGTCCAGGCATTCATATCCGGTCTCGCTTTTTCAATAATTTCAGGAGCTACATTCCCATATACAGCGGTTAACCAGTTCAGATATTCACGCCAGTCGATATTCCGGATTTCGTGTTTGTCAATGTAAAAACTATTTACCGATAAGGTACGGCGGGTGTTCAGTTCGTTCGGACGAATTCTGCGGTTTGCCGTTTCAAACTCATCCACATCGTCGACTACAAAACTTCCTCCCGGAATTTCAACCATGCCCGGGGGCACTTGTGATGGTAATGCGGCAGAACCTCTGAAAGCATTTTCCGCTTTGTAGTCGTAAGGCCAACCCGTTGTAGAACTTGAAACGCCAATGCTTTTGTTACATGCAGTAAATGCAATAGATAAAGATAAAATAATGAAAGCGCTGATTGAGATGCGTATCATAGAGTTGATGTTATTTAGTCAAACTTTGCAAAATTAACGAATTTCTTGCTACTTCAGCATTTTAATCGACAAGTTATTCGCTAAAAAAACAGGAGAAATGAAATTTTATTGTACAATCGTGAAAAATTTCCTCCTGTTTATCTGTATTTTATGTTCAAATAAACGGGAATAAGCATCATTTCGTATAATATTTTCTTAAATTTGCGGAGATTAATAAAAAAACTGGTCACATAATGCATGATTCGGATTTGTTTCTGAAGTTGAAAGGTAAGCTCTACGATTTGCGTACACCTGTCGTGATGGGGGTTGTAAACATTACACCCGACTCTTTTTTCGCGTTCAGCCGGTACAAATCAGATCGTACGCTGCTTCAGCAGGTAGAGACTTTTTTAGCAGAAGGAGCAACCATTATTGATGTAGGAGGTTATTCAACCCGGCCGCAGGCAGCGCCTGTTTCGGTTGATGAAGAGATAAAAAGGATTTCCGAAGCGCTTGAAATTATTTGTAAAAAATTTCCTGAAGTTGTACTTTCGGTCGACACTTTCCGGTCGCCGGTGGCCCGCATGGCGGTTCAGGAGTACGGGGTGGCAATGATTAACGACATTGGTGGAGGAACGCTGGACCAACTTATGTTTGAAACCATCGCGGATTTACAGGTAGCTTATGTGCTGATGCACACCCGGGGAAACCCACAGCACATGCAGGCGCAGACTCAGTATGAGGATGTGGTGGCTGATGTGTTGCAGTTTTTAGCAAAAAGAGTGGCGCAACTCCGGTTATTAGGAGTACATGATGTGGTTATAGACCCGGGTTTTGGGTTTGCCAAAACACTGGAACAGAATTATGAGATGATGAGTAAGCTGTCCATTTTCAGACAGATAAATGCACCCTTATTAGTTGGGATTTCGAGAAAATCGATGATTTACAAACTGTTGGAAACAGTGCCCGAACAGGCCTTAAACGGAACAACCGCACTGAATATGTTGGCATTAATGGGTGGAGCATCCATCCTGCGGGTGCACGATGTAAAGGAAGCGGTAGAAACCATCCGGATATTTAATGCATACAGACAATCAACCAAATGACATACTGATTATGGGTTTTCAGATTGGATTAAAAGACATCATTGATATTGTACTGGTAGCTATTCTGCTCTATCAGCTTTTTTTATTGCTCAAAAAATCTGGTGCGTTGAATGTCTTTCTTGGCATACTGAGTTTCCTGATTATGTGGTATCTTGTGTCCTATGTGTTCAAGATGGAGTTGCTGGGAGGTATTCTCGACCGTGTTGTGAGTGTCGGCGCTTTCGCGTTGATTGTCTTGTTTCAGGATGAAATACGGCGTTTCTTTTCCAGGATTGGGGCAAAAAGAAAATGGGCGTTTGGTAACTTCATGAAACGTTTTTTTGGTAATGGTCGGACTGATTCTGAAAAGACTGATTATAATATTGTACAGATCGTGCTGGCTTGCAGGAGTCTGGCTAAACGTTCCATGGGAGGTCTCATCATCATTGCGCGCAAGAACAACTTAGATGTTCACACGCAAACAGGTGAAACTATTGATGCTGCAATTAACTCCCGCTTGATAGAAAACCTGTTTTTTAAGAATAGTCCCCTTCACGATGGAGCATTGATTATCGGCAATGAACGTATCATTGCTGCGTCCTGTATTCTTCCTGTATCAAAGAATCAGCAAATTCCCAAGCGACTGGGATTGCGACATCGTTCGGCTTTAGGCATTACCGAGCAAACCGATGCCATCGCGATCATTGTATCAGAAGAAACCGGCAAAATTTCTTATGCTATCAATGGGGAATTAACACTGAATGTAAAACCGGAAGAACTTGAAATGTTCCTCTCTGAAGCCCTGTATGCCTACAAATAAAAAAAGAGACACCTTCCGGCATCTCTTTTACTTAGTAAGATTTTTTGTATGAAAAGCTTTTCGCTTTCCGTTCTTAGTTTTCCGCTAAATTAAGCTTTCCCTGCACTACCCAGCACATTTTTAGTTTTGTGCATGTACAGTTTTTTCAGTTCTTCGCGAGCCGGACCTAAGTATTTACGTGGGTCAAATTCACCCGGATTTTTAGCAAATGTTTCACGTACAGATGCTGTCATTGCCAAACGACCATCAGAGTCGATGTTGATTTTACATACGGCAGAAGCAGCAGCACGGCGTAATTGTTCTTCAGGGATACCGATAGAATCTTTCAGTGCGCCACCGTTGTTGTTGATAGTCGCAACATATTCCTGAGGAACTGATGACGCTCCGTGTAATACGATTGGGAATCCGGGGATTTTCTTTTCAATTTCTTCTAAGATGTCGAAACGCAATGGAGGCGGAATCAGAATGCCGTTTTCGTCACGGGTACACTGAGCCGGAGTAAATTTGTTTGCTCCGTGTGAAGTTCCGATTGAAATAGCCAGCGAATCCACACCGGTACGGGTAACGAAATCAATTACTTCTTCCGGGCGGGTGTATGTATGGTGTTCAGCAACCACATCATCTTCCACACCTGCGAGAATACCTAATTCACCTTCAACAGTAACGTCTTTTGAGTGAGCATATTCAACAACTTTCTTTGTCAAAGCGATGTTATCTTCATAAGAATGGTGTGAACCATCAATCATAACAGAAGAGAAACCCATATCGATACATTCTTTGCAAAGTTCGAAAGTATCACCATGGTCTAAGTGCAACGCGATAGGAATGGCATAGCCTAATTCTTTGGCATATTCAACAGCTCCCTGTGCCATATAACGCAGTAATGTCTGGTTGGCATATTTACGGGCGCCGCTTGATACTTGCAGGATAACCGGAGATTTTGTTTCAACACAGGCAGAAATAATAGCCTGCAATTGCTCCAGGTTGTTGAAATTGAATGCAGGAATAGCGTATCCGCCTTCTACTGCTTTTTTGAATAAGTCTTTGGTGTTAACTAATCCAAGTTCTTTGTAACTTAACATATACTTATTATTTATAGTTTGATAATTTGTGTGCAAAAATAGTCAAAATTTATCA
>JAYFPG010000026.1:0-51834 GCA_034928085.1 Paludibacter sp.
CGCTCTTCGAGTACGCGTAAAAACTCCTGGCCTACGGCGCCACTGGCACCAACAATTGCTACTTTCATTTTTTTAATTTATTTTATGGTGATTTCTGTTTTTATTGTTTCGTAAAACCATACCTTTGCTATGGTTATTTAACCCTAAACCAATCAGTCGGTTAAGCTGTAATTAGCGACTGCAAAAGTAATTCATTTTAATAGATTTGACAACCTTATGAAAAGTTACATGCTGTTTTTTTTGTTAATTGCGCCATTTTTTTGTTTGGCGCAGGTCTTTGAGACATTCTCGGATGGCAATTTTACTCAAAATCCGACATGGACGGGCACTACATCCAATTTTATTGTAAACAACGCTTTTGAGTTGCAATCAGCTGCTCAGGGGGCTTCTGCTTCTTACCTGTTCACTTCGTCAGCAGCAATCCAAAATAGTGTTTGGGAATGTCGTCTGAAAATTGATTATCCTACATCTTCCTCAAATTATGCTTGTATGTACATCATCTCAGATGTTAATGTACTAGGAAACGGATTAAAAGGCTATTTTGTTCAGGTGGGAGGCGCCAATGATGAGGTTTCGCTGTATGTACAGGATGGTACGCAAAAAATAAAAATCATCGATGGAGTTGATAAACGAACAGATGGAAAGCCGTTGGAAATCAGGGTGAAAGTCACACGGGATAGTCTTTCTGTATTCAGGTTGTATTCGAAACTTCCATCCGAGACTGAATACTTTCCTGAAGGTGAAGTGCAAAATAGCAAAGTGCTGAGGTCTAAATACGTTGGACTTTCCTTCACGAATTCTGCTACGACAGGTAATTGCTATTATTTTGATGAAATACAGGTTTCCGGATCAATAATACCGGATCAAACTTCTCCTGAACTCACATATATGAAAATTCTGAGTCAGGACAGACTCAGATTAAATTTCTCTGAACCCGTTGATTTCTCTGATTTTCAGCTTACTGTAAATGGAGAGTCCTGTAACGTAAATTCGTTGCAAATAGCAGACAATCAGGAGTCGGTGGAGTTTGTTGTGGATATTGAATTTCAGACGGGCAGACCTTATCAGATAGAAGTGATTGGATTGAAGGATGAAGCAGGAAATGCGCTTCATAATAACAGGAAAGTGACGGGTTTGACTGAGCCTCTGAATGTTGGAGATGTGGTGTTCAATGAGGTCATGTTTCATCAGGCTGATTCAGCAGCTGAATACATTGAATTTCACAACCGTTCCGGAAAGGTAATTGATCTGTCCGGAATGGTCTTCACAACCCTGAAGTCAGACGGGTCACTTAATTCAGGCAACAAAATTCAGGATGAAACCTTGATTTTTCCGGGAGGTTATCTTGCGGTGACAAGTGATACAATGGCTGTTAGAAAACACCATGATTGTCCGTTTGAAGCTAAACTGATACAATCGGGCTGGAGCAATTTAAATAACGAATCATCAACCCTTGTGCTGACGAATTCAACAAAAGATACGATTATTGATTCATTCAGCTATGATGTTTCTATGCATCATGTATTGGTAAAAAACTCAAAAGGAGTAGCGCTCGAACGGATAAATCCTGATTGGCCGGTTAAGGATGCAAATAGCTGGCATTCAGCAGCCAGTTCTCATAACTTCGGAACACCGGGTTTTGTAAACTCACAATACAGAAGTATGGATGAATTGCCGGAGGAAGGTGAGCGGTCGTTTTATCTTGAGAGTACGGTTTTCTCCCCCGATAATGACGGAAATGACGATGTATGTATCCTGCATTATAATTTCCCGGAAACCGGTAATGTGTTTAATATCTGTATTCTGACACCTGCCGGTGAGAAGGTGTTTTCATTGGCAGAGCAATTTATATCCGGTCAGGAGGGGGTGTTGACCTGGGACGGAAGAAACCGGAGAGGACAACTGACAAACATCGGGGTTTATGTTTTTTATATCGAAATATTCAATCCAAACACAGGGAACAGAAAATGCATGAAACTTCCGGTCGTACTTTCATCCCGATAATTTTGTATTAATTAACACCTAATATCCGAGAAATCAGCTATCTTTGCACACGTTTAAAAAAAATAAATTGAAATTAATGGATAAAATAAGTTATGCGTTGGGGGTTAGTTTGGGAAATAACCTAAAAAACAGCGGTTTTGAAGGGTTGGATTATCAGAAACTGGCAGATGGGATCAAACATGTGATTCAAAATGAAAAGCTTGAAATGAGTATACAGGAAGCCCAGGCAATCATCAACGATTATTTTCAGCAATTGCAGGAAAAAGCTTTCGAGCAAAACATAAAAGAAGGAAAGAATTTCCTCGTCGAAAATGCCAAAAGAGCGGAAGTGAAAACGACAGCAAGCGGACTTCAGTACGAGATTATCAAAGAAGGAAAAGGACAGACACCTGCTGCTTCCGATCGCGTAAAAGTTCATTATCACGGCACCTTAATCAATGGAAGTGTATTTGATAGCTCAGTAAATCGTGGAGAGCCAGCTACATTCGGTGTTACCCAGGTAATTCAGGGATGGGTGGAAGCATTACAACTGATGCCGGTCGGTTCGAAATGGAAATTGTATATCCCTTCGGAACTGGCCTATGGTGCCCAGGGAGCTGGTCAGTCCATTGCACCTCATACAACCCTTATCTTCGAAGTCGAATTACTCGACATTGTTTAATTCTTAAATGCTACTGAACATAACATCAATAAAACTTAAATGAGAAAATTACTCCTCGTGATGCTTGCAATGGCCGTAGTGGTAGCTGCAGGTGCGAAAGAAAAAAAGCCTAAAAAGGAAAAAAAATCAAAACAACAGATTGAAGTCGTATCGGAACCGGTGAATATCTTCAGCAATGAAGTTGACTCTATGAGTTACGCGTTGGCTGTGAATATCGCATCTGATTTGTCGAAGAACTTGAAGACTTTACCCAACGGGGCATATAATAGTGAGTTGTTTTTAAAGGCGTTCAACGCGGTAATAAAAGGAGACTCCGTTTTGTTCTCAGTAGAACAATCCCAATCAATTTTACAGACCTATTTCACAGCTGCTCAGGAAAAGATGGCTTCTGAAAAGAAATCGGAAGGTACTAAATTTTTGACAGAAAATGCTAAAAATCCGGCGGTACAAACAACCGCAAGCGGTTTACAGTATATTGTGTTAACAGATGCTGAAGGCCCAAAACCCCAGGCAACTGATAAAGTGAAGGTACACTATGAAGGAACCTTGCTTGACGGGACTAAATTCGACAGTTCGTACGATAGGGGTGAGTCAATTGATTTTCCTTTGAACCAGGTAATCGCCGGGTGGACAGAAGGTATTCAGCTGATGTCGGTAGGTTCAAAGTATAAATTTTTTATACCCTCTGAGCTGGCTTATGGAGAGCAGGGAGCCGGTGGAGTAATTCCTCCTTTCGCAACCCTGATATTTACAGTTGAGTTGCTGGAAATAAATCCTGCGGCTATAACAGATCAAATCAAAGAATTAGAAATTAAATAAATATACGGATATGAAAAAAAACAGCAATTTACTGATAGTTGCCATCGCGCTGGCTATCTTTTCTTTCAGTTCATGTAATGACGTAAAGCCGAAAGAAGTTACACTGAAAAACATGAATGACAGTATCAATTACACCCTTGGTCAATGGCAGGGAGATGTATTCAAACAACAGTATTTTGCCAATGATGAAAATGGTAAAAAACTGGAAGCTTTTATTAAGGCCTTGGATAAAGCGTATGGTAATAAAGGAGGAGATGAAATGTACGACCTGGGTGTACAGGTAGGTAAATATTTTAACGATCAGGTAAAAAACGGTTATTTCGGCGATTCAACTTTGGTTGGAGATGTTGATATGGTGTTGGTTGGTCTGGTTAATGCCCTGAATGACTATCAGGAAGTTGTTTCCTCGTCACAGGCTGATTCAATTGTACAGGCAGTACAAATGAAGGTTCACTCCAAAATGTATGGTGCACCTAATAATTAATTCAATTTATTTACCTATTAAAAAAAGATCAACATGAAACGAGTAAATATTATATTAACACTTGTAGCATTACTTGCATTGGTAGTGACTTCCTGCTCAGATTATAAAGAAAAGTCAGTAAAATTAGAGTCAGATCTGGACAGTCTGAATTATGCCTTTGGGTACGTGAATGGAAAGATTCTGAAAGATTATCACCTGTCAAAAGATTCAACAGGTAACGGAATCAAATCACTAATGAAGGGAATCAAAGACGGCTTAAATCAAAAAGAAACAGTTGACAGTCTGAAACAAGCAGTAGACCTTGGCTCTATGATTGGAAATCAATTGAAAACAAATACTGATTTCTATGGAGATTCCACCCTTACAATGGATTATAATTTGTTGAGACAAGGTATGATTAATGGAGTTTCCGGTAGTGATGCCGGCATGACAGCTGATGAAGCAAGAGATTATTTCAATGGAACCATGGAAGCTCTTCAGGCGAAGAAAATGGAAGCTCAATACAACGACAACAAGGTTGCAGGTCAGAGTTTCCTGGCTGAAAATGCGAAGAAAGAAGGCGTGATAACAACCGCTTCAGGTTTGCAATATGAAGTGATTAAGAAGGGTAACGGTCCGTTACCGAAAGATACTGATAAAGTAAAAGTTCATTATCATGGTACCTTGGTTGACGGAACAGTTTTCGATAGCTCAGTTGATCGTGGTCAGCCGGCCGAATTTGGTGTGACTCAGGTAATCAAAGGCTGGGTTGAAGGTTTGCAGTTGATGCCGGTAGGCTCGAAATACAAATTCTATATTCCGCAGGAACTGGCTTATGGCTCTCAATCACAGGGTCAAATTAAACCATTCTCTACGCTGATTTTTGAAGTGGAATTACTTGAAATTGTTAAATAAGACACAGATTTTTAAACTTTATTGTTTATATTTGCTCCACAAAAGTAATTCTCAGTTCAGTTATCAATATGGAAAAAATTGATCAGTTAGACCGCAAGATCATGCGTATCATCAGTCAGAATGCACGCATGCCTTTCAAAGATGTAGCTGAAGAGTGTGGGGTATCCCGTGCTGCAATTCATCAGCGTGTACAGCGGCTTATCGATATGAATGTGATTACCGGTTCAGGATACACGGTAAATCCCAAAATGCTTGGCTACCAGATTTGTGTGTATATTGGAATCACACTTGAACGTGGTTCCATGTACAAGGAAGTGGTGAAAGAGCTGGAGAAAATTCCTGAAATTGTTGAGTCACAGTACACTTTAGGGCATTACACCATATTAATAAAGTTGTATGCCAAAAACGATGAACACCTGATGGATCTGTTGAACGGAAAGATACAGGAAATTCCGGGTGTCGCTGCAACAGAGACACTTACATCGTTAGATCAACGTATCAGAAGAACAATTCCGATAGAATAACATCGGTTTAATAAATGTAAATAACATCAACATGAGTAACATATAAGCTTCATTATATGTTACTTGTGTTTTTATATCAATAGATTAAAATTAATGGAAACAGTTGTTAGTGGCATCCGGCCGACAGGGAATTTGCATCTCGGAAATTATTTCGGGGCTTTGAAGAACTTTATCAATATGCAGAATGAGCATCATTGCTATTTCTTTATTGCCGATTATCACTCCCTGACTACACACCCGACTCCGCAAGATTTGCACGGAAATGTAAAACAAGTATTGGTAGAGTATCTTGCAGCCGGATTAGACCCGGAGAAAGCAACTTTGTACATCCAAAGCGATGTTCCGGAAACTGCCGAACTGTATTTGTTTCTGAACATGAATGCCTATATCGGCGAATTGGAGAGATGTACTTCATTCAAAGACAAGATTCGTCAGCAACCGCAAAACGTAAATGCAGGTTTGTTGACTTATCCTACGCTGATGGCTGCTGATATTATCATCCACAGGGCAACAAAAGTGCCGGTGGGAAAGGACCAGGAACAGCACCTCGAAATGACCCGCCAGTTCTCTAATCGCTTCAACCGCATGTATAATGTGGATTACTTTCCCGAACCGCAGGCATTTAATTTCGGTCAGAATTTGGTAAAAATCCCGGGATTAAATGGTACCGGAAAAATGGGTAAATCGGAAGGAGAGGGTAATGCCATTTTCTTAGCAGATGAACCAGAAGCTATTCGTAAAAAAGTGATGAAAGCAGTGACTGACAGTGGTCCGACTGTTCCTAATCAGGAAAAACCCGAAGTCATTCAAAACATTTTCCAGTTGATGAGTGTGGTGTCATCCAAAGAAACTTACGATTATTTCGATGAAATGTATAATACCTGCCAGATTCGCTACGGGGACATGAAAAAACAACTGGCGGTCGATATGATACAGTTCACCGAACCTTTCCGCGAAAAAATCAAAGAACTGCTAAGCGACGAAGCCTACATCTCGAAGGTAGCCCGTATGGGAAAAGAAAAAGCACAGGAAAGTGCGGCTAAAACGATAAGGGAAGTAAGAGAGATTATTGGGTTTAAGAGTTTTTGATTTGATGGTGTAAATAAGGTTGTTTTAAGGATTCTCTTAAGCATTTATTGATATATCACCACCTCATCCAGCATGGCCTGATTAATTTCTCCATCCATATTCTCATTATTATCCTCAAAAACAATGGATAATGTGTTTTTTCCTTTAGTCAGATGAACAGAAAGCATGTTGCTATAACCCCAGTTCGACCATTCATCCTTGCCGCGTTGCGGGAAAATAAGTGCCCCGGCAAATTGATTATTTACATATAAATTTCGCAGGGCACAACGGCTGTCGGTATTGACCGGTCCGTTGCCGTTGGCATAACGTATATGCAAGAGGTAATGTCCGCTTTCTTCTACTGTTGCGGTAACGTTAATGTTGCGATTTTTAGTGCTGCTGATTTCAGCGAAACCGGTGCCATTGAAGCCTGAATAAGGATAACCGGCGGGAGATACGAATTTCTCCATCTGAATAGAAATTCTTTTCTCCTCTGATAAAACTATTAGTGGTTCTGAAGCAAACGAGCTTGTTCCTGATTCATCCACTGCGATTACCTGATAAGCGGCGTATGTTCCCGGATTTATCTGATAAGAAGTTTTGGTGATAGTATCAATGGCTTGTCCGTTTTTGATAATCAGATAACTCTTTGCATTATTAACAGCTTCCCATGTGATCTGATTGTCCTTCTTTGATACAACAGGCATTTCAAGGGTAAACAGATTTTTTACTTTGTTGATTTGTTTACCGGTGTTGGTATTGTCGGCAAGAACAATTCGGATGTGGTGTTCCCCCTTAAGGTTGGCCGGAATTTCAGGCGCAGAACTTACTCCATCAATTTCGAAATGCCTGATTTGATTTCCAAAACCTTCCATTTCGATGTGCAGCAAAGCATTGCGATAGCGGAAATTACTCAGACTTCTTTTGCCTTTTAAAGCTTGGGGGACAAAAGGGTTAAATTTTAATTTGTCAATCTGGAAATCCATTCCGAAGAGAACTTTATGAACCAGAGCGATGTTACCTGAAAGGCTCCAGAGCATGATGCTGGAATTAATCTGAGTGCCTGCAAAGTCTCCCGTTTCAGCCACAAAGTTTTCTTTGTTGGTCAGGAAAAGTGCTGCGGGACGATAGATGGCGGCAATCTGTTCCATCACAGCAGTTTCATTTCCTGCTTTTGCCGAGGCTAATGCCCAATAGGATTGTACAAAAGGCCAGATGCCGTTGTTGTGATATGGAGGAATACCGGGGATTTGAGGATAAATGCAGGAAGCCCCGAAGGGTGTAACCGGCATGTTGGCAACTGCTTTTTGAATGTTTTCTCCTTCTGTTATTCCAAAAAGAATACAAAGTGCTTCACCTAATGTTTCGGATCGGGGCGATAGATTCAAATGGCTTCTTCCATAGAGGAATTGACCGTGATAACCTTTATCGTTCATCCATAGATATTGTTGTATGGCAGACTTAATGGACGATGCAATGCTGTTGTACCGGATAGCATCTTCAGGTTTTTCGAGTAAGTTAGCCATTGCTGACAACACTTTGTTGGCCTGATAAT
Source organism: Paludibacter sp. (assembly GCA_034928085.1). Taxonomy (GTDB): domain Bacteria; phylum Bacteroidota; class Bacteroidia; order Bacteroidales; family Paludibacteraceae; genus Paludibacter. Next base: position 8,010 of record JAYFPG010000026.1, read on the forward strand.
GCACAGCATTGGTACCCAGATTTTCCGATTGGTAAATATCAGCCGGCTGCATCCACACAGGATAAGTTTGTTCGCGCCAGTCTAAGAAGGAGGATTCTCCTTTCATCAGTCCCGTTTCAGGATTACGGGCATTCAACAAATCATCTTCAACCGAATTTTTAATGATCTCATAGGCATATTCCATCCATGCGCGGTCGCCGGTTAACTTATAAACTTCCCATGCGGCAGTTGCCCACACGATACGATCGGTTGAGACAGGATAGGCGCCACCGGTTCCTGTGTCTTGTACAATACGGTTATTCTTAACCTTTCGCATCAGGCTTTTCTTTGCTACCTCAGGTTGCATATGGGCCATCGACAGGATGATGCTGTAACTGATGTCGCGTGTCCACACGCCCGCCCATTCTTTCCCGGTACGGAAAGTACTGTCGGGTTCAATGGCCATCAACATTTCTTCGAGCGACATGTTATAAATGGCATCAGAGATCAGGTAGTCCGATTGGTATTGTGGCAGACCGGAAAGATCTTTTGACAATTTCCATTTATCCGGGCTGGTCTTTATGTCTTTTTTTGAGTTCATGATCAGCGTGATTTCATAGATACCGTCGCCATCAGGGTCTTTCAGCTCAAGGTCTTTGCGGGTGTAGAGATTACTGAAATCCCAACTGAGTGGTGCAGCACTTCCGGCAATATAAACTCCTTTGAAATCCTGTTTGTTAAGTTTTTCTCCGTTGAATAAAGTGAAGAATCCTTGTTTCTCAAAATCAGATTTCATTTTGCGCAAGTCGAGTCGGACAGTCCATTCCGTATTCTCCGGCAGATTTTCTTCCTCACTTATTGATAATGCCTGAATCAGTTGTTTCCCGAATTCAACTTCAGTAACCACCTTCCTATCAACCGGATGCAGGGTAACTACATGGTCTTTTCCCGAGGGCATTTCATTATCGCGTGAGTTGATGCTGAATTTGAATTGCAGGGTTGGACTATAGCTGAGCGATTCCGGACTACGGTAATTTGAAGAAATCTCAAAGGGAGATAAAGCGACGGCTTCAAATTCTCCCTGAATGACCCGATCGGGAAATATGCTGTAAGCATCTGATTCATATATTGCTTTGCGATTTCCTGAGCAGGCTGAAAGGAGTAACCCTGCGCCAATTACTGCGGAATATAATAGATGACGACTCATATAAATGAAATTTTACCTGTTGATCAATGTTCTGAAATGGAGTTTGATTACTTTACGATACTGATGTTTAATGCCGAAATACTTGATGGCAATTGGATATGACAAACACCAGTGGATTTATTCCAGTACCAGCGAATGGTAGTATCGGTATCATACCAACCTGTTTCGATTTTTTCCTGTCGCACGGACTTTATTTTCTTGCCATTCACCAATACTTGTTTTGGAGCTTTATCGGCACGCAGGCAAATACCCGTTTTTCGTGTTTCGCTCTTCACAAAGCCGTTGCGATAGTCTGTTTTCAGTTCTATTTCATAAGCATTTGTACGATTGGTACACCTGATAGTGGTTTTGCTGAATAAATCCTGCTGATAGCCGTTAGTTTCACCATCATCTTCATATAATTCATAGGATGGTGTACGGCCTTCAGCAGCAGGATATATATTGAACAGTACCGGAGCGTTTTTCTTTTCCCCGATGTATTGTTGCACCGGCATTTCGGGAATGACCGAGCCTTTTTTTACAAACAGGGGGATAGTTTTAAGACTTACAGGATAGTTTATCCATTGTTTGCCTTTATAGACTGTTTTTCCATCGTTATAATCGACCCATTCTCCCTGAGGGAGATAAATCCGTTTTGTAGAAGCTTCCTTTTCAACTACCGGTGCGACCAGCAAATTGCTTCCGAGCAGGAATTGTTCATTCAGATTGGTTGTTTCAGGATCATCGGGATATTCCAGCAGCAAGGCACGGATGAGTGGCAGTCCGGTATCATAAGCTTCACGGGCTGTTGTGTAGAAGTAGGGATGTAGTTTATATTTCAATTTGATGGCTTCTCTGCTCAATTGCTCGGCTTCTTCTCCGAATGTCCAGGGTTCAGCAGCATTATCTCCTTCGTGATGCGCACGGCTCAGGGGGTTGAAAACGCCGAACTGCATCCAGCGAACGTAAAGTTCTGCCATAGCTTCCCGGTCGGTAATGTCGCCGCAGTAGCCTGAAATATCTGTTGTCCAGAAAGGAATAAGCCCCATACCCGCTGATTGTACCAGTGGTAGCTGTGCAGCCAGCAAATTCCAACCGGCACTCACATCATTTCCGTTTCCCGAGTCACCCGACCAACCGAAGGTGTAGCGCTGCATACCCGCGTAAGCAGCCCGTGTCATCTGGAATACCCGTTTGCCCGGATTCTTTTTTTCGAACTGTTCCGTCACCACTTTGTCCCATGTTAGTCCATATACATTGTGTATTTCATTGTGCATGCCTGCATTGTGTTGCATGAATAATCTATCAGTATCTTCTTCGTTGCTCCATGCCGGTTCGCCCATGTCGGTCCAGAAACCCTTTACTCCATCATCAATTACTTTTTGCTGATATTCGCCCCACCAGTCAGCCACTTCCGGTTTGGTAAAGTCAACAACCCCACAGTTGCCTCCCCATGGCCAGGGCATATCATAGCTTTTTCCAGTGCGGATATCTTTCACAAAATACCCCAGCGAATCAGCTTCCTTCCATTGCCTGACATTATTTTGCGAAATCACAGGATCCTGTGATACAATCATTTTAAATCCCTGTGTTGCCAAATCTTCAACCATACCTTTCGGGTTGGTGTAGTTTTCTTTTCTCCATTCAAAATCCTGCAAGTGCTGTGTCCATCCGATATCCTGATAGATGATGTCGCAGGGAATCTGTCTTTTCCTGAATTCAGCAGCGACTTCCCGGGCAAGATCTTCTCTGGTGTACAAGCCACGGCATTGAGCAAAGCCTAATGCCCAGGCAGGAGGCATGATTGGCTTACCTATAAGATCAGTATATCGTTTGATAATTTTTTTATAAGTAGGACCGAAGATGAAATAATACAACATTTCGCCACCCGGAGCACTAAAACTATAATAATCATCAGATTTGCTACCGAAGTCAAATTCACTCTTATAGGTATTGTCAAAGAAAATCCCGTAGCCATAATTGCTCATGAAAAAGGGGATACTTTTATATAATGGATCTTCGTTGACACCATAGCAAGGACGGTCGCTGTTCCACATTCTGAAAGTCTGGCCCCTGCGGTTGAGCGATCCACTTTTTTCTCCCAGACCAAAGAAATGCTCATTGGGCCGAAGAGTTTTATAAGTTGTTTGCATTTCTCCCTCTTTCATATATCCTTTTTGCTGATAATCTTCCAGCAGGAGTTTCTGGTATTTATCGAAAATTCGCAATTGAAAAGGCGCTTTGTTAATACGGAGAATTAATTCGGAAGTGTAAATTTCATAACTTCCCGCCAGTTCATTGACATTCAAGTCTCCAATCGACTCAACCGACTCATTTATTACAGCAAATGAAGGATTATTTCGCTGAAAGGAGCCAGCCTCATACCAAATCCTGATGATGCCGGGACTGACAAATTTCAATGAGACGAGGATATCATTGTCGGTTGCGAAAACCACTTCATTTTGATTCGTCTGATGAGAATTGATATTGCCGGGCGTTTGAGCAGTAAACCTGACCGGAACTAGGGCGAATATAACCAATAACAACACAATCTTCTTCATACCTTCAATAATTAAAACTCAACAACAAGCATGTTCCAATATTGTAATTCGGGGAGCGTAAAGCTTACTTTGTCGCCTACTTGCGTATAATTCAGTGAGCGGGAAATACCACCTGCAACATCCGGAGAAGCGATCCATATTTTTTTTACCTGTTGCGTGAATGTAAAGGATACTTTCGCATCCTTTACAACTACCGGTGGAGGTTGTACTCCTTCATTATCGCGCCATTCCAATGAAACAGCATTTGTGAGGTTGATAAGATGAATCACCTGTTTATCCGGGAATAATCTGCCAAAATAAGCAACTTTACCGGTGCGAGCCGGCCAGGGTTCAAGACCCAACTTGCTATCAATGGATTGTAAGGTAATCGTATTAAAGTTTCCTCCATCGCGCAGCAGGTTTTGATATGCAGTCAGGAAATCATAATATTTGATTAAAGCCGTTTTCAGATCCTGCTTCATCTGAAGGTTATTATTGGGGAAATATTCTTTTCCCAACATGTGTTCTCCCAATTCAATGTGTGAGCCCCCGAAAGCAAAAATCACCGCATTCGTCATCAAAACAGAAGCTGTATTGAAGTAACCCTTACTGTTGGCAAGGTTGTAGTTCATATAGGCAGCCAGGACTGTGTTTTTTTGATGATTTGAAAGCACATTGTTTTGTTTAATGATGGTTGCCAAATCATTATATGAGTCGTAAGGTCCCCAGACTTCAGTATACAGAAAAGAACTTGGTGCGGCTGCGATTCCTTGCTGACCGTACTGCGAAACAGCATTCAACACATTGACTTTACCAGGAATCGCACCCTGAACTGCTTCAATAAAAGGTTGATAGGTATTTGCCAGATTCAGGTAATTGCCCTGATAAGTATAACGGGTACCTCTGTTTCCCAGCTGATCCATATGAAAGCCATCAAATTCCAGAAACTGATATACTTTCTTTGTTTCATTGATGGCATAAGTCTGCCATTCGGGATTCGACGGATCGAGCAAATAGATATTACTTAAAAAAGGCGAACTAAGCGGATGATAATCGCGGTTGATATGCGTATTGTCGTTGAAGATATACCATTCCTTTTTTACCCCGTCATTTTCTGCATTTTCCCAGGCACCATATATCAGGTTATAAAACATCGAGCGTATATTACGTTTGTGTCCGCTTTTGATATACTTATCCACCGTGCTGAAATACACTTCTTTATTGCTGATCTCCCGCCAGCTTGTTGCCGGCACATCTCCGTTCATTGTAAGAGGTTGATGGTGTTTACCCAGCCAGTCGTAATACTGCAAGCCATTGATGTGATATTTAGTCAGTTGATCAAGTACCTCATCAATCCTTTCTTGTGATAAATTTCCGAAATCTGTCAGAAAACCGTATCGGGGGAACTTAGTCCATTCTGATGAAACATCTATTCCTGTTGTTGCATGAATTCGCTCCACACCATTAATCACACTGTAAACCTCAGCCATATAGCCCCTGAAATCAGTTAATGGGGGTGTCCATTGCCAGTTGCTTGCGGTTAATTCCGTTGTTTCAGTTACATCCCCCGAGTATTTATACCTTACTTTCGCGCCTGATGGCAATGAGACTGTTTCAAGCGAAAAGAGTACAGTTTCTCCGGGTTTGTAGGCTGCCTTATCAGTTGAAAGCGGCAAATTCTGAAAGATGGGAGTAGCCGGATTTTCCGGTGCTTCCGGTGTTTCTTCAGTTGTTGCCGGATCACAGGCAGTCAAAAAAATCGGAATTAATAACAGGAACAAGAGGTTTTTTCTCAACATAACAATGGATATTTCTTAGATAATGAAGTGTTGTCTTTATTCGTAAAACTTATATTTGGCAACCGAATGGTTAGTTTTTTATAAATTTATAGATTCTATTTCCGGCATTAACCAGATAAATACCACTCTTTAATGCAGTTACATCAATGTAATTGTCTGAAGTATAACCATCAGTTATTTTAATCCCGGAGATACAATAAATCTCATAATTAAAACACTCAGGAGACTTAAAAATCAATCTCTCAGAGGCAATATTTGATATTAATTCAGGGAAAGACTCATTGAATACCTGATTGAGCGTTGTTGTATTTTTTTGTATGCTGATAGACAATGTGCTAACATTTAATACGATATGATAATTCCCAACTTCATTTATCTCCCATTTTGAATCAGGTGAAGTTCCTAAAAACATTTCTGTATCGGTGACCCGCATGAACATTTCCTGCGTCCAGTCAAAATATCTGTTAATTGGGAATTTAAATTCGCCGACCTGCATTATTCCATCGTATGAAAACTCTAAAGGATTAGTCTGATTCCTGGTCAATTCATAAGCCATACCGATATCCCATCCGTTAGGTGAGGCGCCACCTACCATAAATAAAGTGTTAAAGGGAATTGGGTTAGTTTCAACCATAGGGGTAATCGAGTATGTCATGAGTGTTGTGTCAATCGCCATACTATAATTACCAGCCGTTGCAATATTAAAAGATATATCTGGATCCTCGTAAGTAGATCTTTTGACAAGTGCATTTCCTTCTCCCGGACCCCAACTGGGTACCCAGTCGGCATTAGACAAAAGAAGTTTAAAAGATCCACTATTTAACCACGCGTTGTAATGAAATACCGAACTGTTTTCTGTATTTAAAGTTACAGGAGACCCATGGTCTTTGCTCCATCCGTAACGGGTTGCGTCGCCCACCAATTGTAAACGTTGCTGTGCTATTGTATTTGTTCCTAAAAAACACATGAAAAGCACAGTTCCAATGAATAATGTAAATGTTTGTTTCATAATAGTAATTTTAAGTTAGTAGTTAAATAACTATCTGCTAATGTGATAATTTGCTTTAAGAACAATTTTAGTTGTTTTTTGAGTATCTCTTGAGCAGACGCATTAGCAGATAGTTTAGTTTTAGTTTATTGTTTCACAATGCTGATATCCAGCGTTTCCAGATTCGCGGTAATCACATAATCGCCGGCAGCAGTGAGACTCCATTTTTCGTCGTCCGAATCACCTCCTTTGTGGCGGTACATTTTGGTGTCGCTGGTACGCATGTACATATCCTGCCCCCAGTCGCTGTTGCGGTTTACCGGGAATTTGAAATCGCCTGCCACCATCGGTCCGGAGTAGGTGAATATACATCCGTTGGTTGCATCTTCGGTCAATTCTATTGCATCACCGATATTCCAACCGATTGGTGTAGCGCTACCCACCATGTATAATTTCTCACGGTGAATGTTGATAGAAAGATCCAACAAATTCAGTGTGATAACATAAAATCCTTTCTTCGCGATGGTCCATTTTTCATCATCCGGATCTCCTCCTTTATGCAGGTACATCTTAGTGTCAGATTCCCTCATGAAGAAATCCTGCCCCCAATCGCTGTTGCGATTCACCGGGAATTTGAAATCTCCGGCATTCATTACTCCTGTGTAAGTAAAGACAAACGGATCGGTATCACTCTGCACCAACTGAGTTGCATTGGAAATATCCCATCCACCGGGTGAAGCATCACCTACCATATAAATTGCAGTGTAGGCAGGTAAATCAACTTTTTCATAAGCAATGGACAAATCGAGCAAACTCACTGTTATTCTATAAACCGCAGCTTCAGCTATAGTGAATTGTTCATCCGGATCAGCATTGTCTGAACGCAAAACAATTTTTGTATCATCAGCACCTTTATTGTAGGATGGGAGGAACTGTCCTTTAGTGGTGATAAACTTGAAACTACCCACGTTCAGACTTCCCTGATATACAAAGACAGTCGGGTCGGCTTGAGGACTCATTTCGATAGCGTTATCTGCATCCCATCCATTGGGCGAAGCATCCCCGATGATGTACAGCGTTTTGCTTACTGGCTGGTAGGGAGTCACACTGATGCTGATAACAGGAGATGTTTCTCCCGTTGCAGGAGTCGTGTAAACAGTTGATATAACGCGGGCTTCCAGGCTCATTGCCGTTCCCGGAGTACCGTTCCAGCGGGTAAGTAAAGAATCATTCAGTTCTCCAACAGTGAAACCTTTGCTGTATTTACCTTTTCCCATATCGAAACGGGCAGGATCGGCAAAATTATTTCCCTGCTTATCCACTTCCAGTACATACGAAATCGATGCGCCGCTACCGTTATTGGTGCCAGTCGTCCATGTTAATGTCACTCCGGTATTGTTGACCTGCTTTTGATTAAGTTGTATGGTGCTTTGCGAGGCAGTTACCGCCAGAGGTCCGGCTTTGATATTGTCGTCCGGATATTCTGTTTCACAAGAGCTCAGAAAGCATATTCCGCTGAGTAGCAGAGCAGGTAATAATTTATAATATGATCTTATTTTTTTCATATCTAGATACTATTTAAGATTAATAGTCAGTGTTTTGAGATAAATTTGGATTTGCATCCCTTTCTTTTTGAGGAACAGGGAACAGCAAATGTTTAGTAGTCATGTTCGTTTTTCCGATTGAGTGAAGGAAATCGATGCCGTACTGTCCACCGTTTACCCGAATTAAATCAAACCAGCGTTGTCCTTCGAAAGCCAGTTCCATACGCCGTTCGTGCAGTATTTTCATCCTCAGGTCCGATTGATTCAGTCCGCTCACATTACCCAATCCTGCTCTGGCACGTACTTTATTAAGCGTGGCATTGTCATTTGAAGCCGGGAGTTGTGCATCGGTAGTTTTCCCCAGTTCGTTCAATGCTTCTGCTTTCATCAGCAATATGTCAGCATAGCGAAGTACAGGGAAGTTGAGCGGATTATTATCATGTGCATTGGCAATCGCTTTTACCACTAAGAATTTACGCAGGTTGTAACTAGTATAGGAATATGATTTTTTATAATCCATACCATCGAATTTAGGACAGCCCTCGTACAGTACGGTAACATCTTTTCTCAAATCGCCAGCCTCATAAGCATTCACAAATTCCTGTGTTGGCTGATTCCAGCCCCAGCCTCCTTCTACCATATTGGAACCACGGGGCCCGGTAAAGGTGCTTAACCATGACGATTGGTTTTCGTTATCCCAAAAACCATAACCGGCATCTTTCACGTATTGCACTTCAAATAGCGATTCAATTCCATTTTCTTTATCAGGGTTGAAGTTGTCACCATAATTTTCAGCAAGCGCATAACCAAGCGCCTTCACTTCGTCGCAGTAGTCAGCTGCTTTCTGCCAGTTTCCAAGTGTCAGATGAACTTTTGCCAGCATGCCATAGGCAGCACCTTTTGAAGCGCGTCCGATGTTAGCACCGGTGTATTGCTCGCGTGGCGGTAGCAATTCTGCAGCATCTTCCAAATCCCCAATAATCTGTTCATAAACAAGTGATTTAGCTGTTCTTGCAGGGCGTAAGTCTCCTGCCGGATCTACAGGCTCCAGCACCAGGGGAACATCACCGAAAAACCGTACCAGAATAAAATAATAATGAGCGCGCAAGAAGTAAGCCTCACCCAATACCCTGTTTTTAATGTTGTCGCTGATATCCATACCGGGTACATTTTTCAATACAAGGTTGGCTCGTAAGATTCCCGGCCATGGACCTCTCCATAAATCAAGTACACCCTGGTTGTCGGTTGCGGTAACAAAATTAGCCTGATCCTGTGTTTCAATGCCGTCGGTTCCACCGGCAGCGCCTACAATACTGTTGCCAGCCATGATGTCGGTTGTCCACATGCGCATATTGTACAATTTCGGCCACTGAAGTGGTTGGTAAGCGCCGTTTACTGCCGCTATAGCATCCGCTTCAGTAAGATAGAAGTTTTCAGTGTTTACTGAATCTTCAGGCGCTTTGTTCAGAAAATCCTCGCTGCAGGAAATCATTCCCAACGTGATGATTGTCAGAAGAAAATATTTTGATAATTTCATAACTCTTTCTTTTTTATAGATTAAATACCAAGATTAATTCCGACTGTAACAGTGCGGGTTACAGGATAGACATTATTATCGATGCCATTTACGCCAACCTCAGGATCAAATCCGCTATAGTTGGTAAAAGTGAAAATATTCTGTCCGGAAATGTAGAACCGTGCCGAATGAAGTTTAATTTTTTGCATGATTTGAGTCGGCATGGTATAACCTAAAGTAATATTTTTGATACGCAGGTAGGAACCATCTTCCACAAAGCGATCGGATGGACGGGTGTTTTTATTCGGATCGTTGAATACTGCACGCGGAACGCTATTGCTGCTCCCTTCACCATTCCAGCGGTTGCGGGTGGCGATGGTCTGATTTTGTGCCACTGCCATGGCTTCGCTCCAGAAACGGTTGGCGTTAATAATCTGGTTGCCTGCTACTCCCTGCAGGAAGATGCTTAAATCAAATCCTTTATAAGCAAAAGTGTTATTCAGTGCAAAAATAACTGTAGGATTCGGATTCCCTAAATAGGTGCGGTCATCATCATTGATAACACCATCATTGTTCAAATCTTTGAAACGAATATCTCCCGCCGATGTTCTGTTGAAAGGATCGTTGCCGGGAACCTGAACGGCGTGGTTGTCCACCTCTTCCTGCGTTTGAAAAACGCCATCGGTTACGAATCCGTAGAAAGTATTTACCGGCAAACCGGCTTTGATCAACGCGAGATTATAGTTCAGACCAATACTACCACTTGCCATGGGTACTGTATCGTTGATGCTGATAATCTTGTTCTGATTCAGTGAGACATTGAAAGAAGTATTCCATTTCAGTGCTCCGGTCAGATTTCTTGAGTTGATGGTGAGTTCTATCCCTTTGTTTTGCATTTCACCTGCGTTGATTGATGGAACAAACACATCAGAGTAGCCTGTAGAAACAGGGACAACCATGGGGACCAACATTTTATCCGTATTTTTCAAATAAGCGTCAATCGAGATATCCACTCTCTGATTTAACAATGATGCATCGATACCGATATTACCTTGTTGCTGTCGTTCCCATTGCACGTATGGATTAGGCATAACAACCGGCACTACCGCAGAAACAAGGGTGTTGTTGAAGTTGTATGCATACGTGTTCAGAGAGGAAGCAAATGAATAGTTTCCTATTTCCTGATTTCCGGTTACGCCGTAACCAGCACGTATTTTCACGTCATCCATGAAGTCAATGTCGCGCATAAAATCCTCTTCTGAAATGCGCCAGGCAGCAGAAGCTGAGGGGAAAGTTCCGAACTTATTGCCACTTCCGAACCGGGAAGAGCCGTCACGACGGATGGTTGCGGTAATCAGATATTTGTCGGCGTAACTATAATTCACACGACCCATATACGATAATAACGCCCAGCTGGAAGTATTACCTCCATTGGTTGGTTGTTCAATACCGTTATCGAGTTGTTGTGTTGTTTCACTCGCAAATTTTTTCACCGAGGCATTGATATAATTATACCTGTTTTCCTGTGCACTGGTTCCAAGCATGAAATTCATGCGGTGGTCTCCGATGTTTTTTTCATAATTCAGTGTATTGTCCCACAACCAGGTGATATTTTTATTGTATTGTTGGAACAGGTAGGCTGAACTGTTGATACTCGTATCCCATTTATAAGCTGGTGCCCAGGTGCGGGCATCCCAAAAGTTGGCCTGCAATCCGTAAGTTGTTTTGAATTTCAGGTTTTTCAACAATTCCAGTTCTGCATAAACAGAGCCCATCAGGTTGTATCCTGAGGTCAGGTTTTCAACGGTAAGCGCTTTTCCAACCGGATTTTCGATGTCTCCATCGTATATAGGTTGTGCAACAGGACCGGAGTAAGTTCCATCGGGGCGTGTTACCGGTTGTGTCGGTAATGCCAGCATGGCATTTTGAATGTTATAACTGCCGCTGGGCTTCAGGTCATGATTCAGCAGGATACTATTCCCTACTTTTAACCACGAATTTACTTTGCTATCGGCGTTCACCTGCAGGGTAAAACGTTTGAACCCGGTGCCGATGACAATACCATCCTGACTCAGAAAGTTACCTGAAATGTAATAATTGGTTTTCTCGCTATTACCCGCGTAGGAAAGTGAGTAATTTTGCATGGGAGCAGTACGGAAGATTTCATCAAGCCAGTTAGTGCCGACACCCAGACTTTCGGGATCCCAGAAAGCAGGATTGGGAACCTGTCCGCCATTGGTCAGCATTTCATTCTGAAGCTGAGCAAACTCGCCGGCATTAAGCATCTCAACAACATGTGTAGGTTGCTGCAAAGCATAGGAATAATTAAAGTTGACAGTTGACTTGCCTTTTGCTCCTGTACCCCGCTTGGTGGTCACGATAACAACTCCATTAGCCCCCCTTGAACCATAGATGGCAGTTGCAGAAGCATCTTTTAATATCTGAAGCGATTCTACGTCGTCCATATTCAATTGGTTTAAACCTCCGGAGACTGGAATTCCATCAATCACTACCAGTGGATTACTGTTGTTGATGGTGCCGGTGCCACGAACCCGGAAAGTTGCATCCGAGCCCGGAGTTCCCGAACTGATGACCTGAACACCGGCTGCACGACCCTGCATGGCATCGCTGATGCTGGGAACAGGCAATGACGTGAGTTCGTCTGATTTGATTACCGAAACTGATCCTGTAAGATCCTTTTTTCGCTGGGTTCCATAACCCACTACCACCACTTCTTCCAACTGTTCGGAGGTTTCAGTCATTACAATATTAACGGGAATGTTTTTTACGGTAACTTCCTGACTGGTATAGCCAACATAAGAAACCAGTAAAACGGGATTTGAGGAGGATGATGTCAGGGTAAAACTCCCCGAGAAATCTGTAATTGTTCCGGAAGTGGTGCCTTTGAGTACCACACTTACTCCGATTAATGGCTCGCCATTTACATCTGCTACTTTTCCAGTAATCCTGACTGGATTTGACTGGGCTGTTAAAGCAGGAAGCGCCCATGTCATCAAACTACCTATCAGTAGTAAGTTGAGAAGAAATTTTTTCATGTTTAACTTCATGTTACATATATATTTAAGATTATTTTATCGGGACTCGCTTTTTCCCGATACAAATATAGAAGGTATAATAATCCAAATAACCTGATGGAATGTGATAGTAGTGGATTTAAAACAAGCACAACTCATATTGGTTAATATCCAATGAGTTATATTGTTCCGGCAGGTGAAAAATAGTAGTGGTTTTAGAAAAAGATTGATCTTCTTTAGTTGTTTCCTAAACCTATTCTCATGACTTTTTCTTCAAACTCATCGCGGTTTCCAAGGGCTTTGTTACGCATTTTAGTACGGTAATTATAGACGGTGGATAATGAGCAACGCAAAAAATGAGATATTTTTACGCTGTCGGTTATACCTAAGCGAATTAATGCGAAAACACGTAATTCGGTTGTCATAAGTTGTCCTTGTTTCAATTGGAAGCCCTCATCATCAGTAAGGAGTTTGCTGAATTCTTCCACAAAATCGGGGAATAATTGCAGGAAAGTGATATCGAAGTTATGGTAGAAATCTTTCAGTTCGTCTTCAATCAGTTGATTTGATTTGATATGGTGCATCATCTCTTCTGTTTTTCCTGTGCCGGCAAGTTTATTGAGTGAGCGGCGGTAATTATCTAATTTGTCAATGTACTCTGAGCATTGGTCCATATAACGTCCGATATATTCTTCCTTGATAATATTACTCTCAGAAAGTGTTTCATTGGTGTCCTTCAGCTCTTTGTTGATACGGAAGAGTTCATGGTTCAGTTCGTTCAGCTGATCATTGGTTAACGAAAGGTTCTTACGGGCAGTTGCCAGTTTCTTCATTTGCCGGTAGATGAAGAAGACAGCTATCATCAGGGCAATAGATAAAAAGCTGATGAGAAAAATAGTAATCATCATCAGTTTTTGTTTCGATAAAGTCTGATGTTGATATGCTTTGTCTACAATGGGCATAATCTCCGATATCTCGATGGTTCGGAGTCGCGCATTACAAAAAAGTGCATCTTCAAGTGAGCGACGCGAGTAGAGGTAGGCCCGATCGATATCGCCGTCCTCATAAAGCATAAAACTTAATAAACGAAGCGAAACATATTCTTTTGTTGCCGACTTTAGGTCGTGGATAGCCGAGATGGTAAGCCATTTTTTTTCTTCCTCGCGTTCTTTCTTTCCCCGGTAGGCCATGGAAATACTATAGGCAATCAATGCCTTTTCATGGATATTTTCTTGTTTAATTGTAGGGAAATAGCTTTGCAACATCTGCAAAGCTTCATCGTAGTGTTTTTTCAGGATTAGCTGATCCGATTTTACGAGGATGTGCGGACTGGAAGAGGGAGGGTTGGCCGTTAATAAAGAGTCACGGTAGGCGTCTGTCAGTAAATCGTAACGGGCCTTTTCCTGAACAGATACTGCGTAATCAGCCATAAAACCGTAAACAGTACGGTTGATGTGAAAGTAGTAAGCTTTCAGATCAGGGTACTGTTGGATGTCCACAGTTTCCAGCAAATCCACCGCTTCTTTATACATTCCCATGGTTCCCATGATTGAAGCTAAATTTAGTCTCGCATCAGTGATGTATCCCTGATTATTAAGTTTTTCCGCTAATTGTAATTTTTTGCGGGCATAAACAAGTGCTGAGTCCGATTTATAAGCACTGTACTCGTCGAATAATTTTCCTGAAATATTAAATTGTTGTTCAATAGAATCTGAGTATTTTAACAGTTCTTTTAGTGATGATAATTTTTCTTCCTTTTGATCGGAATAGAACTGATGATTTTCAACAACGGAATCCAGTTCGCTGATTAACAACTCAATATTGTCGTTGGAAGCAAAGACAAAAAGAGAGATAAAGAAGAATAATATTGTGAATATCAGCTTCATACGTATTGGATTAAGAGCCCGGAGATAAAAGTAATTAATGCAAAAATAGAAAAAACTCTCCAAATTGAAACCTGAGATATAATTGTTTATGAAATACAGACTATTCAGGAGATCCTTTCGACCGACTCGAATACTTCTATTCGATTGACTCGAATAACTCTGTTCGACCGGTTCGAATCGCTCTGTTCGATTGTCTCGAATAACCCGATTCGATTGATTCGAATCGTTCGGTTCGAACCAATCGAAATAAATACTATAAATTGAACAGAATCTCTTCCGGTTTCTCCACAAATCTTTCTGCCCCTGCCTCTTCTAATTCCCGACGGGGACGGAAACCCCACAATACGCCTGTGAATTGAATATTGGCATTGATGGCTGTCTGCGCATCGATTCCGGAATCACCTATATACAGGGTTTCACTCTTCAGCACCCCGGCGGTACTCACAATTTCATTTAATATTTCCGGAGAGGGTTTAACCGGGATACCGTCACGTTGTCCGAGTACGGATGTAAAATTGATTTCGGGAAAGAATCGTTGCACTAAATCTACTGTTGCATCGTGCATCTTATTCGATGCCACACCGAGTTGATATCCTCCCTGCTGAAGTTTGGCCAGTAATTCAGTTATGCCGGGATAAGGTTTGGTGCAATCTTCAGCGTGAAATAAATAGTATTTCAGAAATTCATGTTTTACCATCGAAATGGCATCCGCGTTTTGGTGTTCTTCCGGCAGTGCCCGTTCGATTAGTTTATTAATCCCATTGCCTACAAAAAAACGATATGTTGCCGTATCGTGCAATGGAAAATTGAATTGTTTCAACGCGTGGTTAGTCGCGTTTGCCAGGTCTTCGATGGTGTCTAATAAGGTACCATCCAAATCGAAAATAATTAATTTTATCATCCAATTTACATTTTATTTAAATCAACATGCAACAACCTTTTTTAATTTCACATAACACAACCAGGCCGATGTTTCATAACCCATCCTGTTCAGCAACAGGGTGTAATTGTTCACCTGTTTATGATAGGAAGGCAATTCGTGTTCTCCGAACTTGTAGTCGATTACAACGGCTTTTTGTCCTTCGAGTACAATCCGGTCGGGACGATAGTGATGTCCTTCGGGAGTCAGGATGGTTGTCTCGTTTAATACCTGAACGTCTTCCCTGAACCAGTTTTTTACTTCCGGCATCTGCCAGAAATCATCAATATCAGATTTTATTTTAACGGCTTCTTCACCCGTTATTCTACCTTCCCGTATAAATTCAGCAACGATTCCGGTATGATCTTCCGGAGCATTGATACGACAGAAAATTTCGTGCATCAGGTTACCATAATCGAGCGGATTTTCCGTGATGTCAATTTCTTCCCGGTTGAACAGGCTGATTTTATGCTTGAGTTTAAGCCGGCCGGTGACGTCGCAGGTGGGATAATCGCTGAGTTTCTGCGTCTCGTTTGTATGCTGTTTATCTTCCGGAGATATAAGAAGCAGCTTCCCGAGTTCATATAAACCTTCTTCTGCATTGAAATGATTGCTTAAAAGCTCATCCTGCGTGTCGTTGAAGCTAAGAAACAACAGGGCTGAAAGTGTATTAAGTTTAATTTCCCCGCTTTTAGTCTCTTTGGGAAGCGGACAAATACCCACCATTTCATGTTTTGCCCGTGTAAAAGCCACATAGGCAATGTTCAGGTTATCGATGTAGGTGTGCATCATTTCCCTGAAATATTGGCCGGCAAAAATGGAGTCTCCCAGTTTTGAGGTGTATTCTACCGGCATCAAAGGTAATTCGTTAAACGGTGCAACATTGGTTTCACACCATAGGATATTTCGCATCCGGCTGTCCAATTCCCAATCACAGAAAGGAATGACGACAGCTTTGAAATCTAGTCCCTTGGATTTGTGTATGGTCATGATTCGAAATGCCAGTTCGTTTTCCGGGGTAGCGATAAATTGTTTGTGACCGAATTTCTCCCACCATTGCAAGAAAGAATTCAAATCGGATGATTTACCGGTGGTGAATTTATAAATGATGTCCTGAAATGCCTGCAGAAAAACGACTTCGTTGTGCCAGGCCGGTAAATCGAACAACGCGATGATTTTTTCAGTCATCTCGAACAGCGCGAGGTGTTTGCATTGCAGCAATTGCTCATTTTCTTCCTGAGAGAATAATGAAGATAGAATATTTTCAGGATTGTTGCCCGACATTGATATGCTCAGTGCTTCATTGATTGGAAGTTTCAATTTTCCCTGAGCATATTCCTGATTTACAATTGTTTTCTGAACGATGTCTTCCGGATTTATGAGTAGACGCAGGATTCCCAGGAGGAATTTGATGGTGGAAGACGATTCAACCATCAGCCCTTCGGTACCCATGATATCATAACTGAATTCTGGTTTAGCTTCAGGAGTTGTTTTATAATTCAGCAGCGTTTGTATGACTTGTTTCTCTTCGCTGTTGGTTCTTACCAAGATTGCCACATCGCCGGGTTTATATCCGCGCGACTGAAAATCTTCGAGTATGCCGGGGAGTTTCTTCAAACTGATTTCTCTCCAGGAAGCTTCATCATCTGCGTCATCAATAAACTCAAAGCGGACCCGGCCTTTGCCAGCTTTATCAGGAACCTGCTGCACCGTTTCCTGATAGGCATTGCTTATTTTACCTTTTAAGTCTTCTAACTGATGTTGATTTGCATCTGATTTTTCAATGTTCTCATCTAATTTCTGCTGCAACCGACCGGCTGCCTGTACAAAAAATGTATTGTTAAAACCGACGATGTTCTTATCACTTCTCCAGTTGGTATCAAGGTTCTCATCTTTAATTTCTCCCTTGCTGAAATCCTGATAGAGCTGACTGTCCAATAATTTCCAGTCGGAATTACGCCAGCGGTAGATGCTTTGTTTAACATCACCCACCACTAAGTTGTCGTTGCCCGACGACAGACTGTTTTTGATTAACGGAAGGAAGTTTTTCCATTGTAATACAGAGGTGTCCTGAAACTCATCAATCATAAAATGGTCGATGAGCAACCCGCTCTTTTCATAAATAAAAGGCGCATCACTGTCGTCGATGATTTTATTCAACAACAGGTTTGAGTCGGAAATCAGCATGATGTTCTGCTCGGTAGTCAGTTTTTTGATTTGCATCGCTAAATCAGACAGTATACCGAGCGTGTTCAGGTGCTTCCGGATGATTAAGGCTGAATTCCGGGTAGGCAGATGTTCGTCGAAATGAGCAATCAGCTCCTGCATTTTCGATTGCAATCCACCCTGATATGCGGCATTGATGGACTGAATGATGTGTTGAGGAGTCTTTTGGGTATAACAGGATTCAACTTCTTCAGCCATTTTGATGAAAGAGTCTTTCAATTCTAATACCCCGCGTGATACCTTTTCTAAGTATTTCATGCCAGTACGGGAGCCACCTTTGAAATCCTCCAGTTGCAAATCGTTATTTTGTATGATTTGCAGTGCTTCATCCGCTATTCTTTTGGCATTAGCGGCAAAATGGTCGATGATAAAATGCAATTTGCTGCGGAATTCGGACAGGAATTTGCGGTCATGTAATTTTTCGTTGGTCTCTGCTGCTTTATGCTGAAAACTTTCCTTGAAAATCTCAATTCCCAGGTTCATTATGCTCGATCGCAGGTTCCAGTTCTCGGCATTTTCTATTCTTTCTTCGGCATAGGAGGTAAGCCATTCCAGCAATTGCTTGTTTTCCTTTTCTGATAAATCGAAGAACAGGTTGTCGACCGATTGGTCAAGTACCTGCAGGGTATCTAATTCGAGCGCATATCCACCGTGTACACCAATGTCACGGGCAAAAGCACGGATAACCTGCTGAAAAAAGCGGTCGATTGTGCTGATGGAGAAAGCGGCATAATCGTGCAGTATGTTGATGAGAATCTTACCGGCCCGCTGATTGATAGCCTCGGCTGATTGATTTTTCTTCTTCATCAAATCCGCCCGGTATGGAGATTGTTGTCCGGTTGCCAACAGGTGAAGTTCTTTCAGAATACGCGACTTCATCTCCTCTGTAGCTTTGTTGGTAAAAGTCACAGCCAGTATACGCCGATGGTGATTGGGTTTGTCAGCATCGAAAAGCAGACCGATGTAATCCCGTGTGAGACGAAATGTCTTCCCGGAACCGGCAGAAGCACGATATACTTTCAGCATATTTTATCTTTTCTTCTGAAAAAACTCTTTCATCAGCGACGCACATTCATTTTCAAGCACGCCACCGGTAACGATGGTTTTCGGATGAATTCCCTGAGGTGCAAAACGTAAAAATCCACGTTTTTCATCACCGGCACCATATACAATCCGGCTGATTTGCGACCATCCCAACGCACCAGCGCACATCACGCAGGGTTCAACGGTGACATAGATGGTGCAGTCTGTCAGGTATTTCCCTCCCAGAAAACCCGCAGCAGCAGTGATGGCCTGCATCTCAGCATGGGCAGTTACATCGTTCAGTGTTTCGGTGAGGTTGTGACCGCGTGCGATGATTCGATCCTGGCACACGATGACGGTTCCCACCGGGACTTCCTCCCGTTCGAAAGCCTTCCGGGCTTCGGCGAGGGCCTGCTGCATGAAATACTCATCACTCAACATCTTCTTCAATTACCAGGTTTTCGATGATAAAGTTCTGTCTTTCAGAGGTGTTTTTCCCCATATAGAAAGAAAGCAAATCACCAACTGCATCTTCCTTTTTAAGTGTGACCTGATCTAAGCGTATGTCCTTCCCGATAAAGTGTTTGAACTCATCCGGCGAGATTTCTCCCAACCCTTTAAAACGCGTGATTTCAGGATTTGCACCCAGCTTAGCTATTGCCTGCACCCGTTCTTCTTCAGAGTAACAGTATATTGTCTCTTTTTTATTCCGTACCCTGAACAAAGGTGTTTGCAGGATGTACACATGTCCTTTCTTTATCAAATCGGGGAAGAATTGAAGAAAGAAAGTTATCAGCAGCAGCCGGATGTGCATCCCGTCAACGTCGGCATCGGTTGCCACGATGACTTTATTATACCGCAATCCATCAATTCCATCTTCAATATTCAGCGCCGCCTGCAGCAGGTTAAATTCCTCGTTTTCATATACAATCTTTTTGGTCAGGCCATAACTGTTGAGCGGTTTTCCCCTCAAACTGAAAACAGCCTGGGTGTTCACATCGCGGCTTTTGGTAATGGAGCCGCTGGCTGAGTCGCCCTCGGTGATGAAAATACAGGTATCTTCCACATTACCTTTTGTGTCGTTGTAATGTAACCGGCAGTCCCTGAGCTTCTTGTTGTGCAGGTTTACCTTCTTGGCACGTTCGCGGGCAAGTTTGGTAACACCGGCAATGGCTTTTCGTTCCTTTTCCGAATCCTGAATCTTTTGCAACATGATGTTGGAAGTCTCAGCGTTTCGGTGCAGGTAGTTGTCTAATTCTTTTTTCAGAAAATCTGAAATGAATTTATTAATAGAAATACCATCTTTGGACATGTCTCGCGAACCCAGTTTGGTTTTGGTCTGTGATTCGAAAACCGGTTCTTCCACGCTGATGGCGACAGCCGCCACAATGCCGTTGCGGATATCCGTCAGCTCCATGTTTTTGTTGTAGAATTCCTTGATGGTCCGGCCCACTGCTTCCCGGAATGCGCTTTGATGTGTACCGCCGTGGGTGGTGTGCTGACCGTTCACAAAAGAGTAATACTCCTCTCCATACTGGTCGGTATGTGTGAAGGCAATTTCGATGTCTTCTCCTTTCAGGTGAATAATCGGGTAAAGCATATCCGCTGTGATGTTTTCATTCAGCAGGTCGAGTAAACCGTTCTTAGAGCTAATTTTCTTATCGTTGAACCTGATGATAAGACCGGTGTTGAGATACGCGTAATTACGAAGCATCGTTTCGATGAACTCTTCATTGTATTTGTATTTCTCAAACATGGTATCATCCGGTTCGAAATAGACATAAGTTCCTTTCTCGGAAGAAGCATCTTCGATAATACCCGTTTCAGTCGTAATTTTGCCTTTCTCAAATTCGGCACGGCGCGTTTGTCCGTCGCGGAAACTTTGAACGATAAACTTATTCGACAGTGCGTTCACCGCTTTCGTACCCACACCATTCAATCCAACCGACTTTTTAAATGCTTTCGAATCGTATTTTCCACCGGTATTCATAATTGAAACGGCGTCAATCATTTTCCCGAGTGGAATCCCGCGTCCATAGTCCCTGACTTCCACATATCTGTCGTGAACAGTAACATTAATTTGTTTTCCGGCCCCCATCCGGAACTCATCCACACAGTTGTCAAGCACTTCTTTCAACAGCACATAAATCCCGTCATCTGCATGCGAACCGTCACCCAGTTTACCGATATACATACCGGGACGACGGCGGACGTGTTCCAGTCCCTCCAGCGTGATAATATTGCTGTCGCTGTAATCAACCTGTTGCACACCATTCAGTTCGTCCATATCTCTATATTATGAAATTTAATGTTTTAAGATTCTATCTGGCAATCCAGGATTCCGGATTTAAAATTGTCCTCTCTTTCCATATCTGGAAAAACAACTCAGTTTTATTGTCATTTTCCGGATCCGTATATATTTGTCCGATGCTTTGTTTGGCATCTACCTTCTGACCTACTCGCACATAGATGTTTGTAAGGTTAGCATAAACTGTCCTGTACTGCCCATGTTGGATAATTACCCCGTTATTACTTCCCGGAACGGAGAACCGTTGCGTGACAACCCCTTCAAAAACAGCCCGGGCATTTGTCTTGGAAGGAGTCTGTATGTAAATGCCTTTGTTATTAGTGGTTACGTATTTTAATGTTGGATGTGGTTGTACACCAAACTTCCCACTGATAAAACCCCTATCGACCGGCCAGGGAAGGCGACCGGAATTTGCAGCAAAATTCCCCGAAATGAGTTTCTCCTCTTTAGTCATGGCATATCCGGTTTCTGCGGTTCGTGGCTTTGCTGCAGGTTCTTTGCTGTCAGGTTCTTTCGCCCTTCTGGCTTGTTCTTCTTTTCGCCTTTTTTCTTCAGCCTTTCTGACTTCTTCAGCGATTAACGCCTCAATTTTCCTGTTCAGGTCGTTTGCAATCTTTTGCTGTTTTTTCAGATCTGCCTGAAGTGTCTTTTCTTTCTTTTTTAAATCTGAATAGACTGAGTTTTCTTTCCTTTGATCAGAAATTAATTTCTTTTGCTCTGCACTTTTCTGCGATTTAATATCTACCTGTGTTTTTTTATGTTGAGCTAATTGTTCCGTTTTTTTGGCTATTTCAAGTTTTGTGTTTTCAATTTTTCGCATTTGTTCTTTCCTGTATTCCGAATACTCCTGCATGTAACGAAGGCGACGGAAGGATTGATCAAATGTTTCAGCGGACAAAACGAACAGGATTTTTGAATATACACTACGGTTTATATAGGCTTCTCTCACCATATTGGCGTAATCTGCTTTGTACGTTTCCAGCTCCCGTTCAAGTTTTCGGGTTTCACTGTTCAGCTTATTAATTTCAGTATCTAAGGTCGAAATTTCCTTGTTGATATGATTGATAAGCGATTTCCTTTCATTGATATTTTTATTGATGATATTCAGTTTGTTGAGCGAACTGCGTTGTGTTTTCTTGGTTTCGCTCAGAACCTTACTCGTAGTTTCGAGTCTTTTCAAAGCGTTTCTGCGTTGTTCCTCCAGTTCTTTAATCGACTGACCAAAAGCAATGGTCAGGGTCAACAAGGTAAGTATTATCGTAACTATCTTTCGCATATTCTTTTTATTTGATCAGTGAAGTAATGTCTCCCTGCCGGTATTGATTCAGATTTAGCGCCGGAATCGTGATATTTTCATCAACAGCAAACCGGCTGATTGACATATTGAAACTATACATCGTTGATTTATTTTTCAACTGAAAACGTATCCCGTAGGGGAAAGTAAAACTCCCGTTTTGTGTGAAATCCGAATAAAAAGCCATAAATTGTTCATTTCCGGAATTGGAATTGACAGCCATTTCCCGTATTCTGTGATGCTCGTTCAGAAAAAAATGTTGACTCAAGGTTGCATGTTGATATGATAACATTTTGTTCCCGTTTTTTTCAAATGCATTCATCAGAACGGTCTCAGCAGGATTATTAGTGCCGATGAAAAAGAGTTTATTGGTAAACAGAGATTCAAAAGTCATATAATCAATTGCAATTCCGAATTGCTGGTCAAAGATACTGTATTCTGATTGATAATAGACACCTTTAATTTTGTCTATCACCAGCATCTCTTTCGGTGTCAGTCTGGCGATAAACATTTCAACGCCAAAAAAAGGCTGTATCGAAATATAAATAACAGAATCGGGAATGATTTTGCAGGTTGCAACGCTGTTGTATCGTGTATTTTCATTCAGGTTGATGCCAATATTCATGCGCTTAAATTCAATATTGGTGAATTTCGGTTCAGCCTTTTCTATTTCATTCAGTAATATTTGGGCTTCAGTCAGTTTCTCTGTAATGACTGTTTTTTGTGTTGTTTTACACCCGGTTATTGAAATGAAAACCACCACGACCAATAGTATTTTTATAAAGCTTTTTTGCATCCTATCTGTTCCACCCGTTATTATCAATTTTAGCTTTCAATTCATCCGTCTGATGACCTGAATCATAAGCCTTTTTCCATGTCTCAATTGCTTTGGAATCCTGATCTCCAAGCATCCAGAGAATGTCACCGTAATGTTCCAGAATCACTCCGGGCGTCTGATCGTTCTTCAAGTTATCAATTGCCCTTTCAATATAAAATTTTGCCAGCGAATAATTACCCTGTTGATAGAAAATCCAGGCGTAAGTATCTAAGTAAGTACTGTTGCGGGGTTCTTTCTCTACTGTTTTGGCACTCATTCTTTCGGCTTTTTGCAATTCTTTTTTTTCGATAGAAAGATAATATGCAAAATTATTCAGGGCAATCAGGTTATTGGGATTTATTGTAACCGATTCATCATACGCCTGATAAGCGTCTTCTGTTTTTTCAAGTTTCATGTATATATCACCCAGATGTGCATAAATATCACTTTTTAATTCTGGTTTTTCACCCTCTTTAAAAAGCGTAATAGCTTTTGTATGCGTATTGAGTGCTTCTTCATATTGCTCTGTTATTTCCAACGTTATTCCTTTGTAAAAATAAAAGATTATGTTGTCATCTGTTGCTTCAATAGCCCTGTCGGTAATAGCAGTTACTGCATCATACTCTTTTTTATCAAAGTAAATTTGAATCAGGTTTAACCAGGTTTGTTGGTTTTTGGGATTGATATTTAACATGGATTCATAGGCGAGAGCAGCTTCTTCTGTTCTTTTCAGATATTGCAGAAAAGCGGCATAATAGCCGTGAACCTCTTCTTCTAATGGGTAGCGTTCAATCAGGAGTTTAAAAAGTTTTTCAGTTTCTTCAATTTTTCCGTCAGCTTTGATGATATTCTCAATATGTTGACCGAGAATCTCTAATTTACTGGTCATGTCTAATTGCCCGTTTTGCAACGCTAGCATGATGTATTCCAGTGATTTTTCATGGTTATTCATGGCCTTGTAATACTCCGAAAGAGAAACGAATACAAGTGGATTCTGCGGGTCGTTTTTTAATATAGATTGGTATAAGGTATATGCTTCTTCTAATTTGCCTTGCTGCATTAGCATGTCACCTTTTAAAATGCGGTACCTGTTATCTTTTGGGAACTTCTGAACCAGCTTGTCTATTTCGGCATGTGCCTTTTTAATATTATTATCTGCAAGATAAAGCCTTATTTTATCGAAAATAACACGTTCGTTGATGCCGGTAATGCCTTCCAGTTTTTGATATAAAGCAATAGCCTTTGAGGGTTGCTTTGTTTCTTTGTACAACTGAATCAGCACGTTGTATATATATTCCTTTTCAGGATATTTTTTGAGCAAAGATTCACCAACGGTAATCGCATCTTCGTACTTCTTATCCTGAATATACAAACTGATGAGGTTGGTATTGTACCACCAGTTGTCGGGCTCGGCCTGTACAGCCTGTTGCATACCCTTTAATGCTTCCTCTTTTTTCCCGGAAGCCAGTTGCATGAAGGCAATTTCGACCTTCAATCCGGTATCGGAGGAGTCTATTTTGCTGCTTTTCAGGAACGATTCATATGCCTCGGCGAATTGACCTTCTTCCCTGAGTCTTAATCCTTCATAAAAATTAAAATAAAACTCACGTTGTTCCTCTTCAGATAAGGCAAGGGTTACCTTATTCTCCAGCGTCGCATGCTTTATGCTGTTGCAGGAAAATAGCGTAAAAAGTAAAAAATAGATGATTTGATTGTTTAATTTCATACACCCGTATGTCCAAAGCCACCTGTTCCACGATCGGTAGCGCCCAGTTCCTCAACTTCAACCCACTCTGCCTGTACATGTGAAGCAATCACCATCTGGCAAATACGTTCACCATCTTCAATCACAAAATCTTCTGAAGATAAATTAACCAGAATCACACAAATCTCACCACGATAGTCGGCATCTATTGTTCCCGGAGAGTTCAGAATGGTAACCCCTTTTTTGATGGCTAATCCGCTGCGTGGGCGAATTTGCGCTTCGTAACCCACAGGCAGTTCTAAGAATAAACCCGTTGGAACCAGTTTGCGTTCTAAGGGTTTAAGTGTAATTTGCTCATCTAAGTTTGCCCGCAAATCCAATCCTGCTGAATGAATGGTTGCGTATTCAGGAAGTGCGTGTTTGGAGTGGTTGACAATTTTTATCTTCATATATGTCTTTAATAATTTCTGATATTCACAATAGCCACAAAAATACAATTTTTTCGTGGGATACGAACATTAAAAAAGATTGAAAATAGTTTTTTTGAATAATTAAAGAAAAATTTCCTTAATAGTTTTTGTAGCTAAAATATTTGTTGTACTTTTGTAACGCCTGAAGAAGGGGCTTGGTTTTTTTAAGGAGATAAATAACACATATATACACATTTATTTAATTTATTAGCAAATGGCAAATTTGGATTTAAGTAAGTATGGTATTTCGGGGAATTTCGAAATATTACACAATCCTTCTTACGAAGAGCTTTTTCAAGCTGAAGTTGACCCTGCGAACGAAGGTTTCGAAAGGGGAGTGTTAACGAATACAGGTGCAGTAGCAGTTGATACAGGTATTTTTACCGGTCGTTCTCCAAAAGATAAGTTTATTGTTCTGGATGACACAACAAAAGATACACTTTGGTGGGATGGAACCATCAATCGTCCGACGTCTCCTGAAGTATTTGATGCTTGTAAAGGTTTAGTAACTAAACAACTTTCAGGTGCCAAAAAATTATACGTGGTTGATACTTTCTGTGGTACAAACGAAGATACCCGCATGAAAGTGCGTTTCATCATGGAAGTGGCATGGCAGGCTCACTTTGTGACCAACATGTTCATCCGTCCATCTCATTACGAACTGGCGAACTATGGTGAACCAGATTTCGTATGTCTGAATGGTTCAAAAACAACTAACCCGAACTGGAAAGAGCAGGGTCTTCATTCTGAAAACTTCACTTTGTTCGATTTGACCCGCAAAATGCAGGTAATCGGTGGTACCTGGTATGGTGGTGAAATGAAGAAAGGTATTTTTGCTTTGATGAACTATTACCTGCCATTAAGAGGTATTGCTTCAATGCACTGTTCAGCCAACGTTGGTGTTGACGGGGATGTGGCTATTTTCTTCGGTCTTTCCGGAACAGGTAAAACAACTTTGTCGGCCGACCCGAAACGTTACCTGATTGGTGACGATGAGCATGGTTGGGACGACCACGGAGTTTTCAACTACGAAGGAGGTTGCTATGCAAAAGTTATTGACCTGAGCAAGGAAAACGAACCGGATATCTGGAGAGCCATCAAACGTGATGCATTACTGGAGAACGTAACTGTTAAAGCTGACGGTACACCTGATTATTCAGCAGCAGCTTCTAAAACAGAAAATACACGTGTTTCTTATCCTATTCATCACATCAGCAAAATTGTGTTGCCATCACGTGCCGGGCATGCTTCTAAAATCATTTACCTGTCGGCTGATGCATTTGGTGTATTGCCTCCGGTTTCAATTTTAGATGACAAATCAGCTCAGTATCACTTCCTTTGCGGTTATACTTCAAAATTAGCCGGTACAGAACGTGGTATCACTGAACCTCAAATGTCATTCTCACCTGCTTTTGGTGAAGCATTCCTGACATTGCACCCGACTATGTACGCTAAAACTTTGGTTGCCAAGATGCAGGAACACGGAGCAAAAGCTTACCTGGTTAATACAGGCTGGAACGGAACAGGAAAACGTATGTCGTTGAAAGATACACGTGCCATCATCGATGCTATCATCGACGGTTCAATCCTGGAAGCGGAAACAAAACACATTCCGGTGTTAAATCTGACCGTTCCTGTTGCTTTGAAGAATGTTTCAGAAGGTATCCTGGATCCTCGTGATACTTATCCGACTGAAGCCGACTGGACTGCAAAAGCAAAACAACTCGCTGCAAAATACATTGCTAACTTCGAGCAGTATTGCGACAACGAAGCTGCGATTGCACTGAAAGTAGCTGGTCCTCAGTTGTAAGAAATATATAACAGATAAAAGAACAGGCTGTCCGGATTACCAGACAGCCTGTTTTATATAGAACTGGATAATAAACTTTATTTCCCACTTTCAACTTGAGTGAATAGCCACAGATCAAACTTTATTGATTAACTTTATTCTCACTCTCAACTTCAGTGATATACCAGCCCACTCTCAACTTCAGTGATATACCTGCTATCTCTCATCTTTCGTGATATGACGGCTGAAATACAACACCTGATAATGTATCGCATTGGCCCAGTATTCCCAGTTGTGTTTCCCGGGACGTTCGATATAGTCATGATCAATTCCCAGCTTGACTAATTTCTGATGCAAAGCAGCATTCATTTCATATAAGAAATCGGCAACACCGCAATCGATAATCAGATTCAGGTCCATATTATTCAAGCTTTCTACGAGATATGAAACAGAATGTGAGCGCCACAATTCAGGAGCTTCTTCGTAGCTTTTCCCAATCCGTTTGGTAAGGTCGTATTTTTTTGAGGTGCCCAATACATCCACCGCCCCGCTCATACTCCCTGCATGCGCAAATACATCACGGTTGCGGATAGCCAGGTACAGCCCCCCGTGACCTCCCATGCTTAATCCGGTTATGGCTCTCCCGTTACGATTGGGAATGGTCGTGTAATGTTTGTCTATAAAGCTAATTAAATCCTTTGTGATAAACGATTCATATTGAAATTCAGGATCTACAGGGCTATCCAGATACCAGCTGCTGTAACCTCCGTCCGGACAAACAAATAAAAATCCATATTGCGTGGCCAGCTCTTTAACAGCCGGAACCCTGTTAACCCAATTGGCATAATCACCACTATAGCCATGCAAAAGGTAAATAACAGGATAATGTTTCTTTTTCGAGTAGTTTACAGGCTTTATTACGACAGTTTTGATTTCCTTCTTCATTTTTTCAGCGTACACACTGATTGTATCCACTTGTGCTGCATGAATTAAAAAACTGGTAATCAGAAATAAAATAATTAATGAAGATTTTTTCATACGATTTTTTTTTAGTTGTATGGAACTCTCTATGAACCAATGGGCTGCGAAGCAAAATAATAGATTAGTTCATATTAGTTTCCTGTGAATAAAATATCTATAAGTTATATATAACTCCTGTTTCAAGGTGAACAGACCGTCTTTTCGATGTTTCTTCCCAACGTATGGCATTATAAAGCGGGTTATGTTCTACCACATAACTTATTCCTGCCCTAAATTGTATATGAGAATTAATAAAATATACACCATTAATACCGGAACTCAAAACAGCCTTGAAGTTCCTGATGTTTTTTTTGACGCTTTCAGTGTTTTCTGTACCTACCGAGAATTGATAAATATAATCGTTGTCCGGATTTTGGCGGTGTACAAAGATGTTAAACATTCCTTTTGAATGATACGCTTTAAATCCGAGATACTGACTGTTGCCCCCTGTTCCGTTACCTGCTCCTAACCATTGTCCCTGATTGGTATATCCTTGCTTGATTAAATGGTGCGAGTAGAAAGTTGAACTCCATTGAAACTGAAAATCCTGAGACATCTCTAAATTGGATATTTCAAGTAGAAGCTCGCCTTTATAGTGTTTGTTTAATGCATTAAATGAGAAAGATTTTCTTGCTCCGGACGTGTAAACCATCGAATGAAAAGGATATCTGATATATCCATCTAATCCGGGACTGTAATCATTTAATCCAAGTTCAGTATAAACTTCAAATCCCGATTCAGGCAATAAATAACTGAAACCTAACGAAGCTCTTTGATCCCAGGTGTCCCGACCCCCATGGATATTCCCGGGAATAAAAAACAAATCGGGAATAGAAAGCAGCGACCTAAATTCCCATTGACACAGGAAGACCCGGTTTGCAGAAATAGTTAGTCCCTTTATGAACGAAGGGGCATATCCTAATGACAATCCGGAAATCAATCTGTAGTCGTTGGTGTTATCATGGTCGAAAAATGCAGATTCCTTTAATTGTCCCAACCAGAAACGGCCTTCAATTTTGCCGGCATTCCACTTCCCAAAACGAATATCTACCGGACGAACACCTATGTCAAAACGGGGGTAAGATGGTGCGTTATTGGAATGTAGAATTGGATTTAGCTTAGCAGGTCCAAGCCATAAATACTGTGTTCCCAGACCAACAGTAAATGATTTTGAATTATATCTCACTTCTGAATCCCCCCAGGAAAAGTTGAGAAAACTCTTCTGACCGAATCGTTGAGGAGCATCAATGTGTTCAATGCCATAATAGCCGTAAATATCGGCTTTATTCTGATATAACTCAACATTGAAAACATCATTAGGTGGCATAAATGCGAAGTTTCTGTTTTCAGAGAATGAAATTTCCGGTTTAAAAGTAAATTCAAACCCCTTTTTTTTATACCGGATCCCAGTTGAAAAATACGCGTTTAAACCCTTACCTTGCCATAATAAACCGTCGTTTTGCCCGAAAGGAGATGTGCTGTTGTAGGTAAGCAGGAGTTCAGGACTATATATTATAATTGACTTGTATTTTTCATGGTTTGTTACTTTGAAATTTTCTTTCCAGATACTTGATGCGGAGTTCTGATTGGTCCACCTGGAATCTGATAAAGTGCGGAAGTTCAGGTATGGACGTTCAGTAATGCCATCTAATGATAGAAAATCATAATATTTATCAATCTCAGAAAGTATTTTTTCTTGAGAAAATGTTAGCAAATGAAAAAAAATTAAGCTAAGCAGCAATATCAATCTTGATTTCATTGCATTTATTATTATTGTTTTAAGTAGATTATGCTTGATTTATTCCTTTGTCGCAAAGGTATTTATTTATTTTCTGATTAACCAGCATTTTTTCTTTGTTTTTTTGATTATTTGACCAGTTCATTTGATGATATAAATGGTATTGAACAGCCAGATTCCTTAGAGATTTCATTTTGTATCCGGCAGCTTTAAACCTCCATGCGACATCCGTATCTTCTCCAACAGAAGGAGAGGTGTATGTTTCATCAAAACCGTTAATTGCATAAATTGCATGCCTGGAAAAGGACATATTACAACCTAAAACACGACCGAATTTTCGGAATTTTCTGATAAAAGAGAAAATACTGTTTGGTGTAATATAGAGTCCTTCTTCAATGTATATGCTTTTACCTTTCTTTAATATTTGTTTTTTCAACAGTCTGAGAAATATATTATTGATATAAGACAGTCCTTCTTTCATGAACTCAATTGAACTTTCTTCATCAAGTTTAATTCGTCTTCCAGATAAAATAAGGTTTTCGGAGGCATAACGTAAATGCATCTCAACAAAACGAGGATGTACTACACAATCGCCATCGATAAAGATTAACCAGTCACCTGAAGCATTTCTTATTGCATTGTTGAGAGCCCTATTCTTTCTCCAACCGATATCTTCCTGCGTTAAATGCTTGTATTTTGTTGTAAACGGGTAGTTTTTGATAAAATCTCTCATTTTCTGACTACATCCGTCTTCTGAAATAATGATTTCAAAGTTTTGAACGCTTTGTTTTTTGAGTGAATCCAAAATCAATTGAAGAAAATCAGATTTATCGTAGACTGATATAATTACAGACGCATTTTTATAATTCATTACAACCTTTCTTTCAGTAAAAAAATAAAGATAGAAAAAAAATCACACAAATATAATACTATAGAAAAAAACGTGTAAATTTGTATTAAAATTTTCACAATGAATAACCTTTTCGCGTATCTTTTACTCACGACAGTATTAGCCTTGATGTTGATTTTGTATCTTTTATCTTTGATTGGGATATTGTCTATTGAGCAAGAAATAATAACAAGAATTTTATCAATAATGTTTTTTCTTGCCGGAGCAACCTGGTTAATTTCAGGAGAGTTAAAAAAAAACAAATCCACGCTATCTCAACATAAAAACGAAAAGATCCTGGTTTTATTACCATTAGTAATTCTTTTGGTATCTTCTGTATTAAATAAAGTTGCCGGTACTGTTGTTACAGCGCTTTTTGTTTCGTGTGCACTCTTATTTTCTCTCAAAAGAAAAGAGTTTTTTCTGCCGAATAAATTTTATTACATACTTTTCGGATATGTTTTATTTTTGTTTTTGGGTACTATCGGAACATTTAAGGGTTTTCATTTTCCCGGTAAGATATCCACTTTTCTTTTCCTCCCGATAACGTTTTCTTTTTTTAATTTGTCAAACAGCATACTGCTACGTATAGCTCGTCTGTTTTTCAGAGTTATGTTGCTTTACTTAGCTGTTTGTATCGTTTATTGGTGGTTTAATTTTTTATGTCTGGATGCTGGCTTTATTGAATGGACAACGAGTAAACTAAGTTTCCAGGTTAACATGTTCGATTGGGTAGAACAGTCTAAGTTATCTTATGAAAACAATTTCGCAGCCTTCTTTTTTGTTAATTCATGGTCGTATTATTATCATCCCAGCTATATTTCTATCGTATTGTTATTTGCTTTAATAACAGGTTTCTATCTGTATTATAAACAGGATGATTCAAGCAAAATTACAATATTTGAATTAGCCATTTTCGTTGTAGCTTGCTTTCTCGTTTTAGCCTTGATGGAAAGTCGCATAGGGGTATTAATTTTTTGTATTTTGTGTGCAGTCTCGGTTCTTTACTATGTTAAATTAAAAACAAAGCACTTCAGGCTTTTTTTGCTGTTATATACTGTTTCAGGGTTATTGCTGATTGTTGTTGGAAAAGATTTAATTACTGGTTTCTATGCAGATGAAGCACGAAATTCATTGTTGACGATAGCAACTGCGTATATCAAAGATCATTTTTGGTGGGGTACTGGTTCTTTTGAACAAGCTACAGCAATCAATAGTATGAAGGAGATGTTATTTCCGGGTTTAAAAGATTATAACTATGTACATAATCAGTTCTTTGGAAATATGATTCAGTTTGGAATATGGGGTTTGGTTATACTTGTCGTGTTGCTTGCCGGGATACTTGGTTTGGCGATTCGGAAACGTTCCTATTTGTTACAAATGTTTTTGCTGATTATGTTTCTTTTCATGTTAATAGAGGAACCTTTATATATTCAGGCAGGTATTACCCGTTTTACTGTGTTCTTAACATTTTTTGTTGCAATATGTGATAGTAACTCAATTAGAAAAAAACTCAATTTTTCCAGTGTGTTCAAAAAAACAGGATTTTGATGATGAAAAGACAAATTGAAGATATTGATTTGGTTTATCTTTGGGTTGATGGGAATGATCCGGATTGGATGAAGAAAAGGCAAGAAACATTGGACAAACATCATTCAAGATTCTCTGTCAATTTAGCCGGACGTTACATTTCTAATGACGAGATAAAATATTCTCTGCGATCAGTAGAAAAACATTTGCCATGGATCAGGAATATTTACATTGTTACAGATAATCAGGTTCCTTCATGGTTGAACGTCGACAATCCAAGGGTGAGGATAGTCGATCATAAAGAGATTTTACCAGAGATTGCTCTGCCGTGTTTTAATTCCTCGATTATAGAAATGTTTATTTATCGCATACCCGGTTTATCGGAGCATTTCATATATGCCAATGATGATAATTTTGTGAATGCCGATTTGTCTCCTTCATTCTTCTTTGGCCGGGATGAACTCCCGATAATAAGGTTTCAATTTCAGTTTGCTCATAAAACTGAGATATGGCTTAAAAAGTTGCTGAGAATTCCGGTTAACAATTACCGGTTGAGTATTGAGAATGCAAATAAATTAATTAAAAGTAAGTTTGGAAAACACTATCCGGGTGTATCTCATCACAACGTTGATTCCTATAAAAAAGTAATTTTCAAAGAGGTGGTTGAAGACGTTTTTAAAGAAGAGCTTTCCGGTGTGTTGACAAATCATTTCAGATGTCCTTTAAATATCCAACGGATTATTTTTCAGCTTTATGCATTAGCGACCGGACAGGGTCACCTGAAATATGTAGGAAGGAGAGAGGCCTGTCGCATTCCGGTACAAAGACCGGATTATATGCGTTATATATTAAAATATAATCCGAGTCTGTTTTGTTTAAACGACACTGAAAAAGCAACGGATAGCGACAGAATGCGAATCAGGCCATTTCTGGAGAAACTTTTCCCTGAAAAATCATCTTTTGAGAAATAAGAAAGTATTGAACTGAAAAATAAGGATTATAATTCAAACCCTGATTTTTCGGGTAATATACTCTCGAAAGCAGCTTTCAGTTCGCCCAGCACCTTGTCGTAGTTGCGGATATGGACATTGTCGTTCAGACAAACTAACTTATAGGACTGTTCCCTGACTGCCCGGATGGCTTTTTTTGATTTAAGTACCAATGGGAACATCTTCGTGTCGCCGTAGGTATTGTATGGATTAAAGTCCGATTTACAGATTTGCCAGGTTTTGAAAAGTTCAGGCGTTAAATCGTGATCGCTCCTGAACCGGTGTGTCGACATCTCAGTCAGCTCCTGACCACACTTTTCCCACACCTCAACAAATGTTCTTTTCAGATAGGGTTGAGCGTTGTGTGGCGTTCTTAGCGTGACAAACTTACCATAAGGTTTCAGCAAATAGTTTAGCCTGCGTCGTTTACCGTAAGATTTATCAAACCACTTGTTATAATCACGATTGATGATTTCTTTTTTGTCGAAGTGTTTGTTTATCAGCCGGATGTTATTTCTCAGCATTTTACCAAACTGCGATAATCCGAAGTTGGTCCTGAACACGGCGATATCATTAGGCAATCCATTTGTAAAGAAACGTTTTTCCGAAAGGTGATTGATGATAAAAAAGTCATCGTTGAAATACACAAAATGTTCGGCCAATCCGGGAATCTTGTGCATGTAAATCTCAATCAGGTTGGAATTGAAAACCGGCGTGAATGCTGCGGGAATAAAATCCTCGTGATGCACCAGGTTTAGTTTGGGGTGATTCGGATCCAACCATTCAGGTTTTTGTCCGCAGGTTACAAAATGAATTTTCCGCACCCAGGGAGCAAATTTATCAACGCCCCTGAACCAGTATTTCAACAGTCCATAATCCCTGAAACGGGCTTCTGAAACTTCATTTTTCGTATTATCAATTTTACCTGAGTAACGGGCAAACTCCTTTTTCCAAACCGGATCGTCCATGTCCACCCAGGTAATCACAAAATCAATATCCATGTCTTAATTTATATGCGTTAAGCGACCGATTTTTTGTAGATTCAATTTAAATCCATTGGTAAACCCTTACCCAATCGATTTCAAGCAGACCTTCTTCCCCGGTCATTTTATCAGCAATGAATGAGTTGAAAACCAGAAACATTTGTTCTTTCGGAACGTTGTTTTTGGCCCGAAAGACGACCAGATTGTTGATATACCATATCAGTTCGTCTCTTGTCCACTCGAGGGAATAGATATAATATTTCGCCGGATTGATTCCTTTGATAATGATGCCATCTCCCTGTTGGCGGTTCATAAATCCCAATTGAATTTCAGCTCCGTTAAAGTGGAAAATGTTGATATGCGGTTCCTTTTTTTCAGTCCCGAGCCAAAAAGCATGGTGAATGTTGCCGGAGCATCGAATTTTTGCTTTAAAGATGCCACCCTCCTGTCTGAAATTCTTAGCTGATTGCAGCACATCGGAAGTATAAGCAAATTGTTTTTCAGCAAAACCATTGACCGGATGCCAGGCGAGGGACTTCATTGCTTCCCTGCGTGTTTGAATCTGCAACACACCTGCACTTACGGTAGTGTTATTCCCGGCATTATTAGCTTGTTTCTCGTTGTGGAAAGAATAATTCCGGATTAGTTTTTCATCCTTGAAATAGAAGCCAAAATTCCAACGGGTTTCATCTGGTTTCTGCTGAAAGAAATCATCGCTGAAAGTAAGATACGCATCGCGAACCGGACCGTTCTTTTTGGATTGATTCTTCAGAAAAAAAGCAACATCCGGATGTCTTTTCAGTTCCAGTAAACGGTTCTTTTGTTGTTTTCTGGTTTCAGCAGAAACGAACTTTGATGACAGTAGCAGCTTTTTATACTCATCGACTGCCTGAGAATACCGCAAAGATTTAATCTTCTCGCTGATGGTCAGAAAATCAACCTCTTTTGATTCGTACTGATTCGTAGGCATCAGTATTCCAAAAAATTTCTTCCAGAACAGATTCATGATGTTGATTTTAATATCCGCAATTACGCGTCAATTTTCGCGTAGGTCGCATTTTCTTCTATAAACTGACGTCGGGGCGCTACATCGTCACCCATCAGCATCGAGAAAATATGGTCGGCTGTAGCCGCGTTTTCAATGGTAACCTGCCTTAAGGTCCGGTTTTCCGGATTCATGGTGGTATCCCACAACTGAATTTCGTTCATTTCTCCCAAACCTTTGTAGCGCTGCGTATGTATCGCGCCTTCATTACCGCCACCGTATTTGTCGATGAATGCCTGACGTTGCATTTCATTCCAGCAGTATTCTTCAATTTTACCTTTTTTACACAAATATAAAGGTGGTGTTGCAATGTACAAATAGCCCTGCTCAATCAACTCTTTCATGTGTCGGAAGAAGAAGGTCATGATCAGGGTCGCGATGTGACTACCGTCCACGTCGGCATCGGTCATAATAATTACCTTATGATAACGTAGTTTGGAAAGATTTAGTGCTTTGCTGTCGTCTTCCGTACCGATGGTAACCCCGAGCGCCGTGTAAATATTTCTGATTTCTTCACTTTCAAGCACCTTATGCGGCATGGCTTTTTCAACGTTCAGAATTTTACCGCGGAGTGGCAGGATGGCCTGGAACTGGCGACTACGACCCTGTTTGGCGGTACCACCAGCCGAATCCCCTTCGACAAGGAATAACTCGCACTTTTCCGGATCTTTGTCGGCACAGTCGGCCAACTTACCAGGCAAACCACCACCGGATAGCGGAGATTTGCGTTGCACCATTTCGCGTGCTTTGCGTGCAGCAGCACGGGCCGTCGCAGCCAGAATCACTTTTTCCACGATAATTTTGGCCGCTTTCGGATTTTCTTCGAGGTAGTTGCCAAGCGCTTCACTTACAGCCATATCCACAGATCCCATTACCTCGTTGTTGCCCAACTTGGTTTTGGTCTGACCTTCGAACTGAGGTTCCTGTACTTTGATTGAAATAACAGCAGTCAAACCTTCACGGAAGTCATCCCCGCTGATTTCCACTTTCACCTTTTCCAGCATTTTGCTGTCCTCGGCATATTTTTTCAGCGTACGGGTCAACCCACGGCGGAAACCAGCTAAGTGAGTACCTCCTTCAATGGTGTTGATGTTATTTACATAAGAATGGATATTCTCATTGTAAGAAGTGTTGTAAGTCATGGCAATTTCCACCGGAGTACCGTTTTTCTCCGTGGTAATGTGAATGACATTTTCAATCAGTTTTTCGCGGGCCTCATCAATGTACTCAACAAATTCTTTCAGACCTTCTTCCGAATGGAAAACTTCAGACTTGAATGAA
The DNA here is from genome assembly GCA_034928085.1 of Paludibacter sp. Classification (GTDB taxonomy): domain Bacteria; phylum Bacteroidota; class Bacteroidia; order Bacteroidales; family Paludibacteraceae; genus Paludibacter. Next base: position 44,509 of record JAYFPG010000026.1, read on the forward strand.
CCATCCTCATGTACAACTCTTTTATCCGTCAGCGTCAGTGTAATACCTGCATTCAGGTAGGCCAGCTCGCGCAGACGGTTGGTCAGAATTTCATTTCTGAAAACCGTTTCAGTAAAGATGGTGTCATCAGGCATAAAAGTAACAGAAGTCCCTGTGTTTTCGGAAGTGCCGATTTCTTTTACATCATGCTTAGGAGCTCCACGCTCGTATTCCTGCATGTATAATTTGCCATCGCGTGAAACTTCCACGCGCAACAAGGTCGAAAGCGCATTTACGCACGAAACCCCCACGCCATGGAGACCGCCGGATACTTTGTAACTGTCTTTGTCGAATTTACCTCCGGCATGCAACACCGTCATCACCACCTCTAACGCCGATTTGCCTTCTTTTTCGTGGAAATCAACCGGTATACCGCGACCGTTATCCACAACGGTAACGGAATTATTTTCATTGATAATTACGTCAATTTTGTTGCAATGACCCGCCATGGCCTCATCAATGGAGTTATCCACCACTTCGTAAACCAAATGGTGCAATCCTTTCAAACCAATATCGCCAATGTACATAGCCGGACGTTTCCGAACCGCTTCAAGACCTTCGAGAACCTGAATGCTACTTGCACCATAAGAGGCGCCGTTCGTCACTTTTTCTTCTTCACTCATTTTATTTTCTATCTTATTTGAATTCAATTAATTGCAGGCTGTTTTTGTGGGTGTTGCATTTAACCCGTAAATGAATACCCGCCTGCTCAAAAAACAGACAAATATAGCTGAAAAAGTTGGGATTTCAAAATTGTAAAGACGCGATTTATCGCGTCTTTATATATTCGTTCATTTCTATTACGTTATTCAATATTGTAGAATTTATCTTCACGCCATTTTATGGGGTTATTCATAATATATTCAGCAATTCGTTGGTATGATTGTTCATTGCGAATAATGTGTTCGTAATAATTACGTTGCCATAATTTTCCCATCATTTCATTTTTTGATTTAAATATTTTCAAACAACCATTCGATACCAACGATTTATATGCCCCAACAATATCCGATACCCCCGTACCCGTAGGGGCAGGGTTCACCCCTGCCCCAATGGTATCATGGGCAACCGAATTTGCAATTGGGGAAACCGTGTTCCCAATAGGGGCAACCGCAAGGGTTGCCCGTACAGCAGCATCGGCGGGATTTATTAATGATATGATGGCATGGATATGGTTTGGCATTATTTGAAACACGTCCAATTCAAAATTTGGAAAACGTTCGGGTAATTTCATCCATTCATCAAATGCAATTTGCCCGTATTCATTCAATATCATGGCATCATTTTCAACGTGTCCAAAATGACAAAACCTGTCCTGACAACAAATTGTTATAAAATATAATCCCGCCTGCGAATAATCAAATCCTTTCAACCGTATTGACCTGCGGTGATGGATATGTGGATTGAATTTAGGTTTGTTATACATGATATTTTCATTTGTAGGGCAGGGTTCACCCCTGCCCTAATCATGCCATTTTCTGCCCTAATCATGTCACCCTTTCCCAATAGTAATTTCATTCCCAATTGTACAATCATATTTTTAACGGATGTAATGATGTTTCAATTTTGTACAACCGTTTTCCGATTGGTTCATCCGGATTTCCATTACGGGCAACCGCAAGGGTTGCCCCTACGGTGGCGGCGGTGATGGATATGGGTTATTGTTTTGAATGCAGATTTAAACAAACGAACCCAATACATTATTTAGATGATGTTTTAAAATTTCTATTGTTTTATTCAGCCGACGACTCACAGGTAACACCCAATCACGCATTGGCATGCTATTTTATTTTTGTTTTCATTAATTCTGATAATGTAACTGAAAATGGTAACGCAGAACCATGTCCTTGTCTGAATTTTTCAAGCATTGTTATGTCCCATTTCTGATTCAGGAATTCCCTTTCAGCAATTTCCTGAATTTTATAAACCAAATAATAGTTTTGAGATGGTTCTGTCGGATAACCTTTACTAATCAATGTTTGTTTTGAAAACACCCTTGGTCCGTTTTCTGTAATTTTTACTAATCTGCCGGTTTTTGTCTCACCAGACGAATGTAATAATAAGTATTTAGCTCCGGATTCTCCGGGACCTAATCTTAATGAACCTCTGTCACTCTCAGCACGTGCATTATATAACCCGCTTTTAATAATCCATTCCAGATGCTTCTCATTTTTATAAAAACCAACCAATACAAAGGTTTCATCAGGAATCAGGCTTCTGTTTTTGCCATAAGTTTCTGGTAGTGCTTCGTTTACTTCGTCTTTCTTTAGGGGCTTATTTTTATAAACATCATAGGTGCGATAGGCTATTTTCTCTCGTTGCGATGCTCTGTTTACAAAGTGGTTAATGACTTCGAGTATAAATTCTTTAAGTTCACTAATTCCATCATCTTTTTTTGAAGGGCGAACAGGGAAAGCTCCCAAGCCGGGTATAATTTCATGAAATCCTTTTTTCTTTACTGAAATCTCACCCGGGTATAATACATACGCTCCGCCAGTTCTGCGAATAGCATCTTTATAAGCATGCATTTTTAATAGATCTGCATTCTTGTATATTCCTTTTCTGTTTTCTTCTTTCTCTGAATCAATATCTTCTGTCGATTCTTTATCTAACAAGTCAGTCAAATTTGCAATTTTGTACTTTGCATCAAAATGAATGTGTACAATGACCTCCTGTTTTTCTGCTTCTTTTTCGGGTATCCCAAACGGCCAGAACGATAATGTATAATCGGGGCGCATGGTTGTTGTCCAACTGCCAGAATCAGGATATTCTTTTTGACCGCTAAACGACCTGTTATAATTGAAACGAATATTTAATTTACGGGTACCAGCATTAAAAACACCACGTAGTGCTGTATGTGTACCTTGTTTAAGCACAAGATTCAGACCATCAGATGTCGGTTGTATTAACTCTGAAATATCTTTAGGTTCAATGTCAAAAATAGATTTAAATAAATCAAGCAATTTGAAAAATAGCCAGTATTCATAAAGTGTTGCAATATCCTTCTTGCCTCCGCTATATACATCATCCCCACCTTTCCAAACCAATTTTGCTGCAAGGTCAAACATCAACCAGACACGAAGTACTTCCCGATATCCTTCTTTTCGTTGTAAAACCGGACTATTTAACCGCAATGTTTCGGGATGCGATATTTCTTTAAAAACTGAATGGTATAAAAATGATTCGAGTGTTTTTTCAATTAAACCTGATTCATTCCACAGCCTTGTTTCCGGTGCAGCTTTTTTATTAATATCAGAACAAAATTTTAAAAAACTTTCCAGAGCAAATTTTACAAATCTGTTTTCGGGAGTATCTACGGTATCTGATTTGCGTTGAGAAGATATTTTGCCTGGCAGACTCTTTAATCCATACTGCTGCAGATGATGGTTTTCGGGTAAACCAGTACGGCTAGTTCCTGTAATAAGTTCTTTAATATTCGAATTTTTGAAACGCCGGATGTTTCTGATGTCTTTTTCTTCTGATGTTTCTTTCCATTGCGTTACAGGGGAAGATACAATTCTGTGAACAGATTCTGCAAATTCATCGGTTGCAATTATTGATTTAATAAAGGCAAATTTCTGATACAGGGTTTCATTGTCCTTTTCAAAGTCAGTTTCAAATTTGTGCGATACAGGAGAATTGGCCTGCATGAGCAAGTCTGTACATTTTTCGGTAATCAGTTCAAGCATATCGCGATAATCGTCACGGTAGCCCGACTTTAGCGATTGTACCTCCAGTTCAACCTTACCAACTTCTTTGTCATCTTTGAAAACGGGTAATATTAAAGTGCCAACATAAATATTCGGAGAGATTGTTCCTAAATGCTTATTGCGCGAATGAGGCTGAACAATCAGGTCTTTTTTTAATTCATAGTCAGTTTTATTAAACACATAATCGTAGGTAAAACCTTCTCTGAGTTGATAAACAGCCTCACCATGTATTAATGCATCATCTGCAATAAACAGAGTATCATCAACTTTATTATCGATGATAAGTTGCAGACCTTGCTCTATATGGTCAAGATTTATATATAAAAATGGTTTTGATTCCATGTTTAAGCTTCTGCGTAACTGGCAAATCCGTTCTCCATAGCTCCTTTGTACATGCGTGTGATTTTTTCGAGCGAAATGGGGAAAATCACTCCATCGGATTCAAAATCAAAATTATCAGCTGAAAACACTTCCTTTTCAATATTTTTAATTTTTACATTATCCACACAAAAGCCGCCTAATGTAATGAGTACCGGACAAAGCTTGCGACGTGAACCATGAAGCTTGGGTAATAGTTTTTGCATAATGGCAATATCCAGCTTTTCATTGGGTTGCAGACCTGCATCAATAACTGTCAGCTGGTTTATTAAGCGAATTATTTCGCTTGCACTCCGATAGCCAAATTCAGCTCCTGTTTTCTTTAATTGCTCAAAGAACCCAACCAGTGTTTTATGTGTTTCGGTTAAATCCTGTTCAACGAACTCTCTTCTTTCAGCCAATTTCATAAAGTTTTTTGCCATTGATGCTCCCTGAGTTTTAAGTTTATCCATATCAACTTCTTTCCGGTTGGCAAAAAAGGTTTCGATCTCATTTTTTGTAACCCTGAATTCAATAGCATTAGCCCGGTCGAGTACTTTGGGACTGAACATATAAGTTGTTTCGTCGATATTTACTGTGCCTATTATAAATAAATTAGAAGGCAATACCAGCTTTGCAGGAACGCCATTATTTACTGTGCCTTCAGCAAAAAGTGATATTTCACCCTTCGATTCCATTACACTTAGGAAATCGGCAAAGTACCGTTCTACATGGCTCAGGTTCATTTCATCCAGAATTAAAAAATGTGGCAATTCAGGGTGCTTATTTGCCTGTATAATTACATCAAGAGCTCCGTTATCAGGTTTTATGTATTCATCAGGCTTTAAAGCATTGGGGTAACCCAATAAAGGTTCGCGGTTGGTCCAGTCGGCTCCAACAGGCACTATGCAATACTGACTATCGTCCTGGCAAATCCACTGGGCAAAAGCCTGAGCCAGTTTTGTTTTACCAGAACCGGAGAGACCGGAGAGAATTACGAAAGGTTTTGTTATAAGAGAAGAAATGAAACGTGTTACTAATTTAGAATTTAACAACAACCCTACATTTTCTAAACAATCAATAAAACACTGTCTATCAAACTGAAAAGAATCTTTCTTTTCTAACTCTATCTGACCTGAATTATTTAAATAATATTCGATTAGCTTATTTAAGTCATCGTTAATTATTTTTTTAGATGGCAAATTTTCTACATCGTAAACTTTATGTATGTAAGAAGCACCATAGCGTTCAGGCTTGCCTAAATTGTTTTTATCAAAGTATTCAGAAATTGATTCTGGGTTTTGAATATTCCAACTGGCACTAGGAACATTTGTTTCACTAATCCCATATGCAAGGAATAGTATATTCAAATCTTTATAAAATAAATATACAGGATAAATACCATTGCTTGTAGTATTTGGTTCCTTTAAAAAGGAAATCCAAGGTACTCTTGCAGTTGCACCTTGTCCAAAGCTTACTTTCACTGAAGTTCCTTTATATTGGTTGATAAAATGTTTAGTCTTTAGATTATTTGTTTTAGCTTGTTCAATGAAAGCATTTAACTGTTCAGAATATCTTGTTGAATCATTCATGTTATTATTTCTATTATTCCATTCCCATGCGAGATATGAAAGCTCGTAAAAGGGAATTATTGTTTTCGTTTTAATTTGATTAAGCAGTTTAATATACTCAGAATAAGAGTTAAAGTCAGATTTTATTCCTAGTTCTTGTTCTATGTATGGCTTTAAAGGGCCATTAATTGGAAGAAATTTTTCTGGGTTAACATTAAATAGAGCCTCTGTTAGTTTTGTCTTTGCAACATTCTTTATATTTAAAACATCATTAAATAATTCATCGGTTATTTGGTTATTAATTGTTGCATAGAATAATGCCCATAATCTTTTAATCTCGTTGTTTTGTCGTAGATACTTATAGGGAAATAACCAAACACTTTGAGCATTTGCAGATGGAATACCAGCCTCACCTAATGGTTTAGAAAGATTAAGTTGTTGTGCAATTTTTTGAAGAAATTCCAAGCGTCTTTCGGGGCCATACTTATAAATATAACAAAAGAAAGTAAATGGGTCAATTTCCAATAGGTCAGTTTTAGTTCCTTGGGTTTCCTCATCATTTAAGGGAGTAATACCTACTGTTCTTAAGATTTCAATCAAACTATCTTGTTGGTTTTCTTTATCTGCAAGGTACCTAACCAATTCCTTATGCGTTTGTACCCATGTAAATTTTTCATTCATGTTCTTTTGGTTTAGATGAAACAATTAAGTCTTTAATATCCACATCTAATATTTTGGCAATTTCTTTAAATGATTCTAAGCGTGGCTGTTGTCGTTCCTGTGCATAGGCATCAACCATGTTATTGCTTTTTCCCAGCTTGTCAGCTAACCAAGTTTGCTTAATTTCCTTTCCTCCAGTACTTCTTTGATTCTGTTTTTTTTTGATATACAATTATCAGTCAGCTAAATTAGTTATTTTGATTTATTATTTCACTTTTTAAAGATAAAAAGCGCTTAAAAATTTATCAACTTGTTTGAAATGTTGTGGGTGGGATCGCTTGTAATTCCACTCCACAAAATTAATAACAAAACAGGAATTAACAATTTATATTATTAACAAATCGCAAGAAATGTCATCCTGTTGAAAAACAATAGGATTAAACCAAATTAACCAACATTATACGCTACGACCCATGTTATATAATGTTTACCAAACAATGATTATATACAAGAAAAACCCCAAACCAACACAATTTTATAATAGCCAAAAAGCTATGTTCTTCGTTGCCGCTTCGGGGATTTAATTTTACGCCCTACATAAATTCAATTTATGCCCTACATAAAATCATTTTACGCCCTACATAAATCTATTTTATGCCCTACATAAAATGAATGCATTTTGCATTTTTATTATTCATCATGACTTTCCCTGATTTTATAGACACTTTAGAATTTGTTATACTAAAAAAATAGACATCTCCGGAAAAGGGAGGGGTTTCTGCATGTTATAAACAATAATAGCATAAATGCTATCACAACAAAACGCAATTAGCTTTCCCGTCAACGATCAAGCCCTGTACAACAACTTACCCAAGGCTTATTAAACACAAGCATCAGGCAGAACAAAGGAAAGTAAGCCTTACTTTACGGCTTAACATCGTCAGGTAAACATGCTTTGACGGGAAGACATTGCAAAAAGCTCAGAGCTT
>JAYFPG010000033.1:0-5528 GCA_034928085.1 Paludibacter sp.
GTTGATGCTCGCCCTGACGTAGTTATCCGCATCGATATACAAGGGATAGAAACCTGCCTTACCCGATGCGGGAAGCTGGTTGTTTTTCACGTAAACCGAAAACTCGTAGTTCCATGCCGAATCGCCCTTGAAGGTGGAGGAGGAACCTGTTACGGTTGACTGTATCAATCCATTGGCGGTGACTGACCACGAACCTGACTTATCTTTCCAACCCGTTATCAGCCGGTCGTACTCATCCCAGCCGGTGGTATACTGTACTGCGTCGAACGATACGTTTGCTGAAGAAGCCGTCAGACCCGTCAGACCTGCCCCTTCAAAGTTCGTTTCTATGTCTCCTCCCAATGTCAGGTTGAAATAATCAAGCTCCACACGGATACGGCCGCCGTTCTTGTAAAAGGTTAGCGTATGCCATGGCTCCTGGTAATGGGAGACCAGCGGGTTGTTCTCCAAAAAAGCAAACTTCGATGGAAGATCTTTCAGGGTGGTAGTGGTGACTCCGTTCTCACGAACCGACAACCGCCACTGCCCGGCCCTGCCGATTTCGACCTTCACCCAGTTATCACCATCCTGATAAAATGCGTATGCTCCGGCCCAACCATCGGCCTGCTGAATCCTGAAAGGCACCTCGAAACGGTAGTTGGTCTCCGCTTCACGACGCAGTAACAGCTCACCGCCCGCTGCATCCTCCGAAGACAAAATCCCTCCCGAGATCTTCCATTTGCTTTCATGCAGAAAATCAAAAGGATAGTAAATCGGGTAATCGCAATAATTTATCTGCGTGGGCAAGGCCGGTTTGGGACGGTAGCCTTTCGTGTTTTTTACCGTGCTGTTCTCAACTACAACCTCCTTGTTGTAGAAATGAATGCGGTCGATGCCCTGGGATGATTTTGCAGCAAAAAAGGCCTTGTACATCATCCAGCGTTCAAAGCCGTTCGGCCCGGTTACAAAGTTTGCCTGCGACTGTCCGAATACGGTATTCTCAACATCATTCCCCTTCGTATCAAACAATCCAAAGTCGACAAACTGTGCACAATCAGTTCCCGAACAAGGGCTTGTAGCTTCAACTGCAATTACATTTTCACCCGGTACGAAAAACGAAGGGTCAATGTCAATATTGCAATAGGTATTATTTGTCGCGTTAATTGTAATTTTATTTCCATTGATATAAAAGTCAGCATCGGCATAAATCCAGTATTTGAGCGCCATTTTATCAGGAACAATATCAAGATTAAACTTTCTTCTGATATAAATTTTATTGGCTGTCCATATTGTTCTGGTTGCCCTGATGGTGGTGTTTAAGTCAATTTGTTGTCGCGCAAACCCTCCTGTTCCGGTGGTCCACGTAGCATCATCATACGACAAATCCGTCCAGTTGCCCACGGGAGATGTAGTCCGGTATTTACAGGTCCACCCACCATGTTCTGCCGTATTCAGCAATAAATTATACTCAATAAGGTGCTGTTCAGTGTTTCTGGTCAGGACAGGATGCGGATATTTCTTTGTATTATTAAAATTCATGGGTTCATCACTTTCGGCTACTCCAATCTGGTACATACCAGACTGCACACCCATGCGGTTCGGGGAAAAGAACAGGTAATACCTCCCTCTGTGTTTAGCCAATTCGGGACCTTCAAAGTTTGACAGATTTAAATTGGTAGGGTGTCCGGGCTGATGTGTCATCTGAACAGAGCCAGATATCCCTTTCCGAACAAAAGGACTATTCATTTTAAAAGTCCACAGTTCCGGACCACTGATATTCGATGATGCCCCGGTGATGGGATGCGGGTCCCCGCCATTTCTTTTTTTCAAATAATATATTTCACCATCTTCATCCTGAAAAACCTGCGCGTCGATTCCATAATCATCAAACGGTTCATTAATTGAGGCTTCCTTGTACAAACCAAGGGGTTTATCAGCATAAGAATGCCCGATACCATTGTAATAAACATGAAAAACACCATTTCTGAAAATAATATCTCCTGCACCTACCCTGTTGTAAGTATAAGACTGAGTCCATTTTGGATCATTCAGCCAGGTAGCCTCATTGGTAGGAACTGCAAGCACCGGGCCCGACCAGGCTGTCAGATTCTTGGAATTATAAATCTTTCCAACAGTTCCTGTCCCCAATGCATAATAGTAACCCATATAACGTTCAACACATCCGTCGTAAATTTCAACTATGGGGTTTGTATGCCTGTTTAATACAGGTTGAGCATTCACTTTCGTTTGTTTTATTCCGGCACCAAACAGGAATAGAAAACAAACCAACATCGTTCTCAAAAATGATTGCGTGAATACTTTCATAACATCCAATTAAAATTATACGCAACAAAAGTAACATTGAATGCAGAGATTAATCTGTACACCTGTTCCAAAAAACTGTCATAGTGTTCTGTTTTTGTTGCAATGCTAATTCTTCATAAACCTTCTTACAGCGATATTCCCGTCTTTGTTGCTGAGTTGAAGTAAATAAATCCCACTGTTGAAACGCCGCATGTCAAAAGTCATTTCCGAATCAGCTAACCTTGTGTTATAGACTTTCTGTCCATCCACATTGTAGATTGTCAGGTCTGTGAAATTATGAATATTGGTGAGGGTTAATTTATCTGTAACCGGATTGGGATACAGGAAAATCTGATTTTTTTCTTCGTAATCATTCAAGCCTGAAGGGTCTCCCTGATAGCTTGTTGTAACAGAGAAGTTATCGAACAGCACATAAGCATTGTGGGCACGTAAACCGACTTTGCCACTGATAAACGGGTCGGGGTCCGTATAATCAATTTTCGGCGCATTCATATCATCGACATACACCTTGATATTAGCGCCGGAGACTTCGACTTTGATTGTATATTTCGTATTCAGACTATAGGAGCCTGCGGCAGAACGCAGCTGTGTCCAGTTATAATTTTGTTTCCCGAGCACCACTGAACCTGCACCAAGTGTCACATAATAACCCTGATAAAAATCGGTACCCAGTTGCGGGTCTTTGCCAGCGCCTCCCAGCGCCGGATTGTTCACCCGGAAAATAAGTCCGCCGTTCATGTTGTTAGTGTAAGTAACATCGGTCTGAACCGTATAATCAGTCCAACCGGTACTGCCGAATGTCCGTTTTCCATAACCACTCACAACTCCTTGTCCGTTCAGAACCGCCCAGGTACCATCGCTATAATTCCAATTGGAACTGAAGGTTGAATTGAATGTGTCGGTGATAGTCACCACCGAATTGTCGGCATGCACAAATTGCATCCTGTAGCAATCAAAATTTCCGGCTACAATTTCCACTTTCAGCTGCTGATATCCCTGTGTCAGCTGAAGCCCTTTCATGGTGTGTGTTCTCCATGTATTCACCCCTCCTGTCGAAGGCAGAGTAACAATTCCCGTAACATCCTTATCTCCCTGCCAGATTCGAATCTGACCTGTTGAAGCAGCCGCGGAATACCTGAGACCGACATTATAAATACCGCTTGATTTAACATTGATATTGTATTTGTACCATTCACCCGACTGATTACCGGTGATGGCATGCCCTCCTTCCGAAGCATCACGGATATCCACATCGTCATTGCGGATGTATTTCCCACCAGTATTCCCCGGCGTCAAATCTGAATAGCCAACACCTTGTCCGCCATTGATGTAATGCACCGCTTCAATACTTCCGGGTACCGGTTTATAAACATTGAAAATTCCGGAACCATTTACTTTATTGCTAAATGCTATATAGCCAAAATGTGCTTTGCTCCAACGGGTCAGGTACCCGATTTGCCCTCCGTTCAGGTTGCTTGTCGTGGATACTTTCAGCATTCCATCCACAAAGAACCTGTAGTTTATGCCCGATTTCTCCATACGCATGCCATGCCAGGTGTTGTGATTGAATGAAGTTGGCAGAGTAGAAAAGACGGGAGTACCCCAGGTATTGTTTACGAGAAAATTAACTTCAAGCTGATTGGTATGACTACGAAGCACGGCTATTCCATAATTTTGTTCATCAGTATAACCGAAAATCACTCCGTAACAACCATTTTCATTTGCCCGTAATTGTTCTTTCAGTGTAAATTCCGCTGTATAGTCAGCATCAGTGGACGTATTATAAAGCGCCTTGTGAAAGGTTTCCGTGATATCGTCTGATTTGTCCTGCAAGAGGTAATCCTGATTTACAAGACTCCAGCTTCCTCCAGCCGACAGTGTCCAGTCGGACCCGATTGCCGGTCGGTCAAAAAAGTCCGACACATCAGCCTGTTGCATGGGTTCCTGAGACCAGGTGGTTGGTCCAAGCAACAGCATTTTATCCCCGTTCCATGCCATGCGATCGAAATTGAGCCGACGATATGGACCCACGCCATAGTCACCCGCCAAATTGTGGTAGGTGTAATAATAAGTATCCAAATCGGGACCTATAAATGGCGAACCATGACCAAGCCCCACATGTGATCCTTCGGTATTAATTAATATCGGGTTTTGCGAAACCTGTGGGGTAAAAGTACTTAAAGGGCCTCCGGTACTGGTAGCATAATCAATCCGGTACCCTTTGCTGATGACATGATTTCCCGTGTAGATTAAATAATAAATTCCATTCCGTTTAAACACACTGGGACCTTCTGTCCAGCCATTCCCCACGCGGGCTCCCAAACTAACACTTGATCCAATGGTGGTCGGGTTTGTCATAGCACAACCCATGATGCTGTTATTCCCTGAGTGGTAGAAATACCAATTGCCATCATCATTAACATAAACAGAGCCATCGATGCTCTTTCCCAGGTTACCTGTTACAGGAGTAAAGGGTCCGGTCGGACTGGTACTCGACAGGATGTAATGCCCCCCGCCGCCCGGCGAGGTGTACATATAAAAAACACCATTCCAGTAAAAGACTTCTGGTGCATACGCTGTTTTGGTTATGGGATCGGTACTGCAAGTGATGGCATCCGACCAGGTAATAAAGTCTTTCGTTGACCAGCATTTTACGCCTATATTGTTATCTTTGGTGCTTGCATAAAGATAATACGTTCCCCTGTATTTCATGATATACGGATCACCGATGCCATATAAAGACCATTCATTATTGAGGGTCAGTGGATTGACCCAGGCATTAATACTTATGGAAATCCCAATCAACAAGAGCAGCGAAATCAATGTTTTCTTCATGTAACAATTATATCAGATTAAGTCATATTCCTATTCACCGGGGAATCACTATCCGCTAATTTCTTATCACGGTAAATCTTTTTGCCTGCATTTTATCTCCGGTATCGGCAAGCAACAGGTAAATTCCGGGCTGCAATCCATCCACCCGGATGTAATTCGTTCCATCGGGAAGGTGCGACAACAATTTCTCTCCACCCAGCGAGTAAACCGACAGCTTTCTGGTGCCTGGTGAAACCACGTAATGCAATACATCACGCACCGGATTGGGATATAGCATTACCTCTTGCTCTTTTAGTCCATCCTCCAATCCTGTTTCCAACAAATCCAGCGTTCCCCTGACAACGCCCCCATCTGCCGTGTAAGCTGTAAGCTTTACTGCTCCCGCCGCG
>JAYFPG010000022.1:0-345782 GCA_034928085.1 Paludibacter sp.
TGTCATATATATATTTTTAACCACAAAAGGCACAAAAGAAAAACTAAGAAATCACAAAAGAAAATTTTTGAACCATATAAGCCATAAAAGTTACATATAAGCTAATATTCTTTTCGATTTACTATTAAGCATTTAAACCAAATTAGAAACATTAATTTTGAATTTTTGAACTCTTAAACTCTTAAACTTTTGAATTTTTAAACCCTTAAACCAATTAACCACTATTTTCTCAATCCCACCCCGGGTTATTCGGTCTTAAATTCGGATTGCGTTGCATCTGAGTCAGCGGTAATGACAATAAATAATGTTTCGCCGGATTGAATGTCCTTCCCGATTCAATAATCAGATATTGCTCTCCGCCCACGGTTTTCCATTTAAGCGTGTTCAATATCCCGGCAGTGAGTTTCGACGGATCAAGCCAGCGACGGTTAACGCCCAACAAATCTTCGCCGAGTACTTCGGCTTCGCGCCAGCGAATCAAATCCGGGTAACGGTGGCCTTCGAAAAACAACTCAACAGTTCTTTCTCTCCTGATTTCGGTACGTAAGTCGGAACCGGCAGGGATATTCGACATCGTCAGGTGTACCATGCCAACCCGGTCTCTCAGCAGGTTGATAGTGCTGTCGAGTGTTGCCTGGGTAACACCTCCCGCACGTTCGCGGGCTTCCACGTAGTTGAGCAAGACCTCGGCATAACGGAAGAAAATAATATCGTTATCATCCTGGCCTACCTGACCCACCTTGGTTGGTTCAACGTATTTATAGAGGTAATATCCTGAATAGGTCATGCATCCGTCTTTGTCGTTGGAGAATTTCGGATAGGTGAACATTGACGCGTTGGGATTGTTCGGGTTACCGTCTTTCCGTCCTTCCCAGGGTGTGTTGGGAGCCAACAACGATTGTTTCATCCTCGGGTCGCGGTTTTCGAACACCTCTTCGTAGGTGTTTGCATTGGCCGGATTCCAGATTTGCCCATCAGCAGTCAGCCATTTCTCAATCATTTTATTTGTCGGAGCAAAGCGGGAATAATCATTAGGCACCCAGAGTTCGCGCGACAGGTTATGCGAGGTGCGTGCATCTTCTCCCAAATCAAAATTGTATACATAAGCCAGGATGGTTTCCTTGTTGGCGCTTATTCTCGATGCCCTGCCGGTAAAGTTGAACAGATTGCGGTAGTCATTAGCCTTATCCCCAGTGGAATACAATTCGTATCCCAGGCCCATGGCTCTTTTGGCTGCACTGGCCGCTTTGTCCCACTGCTCGTTGTACAAATAAATCCTCGACAACAAAGTCAGCGCAGCTCCCTGCGAAATACGTCCGAACTCTGCAGATGCCGGGGCAATAAAAGCCGGCAAATTTTGATAGTTATTTTCAAGATCCGCAGCTATGTTGTTAATGATGGTCTGCCTCGGATCACGTCCCCGATAAACATCCGGAGAATACACGTTGAGTTCTTCCGTGATATAAGGAACATCACCGAAAAGTGTGGTTAATACCCAATAGTCATACGCCCTGAAAAAATAAGCTTCAGCAGCATATCTTTCCCTGATATTTTCAGAAACTGTGACGGCGCGTTTATAGTTGTTCAGAAAATAATTACAACGTCCGATATTATAGTAAGCCCTGACCCAGATGTTGTTGATCTGGGAAATGTCGGTTGAGTAATTTCCTCCCCCGATGGTGCGGTATGCTGTCGTGATGGCCCAGGGAGCTGTTTCTCCCATCGACTCGAACATGTTCAACAGGTCCTTGCCGTTCATGGCTGTGTACAAAGCGTTGGCAGCGCTGACTAAATGCGCTTCGCTTTGCCAGAAATTCTCGTTGGTGAGCGTATCTAAGGGCGGTCTTTCCAGAAAATCATCGTTACAGGAAAGAATCGTGAATAGAGTTGCTAATATGATTAGGTACTTTTTCATATCTGTATGCTGTTTTATTCGTCAGTATTAATTATTGAAAAGTCAGGTTTACGCCTACAACAAAGGTTTTGATTTGCGGGTAATATCCACCACGCGAAATCGGGGTTTCCGGATCATATGCGTAGAAGAAATTACTCAGAGTAAGCAGGTTGTCGCCTGACACATAAAACCTGCATTTCTCGATTTTGGCCTTCTTCGTGATTTCAGCCGGCAGGGTGTATCCTAACTGTACATTTTTCAGTCGCAGATATGCTGCATTCTCAAGCCAGAAGGTCGAGAAAGTCGACTGATTGAAGTCGGTGTTATAGGTTAACCGCGGATAGGCAGCATTCGGATCCGGATTGGAAACCACGTTGTAACGTTCCAGATGTATCTTCTGCGGATAGGCAGCCATATCCTGGAAAGCGTGACGGGCAGTTCCGGTCAGGTATCCGTCGGCTCTTCCAACTCCCTGCAATGAAAACGAGAAATCAATATGCTGATACATCAAATCGGTTTTAAAGCTGTAGGTATAGCGTGGAATCGCGCTACCCAGTACCACGCGGTCGTATTCCGGCGATATCCTTCCGTCGGGAATTCCCTGCGGACCGCTGATGTCCTTGTATTTAATGTCGCCCGGCTGGTAATCGGGACCCATCACCACGGGGACTTTCGGACTGAAATACTTCTGCTCAAAATCATCATAGAATGTAAAATCATCAGGCGTCATCAACCCTTCTGCAATGTATCCGTAGAATGCATCGATAGGGTCTCCAACCCTGCGGATGAGGTAAGAGCTCATGTCAGGAGAAGTGTCTCCAAGATCCGTGATTTTGTTTTGTACGTCCGATAAGTTGAATGACAGACCATAAGAAAGTTTGCCGATTTTGTCGCGCCACGACAGGTCAATTTCCCAACCACGGTTATTTACTGAACCCACGTTCTGTTCCGACGGACTAGCGCCAATCTGGCTCGGATAGTTGAGTCTCAGCAGGATGTCGTTGGTGTTTTTGTTGTACCAGTCGAAGGTAATACT
Source organism: Paludibacter sp. (assembly GCA_034928085.1). GTDB lineage: Bacteria > Bacteroidota > Bacteroidia > Bacteroidales > Paludibacteraceae > Paludibacter. The sequence goes on from JAYFPG010000022.1 coordinate 2,931, forward strand.
CAAGCGGTTTTTCAACAGGGTAATATCCAATCCGATGTCAAGCATGTCGATTTTCTCCCAGGTAAGCAGCGGGTTGGCAAGGGTTGTCTGTGTGTAACCCGTAGTTCCCTGTGTGCCGATGGCCGATAATCCGTTTACTTCGGTGAGAACTGATAAATACGGGTAATCGGTAGAACCTACATATTGGTTTCCCAGCATACCCCAGGAGGCACGCAACTTAACATTGTCGAGGAAATCTTTTGAAAATTTCATAAAAGATTCTTCGCTGAGTCTCCAGGCGCCGGAAAATGAGGGGAACAGTCCGGCTCTGTTTGATTTGTGAAAACGGGATGAAAGGTCGTAGCGCAGGTTCACTTCCATCAGGTAACGGTCGTTATAATTGTAGTTCAACCGTCCGAATCCCGAGCGGATGGCCCATTGCGAGGCGCCACCATTGTTGCTCATACCTTCCTTGGAACCGAGGTTGAGGGTAGGGTCCTGCTCGGTAATCAGGTTGATGCGGGAACCTTCAAACTGTCTCAATACCGACCATTCCTGAGAGAAACCACCAACACCTGAGATTTTATGTTTATCAATGTCAAATTCGAAATTCGACTGTAGAATGAAGGTTTGCTGGCGCTGACGGGCATCGCTGTTATTTAAACTGTTTGGATTGTTGTATATATACAATGGAGTTTCAGGGGTCTCAGGGTTCGTGAACATGATTGATTTCCTTAATACCTGAGTAAGTGAATTCCTGTTTACAATGCTGTATGTTGCCGAAATGTCCCATCCTTTTAAGATGTCAATTTTCGCAACACTCATCAGCGACATTTCATCCGCATCAAATCTGGTATTTCCTCCATCGTGCAGAATGGCTACCGGATTGGTGTTCCCACCGCCATAAGCCCAGGAGCCATCGGTGAAATAAACCGGTACGTTCGGAGCAATACGCATGGCGGTATAAATAGCCCCACCTCCGCTTGTTAACGCGCCAATAGGTGAAACGACATTACGCATCGTATAACCGATGTTGGTGCTGATTTCTACTTTATCCAGCAAGCGTGAATCGACCTTGAAACGCAGGTTGTGACGTTGTTCGCCGGTTGAGTTCCCGACTGTTAATCCGGCCTGATCAAAATATCTGTATGACAATAAATATCCTGAACGTCCCAGGTTGCCGTTTACATTCACAGCATAATTCTGCTGCGGTGCGTTGCTGTTCAAAACTGCTGAAATCCAATCGGTGTTACCGAAAAGGTTCGGAGCAGTACCGTTTAATACATGGTTGAAATGATAATCCTGCCAGGCAACTCCTGTGCCCACATTGTTACGGGCTTCGTTGTCGAGTGTCATGAATTCGATGGCGTCAGCCATTTGCGGCAGACGGGTCGGCGTTTGTGTACCATAATACGCATTTACCGAAATAGTCGGCGCCTGATCCTTGGTGTTTAACCGTTTTGTCGTAACCAAAATAACCCCGTTGGCTGCCCTTGCTCCGTATATGGAGGCAGAGGCTGCGTCCTTCAGTACGGATACGCTTTGGATATCTTCCGGGTTTAAGGTGCTCATGTCGCCTTCAACACCATCGACCAGCACCAGTGGGTTGGAGTTCCCGATGGTACCCAACCCGCGGATGCGGATGCTGGTGTTGTTGGTTCCCGGTTGACCGGAGGTGTTAACGACGGTAACCCCGGATAATAAACCCTGCAATCCGCCGGACACACTTGATACGGGTCTCGAATTTAAATCATCAGCCGTAATCATAGAAACGGAACCAGTCAGGTTGACTTTCTTCTGGGTTCCATAACCAACCACCACTACTTCGTCGAGCAGTTTCGTATCTTCTTTTAACCTGACATTGATAACGGATCTGTCGCCAATATTAACCGACTCGTTCAGGTAACCTATGTAACTGATGAGAATCGTTCCATTTGCGGGCGCATCTATCTCGAACTTCCCGTCGAAATCGGTAATGGTGCCAGTGGCAGATCCTTTTACCTGAATGTTAGCCCCGATAATGGCTTCTCCCTTTTCATCTGTGACGTTACCGGCAATTTTTTTCTGCTGCGGATCCTGATTGCCGCGTGTCTCTGCAACTCGGGTAATCACGATGGAATTGCCGGATGCAATATTATACTGCAATCCTTTAGCGGGTAGTATGGACTGCAGAATATCTTCCACCTTTTCTGTGTCCATCTTCAGGGTGATATCCCGGCTTTGGTCCAGGATGCTGTTGCGGTAAGAGAACTTATAAGCCGATTGTTGCTCAATGAGACTGAAAACCTGTTCCAGACCGGCATTTTTTACATCAATTGAAATCGTTTTACCCTGTGCAGAAACGATGCCTGTAAAACAATACAGCAGTAATGTAAGTAGAATGACGATTCCTTTTTTCCTGTTTATCATATTGTATGTTGATTTTAATAATACGCTTCCCTGTGTATTCTGTTCCGTATTGGCAAAGTTTAATTCAGTTGCTTTTTCCTGTTTACACTGAAATTATCTATTGCCACCTGTTTGCCGTTTATCTTGTAATCAAATTTGTAATGCATTTTGAGAATCTCGAGCGTTTCCTGCAGGTTATCGGTCGAGAATGTCCCTGTAAATAAATCGTTATCCGGCAATCCAACCTGTGTTAACTGGATGCTTACCCCGTAGCTGCGTTCGATAGCCCTGATGACATGGCGGATGGGAGTGGCATGAAAAACAAGTTCTCCTTTGAGCCAGGGAGCTGCTGTTTCAGGATTGTCCTTAAAGACTTTAATGCTTCCGGTACGTTTGTCGAGTACCGCGCGCTGGTTGGCAAACAACAATACTTCCTGTTGGGTATTTCCTGCTTTCAATGCAACCTTTCCTTCAATCAGGTTGATTTCGGTTGTCAGTTCCTCATCCCTTGCCTGTAAGTTGAAAACAGTTCCCAGTACTTTTACATCCATCGAATTTGTTTTGATGATAAAAGGCACTTTCTCATTTTTTGCAACCTCGAAATAGGCCTCTCCACCCATGGATATCTCACGGAACTTGCGGTTGAAGTCATTCACGTTATAACTCAGCTTGGTTTCCGAATTCAGATTCACTTTGGTGCCGTCGGGCAACACGATGCTGACACGCTCACCTGCACCAACCGATACAATCATATCGCTGGCAGCAGGAGCGGGGATTCTTTCTGCCATGAAATACATGAAAGTCGCGAGCAGGGGCACTGCAATAATGGCAGCTACCCGGGAGATTTTGCGAAGCAACATGGTTCTCGACCATTTTCTGCTGGCGTTGGCTTCGTCAATGTGGAGTTTCATCTCCTGTAAAATATCCGGATTCACCTTCTTGCCGGTTTCATGCTTCCATAAATCCAGCAGGTATGCATCCAGTTCTTCATCTGAAGAAGTGTTGATTTGTGTTTTCAATGCTGAAATTTCTTCAGTTGAAAGTTGGTTTTCTGCCAGTTTTTGAAATAATTCAGTCATGTTGTTAGTTTTCATGCTTTGCTATATTAAGTTATACACAAGGATTATTGAATTGTACCGAAGATTTGATATGTTATAAAACATGTTTTTTAAGCGGTAAGCGGAAAGCGGAGAACTGAAAGCGTGTAGCGAATAGCTTTTGTTAAACTATAAGAAGAAAATGTTGAGAAGCACCGCATTTTCAGCCAGTTTTTTTCGAAGGGTTTTCAGCGCTAAGGATAGTTGATTCCTGACGGTCTGTTCGCTCAGGTTGAGTTGTTTGGCGACTTCAGTATGGCTAAGTCCCAGTTCCTTGCTAAGTTCAAATACGTTCTTTTGTGTCTCCGGAAGCGTTTCTTTTGCCTGTTCAAGCTTCTTCCTGAATTCATCCATTTCCAGTTCTTCCGTGGTGTTTTCTACTGAAAGATGATGTTCATTCATGAATTCCATGTAATCCACAAATACAGGCATGTTGATAAGCGTACGCATTTTATTGAGGATGGCATTTTTGGCGATGGTGAACAGGTAAGACTGAAATGAATCCTCGGGCAAAACATTTTCCCTGTTCAACCAGAGGCGGACAAAGGTGTCCTGCACGATTTCTTTTGCGTCCGAATGTGATTTGGTCATTTTCAGCGCAAATGCAAATAACCTTCTCGAGTAAAGGGAATAAAGCGCATCGAAAGCCCGATACGATCCCCGGTTTAATTCAAGAATATATTGCTTTTCTATAGAAGTGAAATCGGGCATTGCTCAAAACTTTGCCGCAAACTTACATATTTTTTAGTAGAAAACAGAAAAGTTGATGTAAAATATCTGTGAAATAAGCACTCGGATAAACAGTTTTCCTTGGTCAGGGTTTTGTTAAATTTAGTTTTTTTTGGAAAAAGTTTAACGTTTATGTCTGCTCTTTATAGTAATTTTAGCAGCTCATTGTGTACAGTATTTATCAAATGGGTTTCTTTCAGCAAATCCCATTATTAACCACATTCTTAAATACCATGAACAGAAGAAATTTTATTCGCAACAGTTCGTTGTTAGCAGGAACTATGTTGCTTAGTAATTTACAGTTTGCTGATGCGAAAGGCAAACCCAAACCCCGCAAAATTCCATCGAACGAAAAAGTAAACCTGGCCTGTATTGGCATCGGGAACCGCGGTGGTGATGTTATCCGCGAGTTATATAAAACAGGTCATTGTAACATTGTAGCCTTGTGTGATACTGATATGGGTGCCAATCATACGCTTAATGTCATCAATATGTTCCCCGATGCACCGCGCTATCAGGATTTCAGGGTGATGTTCGACAAAATGGCCAACCAGATCGATGCGGTTTGCATCGGTACTCCGGATCACAGTCATTTTCCGGCCACCATGCTCGCGATGTCACTGGGCAAACATGTTTTTGTTGAAAAACCGATGGCGCACACTTTCAATGAAGTGGAACTGATGATGCGGGGCGCTAAAAAATATGGCGTGGTAACTCAGATGGGCAACCAGGGGCATTCGGAAGCCAATTATTTTCAGTTTAAAGCCTGGAAAGAAGCGGGCATCATCAAAGATGTAACGGCGATTACCGCCCACATGAATAATCCGCGTCGTTGGCATTCGTTCGACTCGAACATGAAAAATATGCCGTTCGGGGAACCTGTTCCGGCATCGCTCGATTGGGATACCTGGTTGGGGACTGAGTTCTGGCACGACTACAACCACGACTATATCAACGGTCAGTGGCGTTGCTGGTACGATTTCGGAATGGGTGCGCTGGGTGACTGGGGTGCGCATATCATCGATACAGCACACGAATTTCTGGATTTGGGTTTGCCGACCGAGATTAATATGTTGTATGCCAATGGACATAACAAGTTTTTCTTCCCGTATTCATCTACTATCCTGTTTAAATTCCCGGAAAGGGGTGATATGCCGGCTTGCGACATTACCTGGTACGATGGAATTGACAATACTCCTCCTGTTCCCGCAGGTTACGGCAATGTGGAGTTGGATCCGAATATCCCACCTCCAACAACCGGACAGATTCAGCCATCGAAATTAAACCCCGGTAAAATCATTTACAGCAAGGAACTTACCTTTAAAGGGGGTAGTCATGGCAGCACACTTTCGATTATTCCGGAAGAAAAGGCATTAGATATGGCCGCAAAGTTACCGGAAGTGCAGGTTAGTCCGTCGAACCACTTTGCAAACTTCCTGTTGGCTTGTAAGGGACAGGAGCAAACCCGTTCCCCGTTCCACATTGCCGGTCCGCTTAGTCAGGTGTTCTGTCTCGGCGTGATTGCGCAGCGCCTGAATACCAAACTTCTGTTCGATCGGAAAACAAAGAAAATAACCAATAACAAAATAGCCAATCAGATGTTGGTTGATACACCACCCAGAAAGGGATGGGGGGAATTTTATAAATTATAATGGATAGACGCAGTTTTTTGAAAAATATGGGTATGGCGGGTGGTGCCGTAATGCTTGCTTCGAGTCCCTGGCTGTCGGCATTCTCCGAAACTGAAAACACCAGAAAGGAAATTGCCCGGCTGGGAATTATCGGTCCTGGTTCGCGTGGTCAGTTTCTGATGAGTTTTCTGAAGAAAAATGCTAAAGTTGAGGTTGTCGCGCTATGTGATATTTATCAACCTTCCATCGATGGAGCATTAAAGCTATACCCGGAAGCGACGGTTTATAAGGATTATCGCAAATTACTGGAAGACCGCCGGGTGGATGCGGTGTTGATTGCTACCCCGCTGAATACGCACTTTCAGATTGCGATGGATGCTTTCGATGCAGGAAAACATGTTTTCTGCGAAAAAGCGCTGGCCATGACCATTGCCGATTGTTACCAGATGTATCAGAAGCATCGTGCAACGGGTAAGGTCTTTTTCGCCGGGCAGCAGCGTTTGTTCGACCCGCGGTATATCCGTGCCATGGAAATGGTGCAGCAGGGTGTTTTTGGTGATATTGAAGCAATCCGTACCTTCTGGTTCCGCAACAACGACTGGCGTCGACCAGTCCCTTCCCCTGAACTCGAAAGGCATATCAACTGGAGATTGTACAACGAATATTCGAAAGGATTGATGACTGAACTGGCTTGTCATCAGATTCAGATTGGAACATGGGCCATGCAGACTATTCCCGACAGAGTAATGGGACATGGCGCTATAACACATTGGAAAGACGGCCGGGAAGTGTATGATAATGTGTCCTGTATATATGTCTTCGATAATGGTGTTAAACTGAATTTCGAATCGGTTATTTCCAATAAGTTTTACGGACTGGAAGAGCAAATCCTGGGCAATCTTGGAACTGTTGAACCCGAAAAAGGTAAGTATTACTTTGAAAATGTTGAACCGGCTCCCGGTTTTCTTCAGTTAATCAACGACATCGAAAACAGTTTGTTTGATTCACTGCCTTTTGCCGGAACGAGCTGGGCGCCTGAAACTGCGAACGTGAACAAAGGGGAATATATTATTGGTGAGAAACCAACGTCAGATGGAACCTCTTTAATGCTTAATGCTTTTGTGGAAGCGGTGATTACAGGAAAGCAACCGGAGAAAATTGCCGAAGAAGGTTATTACGCGAGCGCCTTGTGCTTGTTGGGACACGAAGCGATTGAAAAAGAGCAGATTGTGCCTTTCCCGGATGCATATAAAATTAATTATCTGAATCATAAAATTACAGCATGATGAGAGATATAGTCATTAGCTCAAAAAGAATCAGAACAGAATTATTTACCCTGTTGATTTGTTTTATTGTCGCGAATCTGTTTAACCTGTACGCGATAATTTCTTATAATACCCCATTTGTGGAATTGCTTACCCAGTTGGGTTATGTGTTTATTTTCTCGTTGGTACTTTATATTGTATGGAGTCTGCTGAGAATCGTATTTTATGCAATTAAGAAACTTGTGAAATCAAAAAATTAAAATTAATATGAAGAAGCTTATTTTATTAACAGTCATAGCAGCTTTCACGTTGACCGCGAATACTCAGCCTAAATGGGAAAGCCTTTTTAATGGTAAGAGCCTAAAAAACTGGACTAAATTAAATGGTACAGCGGAATATAAAATCGAAGATGGAGCCATCGTAGGTATCAGCAAGATGAATACACCAAACACTTTTTTGGCGACAAAGAAAACTTATGGTGATTTTATGCTTGAATTTGAATTCAAAACCAATGATGAGATTAACTCTGGTGTTCAGTTTCGTTCTCTTTCTGATCCGGCCTATCAAAACGGACGGGTACATGGATATCAGTTTGAAATAGATGCATCGAAAAGGGCCTGGACAGGTGGAATATACGATGAAGCAAGGAGGGGATGGCTTTATGATCTGACCCAATATCCGGAGGCGCAACAGGCATTTAAAAAAGGGGAATGGAATAAAGCGAGGATTGAAGCCATTGGCAATAGCATCAGAACCTGGGTGAACGATATTCCTTGTTCTAATATCTTAGATGCAGAAACAGCTTCCGGTTTTATTGCTTTACAAGTGCATGCTATCGGGGATGCAAGTAAAGAAGGCACAACCATCGCATGGAGAAATATCCGTATTTGTACCACTGATCTTGAAACGGTAAAAACACCGGATGCCAAAGCTGCCCCGCAAAAGAATTGCATCCCGAATACCATTTCTGACAAAGAAAAAGCGGAAGGTTGGGAATTGCTTTGGGATGGCAAAACAACAAACGGATGGAGAGGTGCTAAATTGAAGTCTTTCCCCGAAAAAGGATGGGTTGTGGATAATGGTGTGCTGAAAGTGATAAAATCGGATGGAGGCGAATCGACCAATGGTGGTGATATCGTGACCACAAAAAAGTTTAAGAATTTTGAATTGCTGGTCGATTTTAAAATCACACCGGGAGCTAACAGCGGAATTAAATACTTTGTGGATACCGAATTGAATAAAGGTGCCGGTTCCTCCATCGGATGCGAATTCCAGATTCTCGACGACAACAAACATCCTGATGCCAAACTGGGTGTTGGAGGCAACCGGAAATTAGGTTCTTTATATGACTTAATTCCGGCAGCGCCTAACAAGCCCTACCGTGGTGGTTTCTTTAATACAGCCAGAATTGTTGTTAAGGGAAATCATGTTGAGCATTGGCTGAATGGAGTGAAAGTGGTTGAATATGAGCGTAACAACCAAATGTGGGATGCACTTGTTGCCTACAGTAAATACAAAGTGTGGGAAGGTTTCGGAAATGCCGAAACCGGGCACATCCTGTTGCAGGATCATGGTGATGAAGTTTGGTTCCGGAACATCAAAATCAAAGAATTAAAATAATCAGTTAGATAAACGGGAAGTGTTGTAATGGCACTTCCCGTTATTTATTCCATGCATTTTCAACATATATATAAGCAGATAAATTCGAATCAATCCATTTTTTACGGATGGTTTTCGGCTATGCATACCCGTGTTGATATTGCATTGTGCGGACTCGATGAGCAACATGCGCTGGAGCTGACTGAGAAAATCTATGCGGAAATAAATAGGGTAGAACTCATGGCCGACCGTTTTAATCCGCGGAGCGAAATCAGCATGATCAACCGGCTGGCTACTGTTGAACCTTTTCCGGTTTCTGATGAGTGGTTTGCCATGATAGAACAGTGTATCAATTACAACCGGATCAGTGCAGGTCTTTTCGATGTTACGGTAAATTCTTTGAATAATCACAAAGATGGAATTAATGAGATTGAACTTGATCCAGAGCTGAAAACCGTGTATTTTAAACATCCGGTTGTACAAATTGATTTGAATGGTTACATCAAGGGATATGCGCTGGATAAGGTAAAAGATATTCTGCTGGAAAATCAATGTAATGATGCGCTCGTTAATATGGGCAATAGTTCAATTCTTGCACTTGGAAATCATCCCAATGGGGAAGGGTGGAAGGTGAATGTGCCGGGAAAAGATAATGAGTATGTAATACTGGTGAATGAGTGTTTAACAAGTTCTGGAAATAAGTCAGATTATCGTCATATCATCAACCCTTTAACAGGAATTGCAATTGAGAATTTAAATGTTTGTTCAGTTATCACTGCGAATGCAACTGATGGGGAAGTACTGGCAACTACATCTTGCATTGGAGCCCCGGAGTTGCAGAATGCACTTTGCGAACATTTTAATGGGATTAAATTATAAAAAAACATGTTTAGTATGGATAAATTATTGAAAATCTGTTTGCTGGTAGTTGTATTGTTAATTGTTTCGTTTGAGGTGCCGGGTCAGAAGAAGATGAGCGGAAATCCTGTTTTTGAGGGATGGTATGCCGATCCAGAGGGAATCATATATGATGACACCTATTGGATTTATCCGACAACGAGTGATAAATACGAAAAACAAACTTTCTTTGATTGTTTTTCATCGAAAGATTTGGTTAACTGGACCAGGCATCCGAATATAATTGATACGGCTGAAGTTAAGTGGGCAAAGATTGCCATGTGGGCGCCTTCAGTAATCCGGAATAACAACAAATACTATTTCTTTTTTGCCGCGAATGATGTGCACGAAGGAGAAACCGGCGGTATTGGAGTTGCGGTGGCTAATCGTCCGCAGGGACCTTACAAGGACTTATTGGGTAAGCCATTAATTAATCAAATTGTGAACGGTGCTCAACCTATCGACCAGTTTGTTTTCAAAGATAAGGATGGTACACATTACATGTATTATGGTGGTTGGGGACATTGCAATGTTGTGAAGTTAAACGAAGATTTCACCGCGTTGGTTCCTTTCGATGATGGGGAAATGTATAAAGAAGTTACACCACAAGGTTACGTTGAAGGTCCGTTTATGTTTATCAAAAACGGTAAGTATTATTTTATGTGGAGTGAAGGCGGTTGGGGCGGACCGGATTATTCGGTTGCTTATGCCATTGCCGATTCTCCTTTCGGTCCGTTTAAACGCATCGGAAAGATTCTGGAACAAGATCCTAATGTAGCTACCGGTGCCGGACATCATTCTGTCATGCATGTGCCCGGTTCCGATGATTATTATATCGTGTATCACCGTCGCCCGATCAATGTAACCGAACGTGATCACCGGGTCACATGTGTAGATAAAATGACCTTTGATGAAAATGGTTTTATAAATCCCGTGAAGATTACTTTTGAGGGTGTTAAATCAAGAAAGATTTTATCGCCTCGGCTACCAAAGGTATCCCCTCGTTGATTTTCTCAACGGACGTATTACAGAACGACAATCGCATGGTGTTGTTGATCTTGCCATGTGGGTCGAATGTCTTTCCGGATACGAAAACAACGCCTTTTTCAATGGCTTTCTTCAATATTTCTGTTGAATCGATGCCTTCGGGCAATTGCAACCAGATGTAAAAACCTCCGCGTGGTGCGGTGAAGGTAACGCCTTCGGGCAAGTGTTTTTGGAGGGCGGTCACCATCGCTTCCGCGCGTTCCTTGTATTGTACCCGAACAGCATCAATATAGTTATAAACAGCTCCGGATTCTACGAATTTATGAGCCAGCATCTGTGTGAAGCTGGGCGAACAGGCATCAACTGCCTGCTTGATTAACTCGCATTTCTGATAAATATGTTCCGGTACCAGCATCCAGCCAAGGCGTAATCCTGGTCCCAAAATCTTCGAAAATGAACCAGTATAACATACTTCAATACCGGCAGGATTCATTTCCTTGATGGTGGTCAGGTGCTCCTTGTCTGCTTCGTAATACCACAAATCGCTGTAGGCATCGTCTTCAATCAGCGGGATATCCTGACCGGCAAGGATTTCTATCAATGCCTTTTTCTTTTCTAATGTATATAATGTCCCCGCAGGATTATGGAAATTAGGGGTCAGATACACAAATTTGGGTTTTTGTTCCGCGTTAGCCAGGGTTTCTTTCAGTTTTTCCAAATCGATGCCGTCGGAGCTCAGTGGCACGGAAACAATATCTGCCTGATAGGATTTGAACGCGGAGATGGCACCGATAAAACAAGGGTTCTCTACGATGATGGTGTCGCCCGGATCAATAAAGGCTTTTGCTAATATGTTGATAGCTTGCAGGGAACCGGTGGTTATCATGAGTTTGTTTTCATCAACCGGAAGTCCTTTTTTCCTCAAAAATTCTTTCAGCGATTCGAGCAGTTGTGGCAAACCGCTGGTCGGACCGTATTGCATGGCGATTTGCTTTTCCATTTCCGTCAGGTTATTGTAAATCTCATCGATCTGATGTAGCGGAAAAAGGTTGTTGTCTGGCATACCCCCTGAAAATAAAATCATACCAGGCTTATTGGCCAAACTCATTAAATCTCGGATTTCTGAAGTGCGCAGACTATTTATGGAAGTTGAAAAACGGGTCATTATATTTAGTTATTAGTTGTTAGTGGATAGTGGTTAATTGGTTTAAGAGTTTAAGATTTAAAAGTTTAAAAATTCAAACTTAATGTTTCTAATTGGGTTTAAATGCTTAATAGTAAATCGTAAATGAATCTTTGCTTAAATGTAACTTATATGGCTTATATGGTTCAAAAAATTCCTTTTGTGATTCCTTAGCTTTTCTTTTGTGCCTTTTGTGGTTTAAATCTTCAAAATTTAATCTCTGTTTTGGTGACATAGGCGGTTCCTTTGAAATTGGCCAGTAGCGGACCATTTTCCTGCCGGATGTTGATGTCACAATGTATCAACTTGTTGCTGCGGGCAATCTCAACTGCTTCGGCAATCAGGGTGCCAGAAGTGCTTTTTTCAAAGAAATTCATGGATGCATTAATCGACAACGCGACCTTGCCGTATGAATTAGTTGCAGCTGCAAAGGCAAAATCGGCCAGGGTAAATAGCAGTCCGCCATGCACTACGCCGGCTCCATTCAGATGTCGGCTGGTTATTTCAACCTTCACAATGGCATGTCCGGGATTACATTCAATGAGGCTAATCCCGTTTTCGCGGGCAAAGTTGTCGCCTTTGAAATATTCAAAACACTTGTTGCTCACGTTTTCTTAGTGAAAAATTATTGGTTTAATAATTTAAGGTTTAAAAGTTTAATAATTTAAAATGCTTAAGGGGTAGTCCTTTAATTCCTTCAACCATTTAAACTTTTGAATCCTTAAACCTTTAAACTTATCTGTATTAACTTAAATCTGATAAATATCACTCGCTTTCACCAATTTCATCTGATTTGCCTCTAATACCCGGATGACTTCCTCGTTCGATTCGGAACGGATCACCACGCTGGCGGCATTGTCGAAGGCAAAGGCGTACATGTATTCAACCGGCACATTGTTGTCTGAAAGAATTTGCAATGCTTTGTATAAACCGCCTGGTTCATGCGGTACAATCATACACACGACATCGGTGATGTTCACTGAAAAATGCTTCTCTTTTAACGCTTTGATGGCTTCATCCGGTTTGGATACAATACACCTCACAATGCCAAAATCGGCTGTGTCGGCAATGCTGAATGCTGAGATATTGATGTTGTTCTCACTCAGAATCTTTGTCATTTCGGTGAGTCTTCCGGTCTTGTTCTCCAGAAAAACTGATAATTGTTTGATAATCATACTTGTTTTTTTTATGTCTACAGTCTACAGTCACTAACCACTATCCACTAACCACTAAATATTCCTGTTGTCAATAACGCGTTTCGCTTTTCCTTCTGATCTGGCAATGGTATTCGGTTCAACTAAATTTATTTTCGCTGAAATACCCAACGTACTTGCAATATTGTGCTGGAATCGCTTTTTCAGGTTTTCCAGTGTCTTGATTTCATCCGACCAGAACTGATCGTCGATTTCGATATTGATTTCTAAAGTGTCGAGGTTGTTTTCGCGGTTTACCACCAGTTGGTAGTGCGGACTCGCCTCGCTCATTTCGAGCAGTACTGCTTCAACCTGCGATGGGAACACGTTCACGCCACGGATGATAAGCATATCGTCGCTTCTGCCCATGCATTTTTCCATCCGCACCAGCGTACGACCACAGGCACATTTCTCCACATGCAGACGAGTCAGGTCTCTGGTTCTGTATCGGAGCAGAGGCATGGCTTCTTTGGTTATAGTTGTGAAAACAAGTTCGCCCAGTTCACCATAAGGCAACACCTCCAATGTTTTAGGGTCAATGATTTCCGGGATGAAATGATCTTCAAAAATGTGCATGCCGTTTTGATGTTCACACTCCATAGAAACACCCGGACCTATGATTTCGCTGAGTCCGTAAATGTCAAACGCCTTGATGCCGAGTAGATTCTCTACCTGTTTCCGTAATTCATTGGTCCAGGGTTCAGCGCCGAAAACACCGGCTCTAAGTTTGATGTCTTTCCTGTCAATGCCCGCTGCAACTAAACTCTCGCCCAAGTGTGCAGCGTACGAAGGCGTACAGGCAATCACGGTCGAACCAAAATCAACCATCAGCTGCAATTGTTTTTTTGTATTTCCTCCGGAAATGGGTATAACTGATGCACCGACTTTCTCAGCACCATAATGAACGCCAAGTCCACCGGTAAACAATCCGTAACCATAAGCTACCTGGATGATGTCTTCTTTGGAAACCCCCGCCATGGTCAGCGAGCGTGCCACGACTTCGCTCCAAAGCTGCAAATCGTTTTTGGTGTAACCCACCACCGTCGGCTTGCCGGTGGTACCGCTCGAAGCATGCAAGCGGACAATCTGGTTTTGGGGGACCGTAAAAAGTCCGAAAGGATAATTATCGCGCAAATCGTCTTTTACCGTAAAAGGTAAATCTTTCAGCTGATCAATGCTTTTGATGTCGCCGGGTTCTATGCCCGCTTCTGTCAGTTTCTTTCTGTAGAAAGGCACATTGTAGTACATGCGTTCAATCATCTTGACAAAACGCTCATTCTGAATTTCCTTCAGCTTTTCTCTGTCGGCTGTTTCAATAAATTCGTTCCAGATCATAGTAAATATTTTTGGTCTCCAGTCTCCGGTCTCCGGTCACCAGTCTGATGTATGATAACCGATGTCTGGCGTCTGGTGACTGGTGTCTTATATAGTTAGTATTCCTAATTCAAACGCCCTCAAATTCATCTCCACAATGGCTTCGCCTTTGCTGCTGAACATGGCACGAATGCTTTCCCGGAGTTCCTCTTTGGTAAAACCGAGGTAGTTGGCAGCGGCGCCTATTATCACCACATTTTCGGTTTTGATGCTACCGGCTTCTTTCGCGATGGCTTCGGCATCAATAAATTGTACTTTTTTGCCTGTTTTTTTGATGTTTTCCAGCACTTCTTTATCATCCGGATAATTTGCGATGTTCACAAATGGTTTTGTAGCCGTGATGATTACCCCGTCTTCCGCCAGAAAAGGAAGATAACGAAGTGCTTCCATAGGTTCCAGCGATAAAATAATACTGGCTTCACCGCGTGGAATTAAATCGGAATAAATTTCACGATCGGAAATGCGTAAATGTGATTCTACCGCGCCACCGCGCTGACTCATGCCGTGGACTTCAGCCTGTTTGATGTGAAGATTCTTTTGCATGGCAGCATAATCAATGATGGCGGCAATGGTCAGGATGCCCTGACCGCCCACTCCTGCCAATATTATATTGTTGATCATCGTGTCTTATTTTTTGCTGTTTTTTCTTCTTAATGTCTGAATACACTCACGGCAAGCCAGAATAACCGAAACACCTTCGTAATCGAAAGCAGCTTTCAGCGTGGCTATATTTTCTTCCAGATTTTTCTTCAATGGCACGATGGTGTGTATGTGTGCTTTCTCCACGCCGATGCCTTCACAGATTTGCTGCAATTTATTGGTGCCGGCAGAATCTTGTCCGCCCGTCATGGCCGTTGTATAATTGTCAGAAATAATCAGTGTCATAGGCGTTTTGTCGTTCACTGCATCGAGCAGACCGGTGATACCGGAATGTGTAAAGGTTGAATCTCCGATGACTGCTACTGCCGGATGTATACCTGCATCGGCAGCACCCTTGGCCATTGTTACCGAAGCTCCCATGTCTACACAGGTGTTGATGGCATTGTAAGGAGGCAAAGCACCTAAAGTGTAACAGCCAATATCGGCAAATACATGTTTGTTTTCGTAGCTTTCGAGGGCTATGTTCAGGGCCTCATAGAGGTCGCGGTGACTGCAACCCTGACATAATTCGGGCGGTCGGTTGGCAACAATTTCAGGAATCGGCTGGGTGACATTGGTTTTGTTCAGCAGCGCTTTGGCTAATGCATCCGGAGATAACTCGCCGGTGCGGGGCAAAGTACCATCCAATCTGCCTGTGAACTTGCCATTGTCGAAGAACCCGCGTAGCAATTCCTCGTAAATAGGATAACCCTCTTCAGCAATCATCACTTTTGAATAACGACTGCAAAAGGCCTTGATTTTTTCCTCCGGGATGGGGTATTGAGAAATCTTCAGGACAGGGATGTTCAATTGTTGTGCTGAATTGATTTCCATCACGTAGTTATAGGCCAATCCGAATGCAATGATTCCAAAGTCTCCTGTTCCGGTAATTTCTTTATTGAAGATTGAATTTTCAGATAACTTAGTCAGCTGTTTTTGCATTTCAAGCAATGCATGATAACGTTTGCGCGCATTGGCGGGCAGTAAAATCCATTTGAACCTGTCAGTCTCAGGATTCAGCGGGTTGGCTTCAACAGGCTCTGTCCGTTCAATGACCGATCGGGAATGCGAAAGTCGTGTGGTAATACGGATTATAACCGGCAATTTTACTTCTTCCGATAATCGGAAAGCATGACGTACACAGTGATAAGCCTCTTGCTGATTGGAAGGCTCCAATAAAGGTAAATAAGAAAATTTACCGTAGAAGCGCGTATCCTGTTCGTTTTGTGAAGAATGCATCGATGGATCATCAGCTACCAGTAGTACTAACCCCCCGTTAATCCCCGTAACTGCCGAGTTGATAAAGGCATCGGCTGCCACGTTCAGTCCCACGTGTTTCATGCAAACCAAACTCCTTTTTCCGGCATACGACATGCCCAAAGCAGCCTCGTAAGCCGTTTTCTCGTTAGCCGACCAACTTGATCTTATCTTTTTTTGTTTCGCAATTTCAGATTGCTGAACGTAGGTGGTGATTTCGGTAGAAGGAGTGCCGGGATAAGCATAAACGCCCGAAATTCCTTCGTCAATAGCGGCAACGGCAATGACTTCCGCCCCGAGGAGCAATTCTTTTTCTTTAACCATGTTTTAATTCAATGTCTAATGTGTGCTTTTATCTGCAAAATTGATGTAAAAACAGGATAATGTAATCTCACAAAAGTGTTTTTCAGCCAAAACTTCGCAAAGTTAGCGAAAAAGGAGCAAATAGCAAAGTGCCCTTTACAACACACCACTCACTTTCCTTGCTCTATAGAAAAATGCTTATAAAACCAAATAAAAAAAATGTTTTTGCTATTAAACATTAAAAAAAATCTGATTTTTGCTTTTATAGTTAAATATATTTTGTAATTTTGCCGCCGAAACAATAAATCACTAAAAAACGTAACATTTTTATGAAAGCAGATCAAGTCCTCGACACACTGAGGCGTCGCTTTCCCAATGAACCTGAATACCATCAGGCAGTTGAGGAAGTATTGCACTCAATTGAAGAAGTGTACAACGCCCACCCCGAATTTGAAAAACAAAATTTAATTGAAAGACTTTGCATTCCGGATCGGATTTTTTCTTTCCGTATTACCTGGACTGATGACAAAGGCAACGTGCAAACCAACATGGGATACCGTGTTCAGCATTGCAATGCCATCGGCCCTTACAAAGGCGGTATGCGTTTCCACGCCTCTGTTTGTCCTTCTATTCTGAAATTTTTAGCTTTCGAGCAAACATTCAAGAATGCACTGACTACCTTGCCGATGGGTGGTGGAAAAGGAGGTTCTGACTTCAATCCAAAGGGAAAATCAAATGCTGAAATTATGCGTTTCTGCCAGGCATTCATGCTGGAATTGTGGCGCCATATTGGTCCGGAAACCGACGTTCCTGCCGGTGATATCGGTGTAGGTGGTCGCGAGGTTGCTTACATGTATGGCATGTATCGCAAACTGGCCCGTGAAAACACAGGTACATTTACAGGTAAAGGTATCGAATTTGGTGGTTCGCTGATTCGTCCCGAAGCTACCGGTTACGGTAATATCTATTTCCTGATGAACATGTTGAAAAGAAAAGGCATCACCGATTTGAAAGGTCAGGTTGTGTCTATTTCGGGTTCAGGTAACGTGGCTACTTTTACCGCTGAGAAAGTGCTGGAACTGGGTGGTAAAGTGATTACCCTGTCTGATAGTAACGGTTATATTTACGATCCGGAAGGTATCACCAAAGAAAAACTCGAATACGTTTTCGAACTGAAAAATATCTACCGTGGTAGAATCAAGGAATATGCCGACAAATACAATTGCAAATATGTAGAAGGTGGACGCCCATGGGCTGAAGCTTGTACCATCGCATTGCCATCTGCTACCCAGAACGAGTTGAATGGCGACGATGCTGAAATGCTGGTGAAGAACGGTTGTATTGCTGTTTCAGAAGGAGCTAATATGCCTTCTACTCCCGAAGCTGTTGAAGTATTTCTGAAAAACAAAATCCTGTATGCTCCTGGTAAAGCTGCCAATGCTGGTGGTGTTTCAGTTTCAGGTCTTGAGATGACTCAGAATTCAATCAAACTGAGCTGGTCGAGAGAAGAAGTAGATCAGAAACTGAAAGACATCATGGAAAACATTCACAATGCTTGCGTGAAATACGGAACTGAAGCTGATGGTTATGTTAACTACGTGAAAGGTGCTAACATCGCCGGTTTCATGAAAGTTGCCAAGGCCATGATGGCACAGGGTGTGCTGTAATCGAGATTTTAGATGATATGTTGAAAAACGCCCGCGAATTTCGCGGGCGTTTTTTGTGCCTGTATGAACTTTTTTTATCATAACATGTTTTAAGTATCAATTAAATAAACAAATAACTACAATGGCACCAATCAAACTTCTTTCTCTGATTTTTTTGTCCGTATTATTTACTGGCAGTATCAGTTCTCAATCTATTTATTCTTTTAAAGTGAGTACAATTGATGGTCAGCAAACCACCCTGGCGCAATACAAGGGAAAAACCATCCTCATTGTAAACGTTGCCAGCAAGTGCGGGTTGACCAAACAATACGAAGGACTCGAAGCTTTGTATAAGAAGTACAAAGACCGTGGACTCGTTATACTTGGTTTTCCCTGTAATCAGTTTATGGGGCAAGAACCTGGTACAGAAGCGGAGATTGCTGAATTTTGTTCTGTTAATTATGGCGTCACTTTTCCACTTTTCTCCAAAATTGAAGTGAACGGTGAGAATACCCATCCTTTGTATCAATATCTGAAAAAGGAATTGCCGGGGAAAGGAAGCAAGCCTGATATCGAATGGAACTTTGCCAAGTTCCTGATAGATAAAGAAGGTAAGCCGGTTTACAGGTATCACCCCAAGGTGAAGCCAGCTGAGTTGGAAGGGGATATTGAGAATTTGCTTTGAATTGAAAGTCTTCGTCAGACCTGTCAGGTTTTTAAAACCTGACAGGTCTAATAACTTTATATTATTCCACAACGATTAGTTTTAAGCCCTTCCGCCAGTTATTCAGGTATTTGAAAAAATCTTCGGCTGTCTTGATGTCGTTTTGTCCTTCTTTTGCCGCAATAACTGTAAAGTAGTACCGGGTAGTTTTTTCTTTTTTCTGTGGAAAAACAATCAGGTTATTTACGTCCTCCATGATTTGTTTTCCCTGAAATTCTTTGGGCATGTACAGACCCAGACCGACAGTTTCTTTGGCATATTTCAGGGTGTCGGGTTGCGGATACCAGCTGCCCCACGAACCTACAAGCTGGTTGCTTTGGAAACAAGCGCCACCGCCTATTTGCTGTACGCCGGTTGCTAATTTCTCCATATCTGCGGAAGTGCTTATTTCGGCAATCACGTCGCGGTGACGGGCGTAGAGGATATAGCGGACAGTCATGTCAGCTTTATTACCGTCATATTCCCAGCCTTTTACATCACTTTCCACAATCGTGCGGATATTCCCGGCGGCAACAATACGATGTGTCCTCAAGGCAAATTTGTTGATGTGTGTTGCTTTGCCATTTTCGAATCCTTTCACTGTTCCCACGCCTACCCATCCCGAGACAAGCAGGATGTCGTCGCCATAACCGGCAGCAAGCTGCTCGTTAGTCGGATACCACTTGGTGTCGGCCAGTTCCAGCTGATATTTCTTTTTTCCGTAAACATCAATCGTGCTTTTGTTGTCGAAATAGATTCGATATGCCATCAAGGCAGATTCGAAAGCCACACCGTGATGATGTAATTTGTTGTACATGTCGTTTTTTGCCGAAGATATTTCCCTGAAGTTGGTATGGCTACCGTCTGCTTCTTTCAAAATCAAACTGGCATACACCTCTGCCGGAAATTTTACACGTTTTTTATCTGATATGCTTCGAAGTTGAACCTTCTTTTTTTCTCCGGCTTTCAGGTCGGTCAGGAATACCAGCTCGTCAGGTATGCTGTCGTTGTTGAGGTCGTCGAGTTGACTGCTAACCTGTTTTCCGTCAATGTAAACAGCCAGACGGTCACGTTTTGTCAGTGCGATTTTCTTGAATAGATCTAATTTTACTACAACCGGAGCATCTTTTATGTCTGCTTGATTTGGGTTGGTGATTTCAATGTTAACTCCCGATGTGGAAATTGTACATAAAAACGTGAAGGCGAAGATGATAAATGCTTTCATAACCTTTTGTGTTTAATCAGAAATGCATACAAAGATAAGACTTTGTTTTTATTTTGATGATTCCTTTTAAAGAAGTTAGAATTGTAAAATAAACCTAAAAATAAAACTTTGACCTGTATTTTTAAGTTATATCTTTACATTAATCCTTTATTACATGGATTATGTGTAAACTATTTATAACATTAAACAAATAAAGAAATGAAAACTAAACTATTAATTTTTATCATGATGATTTCTACAGCGGTAAGTCTTTCATCTCAAAAAATTGGTGTTGAGGCGGGATATATTAATGCAACTGAAGAAACCAACGGGTCAACCGCGATTTTTCCGGCACAGGTGAGTGGTATACGGATTGGACCAGTTTCAGAAATGGAAATTCTTAATAATGTTGATTTCAGGTATGGAGTAATATATTCGTATTTTATGTCAATCTTTGACGGAACATTCTCAGGTACAAATTATTATCATGCACATCTGATTGATTTGCCATTGCAGTTGCAGTTGAGTTTCCCGGTTGACAATACCCTGAACTTATTTGCGTTTGCGGGTCCGAATCTTAATTTCGGGATATCCCAGCAATCCATCAACATAACCAATATCGGCAGTTCTGAGATTAAAACAATCTATGATCGTTACAAAATCGACATAGATGACGATGATGTGTATGATGTGAACCGTTTTGATCTGCAACTTGGCTTTGGAGCAGGAGCTCAATACAACAATGTGCAGCTCAGGGTTGGGTATAACTGGGGTATGGTTGATTTGAATAACAGCGAAAATATCGACCTGAAAAGAAATCAACTGACAGCAACACTGGTATTTATGTTTTAAGTAACAGTGTAATTAAATAACAAAAAAGTCATACATTAAATGAGATGTATGACCTTTTTTGTTTACAACCATTATTTGTTACTTTTGCATAATTTTCAGTTGCGTTTAAAAGTCAAGTCAGAAACTTTATTAAAAACTTGATTTCTACCTGTAACTTTAGTGATAGGTGGACGAAATATTTATGCTATAACTTGATTCAAGAACTTGATTCTAACAAACAACTTCAGTGATATGATACACAAAAACCAACTCATCCCAATCGGGCAAATAAATAAACCTCACGGCATCCACGGGGAAATGTCGTTTGGCTTCACGGCTGATATTTTTGAGCTTGAAGAATTGCCTTTTTTTATCTTTGAACTGGATGGGATATTTGTCCCGTTTGTGGTTGCTGAGTATCGTTTGAAGACTGCCTCGACTGGTATTTTGCGTTTGGATGGGTTAAATAGTGAAGAAGATGCCCGTGCATTTTCAGGATTACAGATTTACATCCTGAAAGAGTTTCTGGAAGTTGTGGATGATGCTGAAATTGAGTTGGATTATTTCGTTGGCTTTCAGCTTGAAGAAAAAGAACAAGGCACGATTGGCGTGATTAGTGAAATTGACCGTACTACCGACAATGCTTTGTTTGTGATTCAAAAGGATGATGATGAATTGCTGATACCAGTTAGCGAAGAGTATATAAAGGAAATCGACCACGAGAATAAAATCATCGTGGTTGAACTTCCCGAAGGACTCCTTGATTTATAGTCACTTCAGCTCGTAAACTTTTTCTTTAACCCATTCTGCCCACTGCACCTGTGTTTTCGACTTGTCGAATGTCTGCCAGGGTATTCTTTCTCCGATTTTGATGGTGAAATGTTTGCCTTTTTGTTTGAACATTTCATCTGCCAGGTACATCATCTCTATG
This sequence comes from Paludibacter sp., assembly GCA_034928085.1. Classification (GTDB taxonomy): domain Bacteria; phylum Bacteroidota; class Bacteroidia; order Bacteroidales; family Paludibacteraceae; genus Paludibacter. Next base: position 24,767 of record JAYFPG010000022.1, read on the forward strand.
TTAAATTTTATCTTCAGGAATTTACGCAGATTCGCCAGGTTGTAGAAAAAGTTTGAATTTCTTCCTTCGAAATATATTGGTATTACATCCCGTTGGTATTGAATGGCTTTGGTGATGAAATTTTTCTTCCATTCCAGGTCGCAGATTTCTCCTTTTGTTTTGCGGGAACACATGCCGGCAGGATAGGTAACCAGGTGATTGTCGGAGCTGTATAATTCGTGCATCATTTCGGCGTGACTCTTTGATTGCGCACCGAATTTGTTGACAGGCACAAACATTTCCTTCATCGGGTGCAGATTGGCCAGCAGGTCGTTGGAAAAGAACCTCACTTTGCCATCATATTCCTTGCCTATCAGGTAGCCGGTTGTCATGCCGTCAAGTCCACCCAGTGGGTGATTGCTGGCAAATATGTATTTACCATCCTTGGGAGGTAGGTTTTCTTTTCCGTAAATCGAAGTGGTGACACCCAGAAATTTTAGTCCGGCTTCCACGAAGTCCAGATTCTTCAGATCCGGATTCTGCTCAAAAAACTCGTTTATTTCATCCTGATGTACAATCTTCTTCAGATAATTCACGATGAATTTAGGAACTTTAGCGTGGGGAGCCCTGGTCTTAATCACCTTGGCGACATCTATCTTAACGATTTTCTGTTTTGTCATAATGTTCATTTTTTCTGCGAAGCAAAAATAGTAAAAATATATGGGAGTTGTATGTTTGTGTGTGTGTGCTATTGCTATGAGCAAAACGAAGTATCTCGTTGTTTTTTTTGAGTGAGAATTATCTCCCCACTTTTATGTCATTTTAAGATCATTGTTTTTTTTTGCTTTGTATAATGTATTGTTTAATAGTGATTTATGTTTGCTGTTTATGTTTGGTTTATTTGTTTAGTTTTTGTTGATAATCTATTGAAAAGCAAGATTTAACACTTCAAAACTTGTTGATAAGTTTTTTGTGGGGAAATGTGGGGAATTTAAAATAGTTTTTATACTTTTACCGTTGCAAATTAACATGCAGAAATATATGTCAACGTTTATCGGGAAATACGAAGCAAAAGCAGATGTGAAGGGACGAATTTTCATCCCCTCCGTATACCGTAAGATTCTTCCTGAATTGGAAAGAGAGCGTGTTGTGATGCGAAGGGATACAGAAAATGACTGTCTGGTTATTTATCCGGTTCCGGTATGGAATGAAAAGGTTGAGGAGTTTAAGTCCAGACTTGATGAGTGGAATCCTGTCGACCAGTTGTTACTCATGCAGTTTGTTTCGGAGGCTGAATGGCTGGACATTGACAGTCAGGGGCGTGTGCTGATACAGAAAAAGCACCTGCAAACTATTGCTGTGGAAAGTGCAGAAGTGCTTTTCGTAGGTATGATTGACAGGTTCGCAGTTTGGAGTAAGGCCAAATTTGAACAATCAAGACTCGCTGCGCCTGATTTTTCTGCCTTGCTGAAAGAAAAAATGATGAGAAAGTAAGATATGCCTTATGGATGAGCCCGTTTATCATGTGCCTGCGTTGCTCACAGAGACCATTGATGGGTTGAATATCAAGCCAGACGGGGTTTATGTGGACTGCACCTTTGGTGGAGGAGGGCATGCGCGGGAGATACTGAAAAGATTGGGGAAGAACGGGAAATTGATTGGATTTGATCAGGATGAAGATGCTTTCGGGAATATACCTCAGGATGAGCGGTTCATTTTCGTTCATAGTAATTTTAAATACCTGAAAAATTTCCTGCAATTTCATCAGATTGAGAAAGTCGATGGGATAATAGCTGATTTGGGTGTCTCTTTCCATCATTTTGACGAGGCGGAACGTGGGTTTTCATTTCGTTATGATGGAGAACTGGATATGCGGATGAATAAAAAATCCGGTCTGACTGCTGCAAAAGTGCTGAACACCTATTCGGAGGAGCAGTTGGCGGATGTTTTTTACCTCTATGGCGAATTGCATAATGCCCGGAAAATTGCCCGTACCATCGTTAACTACCGTGTTGACAATAAATTTGACAGGATATTTCCGTTTATTGAAGTGTTGAAACCTTTCTTCGGAAGAGAGAAAGAGAAAAAAGATATGGCGCGGGTCTTTCAGGCATTGCGCATTGAAGTGAACCGGGAAATGGAAGTGCTTAAGTCGCTGCTGAAACAGTGTGTGGAGGTGCTGAGTGAAGATGGGCGGTTAGCTGTACTTACCTATCATTCTCTCGAAGACAGGATGGTGAAGAACTTCATTCGTTCCGGAAATTTTGAGGGAAAACTGGAGAAAGATTTCTTTGGAAATGTGATTGCTCCTATGAAAGCGGTCAACAACAAGGTGATTATTGCCGGAGATGGAGAAGTTGCCACCAATCCGAGAGCCCGTAGTGCCAAGTTGAGAATTGCAACGCTGAATCATTGAGTATGTCGTTTTTTAAAAACATAGTAGACAGGATTCGCCAGAGTGAGGATTTATCGGATCTTCGTTCGAGTAGTGTACGCGACATCCTCAACGGGAATATTCTGACCAAAAAGTTCATCAGAAAGCAGTATTTGCTTATTATCCTCCTGGTGGTGCTGAGTATCGGGTATATTGATAACCGCTATGCCAGTGAAAAGCAGATTGCCACCATGGTGATGCTGAAGAAAAATATACAGGATGCCAAATATGAGTCGTTGACTATTTCGGCTGAATTGATGGAAATCAGCCGGCAGTCGAACCTCCTGCTGTTGATGGAAAGTAAGGGCATGATGTTGAAGCCGGGGAATACCCCGCCGATTGTTATAGAATAAGGTAGGGGCGCAATGCTTGCACCCAAAACAACAAACAGTATTTTTTTAGATGCCGGATAAACGTAAAAATATCGTCGTAAGATTTGGAATAGTATATTTTATTATTTCCATACTCTTTTTATTGGTGATATATAAAATCGTTCAAATCCAGTTTTTTGAAAGAGATGAATGGATGAAACTGGCTGAAAAGCAGAAAATCAGCGATATCACCGTCAGACCGAAAAGAGGTAATATTTTTGCTTCCGATGGCAGGCTGCTGGCCAGTTCGATACCCACCTATTATATCTATATGGATTTGAGGGTTCCGGCTCTGAATATGAACGATGGGAAGTTGTTTTATGAGAATCTTGATTCAGTTTCTTATTCATTGTCGAAATTTTTTGGAGATAAGAGTAAAGCTCAATACAAAAGAATATTGCTCAATGCTTACAAGAAACAAGATGGTAACCTGCTGTTACATCCAAAGAGAATTTCATATGCACAGTTGAAAGACTTCAGGAAACTACCGCTATACAGACTTGGGCGAAATCGCAGCGGATTATATACAAGGGAGTATGTACGCAGGGTAAAACCCTTTGGCTCACTGGCATCAAGGACAATTGGGGATGTGTATGCCGATGAGGTGAAGGGCGGGAGAAGTGGTATTGAGGGATCATTCAATGAACAATTATTAGGAATCCCTGGGGTCTCAACACGCCAGAAAGTGGCGAATAAGTACCTGGAAACGGTTGAGGTGGAGCCGGTAGACGGGTTGGATGTATATACGACACTGGACATTGAAATACAGGATATTGCAGAAAAAGCATTGCGGGATACGATTGGCGCACTGGGTGCGAAATCGGGTTGTATCGTGGTGATGGAAGTTCAGACCGGTGAGGTGAAAGCGATGGTTAATCTGGATTATAATGAAAAGACGGATACCTATTACGAGGGGAAAAATCATGCGCTGACAGACAGGATGGAGCCCGGTTCAACTTTTAAGATTGCATCTCTGATTGCTGTGCTGGATGAAGGGAAGGTAAAGATCAACGATGTTTTTGATATTGATGGGGGGATTCTTCCGATTGCCAACCGCTTGATGAAAGACCATAATTATCATCGGGGAGGATATGATAAATTGCATGTCAATGAAATAATTCAGGCTTCGTCGAATGTGGGAACTTCGAAAATGGTTATGAAATCTTTTGGTGACAAACCGGAGAAATACATAGAGAGATTATATGATCTCAGGTTGAACGATTCACTGCCTTTGCAGATGAAAGGGGTTGCAAAGCCCTGGATCAAACATCCGAAGAAAGATAAGAATGAATGGTATAAGACATCTCTTGCGTGGATTTCTATTGGTTATGAAACCAAGATTCCGCCAATTTATACCCTGACACTTTTTAATGCCATTGCTAATGATGGAAAGATGGTGAAGCCATTGTTCGTCAAGACTGTCAAAAGGAATGAAGAGGTGGTGCATGCGTTCGAAACAGAGGTATTGAAGGAATCCATTTGTAAACCGTCAACCCTGAAAGATGTTCAACAAACGCTGAAAGAGGTAGTAGATGGAAAATTCGCCACTGCGAAAACAGCTCAATCAAAAATTGTAAGGATAGCCGGTAAAACAGGAACAGCGCAGATTTCTCAGGGCGGACTTGGATACAGGGCTGGTCAGACACGTCATAATGTTTCTTTTTGTGGCTATTTCCCAGCGGATAATCCAAGGTATTCGGCAATTGTAGTGCTGACGGCTCCGGAAGGGGCGCCCTCTGGTGGGCGGATGGCCGGTAGCATTTTCAAGAAGGTGGCGGAGCGTACCATGTTGCTGAAGTCAAGCTGGTCGCCCGACCGGATTGCAAACGATTCTGTCAGAAAACATCCTTATCTGCCCGAAGTGAAAAGCGGAAACTCTTTCGCGCTGAAAAAGGTAATAGAAGAACTGGCGATACCGGTCGATAACCCGGAATTTCGCGGATGGGTAAAACAAATGCCAAATGAAGGGAATCTCCTGTCGTTGGATACGTATAAAATTCAGAAAGGATTGGTGCCGGATGTGTCCGGTATGGGTGTCAAAGACGCGTTTTACATGTTGGGGACACTGGGGCTGGATGTCAGGGTGAAAGGCCGTGGGAAAGTAGTTACACAAAGTCTGAAACCGGGTACCTTACTGAGGGAGGGTAGTATAATTGAATTAGAATTACAGTAGAATAGCAAAAAAGAACTACTATGTTATTAAAAGAACTGCTGCTGGATATTAAGGTGCTTGCTTCTGTTGGAAATCAGGAGTTGGAGATTACGGGAATAGAATTTGACTCGCGGAAAGTTGCTCCGGGGTATCTGTTCGTTGCCACCAGGGGGACGGCTGTCGATGGTCATGATTTTATAGCAGCTGCCATTGAAAAAGGAGTTGTCGCGGTCGTTTGCGAGCAAATGCCGGAACAGACCGTCGAAGAAGTAACTTATGTTCAGGTTGCCAACAGCGCTGATGCGTTGGGCTTTCTGGCTGCAGCATGGTATGGTTATCCTTCATCGAAATTAACGCTGGTGGGGGTTACCGGTACCAATGGAAAAACAACCATTGCCACTTTATTATACCAGCTTTTCCGGGAGCTTGGAAATAAAACAGGCCTGTTGTCGACGGTTTGTAATTATGTTGATGATTTGGAAGTTGAAGCTACACATACCACACCCGATGCGCTGAGTCTGAATGCCTTGTTGCATCAGATGGTGGAAGCAGGTTGCACTTATGCTTTTATGGAAGTCAGCTCGCACTCGGTGGAACAGGGACGCATCGCCGGACTGAAATTCGACGGGGGCATTTTTACAAACCTGACCCGTGATCATATTGATTATCACCTCACTTTCGAAAATTACCTGAAAGCGAAAAAGAAATTTTTTGATTTACTGTCGGAAGATAGTTTCGCGTTGACGAATGCGGATGATAAAAACGGGATGGTGATGCTGCAAAATACGAAAGCGAAAAAATACACCTATTCACTGCGTGGACTGGCCGATTTCAAAACGAAAATACTGGAACACAGCTTTGAAGGGATGCTGCTGGATATGAACGACAAAGAAGTGAATGTGTCGTTTATCGGGAAGTTCAACGCCAGTAATCTGTCGGCTGTATATGGCGCTGCTGTATTATTGGGCGCTGATGAAATGGAAACGCTGAGAATCATCAGCTCGTTGAAATCGGTCTCCGGGCGGTTTGAGACCCTCCATGCACCTTCAGGATTCACGGCTATCGTCGATTATGCGCACACACCCGATGCGTTGAATAATGTCATTTCAACCATAAACCAGATTTTGCAGGGTAGCGGTCGGTTGATTACCGTAGTGGGTTGCGGCGGCAATCGGGACAAAGGAAAACGACCCATGATGGCAAGAGAAGCGGTGGATGGTAGTTGGAAAGCCATTCTGACATCAGATAACCCGAGGTTTGAAGATCCGCTTGAAATACTGAAAGACATGACCGACGGATTGGATGCTGTGCAACGAACCAAAGCCCTGACCATTGTCGACCGCCGCGAAGCCATCAAAACGGCTTGTGCTCTGGCGCAACCCGGTGATGTCGTCCTCATTGCCGGCAAAGGCCACGAAAACTATCAAATTATACAGGGAGTGAAATATCATTTTGATGACAGAGAGGAAGTTAAAGGGGTGATGGTTTAAGGGTTTAAATGTTTAAGAGTTTAATGATTCAAAAGTTGAGGGGGTATGGCGGGTGTTCATTGTTTTGAGGATCTGATAATATGGCAAAAGGCCAGAGAACTTTGTAAAGATATTCATAGAATAACTAAATATGAGACTTTTTCACATGACTATAAATTTAAGAATCAAATAAATAGCTCTTCGGGTTCTGTAATGGATAATATCGCCGAAGGTTTTGAAAGAAATGGCAATAAGGAGTTTATCCAATTTCTTTACATTGCAAAAGGTTCTTGTGGTGAGGTCAGAAGTCAGTTGTGGCGAGCTTATGATTTTGAATATATTAAAGAAAATGAATTTGATGAAATGAAGAATAAAACTGAACAACTTTCAAAGAACTTATCGAATTTTATACAATACTTGCAAAATTCTGAGATTAAAGGAACTAAGTTTAAACAAAACCCTTAACCTCTTAAACCGTTGAATTTTTAAACTCTTAAAATTTCAAAATTATGCTCTACCACCTCTTTACATACTTAGACAAAGCGTTTGATTTTCCCGGAGCGGGAATGTTCAACTACATTTCGTTTCGTACGGGTGTCGCATTTATTCTTGCTTTGATACTGTCGACTTTGTTCGGAAGGAAAATTATAGACTTTCTGCAACGGAAACAAATCGGTGAGATTGTGCGTGACCTCGGTCTGGAGGGACAAATGAAGAAGAAAGGCACTCCCACCATGGGCGGTATCATCATTATCATCGCGATACTGGTGCCGACCTTGCTAATTGCTAATCTGACCAATATCTATATCCTGCTGATGATTATTACAACAGTCTGGCTGGGAGCCATTGGTTTTCTTGACGACTATATCAAGGTATTCAGAAAGAATAAGGAGGGATTAAGCGGTAGGTTTAAAATTGTTGGACAGGTAGGGCTTGGACTAATTGTTGGTCTGACTTTGTATTTGAGTCCGGATGTTGTAATACGAGAAAATATCGAAGTAAAAGGAGAAACCAATCGGGTGGAAGATGTGCATTATGCGAAACACGATGTGAAATCAACCAAGTCCACCATCCCGTTTTTCAAAAACAATAACCTGAATTATGCGGATGCATTCAAATTCATGGGTGAGAAATCTCAAATCTACGGATGGATATTTTTTGTGCTTATTGTGATTTTCATCGTGACAGCTGTATCTAATGGTGCAAATATGACGGATGGGTTGGATGGCCTTGCGACAGGATCTTCGGCCATTGTCGGAGTAATACTCGGGATTCTGGCTTATGTTTCGGGTAACGTGAATTATGCAGGTTATCTAAATATTATGTATATCCCCGGGACAGGAGAGATGCTCGTGTTTGCCGGTGCTTTTATTGGTGCAACCATCGGATTTTTGTGGTATAATGCTTTTCCGGCTCAGGTTTTCATGGGCGACACGGGTAGTCTGACCATTGGCGGTATAATCGCAGTCTTTGCCATAGCTATACGGAAAGAATTGCTTATACCGATTCTCTGTGGCGTATTTCTGGTTGAAAATCTGTCGGTTATGTTGCAGGTTGGTTATTTTAAATATACCAAGAAAAGGTATGGAGAAGGTAGGCGAATATTTAAGATGGCACCCTTGCATCACCACTATCAGAAACCAGGTGACGGAAGCATTCCTGCCCTGATTCAGAATCCCAAGATAGCACTGCCTGAATCGAAGATTGTAATCCGGTTCTGGATAATCGGACTGATTCTGGGTGCGCTGACAATTATAACGTTGAAAATAAGATGAATGAAACCATATAAGTCATATAAGTTCCATATAAGTGTTGGAGAAATACATTTTTCGACTTTGCTCAGAAAGTGGAACATAAAAAACTGAAGGAACTGGATGTTTGTATGAATGCTTATATGGAACTTATATGGTAAAATTATTTACATGAAGAGAATCGTTATATTAGGTGCAGGTGAAAGCGGAACAGGTGCAGCAGTACTTGCAAAGCAAAAGGGTTTTGATGTTTTTGTGTCGGACTTATCTGCCATCAAATCATCTTACAAAGCCATGCTGGACGAACATCAAATTAACTGGGAGGAAAAACAACATACTGAGACCCTGATTCTAAACGCGGATGAAGTGATAAAAAGTCCGGGTATACCTGACAAAGCCCCACTGATGAAAAAAATTGTGGCGCAGGGTATCCCGGTGATTTCTGAGATTGAATTTGCAGGTCGGTATACCGGTGCTAAAATGATTTGTATCACGGGAAGTAACGGAAAAACGACCACGACTACGCTGATTTATCATATCCTGAAAAATGCAGGATTGGATGTTGGTCTGGCAGGCAATATCGGAAACAGTTTAGCTTTACAGGTGGCGCTTGAACCACATGCATATTATGTGATTGAACTCAGCAGTTTTCAGCTCGATCACATGTTCGAATTTAAAGCTGATATTGCTGTTTTGCTGAATATTACACCAGATCATCTGGATCGCTATAATTATGAATTTCAGAATTATGTGGATGCGAAATTCAGAATTACACAGAATCAAACGGAGCAGGATGCTTTCATTTATTGGGAACAGGACCCGGTTATTCAGAAGGAGATGGCGAAGAGGAAAATACAATCGTCAATTTATCCTTTCGCACTTGAAAAATCAGAGAAAACCAAAGCTTTCTTAACAGAAGAGAAACTAATTATCGATACCTTAAAAACAATATTTGTTATGCCAACATCAGAATTAGCTTTACAGGGAATTCACAACACCTACAATTCCATGGCAGCCGGACTTACAGCTGCAGTGCTTGATGTGAAAAAAGAAGTTATCCGGCAGTCTCTGCTCGATTTTCAGGGCGTGGAGCACCGGCTTGAATATGTGGCTACTGTTCGCAATGTGAAATTTGTGAACGATTCGAAAGCCACGAATGTCAACTCATGTTGGTATGCACTGCAAAGTATGAAAACGCCGGTTGTGTTGATATTGGGGGGTACCGATAAGGGTAACGATTACAGTGAGATAGAAGAATTAGTGCGTGATAAGGTTCGTGCTTTGGTGTTTTTGGGTGTTGATAATAAGCCATTGCATACCTATTTCGATGGAAAAAAAGAAATGATTGCTGATGCTCTCTCGATGGAAGAAGCGGTGAGTAAAGCATACCGGTTTGCAAAAGAGGGAGATACGGTGCTGTTGTCGCCCTGTTGCGCCAGCTTTGATTTGTTCGAAAACTACGAAGACAGAGGACGGCAGTTTAAGCAATGCGTGAGGGCGCTGTGATAATGTGCAATGTAGGGGCGCAACGCTTGCGCCCTCAAGTGGTTAGTTGATAGTGGTTAATTATGGGTTTAAAGTTTAATGGTTTAAGAGTTTAAAGGTGGATCTGCACTGGTGCAAATGGCAACATAATCAATTGCCCCGGGTTTTAACCCGGGGACAAAGAATTTAGATAAACAGGAATACAAATAATTAAAATGGATTCAATATTAAAGAAATATCTCAAAGGTGATGCAGTAATATGGGCTGTATTCATTGGTTTGTGTATTATTTCGGCGGTTGAAATGTTCAGCGCTTCAAGTACGCTGGCTTTCAAATCGATTAATCATACCGCACCGATGTTGCGTCACGTGTTGTTTCTGGGAATGGGTGCCTTTATCGCGTTCCTGGTGCATTTTATTCCTGCCAAATTCATCCGCTTCGGAGCGTTTGTGCTGTTGGCATTCTCGATGGTGACTTTGGTGTTGGTGCTATTTAAGGGAAAAACCGAAAATGACGCTACCCGTTGGTTGCAACTGGGTGGTTTTCAGTTTCAGCCATCTGAACTGGGTAAGTTATCACTGATTATTATTGCGGCGGATTTTATCGCGCGGATAAAAAATTCGGCTTCAAACGAAAATAAGTTCTTCAGGATTTTGATGGTGTTGTCGGCCATCGTGTGTTTCCTGATTCTGCTGGAAAACTTCTCAACGGCCGTATTGCTTTTTGGGGTTATCTGGATTATGATGTTCATTGGAAAAATAGCTACCCGGAAACTTGTGCTGATTATTGCTACCATTGTTGGTTTGGGTGTTTTTGGTTTTGCCGCGATAAAAATTTTCCCGCAGGAAAGTATGCCCAAAATGTTCGACAGAGCCTATACCTGGGAAAAGCGTATTGACCGCTATCTTTCCGAGGATAAAGAACAAGAAGACAAATATGTAATTAACGATGAAAATTTGCAGGTGCAGCACGGCAGAATTGCCATTGCAAGGGGTGGTGTGATTGGGGTAATGCCCGGGAACAGTGTGCAGCGTGACTTCCTGCCACAGGCATATTCCGACTTTATTTATGCGATTATCGTGGAAGAAATGGGATTGGTGGGAGGTGTTTTTGTCATCCTGCTTTATATGGTATTGCTCTTTCGGGCAGGTAGGATAGCCACAATGAGTAAAACCGTATTCCCGGCGATTCTCGTGATTGGGCTCTCGCTGATGATTGTGTTACAGGCATTTGTCAGCATGGCGGTGGCTACCAGCCTGGGACCGGTAACTGGCCAGCCACTTCCCATGATCAGTCGTGGTGGGACTTCCATCCTCATAACCAGTATCTATTTCGGCATTTTGCTTGGCATTACCCGGCAGATTAAAGAAGAGCAGACTGGTAACAATGCACTTACTGAAGAAATTGTAATAGAAGACGACGATGAAGAAACATACGATGACATCCAATAGGCAACCCCGGTTTATCATCAGTGGCGGGGGGACCGGGGGACATATTTTCCCGGCTATCAGTATTGCCAATGCCCTGAAGGAATCTTATCCCGAAGCGGATATTTTGTTTGTGGGGGCTGTTGGCAGGATGGAGATGGAAAGGGTTCCGGCAGCCGGCTATCCGATAGAAGGACTCCCTGTTAGTGGCTTCGACAGGAAAAACATGCTGAGAAATGTAAGGGTCGTGTGGAATCTGTTGCGAAGTATTATCAAAGCGAGAAAAATCATCCGCAGGTTCAAACCCGATGTGGCTATCGGCGTGGGCGGATATGCCAGTGCGCCGGTGTTGCGTGCAGCCTCGGCTTTTGGAGTTCCGACGCTCATTCAGGAGCAAAATTCCTATGCAGGTGTGACGAATAAATTATTGGCAAAAAAAGCAGCCCGTATTTGTGTAGCTTATGATGAGATGGAGCGGTTCTTCCCCAAAGAAAAAATTGTGAAAACAGGCAATCCGGTACGGCAGGACTTGTTTGCGGTAGCTCCAAAGGCTGAGGCAGCTTATCAGTTTTTCAGCCTGGACCCGGCAAAAAAAACCATCCTGATTGTAGGAGGAAGTCTGGGCGCCCGCACCATCAACCAAAGTGTGATTGCCCATTTGGAAACCCTCGCGAATTCTGAGGTGCAGGTCATATGGCAAACTGGGAAGTTTTACATAGAAGATGCAGAAAAAGCGTTTAAACCTTTTGCTTGTAAACATATTATCGTAACAGCTTTTGTTTCACGTATGGACTACGCCTATGCAGTAGCCGATCTGGTCATTTCGAGGGCTGGTGCCAGCTCGATTTCGGAGTTATGCCTGCTGGCTAAGCCTGCTGTTTTAGTGCCTTCTCCTAATGTTGCCGAGGATCATCAGACCAAAAATGCCATGGCTTTGGTGAAGCATGATGCTGCCGTGATGATCGGTGATGCCGAAGCGAAGGACAAAATGATTCCCGAGGCGTTAAAAATAATTCAGGATGCCTCAAAAATGAGTGCGCTTAGCAAAAATATTCTTAATTTAGCCGAGCAAAATTCAGCGGGTAGAATTGCTGAAGAAGTGAAGAAATTATTAGTGAAATTTTAACTGTATTAAATGAACAGGTTTACGAAATTCTATTTTCTCGGTATTGGTGGAATTGGCATGAGTGCCATCGCCCGGTATTATAAAATCCACGGTTTTGAAGTAGCCGGGTACGACCGTGCCAGCACTACACTGACCAAAACCCTGGAATCCGAAGGAATAGAAATTTCTTATGATGATAAGGATTCGGATATTCCGGCGAAATTTCTGGATAAAAACAAAACTTTGGTGATTCTGACTCCTGCCATACCGCAGGACAACCCTCAGTTGGTTTACTTTCGCGAAAAAGAGTTTACTATCATGAAACGGGCCGAAGTGCTCGGATACATTACCCGACAGAGTAAAGGTGTTTGTATTGCCGGTACACATGGGAAAACGACAACTTCGACGATTACAGCCCATTTGTTCCGCCAGTCACAGGTGGATTGCAATGCATTTCTGGGCGGAATTTCAAATAATTACAACACAAATTTACTGTTGTCGAAAGAAAGTAATTTTGTGGTGATTGAGGCGGATGAATACGATCGCTCATTCCACCACCTGACGCCTTATATGGCTGTGATTACTTCTGCTGATGCAGATCACTTAGATATTTATAAGACCCATCAGGCAGTGAAGGAAAGTTTTGAGTATTTTGCATCGCTTGTACGTCCCGGAGGAACATTGATTGTAAGGAAAGGCCTGGATATTCATCCGACCCTGCAAAAGGGTGTGAAATTATATTCCTATTCCATGGATGAAGGTGGTGATTTTCATGCGGCTAATATCCGCAGTATGCCGGGTGAGATTCGTTTTGACTTTGTAACGCCGACTGAAACTATCGCAGATGTCCGACTGGGTGTTCCGGTGAAAATCAACGTGGAAAACAGCGTGGCTGCTATGGCGCTGGCCTGGTTGAGCGGGGTGACCTCAGAAGAGTTGAGGACGGGTTTGTCTTCTTTTTCAGGCGTTTACCGGCGCTTCAATATCGTGTGCCAAACTGCGGAAACGGTTTATATTGATGATTATGCGCATCACCCCAGCGAGTTGCACGCGGGCATAAGCTCTATCCGGGAAATGTATCCTGAAAGAAAAATAACCGGGATTTTTCAGCCGCACCTGTATTCGCGTACAAAAGACTTCGCGGATGAATTTGCCCGGGTGCTTTCAACTTTGGATGAATTGATCTTGCTTGATATTTATCCTGCCCGTGAGTTACCCATAGAAGGTGTTAATCCGGAACTTATTCTGAATAAAATGACACTGGATGAGAAACAGTATTGTCCGAAGAGTGATTTAATTAGTTTATTGGAGAAGCGGGATGATCTGGAGGTGCTCGTCACCTTCGGTGCAGGTGACATTGATGCCCTGGTCCCTGAAATCAGAAAAGTGATTAAACAAAAGAAAATAAATACCGGGGAGCCTTTGGAAGAACCGGTAGTGAGTATATGAAACGAAAAGTAATCAGTTATATTCTTTTGATAACCGGTGTCGTAATTGTACTGGGGTACCTGGTTTTTGCGCTGATCCGTTTCTCGGTGGATGAGAGCGATATCAAATGTAAAAGTCTGGTTATAAATGTTGATGGCAAGGTTGAACTGATAAAATCCGGCGAGTTGAGTGACATGTTGCGGGACAACGATCTGCATCCCATCGGTCAGTCGCTGAATCGGCTGCGGACAGAACATATTGAACTTTTTTTGGAGCAAAATCTACTGGTGAAACAAGCGCTTTGTTATCATACTCCCGATGGTAGTGTTTTTGTGAACGTGTCGCTACGGGAACCAAAGTTTCTGGTTATGACCAATGAGAACTACTATGTGGATCAGCATAAGGAGATATTGCCGGTGCCCCTGCATGCGGTGGCTTATGTTCCTGTGGTTACAGGCAGGGTTACCCGGTCGATGGCTAAAGGTCCTTTATTCGATTTTGTTGATTTTATCGGAAAGCACAGTTTCTGGAATGCACAGGTTTCTCAGATTCATGTCAGAGAGGATTTGAAAGTGGAATTAGTTCCCAGGGTTGGCAATACGGTGATTTTATTGGGAAGTCTGGAGGGTTACGAAGAAAAGCTGAGTCGTGTTTATCGCTTGTATAATCAGGGTTTCAAGGTGATGGGCTGGAATAGCTATGAGCAATTAGACTTACAATATGACAACCAGATTGTTGGAATAAGAAATGAAAGGGACTTTAGAAATTAGATTATAAGTGCCAATGAGCATACGTTAAAGGATTTATATAAGAGCATGAAAGGAAAAGAGGATATAAACAGATTGGTGGCTTTTGACTTTGCCGGTACGGGAGTCAGGGCTATTGCCGCTGAGGTGAGAGAGGATAATGCCATAAAGATTGTGTCGGAAGAGATCAGAAAAGTGGATGAGATAAAGAATGGCATCATCGGACATCCTTCCGGAACCGCTTTCAACGTGGTCGCGTTACTCAAGGAGTTACAAAACAGTGCCGGCTTACGTGAACCCATCAAGAAGTTTTCCACTGCTTTCGGCGGAAAAAGCATGAAAATAGTACATGCTTCAGTTCGCCGTAAGCTCAATAAATCCAAAGAAATTACCGCTGATATCATCGACTCGATGGCCCTGGAATGTGAAAAGTCATATCAGGCACAGGACATGCTGGTTTACGACACCATTCCTGTCAGGTATGAGGTTGATGGTGTGGAGATGGAAAAGCCGGAAGGTCAACGGGGAACCTACATCGTTGGGGACTATCACTTAGTGGTTGGTAGTGCCCAGATGAAGGTGCAACTGCATAAATGTTTGGAAAGAATCTACAACTGTCATGTTGAGCATATCCCGCTGGCAGCAGAGGCTTTTGCCATAGCAGTTACAGAAGAGGAGGATCGGCAGGCTGGGTGTGCGGTCATAAATATGGGTGATTCTTCTACAACCCTTGCCATTTACCGCAATGAAATCCTGCAGTACCTCATGGTAGTTCCACTCGGAGGGAGAAATATAACGAAGGATATTGAAGAGATTGGCATAACAGAAGCCTATGCTGAGAAATTAAAATGTAAAAAAGGAGTTGCCATGGAAAATGCCGTCGGCGCTCCTGTGAATATCAGGGTGCCCGCAAAAAATCCGGCAGATCCACCGGTTGTGATTACGACTACTTTTCTGGCTATGATCATAGAATCGAGACTGGATGAGATTTTTCAACCGATATTCAAAATACTGAATCAGTATGAAGATCAGCTTCCTAATGGCGTGATTATTTCGGGTGGAGGTGCTAAATTAGCACAGATCAGGGAGTATATAGAAGATAAATCAGGAATCGAAACCAGGTTTGGTGATCATTCAGGATGGTTAACTCCTGATACACCTGAAAAATTTATGGATTTATCATACGCGCAGGTAGTTGGCACCATCATCCTGACACATGATTACAGGCTGGAGCATAAGGAGGTGATTGAGAAAACCGAAGTGGAAAAGAAGCCAAAGCGTAAATCCATAACAGATAAAATTACACAGGGTATTATCCGTTTTTTTGAGGAAGATACCGAGATGGAGGTAAAAAAGGAGGAGAAACAGCGGAAAACGGAAAGCTAATAACGAATAACGAATAGTGACTGTAGACGAAGCGTTAATAATATGAATATATAATAAGAATAAACTGATATAATATGGAAGATATTTTGCCATTAGTAGATTTACCCATGATCGACCCTGCTATAATCAAGGTAATTGGTGTCGGCGGTGGAGGTGGAAATGCCGTAAATCACATGTATAACCAGGGTTTCAGGGATGTGTCGTTTGTGGTATGTAATACCGACAACCAGGCATTGCAGAATTCGCCTGTTCCTCTGAAAATACAACTCGGTGTAGGCTTAGGTGCTGGTGGAAATCCAGAAGTGGCACGACAGGCTGCGGAAGATTCCATTGATCGCATCAAAAGTGTACTTAAAGACAATACCAAAATGGTTTTCATTACTGCCGGGATGGGCGGGGGAACCGGGACCGGAGCTTCTCCTGTGGTGGCACAGGCAGCACATGAATTGGGTATTCTTACAGTTGGCATCGTAACTATCCCATTTGCATTTGAAGGCAGTATGAAGATACGCCAGGCGCTCGAAGGTGTTGCCGCTTTAAGTGAGCACGTGGACGCCTTGCTGGTTATCAACAATGAAAAGTTACGTGAGATTTTTGCCGACCTGGAGTTGTCGAACGCTTTTGCCAAAGCCGACGATGTGCTGACCAACGCAGCCAGAGGCATTGCAGAGATTATCACGGTTCCGGGTTATATCAACACCGACTTCGCGGATGTGTACACCATCCTGAGCAAAGGTAATGTGGCCATCATGAATACTGGCTATGCTTCCGGAGAAAAGCGTATTACCAAAGCGATACAGGATGCCCTGAATTCTCCGTTGTTAAATACCAACGATGTTAGCGGTGCAAGCAAAGTGTTGCTCAACTTGTACTGTTCAAGTGCACAGGAATATCAGATTAAAATGGAGGAAGTCAAAGAAATCAATGAATTCATGGCTTCGATTGGAGAAGATATTCAGGTGATCTGGGGTGCTGCATTCGACGATAGCCTGGGTGAAAATGTAAAGATTACCCTGATTGCAACTGGTTACGATGTTTCCGATATACCGGGCATGCCGGCATCAGCTAAGAAAAAGATTCGTCAGCAGGCAGCATTGAAAACGGTTACTTTCGATGGCGACAACGAAATTACGGAAGAACCGGAGGCAGAGCAAAATGATGAGCCTGCTCGCCCCGATATCGAGAAATCCATACAAACTTATTATTCTTCATCTATAGATAAAAGTAAGCCCGTACAAGCGGAACTGCCGATTGAGATTGATGAAGAAATAGAGACGATATCACTTGATTTGGAAGACCTGGATGATGAGGAAGTTCTCGAAAAATCCGAGAACATTCCTGCATGGAAAAGGATGAAGAATAAACTTTTCTAAATCAGATTAGTCTCTTCTTCCCATGAATATCATCACATAATAAAGCAGTGTTGCCAAAGAGCCCAACGCGGCTACCACATAAGTATAAGCAGCTGTTTTTAAAGCATCTTTTGCCGGCTCATGAGTTGAATAATTCGTGATGCCGGCATTGCTTAACCAGGCAAGGGCACGCTGACTGGCATTGATTTCCACCGGCAAGGTGACAAAACTGAAAAGGGTGGTAGTGGCAAATAAAATGATGCCAATCAGCAAGAGTTGCGGGAAGGATTCCATAAAAACGATCCCGGCAAGCAATACCCATTGTACCCAGTTGGAGGCAAAACTAACCACAGGCACCAACTTCGAACGCATTTGCAAAGGTGCATAAGCTGTGGCGTGCTGTACGGCATGTCCGCATTCATGGGCTGCCACAGCGGCTGCTGCCACACTGGCTGAATGATAAACTTCTTCACTCAGATTCACCGTTTTATTCATCGGGTTGTAGTGGTCGGTCAGCTGACCAGGTGTACAGGTAACTTTCACATCCGTCAACCCGTTTTCCTGCAGCATTTTGTACGCGATGTCCCTGCCGGTTAACCCTACCGGAATCTTCGAGTATTTTTTAAACTTCGATTTCAGACTGCTTTGAATTAAGAAACTCACTAAAGCAGTTACACCAAAAATAATCCAAATCATATTGTTTTAATTTTAATTTTTAAACCTTTAAACCATATAAGCCATATAAGTTTTGTCGCAAATAATTTTCCGTTCTCCGCTTTTAGCTATTCACTATTCGTTATTCGCTCTTTGTTAATTTCAATTTCCCTGCCACCCTTGTGCCTGTCAGTTTTCATTTTAACAACAACGAACTGTCGCCATAGCTCAAAAAACGGAAGTCATGCGAAAGGGCGTAATCGTATATCTTTTTCCAATTTTCGCCAGTGAATGCGGAAACCAGCAACAATAAGGTGCTTCTGGGTTGATGGAAATTGGTAAACATACCCCGGATTACCCTGAAAACATAGCCCGGATGGATAATGATTCGGGTCTGGGCATGTAAAACGGTCAATTGATGATTATTAAGATAATTTAAGATAGCCCTTAAAGCCATTTCGGTCGAAATGTCAGTTTTTTGCTGATAAGGCTCCCATTGCTCCACCCTGATTAATTTGTCAGGTGTAACTTTGTCATGGAGTATTTGCACCCCGATGTAGTACAGACTTTCCAGCGTCCTGACTGATGTTGTTCCTACAGCAATTACATTTCCATCGTGTTGCAGCAGCTTTTCAATAGTCTCTTTTCTGACTGATATTACCTCGGCATGCATTTCATGATCAGCGATGTCAGCTGCTTTTACCGGTTGGAAAGTCCCTGCACCCACATGTAAAGTCAGTTCATCAGTTTGGATGTTCTTTTGTTTCAGACTGTCAAGTACCTGCTCTGTGAAGTGCAATCCGGCTGTCGGAGCAGCCACAGAGCCCTTAATTTTGGAGTAAATCGTTTGGTAGGTAGTTTTATCGCTTTCCTCCGTTTTCCGGTGCAGGTAGGGCGGAATTGGTAACTCGCCCGCGTGGTCCAATATCTCAGCAAAACTGATGTGTGCATTATCCCATTCGAACCTAATCTGGTGTGTGTTGCCGGTGGACTCAATTAATGAAGCGGTTAATTGAAGGCTTTGTCCGTTAATGCTGATATTTTTTGCTAAGTTACCCTGTTTCCACTTTTTCAGGTTGCCGACCATGCATTTCCAGGTGCAGCCATCCGTTGAACCTAACGATAAAGCATAATCGGAGGGAGTGAGAGGCTCAAGGCAGAATACTTCGATTTGTGCACCCGTTGATTTCTGAAACAACAACCGGGCATGGATTACCTTCGTGTTGTTGTACACCAGCAAAACGTTTTCAGGCAGGTGACTCACCGCGTTCAAAAAGATATCTTCGCTGATTTCACCCTTACGGTAAACGAGTAATTTCGATTGGTCCCGCTCTTTCAACGGATATTTGGCAATGCATTCATCCGGCAATGCGTAATCGTAATCATCTATCAGAATGGGGTTGCTGTTGAAATCTTTGTTCACGTGAATCAGTAAAATGTTGTATTTTTGTGCAAAAGTAATAAAATTAACCACAAAAGGCACAAAAGAATTCAATCGAATATTAACCATTTAACCATTTACTCATTTATGATTTACAATTATAAGATGAACTCTACAGACATTTAATGTCAAAAGTCTGAATGCTTATATGTAACTTATATGCCTTATATGGTTTAAAAAAAAATCTTTTGTGTTTCCTTAGTCACCTTTTGTGCCTTTTGTGGTAAAAAATGATTTCAACATGCAAAAAAACAACATACAAAAAGGCGACACCGTTCGCTTCCTGAATGCCGTGGGCGGTGGGGTGGTGACCCGCATCGACACACAGAAAGGCATTGTATATGTAGAAGATGAAGATGGTTTCGAAATTCCGGCACTGGAACGCGAATGTGTGGCAGTGCCCCGGGTTAATATGGAGACTAACTTCCCGTTAAAAGATTTCAGTTCGAAATCGGTAGCCGATATTCCCTCGGAAGAACCTGTACTAAACGTCAAAATTGAGACTCCAAAACCGGTAGAAATCATTGAAACTGAAGATGGGGACGAGTTACGTGCGTTGCTGGCTTTCATTCCCGTCGATATCAGGAATTTGCAAACCAGTCAGTACGACTGTCTGCTGATTAACGACAGTAACTACTTCCTGTTTTACAACCTGATTATCGGAGAGAAAAATCAACGCAAGTCTGTTGCCAGCGGCATCATTGAGCCGAACATGCAGGAAGAGATATCGCGTATTGCCAATGCAGACTTGAATGACTGGGAAAACCTGCAAGTGCAGATAGTGGCCTATAAGCAAGGTAAAGTATATCAACCTCAGACCGCTATTG
Source organism: Paludibacter sp. (assembly GCA_034928085.1). GTDB lineage: Bacteria > Bacteroidota > Bacteroidia > Bacteroidales > Paludibacteraceae > Paludibacter. Next base: position 44,774 of record JAYFPG010000022.1, read on the forward strand.
ACCTGAATTTACGAATTGCCCCGGTAAAGTTTTACAAATTGCATAGTTTTACTGAGAATGATTATTTCGATGAACTGGCTATGCTCTTTGATTTGGTGAAACCGAAACCCATAATGCCAGAGATATCTCCGGACGAGATAAAGAATGCGATGCTGAGCAAAGAGCCGGTTGAACCCCCAAAACCGCATCGTCAGAAAACGCTATTGAACCCCAAAGTTATTGAGGTTGACTTACACATCCACGAACTCGTGGATAATACCACCGGCATGAGCAATGCCGACATGTTGCAGTTGCAGCTGGATAAGTTCCATGGCGTGATTGACGAAAACAAGCATAAGAAAGGACAGAAGATTGTGTTCATTCATGGAAAAGGAGAGGGTGTGTTGCGCAATGAAATCATGAGGTTGCTGAAAACCCGCTATAAGTCTTATTATTACCAGGATGCATCTTTTCGGGAGTATGGTTTTGGCGCCACGATGGTGGTTATTAAGTAATATTTAACCATATAAGACATATGAGTTCACATAAGATGTTTTTTTATTTTTTTACTTTTTGCCTGATTGCTTCTGTTGTGGCGATCTTTTCATCCTGTGACCCGAAAGAAGAAACAGAGGAAGAAACCACGATATATCTGTCAACGGTATTTGAATATGTATATGGTCCGGGGCAACATGCGGCTCAGGCCAAACCGACGGATACGCAATACATCATTGGTAATCCGGCAAAGCACAGTGGCTGGTTGTATCTGGGCGGTTTCGGAGGCTATGTTATTGCCGGTTTTTCAGCAAATATAACAAATGCTGAGGGTCCCGATTTTGAAGTGTTCGCCTTGCCCGGCGCTGGACCGGAACCTGCTGTGGTGTATGTAATGCGGGATGATAATGGTGACGGACTGCCCAACGAAACCTGGTATGAACTCAAGGGAAGTGAGTTTGAACATTCACAACGTAATTACAGCATAACCTATTACAAGCCTCCTGTTGATGCGGCAAATATCACCTGGACAGACAGCAACTGTCAGAGCGGTGAACTGAAGGATGGTTTTGGTAGTGCTTATACTTCTTCCTGGTGGTGGGCTGAAACTACAGGCAATGCAGTAACATTTCATGGAACACGTCTGCCTGATGCTTACGAAGAGATGCAGGTTGGCGATGTTAGTAGTTGGTCAGTTCCCGAAGGTCGGTTCGAATGGGGCTATGCTGAAAACAGATCCGGAACCGACTTCGATTCCAAAACATATTCAAATCGTCTCGATATCAGTAATGCCGTTGATGCAGAAGGCAATCCGGTTCAGCTTGACCACATCCGATTCATCAAAGTTCAATCAGCTGTGTTGCAACAGGCCGGATGGTTGAATGAAATTTCGCCGGAGATAAGAGGGGCGGGGGGATTGAGGTAATATACTAAATGTCAGGTTGGTAATTAATTGATAGGTAGGTGTATAAATTCGTAGAGACGCGCTATAGCGCGTCTCTACGAAAATCAACATGCTGATTACAATTTTGAATCCGCCAGCACAAAATCCAACTGCTTCTTATCCAGATTTGCTTTTGCGACCCGTACGGTTAGTTCGTCGCCCAGTTGGAACTTCTTGTGGTAACGACGGCCCACCAAGCAATAATTCTTTTCATCGAAAGTGTAGTAGTCATCGTCTAAGTCGCGGATGGGAATCATGCCTTCGCATTTATTTTCGACGAGTTCCACATAGATACCCCATTCCGTTACGCCTGAGATAACCCCATCGAAGACCTTACCCACATGTTGCGCCATGAATTCGACCTGTTTGTATTTGATAGAAGCACGTTCGGCATTGGCAGCCAGTTGTTCCATGTCGGAACTGTGCTTGCACAACTCTTCATATTCATGTTGATTTACACCTTTGCCTCCTGAGGCATAGCGTTCCAGTAGGCGATGCACCATCATATCCGGATACCGGCGGATGGGCGAGGTAAAGTGGGTGTAGTAGTCGAATGCGAGTCCGTAATGACCGAGGTTATCGGTGGTGTATATCGCTTTTGCCATCGAACGAATCGCCAACGTTTCAATCAGGTTCTGTTCTTTTTTGCCTTCTACCTGGTCGAGCAGGTTATTGATGGCGCTGGAAATGGCCGATTGCTTGCCGGAGGTTTTCAGGTTATAGCCAAACTTACGGATGAATTGCGAGAAATTCTCGAGCTTGTCGGGATTCGGGACATCATGCACCCGGTACACGAACGTTTTGGCTTTCTGACCCCTGCCCGGTTTGCCGATGTGGGTTGCAACGGTTTTATTCGCCAGCAACATAAATTCCTCGATCAACTTGTTGGCATCTTTTTGTTCCTTGAAGAAAACGGAAAGCGGTTTGCCTTTGTCGTCGATTTCAAAACGTACCTCCACCCGGTCGAAAGCGATGGCGCCGTTGTCGAAACGCCTTTTCCGCAGAATTTTAGCTAAGCGGTCGAGAGTCAGTATCTCCTCTTTGAAGTCGCCTTTACCCGTTTCAATGACCTGTTGCGCTTCTTCGTAGGTAAAACGCCTGTCGCTGCGGGTCACTGTTTTGGCAATTTCATAATGTTTAATTTCAGCCTGATCAGTCATCTGGAAGATAACCGAATAAGTCAGTTTATCTTCATCCGGACGAAGTGAGCAGATGCCGTTCGACAGGTGCTCCGGCAACATCGGGATGGTGCGGTCTACCAGATAAACTGAAGTCGCCCTTTCTTTTCCTTCCTTGTCGATGATACTTCCGGGACGCACGTAATGAGTCACGTCGGCAATGTGAACGCCCACTTCCCACAGTCCATCTTTCAACTTGCGGAGTGAAAGGGCATCGTCGAAATCCTTGGCATCACGCGGGTCGATAGTGAAGGTGGTAATTCCGCGCATGTCGATGCGTTTTGCTACTTCTTCGGGGGTAATACCGGCATCAATCTTATCAGCGGCAGCGTCTACCTGTTCAGGATATTTATAGGGCAGACCGAATTCTGCTAAAATCGCGTGCATTTCAGTGTCGTTGTTACCTTTGTCGCCAAGGATGTCAATTACTTCGCCAACCGGACTTTTCATGTTCGGCTCCCATTGCATCAACTTCACGATAACCTTCTGACCATTCTTAGCGCCGTTCAGTTTAGTTTTCGGGATGAAAACATCATTGGTCAGCACCCGGTTGTCGCATACTAAGAAAGCAAAATTATCAGATACATCGAGGATACCCACGAAAGTATCTTTGGCCCTTTCCATGATGTCAACCACTTCACCTTCGGGCATTTGTCCCTTCCGGCGGGCATAAAGGAATACTTTTACTTTGTCATTAAGTAAAGCGTGGTTGGTTTTTCTTTCCGGGATGAAAATAGGTTCACCGCCATCATCCGGAATTAAATATGTTTTTACACCCTGGCGGTCGATGGTACCTGTAATATAGCCTCCGCGGGAGTTTAGTTTGAACTTGCCGCGGGAGATTTCTACCAGAAAGTCCTCATCCCAAAGCTGGTACAGTAACTCGTGAACATATACCCGTTGCGATTCGTTGTTGATATCGAGGTGTTTGGCTACCTGTCTGTAGTTGAAATTCTTTTCCGGGTTTTCGTTGAACAGGTTAACGATGTTCTGAATTAACTCCGATTTACGGATGCGGGTGCTTCCGCCTTGTTTATTTTTTTTTCGTTTCATAAATATCTGATGTCTAAAGTCTGAATGCTTATATGAACTTATATGACTTATATGGTTTTAGAATTAAAATTTTCTTTTGTGTTTTCTTAGGCATCCTTTTGTGCCTTTTGTGGTTTAAGTATTTAAATTTTTAAACTCTTAAACCCTGTATATTTGCAAATGTACAACAATTAACAAGAGATTAAGTTATTTTCAGTTTAAATTATTGTAAATTCGCCGCATGAATATGTGATGCTGATTATGAAGAAGAAAATTGCATTTGTTATCAATCCAATATCCGGAACGGGTTCAAAAAAAGAATTTCCGGAGATCATTGGTGAGAGTTTGGATAATGATTTGTATGAACACGAGATCGTTTTTACAGAACATCGTTTTCATGGCCGTGACCTGGCAAAACACTACGTTGATGCCGGTTATGATGCGGTGATTGCCGTGGGAGGAGATGGTACTGTAAATGAAGTCGCCCGTTCGCTGCGGCATACGGATACGGCGTTGGGTATTATTCCCTCGGGTTCGGGTAACGGACTAGCCCGTCATTTGGAGATACCGTTGAATGTGAAAAAGGCCGTTGAATTGCTCAATCATGCTGAGGTGATCAACATAGATTATGGTTTGGTGAATAATCAGCCTTTCTTCTGTACCTGCGGAACGGGTTTCGATGCATACGTGAGCACCGAATTCGCGAAAGGACAGCAACGCGGCATCATGGCCTATCTCGAAAAAATAATCACCGGATATTTCAATTACCGGTCGAAAAGCTACCACGTAACCGGCGAAAACATCGACATCAAAGCCAAGGCGTTTGTGCTGACTTTTGCCAATGCTTCCCAGTGGGGCAATAATGCCTATATTGCACCTCAAGCCAGTGTGCAGGATGGTAAAATGGACATTTCCATCCTCAGTAATTTCCCGCTGATAGCCATTCCCACGCTTGCCCTGCAACTTTTCACCAAAACCATCAACAACGATTTCTTCATGACCACCCTGCGGGCTACTTCTGTTACCCTGCACCGCGACGAACCCGGTCCTTTCCACTTCGACGGCGAACCTTACGAGGAAGGAAGAGAGATTGAAGTGAAAATGGTGCAGGATGGGTTGAAGGTGCTGGTGAAGAAGCGGTTTTAATAGGTTTAATCGGAAAGTAAATTTACAATTTGATTAAGTTTGGCTTTCTCAGCGTGTTCAAAGTTCAGTATTTCGTTCTTTGCTTGCTCTAAATTTAATTCGAAATTTTTCAAAATGCTGATGATTTTAAACGGTGATGCGCTAATATGCGAATGAGTCTGAGAGATACTTAAAAATGATTCAGAAAGATTTCTCATGCTGTCATAGGATGTTACAATATACTTAAATTGCTCTGTAACCGGGACTAATCTTTTGAAAAGTTTAACTTTGTTGAATAGGAGTTGTTCTTGTTGCATCTGTTCGTGTGCAAAATGAATTTCCAAATTTACTTCTTTGTCACAGGCAAGTTCCTCTGTTAATATAGTAAGTTCAAGATTAGAGCCATCATAAGTCCAATTTCCGGGACTAATAAACCGGTTATAAGTTATACTGACACCATTTATGCAGATGCTATCCGCTGGAAAACAAAGCGGAAATCTTAATAAATAGGATCGGGTAGGGTTCATCCCGGCGAAATTTCCTTTTCTGGCATCAATCTTAATATTCAACTTGTTTTCAACCCGATTGATTTTCTTAGCAATGTGAGTTGTTGTGAATTCATTTGCGTATGAGTCAGTTACGCCATCATCTTCATAGTAATTTAACGTGCCATTATCTCCGGGGGTAAAAAACAGACATAAGGTGTCACAATCTGATTGTAGATTCCTCACATTATTTGGGAGCATGGGTATAATGCTTCCTGCTCTTGCATAATAAGGAATTTCATCGTGTAGGAAATTCCGGGTCTTCATTTCGCCACCCTTAATCAAACTTCCGGTCGACATTTCAAACCAATTACCTTTGGGTAGCCAAACTGACTGAACAGACAATCCGCTTGTTTTATCTGAAGGAGCTACAATGGGAGCAACAATTATGTCATCGCCAAAAAAATATTGATTTTTCGAAGTATATGCCAGTTCATTCTCCGGGTATTCATAATACATCGGTCTGCAAATTGAAATACCGGTATCGTATGCTTTCCTTGCAGCGTTATAAATATATAACGTCAGTTGGTATCTTAGCTGTATGGCAGAACGCATCATCTCAAATTGTTCCGGAAATTTCCAGATTCTTCTTTCAATATTGATATCTTTGGTGCTGTGGGTTCTGAGTATTGGGCTAAACACTCCGTATTGAATCCATCTTAAATATAACTCCGGGTCTGTTACTTTCGGGTCACCTTTCTGAAAAAAATGCCCGCCGATATCATGACTCCAGTAGCCATATCCAACATTTGAAGCAGTTGAGGTGAAAAACGGCTGAAAACGGAGTGAGTTCCAGGTTATATAAGCATCACCTGAGAATCCAATTTGATACCGATGATTACCCAACCCTCCCCAACGATGAAATAATAAGGGACGTTTCTCACGTTTTTTTTTCATGTTATTAAAAAAAACATGGTTGAGCCAGAAAGTGTTGCTTAATCCTTTAATACTCTTGCTGTATGGAAATTGTTGCCAGTCGAGCCACCAGAAATCAATTCCTTGCTTTTCAAGTGGATGGATAACTTCACGAAAATATACATCAGCCCATTTTTTATTATCCATATCGAAAGGGATAAATTTTCTGCCAACAGTATCCCATCCCATCGACAGGGCAAATTTATCATAGACATCTTCATAAGGCATGATGCCGGAGGCTGGATGCAGGTTTAAAGATGTTTTTATATGATTCTTCTTCATCCATTCAAGCAGATTACAAGGGTCAGGAAACAAATTATTATCCCAGGAGTATCCCGTCCATCCTTTTAATTCACCAGCAGCATCATAAACTTTGTTACGATAGGAAAGTCCGAATGTTTTATGCCAATCCATATCAATAATCACTACATCAAGAGGAATGTCAAGACTTTTAATAGTAGAAACCAGATTTTTCAATTCATCATCGGAATATTGCCAGTATCTTGACCACCAATAGCCAAATGCGAATTTTGGAGGCATCGGGATTTTTCCGGCTATGTGCGTGAAATCGAATAAAGCCTGTTTATAATCATGTCCATAACCGAAAAAGTACCAGTCGTATACATCCTTCCTCGTGTTTTCTTTTACCCAATGAGTCCATTGAGTGTCGTCTACTAAGACCGGTGACTTTGAGTCGTCAACTAAAGCCCACCCATTTCGGGATATAATGCCTTCCTCGAGTTTATCCTCGTGCCATCCCTCAAGGCGATCGAGTGTTCGCATGGTTCCTTTCAGATTTTCTTCATCCAGCATTCCCGGTTTCCATATTTTCATTTTACCTTCTAACATAAAGCTTACAGACAGATTGTTCGAATTGAATTTTTCGCCTTTTAGATAGGTTAATGTCAATTTCTCAGTTTGGATGATTAATTTCTTTTTCGAGTCAATCGCTCTGAATTTCGGTGTTTCCAGATTTCTGTTGATGAATGCAAGCGTTGCTTCGTTCATAAAACTGCCATCAGCAGACCACTCCATTCTTATCAAAGAGGGAGTGAGAATCGTAAACCGGTAGTTTTGACCGACAATTTGAGAGGCAGGATGTGCTGTGATAGAATTACCAGCCAATACTAAAACCGGACAAAAGCAAATGTATAAGATGAAAGAAAAAATGAATTTCATATTGAAAAGGAAATCGAATATACAATTAGTAAATTTGATTCTTGAAATTAGTTAACAACAAAGCTGAAGTTATTTGATGCGTTTTTTTGTTTGAGAGACAGTATGTAGTTACCTTTTATAAGGTTGTTTTGTTCTATCAGATATTCAATGGTGTTGGGAACCGTTATTCCTGAATAAACAACTTTTCCAGATGAGTCAAAAATCTCAATAAGCTCATCATGCCTGAAACCCTGCTGATTTTTTACAACAAAAGAACCATTATTTGGATTAGGAAATAACTGAATGTTCGATGCAGATACATTGTTTTTCACAGCAGAGGATTGTTCTGAAAGGATATGATTAATTTTGTCAGTGTAAACCGCTGCAAATTTATACATGCCTTTGTCGTTGGGATGGATATAATCAGCAATGTCTTCTGCAAAATTGAAATTAATTTCTTCTTTCGATAAATAATAGAGGTTTTTATATCCTTTGTCGATAAAATACTGATACACTTTTCTGAGTTCGCTGTTGTCAAGTATAACCAGATCTTTTCTTGCTTTCCACATCTCCATATCGGCGTATCCAACATGTTCAGTGAGTAAAATTGCCGCATTAGGGTGGTATTTGGTAAGCGTGTCAACTGCACTTTTATATCTTGATTCAATATATTGAGGCATCGAACTGGTTGAATAATTAGGCAGACAATCAATAATGAATATTTCTGCATCAATTCGGTTTATTACATCAATTACCTCTGGTTCAACTTTCCCTGCGCCACTGAAGCCAAGGTTGATTATCGGGCGATCAGAAAAGGTGCGTCCTATAATGCCGGTTATAGCATTCCCGGGACGAGAACAAGCCGCGCCATGTATTATCGAGGTACCATACATTACAATTGGTTTGATATTCTGAGGTACTTCAACAAATTCAAAATTTGCCCCGCTATTCACAGTTATTGATAAGGACGAGGTGATGGCAAATGTAGGAAAATACAACACGTATTCATATCCATTTGAATTGTAATATGAGTCATCTGGATTTAATTGACTATATGTAAAATAACTACCAACAATTCTAGTGTTGGGGTAACACCACTGCCATCCTTCTCCAGGTTTAAATGCATACATGTCAACACCATTTGCTCCAACAGCACTAAACCAGTTGTTACTTGTGTATTGGGAACTTAAATTATAATTAACCGTAATTGAAGTTGCATTCGATTTGAATCTAACATGTAATCCGCTTGAGCGAACCGCTTGATTCCAGGCATCACCGGGGATTTTATTTTGTGCATCTGCCGGAAATCTGTTGAAACTATTTTGTCCGTAACCATTTCCCCATACTACCTGTTTGCTCTGCTGTATCGGGTTGAAGGTGGTTTGTGAGTATATCAATTGTGATAATATAATAATGAGATTTGTCAATAATATATTTTTCATGTATATATTTTTTTAACTAATGATTAAAAATAATTTAATAAGGGGTGTTTGGTGATTGCTTAATTTTGTTTTGCAATACACTTTTTTTTATGATTTGAGATATTCGATTTACTTTTCCAGTTCTTACTTTTCAGATAATCAATCAGAAGCTGAGGTCGATCAGTCTGAATAACCCTGACTCCAAGCGTTTCTATCAAGAATCCATAAGCTTTATCCGGATCTTCAAGTGCCATGTCATCATCGTGACCTCCAACCATGGTATCCCACAAGGTATTATACCAGATCAGGCTTTTACCAACCAAAAGACTCTTCACTTCAACCGGCACAGGTGAGGTGTCTTTCGAAAAAATCAGTTCAAACATCTTTGGCTTGAGCGTGATATAAAAAGTGTTGATTTGTTCAATGGCATTTTTATTATCCAAATGAACGATAGGCATATAAATTACATCATCCAAAAACTCGCCGTATGTACGGGCAACCTCTTCAGCCGGCTTTCCTCCTTTCATGATTATTTGATTCATTGTTCCTGTTTTCTTTAACAGAGCATATACTTCATCAAAAAACTTGTCAGCTCCATCCAGGTTGATCATTATTTTTCCTTTCGAGAAAAGTAAAGCTTCTTCCAGGGTGGGAATCAAATGTTTAGTCCTGATTCCACACCCATTTCTCAATTTTAATGTTCTGATAGAATCCAGTGTCCAGTCTTCAACATTTCCTTTTCCGGTAGTAGTTCTGTTTAATGTTTGATCGTGCATAAGAATTAAATGTCCGTCTTTAGTTCTTTTAATATCTATTTCCACGATGTCTACTCCTCCCATTTTGATGCAACTTTCAATCGCGGCAATTGAGTTTTCAGGATAGTTTCTCCAGTCGCCCCTATGTGCCACTACCAATACCTCATCCAGGTATGGATTGTTAATTTTTGCAATGATCGAATCAACGCGGTTTTGTGCATTTAAGGACATAAATCCGCACAAGAATAATATAAATAATGCTCTCATGATAAATAGTAATTGAATGTGATATTATGAAGTTTATTTTACGTATTCAAATGAACCTGAACATCTTATGTCGTCAGAAGCAGCTCCTGCAAATACCTTGAAATTTCCGTCCTCAACCTCCCATTGTTGACTTTTTTCGTTGTAGAATTGCAACGCTGTTTTATCTATACTGAATGTTACGCTTTGTTCTTCTCCGGGATTCAAGTAGACCTTTTTAAACGATTTTAGTTCTTTTACGGGTCTGACAACAGTCGATTTCTCGTCGTTTATGTATAGCTGAACGATTTCGGATCCAGCCCGGGTTCCGGTGTTTTTAATCTTCAGTGATATTTCAATGCTGTCGTTGTTCTGAATTTGTTTCCTGTTGAGGGCTAACTTGCTATACTCAAAAGAGGTATAGCTTAGTCCGTGACCAAATGCGAACAGGGGTTTTAATTTTTTATATTCAACCCAACGGTATCCTACGAAAATATCTTCTTTATAATTTACCTCTTCTTTGGTTCCCGGGAATTCCCCCAGACAGTGTGCGCTGTTATCCTCCAAACGAACCGGGATTGTAAAGGGTAATTTCCCCGAGGGGTTAACATCACCAAAAAGAACCGAAGCCAAGGCGTTACCTGCCTCAGAGCCAGCATACCATCCATAAACGACAGCAGGTGCTTTGCTGACCCAGGGCATCGTTACAGCGTTCCCACAGATTAGGATCACAACAGTATTGGGATTTACTCTTACCAATGCCTCAATAAGTTCGTTTTGACTATAAGGCAGATCCATTGATTCGCGATCCTCACCTTCGGCATCTTGTTTTTTGTTTTTATTCAATCCACCAACGAAAATTACATAATCAGCTTGTTGGGCAACTTCAACAGCTTCTTTTAGGAGCTCATCCGCGGTTTTTCCTGTGGTGTTAATATTGATTTTACCCATGGGGTCATCTTTTCGTTCACCATAACTCTCATATCCCCGGGCATATTGAATTTGGATGCTATCGCCAACACGTTTAAGTATGCCTTCTAAAGGAGTAACCTCATATTTAGCTTTCAAGGAAGAACTGCCACCTCCAATAGTCATTTTTCTTGTTGCATTTTCTCCGATGACAACGATTTTATTGATTTTCTTTGTTTCAATTGGTAAGATTTGCCTCTCATTCTTTAACAAAACAATACCTTCCTGAGCAACTTTCTTTGCAACCATGGCATGCTCATTGGTTCCAAAAGTTCCAAAATAACGCTCTGAAGCCATATTTGTCCTGAAAATAAGTCGCAAAATCCTTCTTACTTTATCATCGAGTTCTTTGGTTTCTATTTCACCATTTTGAATAAGTCTTAAATAAGGCTGTGCTAAGAAGTAGTTTTGATAGGCATTACTTGCACCCATTGTCAATCCATCTGTCCAGGTGCCAAATTCCATGTCAAGTCCGTTGCTGATGGCTAATTTTGTATCATAAACACCTCCCCAGTCAGAAACAACGACCCCATCGAACTTCCAGTCTCGTTTAAGGATATCGTTTAATAAATATTGGTTATGACAACATTGCTCACCTTTATATTTGTTATATGCGCCCATAATTGCCCATGCTCCTGCTACTTCCACAGCCGTTTTAAAAGCAGGTAGATATATTTCATGTAATGCCCTGTCGCTTACTTTCACATTTACCGAATGTCTGTAAGTTTCCTGATTATTAACAGCAAAATGTTTTACACAGGCTGCAACACCATTTTTTTGAACAGATTTGATATAAGGCACGACCATTTTTGAAGCCAGATATGGGTCTTCTCCCATGTATTCGAAATTCCTTCCATTGAGTGGAGACCTGTAGATATTAACACCAGGACCTAACAATACATTTTTATTGCGATACCTGGCTTCTTCGCCAATTGCATTTCCATAAATAGCCGACATTTCTGTATTCCAAGAGGCGGCCAGGCAAGTAAGCGCGGGGAAAGCAATACAGGAGTCATTTGTCCAACCTGCTTGTTTCCATTCATCCCACAATACTTCTGCCCGAATACCATGAGGTCCGTCCGTCATCCAGTTTTCCGGAATACCCAACCGTGGTACACCTGCTGAACTGAATTTTGATTGCGCATGACAGATGGCAACTTTTTCTTCTAAGGTCATTCTCGATAAAGCATCTTCTATGCGCTCTTCAATATTTCTGTTTAAGTCGAGGTAAATTGGTTTTTGGGCAATTAAAACGATTGATATTATAGATAAAATGGTTATAAAAAAAAACTTTCTATATAGATTCATTTTTATTTTTATAAAAAGATTAAATAAATTTCTTGTACAACAATGGCATGAGAATCTAATGCTTAATTGTTTCAAAAAGTAAAGCGGGATGTTCAATTATCGATATCCTTTTATTCGAAGATAACTAATTACATTTTCACAGATGTCGGTTTGAATCATACGAACATCCCCGTTTATCAAGTTATCCATCTGAGAGAAATCTCCGGATATAAATGTGTTCTCAAAATCACTATCAAGAATGTTGACTGAAACAAGCATACCTCTTTTGGTTGCATCTATCATGCTGTTTTGTCCCACTTGTGAAAAGTCAAACTGTAAGAAAAATGGTCTGGGATAGTTTAATAATTGTTCGTAATTTGTGAGCGAACCTCCCCATGGGTATGCATGCGCATTCAAAGAAAGCTGAAACAATTCATTTACATAGGCAGGTTTATTTCCGGTGTAAAAGAAGCACCTGTCAATCATTCCGCATTCATTCACAATGTTGAAAATACCGGTTGTTGAAGCATCGCGAGGCGAGTAATCAATGTTATATAAGATTCTTCCTCTTCCAGCTAAGAGTGCCTCCTTTAGTGTTGGCATTACTGCATTTGTCGGATTCCCATTCAGATCCCTGAGTTTAAATTGTCGAATTTCATTTAGCGTTAAATCTGCAATTTTTCCGGATCCTGTAGTTGTTCTGTTGATGGTGGGGTCATGACAAACCACAATTTGCCCGTCTTTTGTCACATAAGTATCAATTTCAACAACATCCACACCTGCTTTAAAACAGGCCTGAATTGCCGCAATTGAATTCTCTGGTATTGTTTTGTTTGCTGTTGTTCCCCTATGGGCCATGACCCATATTTTGTCGTTTTGTTTTAATTCTTTTAGTTTATTCGTCAACCCAAATCCTTCAACTTTCAACGAGCTTTCACAGAAAACTTCTTTGCCTGTACTACTGATGAATGATGCCTTGATTATATATGTTCCATCTTTTTCGTAAGATTTGTAGTTTAATGCATCTGAGGATTCTGTTCCATCACCAAAGTCAAAGTGTAAATCCTTGATTTTTTTTGGCATATTGTGAAGTTTAATCGTAATTACTTCACCTTGTGCCGGAAAACTATTGCTCAATGAGATAGAGACTTCACCTAATGTGATGTCATCCTCTTCATTGCAAGCATAAAAAACAAATACGGAAAAGAAGAATATAAAAATTAATGTTATCGATTTCTTATGAACCATATTGACAAGCTTATTATTATGCAGATTTGAACAGAAGAGTTTAATCCCCGGCAGATTTCTTCATACATAAATCTGCCGGAGATGAGAGAATTATTGTTTAATAATTCTTTTTGCAATATTATTAACTAAAACAACATATAACCCTTTGGGAAAATTTGTAACGTCAATACTTTCAATATTTTCAGCACAATTAATTTGTTTGTATGTTTTTCCATTGATGTCGAATAACGATATCTTTGCTCCTTCTGCTCCCAGTACATTGAAATTGTTTGTTACAATGGTAGGATACACAACAAATGCTTCCATCTGTTTAGTTTCATTTGTTGTCGTTACACCTGTGTATTGGAATGCACCAACAGAAACGGGTTCAATAGTCGGACGAGCAGTTCCTCTACCATCTAATGCTAAGTCGGAAGTAGTGAAAATATTGTTAATTACACTATCAGTATAATTTTGAATCTTTGTCAGTGTTGAACCTGTTATGTTCTCTTTTAAAGCGATGGTTTGGGGGTAACCTGTATTGTTTGCTAAAACATTACTTCCAAAAACAGCACTATATTGTTTATTTAATGAATCAGTTGATTGAGAGATTAAAGTGCCGGTACCGCCAACTTTACCGAACACGTTGTTGCCATTAGAGGTAAAGTTATATGCAGTGCCATTAATGAAAATGCTTGGGTTTGTCTCATCACTATTTGTAATGATACTATTGTATGCGAAAACTTTGTTGGTAGATTCCATCCGGATATCAAGTCCAACCGTTAGATTTTTTGTACAGGTATTATTTGCAACGGTTGATGAAATTAAATATAACCATCCTGCTCCGTTCAAACCTCCACCTCCGGTTCCAACAGAATTGTTTGCAATTGTTGTGTTTATACAGAAAGTTTTACATTCCGCAGCACCGAACATGATGGCTCCTGACCAGTCACCGGTATTGATATTGCCTGATAACTGGCAGCGTTCAAGAACTAACCTGTCAGTATGATCATATACCCGGATTGCGGCACCTCTGTTAGCAACGACATTATCTGTGAAAACAGTTGCATAACAGTAGACAATTGCTTTGTTTGTGAACAAACCTGCTCCTCCGGCGTTGATATGGTAAGTTATATCAGATTTGTTGTTTGTAATAACACAGTATAATATGTCACATTGTGAACCATTCAATACCTGAATTCCGGGTCTCAAGGTGGCTGTGCTGTTTGCATAGCCGTTTGTAAATGTTATCCCTTTAAGTGTTACTTTCTCCGGAGAGTTAATAGTGACCAATCTCGCATCTCCGGCATTGGGTATTCCATCATTGTTCAAGTCTCCGCTGATGATAGTCGGCGTTAACGAAGGATAGCTAATTTCCGGCACGGTAGTTCCGCTCAGTGAAGGGTCAAAACCTCCAATAATAGAAATTCCATTGATAATGTTCATAGTGACTGAAGATGACGCTGGTTTGTAGGTCCCACCAGTCATGTAAATTACGTCTCCTTCTTCAAAATCACTCGCAAGTTTTGTAATTAAATTATCAAACGACAGAGCGTCATCCCACGATAATCCTGTACCTGTACCATCAGTTTTTACAAAATAATTTGTTGCAGTTACCTGCATACTCAAAATAAAACAAAATGTGAAAATGCAAATTGCAATACTGGTGAAATTTAATTTTTTCATAAGATTTTAATTTATAATTATTTTTTAATATTAGTTATTTAAATTCAAATGCTCCTATTGATGAAGGGTCAGCGCGTGTTTCTCCTCTTTGATCAACAGCAATATCGCCATAAGGAAACTGTGACATCGCGAATGATAATAAAGTTGCAAGCGGAGCTCCCTGAAAGTTTTGTTTGAGAGCAATCGAGAATGGATATCCGTTATTGGCTTCTAAGGTGTTGATTCCAAATATATCATCCAGATATTTACCATAAATATCAGAAGTATGTGTTGTATATGATCCTGTTCCTCCATGATTGCCGATAATATTATATCCTCTGGAGATTATACTTTTTGTAGCACCATTAATACAAATACTTGGATTGGTATTGTTTGTTTTTTCCGGATTTCCGGTAACAATTGAATTTATTATTACGAACTTGTTGGTCGATTCACAACGGATATCATGTCCCTGAGTACCATCATTACATGTGTTATTTACTACAGTTGAATTTATAAGATAAACATCAAACCCACTATTGATCCCAGCACCGCCGAGATTGGCCTTATTGTTGGTGATAGTTGTGTTTATACAATAGATTGGACAATTGCTGCCTGAAACCTGTATAGCTCCACCATAAGCCCCAGTTAGTACATTATCTTTGATTAAACAGGAATTTAAAATAAGCGTTGAACTACCACTGTTTGATTCAGCAAGACGTATTGCCCCACCTCTGTTATCGGATCTGTTGTCCGATATTTCAGTCTTAAAACAATTAACAGTTCCGTTTTTAATGTAAATTGCAGCTCCTCCGGCATTGGCTGATGCAGTAATGGCCGATTTGTTGTTTGTGATTTTACAATACTCCAACTCTAAACGGGCACCATTATTAATTTGGATGCACGGTCTGTTTTCACCTTCATTTACAAACCCATTTGTAAGGGTTATCCCATTCAATTTAATGGTGCCGATGGTCGTGATTTCCATAATCCTGCAATCGCCAGCATCAGGAGTATTATTGTTGTTTAAATCGGCGCTGAATATGGTTTCAAAAGCTGATGGGTATTGAATTTCAATGTTGTTTCCGGAGCTGTTTGGGTCAAATCCACCCACAATGTTCAACGCTTTTGATATCATCATGACGTCTGTTGCCTGTTTACCTGTATAATAAACACCACCAGCAATATAGATATTATCATCCGTTTCAAATCCATCATTGAGCCTACTGATAAAATCATCTGGAGACATCGCATCATCCCATGAAGTTCCATCTCCGGTGCCATTGGTTTTGACAAAATAACCGTCTACTTCTGTTGAATCTTCATTGTTATTATTAGAAGGAGGATCAATCATTGAAAATTGTTCCTGACATGAAAGAAATGGAAGAATTATTAACAGTAATAACGTATGCTTAAAGTTGAAATGTGTTTTTTCTATTTTTATAGTTGCTTTCATAGACATTTTTCTTTTAATCGTGTTGTTTTATCGTACATCTTCGTAACCTTCATTCTGAACAAGATACTTGTTCGCGTTTAAGGCGTTGCGTGATATCGGGTATATTTCCCAATGATTACTTTGGTCGGGTTGTTTATCCCACCATGCTTCTAAACAAAACTTGCCAAAACGAATCAAATCTGTGCGTCGACGCCCTTCCACTAAAAATTCTCTTCCCCATTCGTCCAACAGTTCATCTAAATCCAACGATGCAGCTCCATCAGGTGCATAAAGGTATGTAGCATGAGTTGCCGTTGGATAATTACGTTTTCTGACTTCATTCAGCAATGAACCAGCACCGTTAACTTCACCATTGCGTAATTTACATTCGGCCCAGGAGTAATAAATTTCAGCCAGCCTGAGTTCAACAAAGTCAGATTCCAGACATCCTGCTTCACCAGATGGGTAAAAAGGGTATTTTACAGGATGCCAGCCAGAATTGTGATCTCCCATGGCAAGCGTTGAGGTTTTACTCTCCGGAATGCCTGCAAACGCGTTGTATCTAAATCTGCCGACCTGATCTCTGATGTATGTAGTATAACCAGTGGGTGAAACAGCATTTTTGCTTACACCACTTTCCGTGTAAGGCATATAGCCATACAGGAACATCCCTTCTCTGGTCGAATTTCCAAGGTTTCTGTATTTTTTCAATCTTACATCCTGGGGATATTTGTTGAATTTTTGCGTTACCATCCCCAATTTATAATTATACAAGTTACCATCTAAATCATAGCTTGGAGAACAGGCAAATTTTGGATTCATAACGCCTTCTTTTGATACACCATAGTATTTTTCAGCACCATAAGCATTACATCGCCAGTAAATTGTACGATAGTCGGTTCTGTAATGCCATCTTGTTCCACCGTATGTTCCCGGGAAAGCAAAAATTACTTCATTGCTATTTTCATTGTTCCAGTCAAAAGGAGTGTCCCATTTATTGTCAATTTTATAATATCCAAATTCATTGTTAATGATTCTTTGACACATGTTTCCGCATTCATCCCATCGGGATTCACCTATCCATTTTTCTGCATTCAGGTATAAGCGCACTAAAAAACCAGCTGCTGCCGCTTTTGTAAACTGACCCTGCATCAACCCATTTCCTTTATCACCCTGTTTTGAGGGTAGATTATCAATAGCCCACAACAATTCACTTTCGATGAATTCAAATGCTTTCTTTGGGGAAACCTGTTTCCTGTTTTCGGGTTTAGAATTTATCGATTCATCAGAAGTAGTAGTAAGCACAATGTTACGATAGGCATTTAAAAGCCTGATATAGCAGTAAGCGCGCATTGTTCTTAGTTGAGCATTGAAAGAATCAAAGTCGCTACTTGTCATTTCAAAATCCTCAGGATTGAGCCTTTTCAGATCGTCGAGCACCAGATTGCATTGACCGATACCAACATACATCATATTCCACTCCTGAGGAATCCAGGAGTCTTCGTCAATAGTCCATGTATGATAATGATATCTTTCCCATTTTCCGGCATCATACCACCATGTGTCTCGGGTTGGTGTTATAATTTGATCGGCAGGGAGCTCTTCTGTCTCAAAGCGTATATATACGGATGTGAAACAGTGCTCAAACGGGCGAAAAACTGCCCTAATGATATCCATTCTGGTATTATAGTAATTTCGTGACATCACTGAACTATATACCGTCTCATTTAAATCTGTACAAGAGGAAATAAAAACAAAACCCAATGGAATCAGGAAGTATTTAATTATTTTTTTAAACAACATAATGATAATTTTAAGTATTATAAATCAACTGAAAGTCCCACGATAAATTGGAATGCTGAAGGGTAATATGAAATTGATCCTCCATAAGTCCCGGGTGTTAATCCGTTAACTTCATAAGTTGAAGGATCAACTCCTAAGAAACGTGTTAGAGTGAATAGATTGTTTGCCGTTCCATACATACGCAAACTGTTGATAAACTGATTTTTAAAATTAAAGCGATATCCGAGTGTTACCATATCTAATTTCAGGTAATCACCTTTCTCAATGAAATAGTCACTAATCACATTTTTTCCGGTTGTAATATGTGCATTTTTACTAAATGCATAATTTAACACATTACCTTCGCCACTTTTTAATCCCCAATAAAAATCATGTACGTTAAAAATATCGAAACCTAATGCAGTACGCAAAAAGACAGTAAGATCCCAGTTTTTATAACTAAAATTATTCGTCATTGAACCTGTAAACTGTGGGAGACCATTTCCGGTAATGCGTTTGTCATTGTTAGTACCCTCATTGATAGGGACTATGTCATTGTCGGCATTGTATATCAGCCAATTGCCATTAGAGTCTACTCCCGCATATTTAAATGTCACATAATTTCCAATTCGTTCGTTAACTCTTATTTGTTGCAGATATCCCGGGTTATTAGGATTAGACATTGAACATGTCCAGTAGTAATCTTCTCCATCGTAAATCTCGTTAGAGAAGCTAACAAATTTATTATCGTTTGTTGCACCTACCAAGCTAACCTGATACTTGAAATCTTTTTTATTTATCACATCGAAATTAAGGTCAATTTCAACACCCTGGTTTCGGAGTGTTCCAACATTGGCATAAATAGTCGAAAATAAATTCGGAGGAACCGGAACACTGTAACTACCTAATAAATCAACTTGTTTTCTGTGGTAGTAGTTAACTGATCCACTTACTTTGTTTTTCAAGATTGAAAAATCTAAACCGATATTTTTATTATAGCCTTTTTCCCACCTCAGGTCTGAATTGGTATTTTTGCCCGGTCCCCAAACATTAAAATGTGTTCCGTTATAATTGTATTTTCCAAAGGAACTATAAGTGGCTAACGAATTATAGTTACCAATATTCTGATTTCCTGTTATGCCAAAATCTCCTCTGATTTTTAGTTCGTTAATCCATTTAATGTTTTTCATGAAACTTTCTTCAGAGATACGCCAGCCAGCTGATACAGCAGGAAAATTACCCCATTTGTGGTTGTATCCAAAACGGGATGATCCCTCTCTTCTGTATGAAGCTGTAAGCAGGTATCTTTCTTTCCAGTCGTAATTAACACGTGCGAAAAAACCAATTAGTTTGGAATCATTTTTATATGACCCAACCCCTGTGCGTCCTGAGGCTGCAGACAAGTACTCACCTGACCCCAGGTTGTTGTATGCTAAAGCATCAGAAACGAAATCTTTATTTGAACCGGATAATCCCGAGTGTACCTCATACTGATAACTATAACCGGCCATCAAACGTAATTTGTGGCTGTCAATTTGTGTCACAAAGTTTGTAACCCATTCAAGTTTGTTTTCTATGCTGTTGTCGTATGCCCGGCTAGCTTCTCCACTATATCCGCTATTTATTGCTTCGTTTGAAATGGATGGTCTGAAAAAATAATCGAATTTATCAATATGTGACTGTGATACTGTGATTTGACTAGATAAAGCAGTGTGTTCATTCTCTGCTTTACTAAACATCGGTAAAATATTTATTTTGGCTGTTGCATCAATATCCAACAGTTTAATCTCTGTTCCACTTTGATCTAATGTCAGTCTTTCGACTGGATTGTAGGATGCTGCTTCACCAATAAAATCTGAATATATCGTATTGCCATTCGAGTTGAAAACTGGTGTAGTAGGGTTTGCCCATAATGCTGCAGTAAAAGCTGACCAATCAGATTTTTCTCTGTTGATAACTCTTGGAGAGGCATTAAAAGTAAAATTGAGTAAGTTGTTTTTTGACGCGTGGTCAATGTGGATGCGTGCACCATATTCTTTTCTGTTCGAGCGCAAATCAATACCTTTTGCATCTCTGTAATCGATGCTTGCGCGATAGTTGCTGTTTGGTTTACCACCGGAAATTGTCAGCGTATGTTTATGTGTGATACCTAGTCGGGTAATCTCATCCAACCAATCAGTATCTGATCCTTTATCCAGAAGTGTATTGTTGAATGTTCTGTAAGCCCTGTACTGTTCAGAGTTCAGAATATCAAGTTCTTTTTTTGCTTTGCTAATTGAAATAGATGAGTTGTATTTCACATAGAGATTGCCGTCTTTCGACCCTTTTTTTGTAGTAATCATGATTACCCCGTTACTGGCACGGGTTCCGTAAATAGCGGAAGCTGCACCATCTTTTAAAACATCTATTGATTCAATGTCTTCCGGGTTAATATTTGTCATGTTCCCTCCGGGAATACCATCGATGACGATGAGAGGTTCTAACCCAGCATTTCGTGATGATACACCCCTGATTTGAATACTGGCTTGTCTACTTGGATCTGCAGCTCCGATATTGCTGATTGAAACACCGGAAACTTTACCTTGTATCAACATAGAGGCGTCTAAACTGCTCGAACTTAGAAAGTCTTTCGAGCTGATATGTGATATTGCCGAAGTCATTTCTTTTTTTGTTATCGTTCCGTAGCCTATAACCACTACTTCGTTCAGACTCTTAATATCTTCCAGAAGTTGAATGGTGTATTCATTGCTATTGCTAACTTTGAATTCTTTTTTTATAAAACCGATGTAGCTGACCTGAACGACTGATTTATCAGTTACATCTAACGAAAAATTTCCTTTAAAATCCGTAATTGTTCCGTTTTTTGATTCAGCATCAACAACCGTTGCTCCTATGATTGGGTCTCCATGTGTGTCGACAACAACCCCTTTAATTATACGATTTCCAGGCGTGGTTTGATTGGTGCTTTTTTGTTTCTTTCTTAAAATAATATTTTTACCCTCAATTAGATAGGTCACATTCGTTCCGGATAATAGACCGGATAGAAAGTCCTCAATTTTACTATTTGTAGCATTGACACTCACTTTTTGATTGATGTCGATGGCTTGTTCGTCGTACACAAACAGATAATCTGTCTGTTTCTCAATTTGGGTTATAACAACTTTTAGCGTTGTGTTTCTTAAGTTTAGTGTAATCTTGTCTCCGTTCTCTGTTGTGGCAGAAAGCCTTGTTGAGAAGATAATAAAGAGAATAAAGATGCCGATTTTTTTGAATGATAACAGTAGTGTTTTGTTTCTTTTTGGATAAAACAATCTCATGCAAAGATATTTGTACATGTCTTTGTTGTAATTAGATTAATAAATGTTTTTTTTAAGGGGATTCTTAGCAAATCAGGTTGTTGCTAAAAATGTCAGGTTGTAATGACGTTAATTTTCAAGTACTGTTGTGAGTTTTCATGCCAAGTGATGTTTTATGATTTCTAATGTATGATGATCAGGTTCTTGTCTTCGTCGCGTTGATATTCGAAATTGTTAACTTTCTGCAATACTTTGATAATGTGTTCTATACCTTCTTTTTGTCGGAACTTGCCGGTACATTTATTTGTACTTAAACTCTTATTCTGAACTTCAATACGTGTCTGATAGTATTGTTCAAGTTTACGGAGGACTGTGGTAAGATCTTCGTTTCTAAATACATATACCCCTTCTCTCCATAAGAAATCATCTTCAGTATCGAAAGTTTGCGTGACAAACTTATTGCCCTCGATGCTCACTTTTTCCTGAGGTTTAAGCAAGGCAGTCTGATTGGATTGTTTTTCAGTAACCTTAACCGAACCGTCTATCAACGAAGTTTCAAAAATATTTGAGTTGTTATAGGCAAGTACATTAAAGGTAGTTCCCAGAACTTCAATATCACATTTTTCTGTTATGACCTGAAATGGTCGTTTTTTGTTGTGTGCTACCTCAAAGTAACCTTCTCCGTCGAGTATGACAGCCCTGTGATTTCCGCTGAACGAGGATGGAAAGTGTAGTTTTGAGTTGGAATTCAACGTGACGCGGGTGCCGTCAGAAAGCGTTAGATTAACCCGTTGTCCCTGTGGAACTTCGATTGTTTGTGTGAAAATTTGGTCTCTTGAATTGAAAATCTGTTGTTGAACGAAAATAGTGCCTGTGATGACAATCGCGATGATGGCAGCTATCTGCATCCATTTTCTGATGAAAGGAAGAGACTTAGCGGCTTTCTTCTCTGAATTGCCGGATGATTGTACGGATTCATTCCATATTGTAGCATCATATAAACGCCTGAAATGGAGAAATTCTTTGCGGTTCTCAGCACTCGCCTCAATCCAGCTCATTATTTCCTGATTCTCTGATGAGGTTGTTTCACCTTTCAGGTATTTATGTATTAAATCTTGATTCATTTGTTTAACGATGAAAGTGTTTTTATTTTCTACGAACGATGCAGGTTCGCGTGAAACACCCTTCTGAATATATAGACAAACGGGCATGATGTTTCACTAGTAACTCTGATAAAAAGATTTCATGCACTACTAATGCAGGTTGAAAAAATTCTCTTAAAACAATAATATGCTATGCTTGATGAAATCCCAATGATTTAATAATCAGCTCCCTCATTGCATATAAATCCCTTAATAAAGTAAAAAGAGCAAAGCAGGCAGGTAGTCTTTTAGTGTAATCCGCAGTTCTTTTAGCGCTTTGGCAACATGATAGTCGACTCCTTTAACTGAGATGCCGAATTTATCAGCGATTTCTTTATTTGATTTATCTTCTACTCGGCTCATCACAAATACTGTCCGTGTTTTTTCAGGTAAGGTAGCAAGGGTTTTTTCAAATATGGAGCGTACTTCTGCAGAAAATAGTATATCGGGATCGCAGGACTCTAAAGTGGATATTCTAAATTCTATTTCTTTCCGGGTATTATTCTGAATTGTTTCATGTGCCTGATATATCAACTGTTCCCGTCGTAAGTAATTAAGAGAAAGGTTTTTTACTACCGTGAGCAAAAATGCTTGTATATTGATGATGTCATCAGCATTCCCAAAGTTTTCCCATAGTTTCACCATGGCTTCAGAAGCGAAATCATCGGCTACTTCAATATTATGTACATACGATTTCGCAAACAAAAAACATTTGCGGTAATACGTATTGTAAATATCATTGAATGCCTTTAGTTTGTCTTTTTCCATTCCGGAATGCTGAGTTTTTACTGTAGTATTACTTTGTTGTGCAAATATATAATAAAATCCGAAAAAAAACTAAAAATTCTGTTGGTGATTATTATTTATGAAATTCTTTTCTACGCAATATGAAATGAAAAACTGAGCATTCTTATCACTAGTATATTCCCTTCTTTTTAAGAAAAATTTTGATACAAAGTTTTTAAATAGAAAAACGTCAGCAAATATTCTTCTGTTGACGTTTTTTGATTTTCTTGATGATATATACTAATGAGTTTTTTCAATTGTCTGGATTTTTATTCAATGCAGAATCTTTTTTATTCAGTATCGACAAAATCGCCGGCTGTATCACCTTAATCATCCTGTCGAACCCAATGTCGTTTGGATGAACCCCATCAATGGTACCTTCGTTATCGGTTCCCAGAAAATTGTTTTCTTTAATCAGATAAAAATGTGGAATTTGTTCTTTCTGAAGGTCATTAAAAACGCGTTCGATGGCTTCATTTTGTTGTTTGCATTTTAACCTGACTTTTTCATCAAACAATCCTTTTTCCCTCACAACACTTTGTATAAAGATGATAGGTGTTTCAGGGTGCTTTTCTCTCAGATAACGAATGGCAAACGGCGCTCTTTCCATAATTTCTTCGGGACTCGGATTTGAAATACAATCCATGATGTAAGCATCGCAGTTAATGTCGCCCAGCATTTGTATGACAGGAGCTTCCATTTTGCCATTGCCGCTTAATCCCAGGTTGATGAAATTCAGACCGGTTGCCCTTGCCATGCGGGCAGGATAAGCCAGACCGGGTCTGGAGGCAGATGCACCCTGTGTGATACTTGAACCGTATATCACGTACTTGCCTTCAAAAGGTGTTGCTGATGGTTTTATAAAGGATGATTTATCCACCCCGATTTCGAGGGAAGTTATTTCATCATAAGTTGGAAGGTATAACAGACATTCCTTTTTTAGTGTATCCATGTTGGTGGCAATTATTTGTTCTGAGTAAGAACCTTCCGGACGACCGATGCCGGCATATCGCCAGGTCCCGTCTTTTTTGATATACAAGTCCAATCCCATCGAATTAATATCTGCTACATTGGGAAGTCCTTTCCCGCTTTTAACCGACCACTTTGCAGCAATGGAACTGCTGTTTGTGGTGAAAGCAATGGCAATCCCGGCACTGTTGGTAAACAGTGATTTTACTTTCTGTGGCATCTTATGGTATGCTGCTGTATCGATTCTGTGGTAAATATTCTTTGTATCCGAAGCTTTGCCTACCCATGTAAGACTGTCTGCCTGAATGAATTTACCCTCAAGGTCAGTGAAGATATGTTTGGCATAATGATAACCCAGTGCATCATAGCGCTTGGTAAATTGTTTCAGTCGTGGGATAAATTCATCTTCATTCTTCTCTCCGTAAGTCCAGCCCAATTCAG
This sequence comes from Paludibacter sp., assembly GCA_034928085.1. Taxonomy (GTDB): domain Bacteria; phylum Bacteroidota; class Bacteroidia; order Bacteroidales; family Paludibacteraceae; genus Paludibacter. Next base: position 69,562 of record JAYFPG010000022.1, read on the forward strand.
CCAAAGCGGCCAAACGGGGAAGCGTCATATATTGAAGATGGTTGAAATCTTTGATGTATTCAGTCCATAAGTTAGCCTGAAGTCCGATTATATTTTTTCTTTCCTCCTGATTTAAACCCAATAAAGGGTCAAAATCATATACTTTAGAAACCGGGAGGTATCCACCTATGGCCAGTGGTTCAGCTGTTGTTTTTTTTGACTGGTATTTATCGAAGTAACAATGCGAATTAGGACTCATAATAACCTTGTTGCCTTTTTTAGCGGCTTCGATTCCTCCTTTGGTGCCGCGCCACGACATGATGGTTGCGGTTTGAGAAACGCCACCTTCCAGCACTTCATCCCACCCGATCATTTCCCGGCCGTGCGCTTGCAAAAAATGCTCAATTCTGTGGTTAAAGTAGTTTTGCAAGTCAGATTCTTTTGTCAGGTTTTCTTTTTTCATGCGGGCCTGACAATGGGGACAGGTTTTCCAAAAGAAAGGACGACATTCATCACCACCGATGTGAATGTATTTAGAGGGGAATAACTCCATCACTTCGAGTAGAACATTTTGCACGAAATCGAACGTGGTTTCCTTTCCAATACAAAGTACTTCATGAAATACACCCCATTTTTCTGCAACTTTATATTGTTTAGTTTCATCGCAGGCTAAATGCGGATAGGTTGCCAATGCTGCTACCATGTGACCCGGCATGTCTATTTCGGGAATAACGGTAATAAAACGGTCAGTTGCGTGCTGAACCACGCTTTTAATTTCATCTTGCGTGTAGAACCCACCATGTGGTATGCCATCATACAGTTTAATTTTGTCTTTTCCATGATTTACAAGCGTTTGTTGTCTTACTGAGCCAATTTGTGTTAATTCAGGATAACGTTTAATTTCAATCCGCCACCCCTGATCTTCTGTCAGATGCCAGTGAAAAGTGTTTATTTTATGTAATGCAAGTATGTCGATGAATTGTTTTACCTCTTCAACTGAATAAAAATGTCTGCCAACATCCAACATGGCACCTCTGTATTCTAAGCGTGGGTAATCGATGATTTTCACGCCCGGGACAATAATTTTACTTGCAGGTTCTTTGGTGAGATACTCGTTAGGTATTACTTGCAGCAAAGTTTGAATGCCGTAAAAAACACCTTTATGACTGCCTCCGGTAAGATTAATCTGTTTGTTTGTGACTTCCAATGAATATGCCTCTTCTCCCAGTTTTTTGTCAATGCTGATGTTAATCGTATTGTTAACCTTCCTTTTGCCAACTACTGTTTTTATATTCTTTTTGGAAAGAGCGTTAACCTGTTCAGATAGGTAGTTCCCGTTCTGAAGCATCAGACGCGAGTTTTCCAGCAAATTGATTTGCGTATTGTTATCGATTATAAACTCAGTTTTTTGTTTGATGACTGATACCGGTTTGGGAATGATAAAATCGACTTGTGCTTTACTTACAAAAGAGAAACAACTTATTAAGAGGGTTAATAGTAAGACAGTTGTCAGTTTAAATGCATTCATGATGAATAATTTTTTCGTTGGATTAAAATAAGATATTAAATGCAAAAATAGCTTTTATTACTCGGAAAACGATACCTGTTTTTGCCTTTTTTAAAGGTAATTCTATTTGTTCGAGTAATAAAACGCCAAAACATTCCTGTTCTGGCGTTTTAGTTTTGATGTAACGCTGATGTAATTCCAATTGACAAATTTCAAATGATTTTACTTCTCTTACATCGCTTTCCTGGTTTATTTTATTGTCTTGTTTTCAATGGATTGTATGCTTCGGCTTCCAAACAAACAACGCCAGCACAAACGAAATAGTCGATGCGGCAATCCAGAAGGTGGCTGCCGGCATGAAGTTGTACTGAACATCGGCGCCCACAATCACTTTGTTACTCTCGATGAGCCATCCGCTGGCAATGTCCTGCAATCCGGCACCGATGTAACTGGCAATGCCCACGATGCCTAAGGCTGCTCCGCTGGCATTGCGCGGTACGAGGTCGACAGCCATCAGTCCGCCAATGAAACAAATAAGTACCCCGATGGCAACGCCGAACAATACCATACTCAGTACATTTACCCAAACACTGTTACCCGAGAATACGAACAGACAAAGCGCGATGGTGTTGAGTACGCCGAAAATCAGCGCCGGGGCGTTGCGTTTGCCTTTGAAAAGCTTGTCGGAGAACCAGCCTGATAATACGGTTCCAAAAATACCCAGCAAAGCGTTGATGGAAATAATCTGTGTGGCAGAGGCTAAGGAGAAACCTTTGACTTCCTGCAAGTACAACACGCCCCAACCGTTAATCGCGTAACGGCTTACGTACATGAAGGCGCTTGAAAGGGCAATAATCCATACATAAGGGTTTTTCAATACTGCCTTTTGAGTTGCCGAAACCGATTTCTTCTCGACGGTTTTGGCTTCGCTGGACAAAATCTCAACGGGAGGTAAGCCCTTGCTTTGTGGAGTATCGTGCATGAGGAAAAGGATGATGACAACTCCGAGGATGCCGGCGAGTGATGAGCCGACGAACCCCCACTGCCATCCGGCGATACCCACCACAGCTCCCACGAAAATGAATGACAGGAACTCACCGATGTTGTGACTGGCGCTGAAGAACCCGTAGAAAGTTCCGCGTTCTTTCAGCGGAAACCAGCGGGAGAGGGCAATGATGGCCGGTGCAGCGCCCATCGACTGTGACCAGCCGTTGATTCCCCACAGGATGGCGAAGGACAGAAAAAACACAAAGGAAGTGATGGCCATACCGTTACTGGAAGTGAAACCGAGTAGTCCCACTGCCAGGTTGGCAATTGCCGATACACCCAGACCGGCAGCCATAAAACGTTTTATATTGGAATGGTCGGCCAGAAACCCGTTTACGAACTTACCAATCGCGTAAGTAAAAAGAAGTGCAGAACCAATAATACCCAGTTGATGTGCGTCCAGCACGCCCGAATCGAGTATGGGCTTTTTAACCACATTCAGACTGGTACGGGCCACATAATAAAGACTATACCCCAGCGTTCCCGCGATGAAACTTGAATAGCGAAGTTTATTGTAATACTTTTTTTGCGCCGCCGCATCGCCCTGAAAGGGCTGTTCGGCCGGAGCGCTCGTTTTGAAAAATGAGACGAACTGTTTGAGCATGATTCTATTTTAAAGTTAATGATGTAATTTGCCACTCCTTCAATACACGTTTGAAAGACAAATTACCCAAGTGTTGGATAGTTTTTTTAGTTTAATTTAACAGTGTTTGTCCTGCCAGTTTGTACCTTACCAACAAATGCTGCGGTTTTGATAAGGTCCCCTTTATTTACCTCTAATGGTTTTTTATAAGGAGTCGATTGTCTGGTAGGATCAGTTCCGTCAGTTGTATAAAACAACTCAGCATTGGGCAGGTCAATTTTTATTACCAGCTTTTTAGGGTATGAACTACTTCTGCGGTCGTAATAAAATATTGGTTCATAAAACGCCTGACTGTAATTCATGCCCCAATGACTCATTCTATTGAACATTTGTAATACACCAGTTTTGAATGTATCGTAGTTTTTGTTCGCTGATAACGTCCATCCAACTTCGGATAGAGCGAATGCACGTGGAAAAGTTTGTTCGGCCACACGTTCCGGTGTTTTCATATATTCCGTCCATACATTTCCTTGTACTCCAATGATAAATTGATGTTGTTCTTCCGTAAGTTTTTCGGTGTATGGCTCGTAATGATAAACAGTCTCAAGGGGTAAGAATCTTTTTCGTCCGAAATCATATTCGTCTAATTCTCCGCCAAGCTGTGAGTAATCGAAATAGCAATAGGTGTTTGGGCTCATAATAACCTGATGTTTTTGCGATGCAGCGGCTATTCCTCCTGCTTCTCCGCGCCACGACATTACTGTTGCATTGGGTGCCACTCCTCCTTCTAAAATTTCATCCCAGCCGATAATTTGTTTCCCATGCTGATTCAGGTATTTCTCAATTTCAGTTATGAAATAACTTTGCAATTCATCTTCGTTTTTCAGACCTTTATCATTGATGAGTTGTTGGCAATGAGTACAGGATTTCCACGACTCTTTCGGACATTCATCACCTCCTATATGATAATACTCAGAAGGAAATATATCAAATAATTCATCAAAGACTCCTTTAAGAAATTCAAACGTAGCGGGTTTAGGACAAAACACTTCGCTAAAGACGCCCCAACGTTCACCTACCTTGTATTCTTTTTCAGGTAAACAGGATAATTCAGGATATGAGGCTATGGCTGCCAATGCATGACCGGGAAGTTCAATTTCAGGAATAACAGTGATAAAGCGCTCAGCGGCATAACGTACAACTTCCCTGGCATCGTCCTGTGTATAGAATCCTTCGTGTGGAGTCTCATCATAGACACGGTCTTTCCAGTTTCCTATTGCAGTCCTGGCTCTTTTGCTGCCAATCTCAGTCAGAAAAGGGTATTTTTTTATTTCGATTCGCCAGCCCTGATCTTCAGTTAAATGCCAGTGAAATCGGTTTATCTTACACAATGCAAGTACGTCTAAGTACCTTTTAATGAAATCAACCGGCATAAAATGACGTCCTGTATCCAACATGATTCCCCTGTATGCAAAACGGGGAGAATCTTTGACTGTGATACACGGCAATTTCACAGTGCTGCGTTTAGTTACAATGCAGCCAAATACAGTCACGGGGAATAATTGCAACAGTGTTTGCGTGGCATAAAATGCACCCGCGGGAGAACCGTATGTAATCACAATTTCCTGAGTAGAGATTTTCATTTCGTATGCTTCTTCCGACAATGTTTTTTCATGTACAAATCGAATCTGGTTTTTGCCGGGGATATTTTTTTGTGCAGATTTTATCCAGATATTTGTGCCGTTTTGTACGCGTTCCGAAAAAAGTGTTGCAATGGGGCCTATGACACTGTCTGTATATGAAATCAGGGTTTTATCATTGACTGTAAATTTTTTTGTTTCGAATTGTATGAATGCCGGTTCAGGTATAACCCTGGGTTGATTAGTTGATAATAAGGTCTGTTGAACAAAAAAAAGAAACGCGAACAAAATAATTCTCATCTCAATGTGTTTTTTGATGTTATGTAAACTGATTTTTAAAATTTCGGGCAGATTTATTGCTAAACCTGCCCGAATATACAGCGGTTATGCTATGTCAGGCTTATTTTATTAGTTTTCTTGTAATAACTTTACCTGATTGGCTTGTCATTTTAACCAGAAGCAATTTGTTATTATCTGATAAAACGATCGAGGCACCATCTACTGTTTGATTAAATGTCTTCAATAAAGCTCCTTTAGCATCATAAACAGATACTTTTAATGCTTCAGTTACATCTTTAAAGATTATCAGATTTCCGTTTGCGATTACTGCTGGTTCCTGATGTTCTTTTTGAGGGTTAGTTCCTGTTGTAATGTCAGGGATATTGGTCAATCCGTCAATATCTTGAGCATCTGAACGGGAGGCCACCCATAATAACTGAGGATAAATGCTGCTTCTGAGTTGTTGTGACCATACAGCTGTTTCACCTGCCATCGGAAATCCCAATTCAACATAGTAATTTACTGCATTCGACAAGTAAGTAAGGTCTTTTAATGAACCATCCACAGGAGAGATTGTTCCTGTTCCAGGAGTGTTGAAGTAGCCTGGAGTAACCCATTCTCCTCCTCTTCTCATTTTAACACCATCATATGACCAGCTATTCAATACTTTACCAAATTTGCTGGTAGTTCCGGTGTTGTCACAGTAACCAACAATCATTCCCATTGAATTAGCTGTAGATCCTTCTTCTTCCAAATCAGCAAATGCGACACTATTTTCAATCGTATGTTCAGTTTCACCGACAATACCCCCGATTCTTCCTTTTCCTGTACGATAAAAACCTGTTGCATAACAATTCTGGATGGGAGAGATTGTGTTGTTGGCAGCAGTTGTATTGGCAAGCACTAATCCGGCAATACCTCCGGTACGAACAGTGGAAGAACTTCCGGCATATACATTGTGTAATTCTCCTGAGAAATAGCAGTTCTTTACGAATGAAGTAGTTCCGTTATTGGATGGTCTTCCGATACTACCGGCAATTCCACCAACGGTACCACCACCTCCCAGTATATACCCAGTAGCGTAACAATTTTCTATGCTACCAGTTCTGTAATGATTGTTTGAGGGGGTGCCACTTCCTACGTAACCCACGAATGCTCCAATTCCACCTACTGCTGGACAGTTTATGTAAACATTTACTAATCCTAAATTTCTGATTGTACCCCAGATAAATCCTGCAAAACTTTGATAGTTTGCAGTCTTACCTTCGATATGCATATTTTTGATAACAAATCCATTGCCATCAAAGTCCATGTAAGCAGCTGATGATGATGCACCATCTTTGTAAGGCATCCAGTTATTGGTTTCCGCGATGTCTTTTAAATCAATGTCATTCATTAATTTAAAGAACTTCATCTCAGTAGCACTCAGGTTATTCCTGACATTGTCTAACTGGACTGCCGTTCTGATTTGCCATGGATTTTCCTGTGTTCCATTTCCGCCTGAAAAATCGGCGTCACCCTGAGCTATCACATTACTGGTGAAGCTAAATAATGTAACTAATAAAGTAAAAATAATTTTCTTCATACTTTTAAATTTTAAAATAAACAATTCTTAATTATCTTTGATTAATATATTCTTCTGATTAAAATCTGAAATTATTTAAATCTTAACCACTTTCTTTTTTATTCTACTTTCTTCTGCCTTAAAGCCCATTACATGACTTTCGATAGAAACATCGATGGTGCTGGATAAATATTTTGCATCCTGGTTACTGACAGCTAATACAAAGTCTTTAAGAATTCCCCAGTCGCCTCCGCCATGGCTTGAATATCCCGGAAGTTTGGAGATATCCTCGTCCCAGACTGATTTATTATTTGTAAGGAAATCAGTAACTGTGAATTTATTCATATCACCGACAATATCTCCTTTAGTTCCCATGATTCTGGTATGCCGTCCGCCGTACGATGTGTGTCCTTCCATCGAGAAGGTCACGGTTGTTCCTCCGTCAAACTCCATATTCATAACATAGTGGTCGCATTGATCGTTATTGCAATGGAAAACACACTGTCCGTAATTGCTTGTTTCGAGCTGCTTCATGATGTAATCGTGATGTTTTGATTTATCAGCAGGCAAATCAAAAACATATAAGTGGCGTTTGTCACGGGTATATATTTTTATGGCTGAATACGGACATTCTTTTTCTATGCTACACGTTGTACATCTGGTGGAGGAGCCTTCCGGAGCATTTTCTTTTTTGAAGTATCTAAGGTCGCCAAAAGCTGAGACTTGTTTACAATCTTTATTAATAATCCATCTCATCAAATCAAGATCATGACAGGATTTTGCAATAATAATTGGGGTGGTCTTTTTTGAATCGTGCCAGTTACCTCTTACATAGGAGTGAGCCATGTGATGATGTCTGATCGCTTCAAAATGCTGTATGCTAACAATGTCTCCAATAATGCCTTTATCAATTACATCCTTCAAAGCCACAAAATAGGGCGCATACCGCAATACATGACAAACTCCAACTATTCTGTTGTGTTTTTTAGCTTGATTCTGAATCTTCTTACACTCGGCAACTGATTGCGCCACCGGTTTTTCGAGCAACACGTCATATCCCATCTCCAATGCTTTCATACAGGGGGCAAAGTGCAGATTGTCGGGTGTCGAAATTATTACCACATCAGCAAACTTAGTTTTGCTGAACACTTCAGACCAGTCGCCAAATTGTTGACCCTCCGGAATCTGATGCTGCTCAGCCATGCGTCTTTTTCTTTCTTCATTGATATCCGAAACGCCCACAATTGTGAGTGAACCCGGATATTGTTTTGCATAACCGGCATAAGTTGTTCCTCTTGAACCGGCTCCAATTACGATGGCGGTAACGGGCTTGTCTACTTTTGCCTCCTGATTTGTCAGCCCGGTGGAAATGCGTTTGATGTTTTTATCTTCTTGTGAGCTTGCACCTTTTGCAATTGAAGGTAACCCTCCCAATATAGCAGTTGCAGTCCCGGCGCCAATAACCTTTAGAAATTCACTTCTTTTCATCATTAAAATTATATAATATCGTTTCCGGATAGAAATAATTTTATTCCATCCAATTGGTTTTTAACCGGGCAGATTTATTGCAAATCTGCCCGGATGAATTTGTTCTTTTAATACCTATTTGATTATTTTTCTTGTATATGCTGCTCCGGATTTTGTAGTCATCTTCACGAGCAATATGTGGTCTCTGTCGGATAAAACAATAGAGGCGCCATCTTCAGCTTGATCAAATGATTTTAATAGCGCTCCATTTGAGTTGTATACAGAAACCTTGTAATGTTCTTTAATGTCTTTAAAAATTATCAAGTTACCAGCAGAAAAAACAATTGGACCTTCATCTTCCATCATCGGTGATTTAACGGATGTAATGGATGGAATAGTTGTTAGACCGTCAATGTTTTGAGCGTCAGAACGGGAAGCAACCCATAACAACTGCGGATATTTACTGCTTCTGAGTTGTTGTGACCAAATTGCAGATTCTCCTGCCATCGGGAATCCCAATCCAATATAATAATTAACAGCTGTCGACAGATATGCATTATCTTTCAAAATACCATCAACTGGTGATATACTTCCCACACCAGGAGTATCGAAGTTACTTGCCGTTACCCATTGACCGCCTCTTCTCATTTTTGATTCGTTAAATGACCAGCAATTCTGGACACTTCCAAATTTATTGGTGCCGTTGTTATCACACCGACCAACAATCAATCCCATTGAAGTTTCAGTTTCCCCGATTTCTTCTAAATCAGCATAGGAAACAGAGTTCTCTATCGTTAGTTCTGTTTCGCCTGCAATTCCTCCGATTCTTCCTTTTGCTGTGCGGAAATATCCGGTTGCATAACAGTTTTGAATCGGAGATACCGTATTGTTCGCAGCAGTGGTATTTGCCCATACTATACCGGCAATACCACCTGTACGAACTGTTGCAGATGAACCTGTGTACGTATTCTGTAAAGATCCTGAGAAATAGCAGTTTTTAACATAAGATGGAGTGCCATTATTTGAAGCCCTACCAATATTTGCCGTGATACCGGCAACATTACCACCACCACCGGAAACAAAACCTGTTGCATAACAATTCTCAATTACCCCGGTTCTGTGATGGTTCGTTCCGGGCGTAAGACTTCCGACGTAACCTGAAAATGGGGCTACAGCTCCTACTGTTGGACAGTTGATGTAAACATTCACCAGCCCCAGATTTCTGATTTTTCCCCAAAGATAACCGGCAAAACTTTGGTAATTGGCTGTTTTTTCTTCAATGTGCATGTTTTTGATAACAAAACCATTACCGTCAAAATCCATGTATGCACCTGCTGATGCAGCAGCATCTCTGTAAGGATTCCAATTGTTGGTTTCTGCAATGTCTTTTAAATCAATGTCATTCATCAATTTAAAATACTTCATCTCGGTTGCACTCAGATTATTTCTTACATTGTCTAACTGAACTGCTGTCCTGATTTGCCACGGATTTTCCTGTGTGCCGTTTCCTCCTGAAAAATCGGCATCACCCTCTGCTGATACGCCAGTATAACAAAACAGAGCTACAAATAGTGTAAAAATAATTTTCTTCATACTCTTTAAATTTAAAATTAGACTTATATAAGTTATTTGAAAACGAAACTATTTAACCACAACTTTTACCATGATTGGAAGATGGTCGGATTCAACCGACATATTACCGTGCGGTGAACTGCTAATGACTCTTGAATCAATTATTTCATATTCGCGGCCTTTGTTGAGCATCAGGATATAATCGATGCATTTATCCGGAGCATTTGCCGGAAATGTATAGCCATAAGTTGATAATTGAATCCAGTTTTTATGAAACTCCTGCATAGTGGCTGAATTGGGTAACACGTTGAAGTCACCGGCAATGAATACCGGTTTTGGCGAATTGCCATATTGTTCACGAACTTTAGCTGTGATTTCCTGCGCTTGTATTTTAGAAATATTCACGTCAAGATCCAGGTGGGTGCTAATCATTACATATTTCGGGAATTCTGCAATCAGAAACACCCGCTGTTCTTTACCACTAGTTAATTTATACGATGAAGAACTGATGATATTGTCTGGAGAAGTTACACCTAAACCGTAACTGCCGCCTTTGTAGGGAATTGTCCTTGTGTAGCGGTAATTCCATCCGTTTAACCCGGAAAGATATTCCAGTTGATATACTTTATTAGTACGGGTGGTAGCACTGTCTAATTCCTGCATACAAACAACATTAGGATTTAAAGACTTCAGTATGTTTGCAACTGCCTGATAATTACCGTTCGTGAAAGTCGTGTTGTTGATGAAAACCCTGACATTATATGAAACAAGTGTCAATGTGTCGGGCATTGAAGGTCTGAGATTCTCATTTGCTTTAACGCCACCGGCAATACCTCCTGTGTAAACAGTTGACGAGTTACCTGTGTATGAATTGTAAAGTTCGCCGGAAAAATAACAATTTCTGATATAAGATGGAGTCCCATCATCAGCAGGGCGTCCAATAAAACCGGTTATGCCTCCTATAGCTCCTCCGCCGGAAGATACGAATCCCGAAGCAAAACTGTTTTCAATAGCCCCGGTTTTTATAGGAGTATCCGCAGGGAATGCAGCACCTACATATCCGGCAAATGACCCGACACTCCCGATTTTGGGAGCGTTAATATACACATTAGTGAGTCCGAGATTCATTATTTTGCCAAACAGAACGCCAACAAAACTTTGATAGTTTGGGCTTGATGCTGAACCGGTTGAAATATGCATGTTTTTAATTAGATATCCGTTTCCATCAATTTCAACAAAAGCTCCGCTTGTGTTTATTGGAGTCCAGTTGTTTGTCTCTCCGATGTCTCTTAAATCAATATCGTTGAGTAGTTTGAAGTATTTTAATCCAGATACAGATCCATTGTTGTCTCTGATTTTATTTAACTGAGTAGCTGTTGCGATTAACCAGGGACTTTCTTTTGTGCCATTACCGCCTGAGAAATCAGCATTATCTGCTACAGTAACACTTTTAGAAAAGCCAAATAAAATAATCAGGATGAAAAAAAACAATTTCTTCATAACTTTATGTCGGGAATATTTAAGGGATAATTATAGTTACCATAACCGGATAGTGGTCCGACTCAATTTGCATGTTGCCAAAAGGAGAGGTTCCGATTACTTTTGATTCAAGCACTTTGTATTTATTCCCCTGATTTAACATCAGGATATAATCGATACATTTGTTGCCACCAGGGATCGTGTTTTCCTGACCACTTATTAAAATCCAGCTTTTATAGAGTTCTTTCATGGTGTCAGAAACTGGTGTACTATTCAGGTCGCCACCTAAAAATATAGGCTTAGGTGTGCTTCCGAATAATTCTTTAATCTTCGCAGTCAGTTCTTGCGCTTGTAATTTTCGTGTTGCTTCATCACCTCCAAAGTGGGTGCAAACCACAATATATTTTGGGAACTCAGCAATAAGGAACCCTCTTTGCTCGTCGGTGCTAGTTAATTGATAATATGACGATTTGCTGAACGAACGTGGTGTTACAACCCCGATGCCGTAACTTCCCTCCTGATAGGAAGGAATTGTTGATGCAAAACGGAAATTCCAGGAATTCAATTCAGCAAGTTGTTTGATTTGATATACACGATTTGTACGGGTTGTCATGCTATCAAGTTCCTGTAAACATACAACATCCGGTTTTAAATCCTTGAGTATATTCGCAATTACTCCATAATTGCCATTTGGATACTCAGGGTTTTTCCCAAAATGATATACGTTGTAAGATATAAAACGCAGTGTGTCTCCTGACAGGTTGTTCGTTGGTTCCGGTAAATACTCTTCAAGTTCATCACTTTTACAGGAAGGAAAAATGAACAATGAAAGCAGGATAATCAAACTTAAAAAATAAAATGGCTGTTTCATATATTATATGTGTTTTTTATTAGTCTTACATTCGTCAGAAATCCAACCCGTCATTCCAGTTTGGGTTTTGAGTTAACACACCGTTTGTGAGTAAACGGTCGTTGGTTGGAATAGGGAAGAAGTAGTCGCGGTCTTCTCTCCATATACGCGCCGTATTCTTGTGTGGGTCCATGTAGCCGTTATTCCCATTGGAAAGCAACATGTTAACGCCGATTTCAAAAAATGCAGGTGCGAATGAAGGTGGTTGTGTGCCGATATAGAAGCAAACATCAACCATTCCATTGTTATCAAGATCGTAATCGCCTGGCCCCGGCACATACATCCCGTGCATAGGTTGCTCAAATGCTTTTCCTTCTTTCCACCGGATTAAGTCGTAATATCTGAAACCCTCCATGATTAGCTCTATTGTACGTTCACGGCGAATTTCCAGGATAACGCCCTTATTTGATCCCTGATCTACATTTGGATAACCTGTTGTTGGTGATTCAAGATATGGGTCAGGGTTCGCGTTCGCGATTATCAGATTAAGATTTGGCATGCTTACCCGGTCTCTCAGTGGTTTTATCGATCGGTTGATGTCGTTTTGAGTTAATGTTCCCAATTCAGCTTTTGCTTCGGCAAAGTTCAGATAAACCTCGGCTGCACGAAATAAAATGATGTCATTGCAGGATTTGCTTACCTGGTCGTAGGTTGCATCCATCACCCATTTGGTAGGTTGATAGCCGGTCATGGTTACCGACAAATTAGGAGCTAACTTTGCATTTGAACCAATACGGGTGTATCCCGGTGTGCGAATTGTTTGTGCCAAACGCGGGTCACGGTTGAGACATTCATCTTTAAAGCTTTTTGTCTCGTATCCCGGTGTCTCTGTATATCTCACTCCTGAAGTCATTAAATAGGAATTGACAACTTTCTTTGTCAAACTTGGTCGCCCGCCTGTGAGCGCCAGCATAGCATTGTTAGCATCATGAAACAAACCGAGTGAGCTGTTATAGTCTCTTGCCAGAATAACTTCATCATTTTTGGCATTTAAACTTGAAAACAAATCACGGTACGCATTTGCTGCGGAAGAGGTGTACATTCTGTATCCGCTGTTCGTGATGAAATCATCAGCGGCATCCGCTGCCAGTTGAAGATAATAATTGTGATCATGCCCGGGATAAGATACTCCGTGATATTTGCGGAAGGTTCCTTCAAAAAGACATACACGTGATTTCATTGCCAGTGCTGTCCACTTGCTTATTTTATACAAGTTCCTGTCGCGACCTAAATGCTCAATTGCGAAATCCAGGTCCTCGATTATTTTTGTCATAACCAGTTCGCGAGTGTCACGTGGTTTGTATAAATCTGCATCAGCAGAACCAAGTGGACGGTCGTACCAGGGTACATCACCAAAACGTCTTACTTTATCAAAGTAGAAGTATGCCCTGAAAAAACGGGTAATTGCCTCATACTTATTTCGTAGATTCTCATCGGGACAGTTAGGCAGACCTGCCATACACTCGTTGATTGTTCTCAGTTGAGTCCATGACCAACCACCCCCGGTACCGGGGATTTCCCTTGTTCCGCGAATCGCTTCTGAAAGAGTCTGGTTTACCACTACATCTGACTCTTCATTATAAACTGCCGCTGCACTTGGAAGAAATGTATAGAATTGATTCGTGTACAATTCAAGTTCTGTCTCTGTACGGAAGAAAAATTCAGGGTATGTCCTGTCTTTCGGAAATTTATCAAGCGCATCTTCGCAGGCAATCAAAAAAGGGAAAAAAGTGAGGATTGCCACTGTATATTTTATAAAATTCATATTTTTCATATTTTGCTCAATTAGAATGTTATGTCAATATTTACCGAAAAGATTTTCTGGAACGGATAGATATTTGCCTTGCTTGAGGCTTCTCCTTCTGCCGATGCCTGTTCCGGGTCTACGACCTTCGAATGTATTTTGCTGAATGTTAGCAGGTTTTCTCCGCTGAAATAAAAGCGTAATTTTTCTAAAGCTACTTTGTTAACTAATTTAGTAGGGAGTGTATAGCCTACGGTAAGGTTCTTTAACCTCAAATATGCAAGATCCTGTAAATATCGGTCTGTTGGAGCACGTAATGAACGATTGCTTGCTGATCCTGAAGCAGCATAACCCCTGTGGCGTGGAAAATATGCATCAGGATTATCTTCTGTCCACACATCTTTCATGAAGTTTTTGTGTATGAAAGTAGCGTATGGACGATTATATGGTCCCCAAAACATATATGCATCGTTGCTTGGCCACCAGTTCTGTTTGCCAATTCCCTGTAAGAATACAGAAATGTCAATCCCATTCCAGGAGGCATTTGCAGAAATACCATATCGGTATCGAGCCTGAGAATTCCCAATTACAACCTGATCGCCGCTGTTTCCTACCCTGTTTTCTCCTTGTGTTATTTTGTTGTCATTGTTGAGATCAACAAATTTAATATCTCCGGCTCTAAGTTTTCCTTCGGCTCCGGCAGCAATTAAAATTTCCTGGTTTACCAGGGTCTGATCAATTGACCAGTTAGCAGCTTCTTCGTCACTGGCAAATAATCCGTCAGTTTTGTATCCCCAGATTTCCCCCCAGGTTTGTCCTTCGTAATAATCGTTTAACATCTTGTTGGGGTTGTCAAATCTGGTTATTTTGGCAGTGTTATCTCCGAGTGATAAGGTTGCGCCATACCTGAAAGGTTTATTTGCCAGAATGAACTTATCATTCCATGATAAAACCAATTCATATCCCTTGGTTCTGAGATCAGCTGCGTTTTCTCTGGGAGGCGTTGTTCCATAAACTGATGGAAGTGTTTTTCCTTTAACCAGCATGCCTTCTGTATCACGAATATAAAAATCGCCATTGAAATTTAATTTTGAATCGAAGAAACTCAAATCAAAGCCAAGGTTACTCGTTGTAACGACTTCCCAACTAATATTCGATGCAACAGGAGCAGAGAAGGATGCATATTTACCTTTGGCATCTGTACCAAAAACATAATCTAAAGTCGATGTTGATACCGTTCGTATATATGGATAATACCCGCTTACATTTTGATTGCCTAAACTACCGTACGATACTCTAAATTTTAAGTTGTCGATAATGTCTGAAAGTGGGTTGAAAAATTTCTCTTCACTCATTCGCCAACCTGCAGAAAATGAAGGGAAAAATACATATCTCAAACCACGCATGAATTTCGACGAACCATCATTACGTCCGCTGATCTCCAATAAATATTTTCCCTGATAATCATAGTTGAAACGTCCAAATCCACCCATAATAGCATACTCGTTTTGGCCACCTGTTCCTTCAAATCTGGCCATGCCTGTAGTTTCGTCAATAGCCGTAAGACCCATATCGTTTAAATCCTCAGATAATAGGTTCCATCCAACAATCCCAATGTCTTTGTAGCTACGGGTCTCGTAGTTGAAACCTCCCAACAGTGATAAATTATGATCGCGAATGCCTTTCTTGTATGTAGCAAAAATATTGGTTGCATAATATTCATTTCTGTTGAATTTCTCGTTGAGCTTATTGTCCCCTCGCCCGGAAGTAACATAAGACAATTCTCCCGGATACATAGAATATGGTATATTCACACTTCTGTTCATGGCAGTATAGCCATTAAACGCATAGCTGAAGTTACCTTTAATTTCGAGTCCTTTAAATGGTCTGATTGTTAACTCGGCAATGTTAGTCAGGTTTACATAAGTATCTTCATTAGCGTGTTTCCCGTGTGTGATAAGGGCACTCCATCCATCCATAACGCCCGCACTGTTGAAAATTGTCATGTAAACAGGAGTGCCGTCAGGGTTAACCGGAACGTAACTGGCTAAGCCATGCACGTTTTGATAAACAAATGAGTTGTTCACCGCACCTGATCCCGGGAAAGTATAGCTGTTTCGATAGAAACTGGTATTGTTGCTGATTGAAATGTATTTGTTTATATCTGCTGTAACTTTTGACCGAAGATTGGCTTTCTTGTATTTATCTGTGTTGATACGCATAATACCGTCTTCAGCATGAAAACCTCCTGAAACAAGAAATTTAACTTTATCGTTTCCGCCGCTTAATGATATGTTGTGTTTTTGCATCGGCCGATTTTCATTGTACAGATAGTGATACCAATCAGTATTTGCATAATATATATATGACTCTTTTCCTGCCCGGTTTTGGGTTACAACCCAGGGACGAGTGGGATCTTCAGTTTTATCATTCCTTCTTGCCCATAATTCAAGCATATCCGCTTCGGTATACCTTGAATAATTTACACCCTGAGTGGTACGGTAGAATAAATCGTTGATATATACCGAATAGTATCCACGTGTTTCAAAATCAGTTGAGGTTGTTGATTGACCAATACCATAGCTTCCATTATAACTCACCTTAATTTTATCCGAATCACGATCTTTTGAAATTGTTGTAACTAATATTACCCCATACGCAGCTCGTGCTCCATAGATGGCCGAAGCTGAAGCATCTTTAAGTACTGTAACTGATGCGATGTCATTCGGATTCAGGTGCTCCAAACTGGCTTCAATACCATCTATAAGCACCAATGGTGAACCTCCGTTAATAGAGGTTGCTCCACGGATATTGAGCGTACCACTACCTCCCGGGCGTCCCGATGTCATGTTCACATTTAAGTTAGGAACAGCTCCCTGAAGTAAGCTGACAACTGAACCGCTGGGTCTGTTTTGTATCTGATCTGCCGATACAACACTAACCGCCCCGGTCAGGTTGACCTTTTTCTGAGTGCCGTATCCCACAATGACAACTTCTTCCAGGTTTGCAATGTCTTCTTTCAGAATTACATTGAAAGAGGACTTGCCGGATGTGTTTATTGTTTCACTTTTGTATCCTACATAAGAAATTTGTATGTTTTCCCCCTTACTTAACGAAAGTGTAAACCTTCCGTCAAAATCTGTGATTGTACCTTCTGTGGAATTTACGTCCATCACCGTTGCTCCGATGATGGGCTCTCCGGATGCATCGGTAACTACACCGCTGATTGTTTTTGAGGCAGGCTTTGCAACTTCTTTTTTCTTGGTCAGCACAATTGTATTATTGTTGTAGCTGGCTTCAAGTCCTTTCTGATCAAGCACTGTCTTTACAACTTCAACCAGCGGTTTGTTGCTGACCTGAATGGAAACATCTTTTTTTGTGTCCATTAAGATGTCTCGATAAATAAACGTGAAGTTAGTCCTGGACTCGATTTGTTTCATGAACTCCTGAATACTCACATTCCGGAGATTTAGTGTGATTGTTTGTGAGGTGTTCTGGGCGTTCATCTGGATTACCCCTCCCAACATTGCCAACACCATAATTAGTTTTTTAAAGATACCCTTTAAATTTGATTTTTGTGGATTGTGTTTTCTCAACATATAGATATTATTATGATATGATAGTTATTAATTCCTGAATATTACGATTGTATCTTTGTGTCTTCTGAATTGAATGTGCTGATACTGAATTTTAAAAGCTTCTAATGCAGTCTCAATTTTTTCTTCTTTGAAAGTTCCTGATATCAGGTCGTTAGCTATATCGGGACAGTTGTTGATGATTTTTACTCCATACCATTCCTCCAAACGGGTCAGCACATCGGTAAATTTCTCAGAGCTGAACTTCAGCCTGTTGTACATCCATGCTGTTTCGAGATCATTATCGGTATGCATAATCTGCATCATGTTGGTTTGTTTGTTGAAAATAGCTTTTTGGTTCGGTTTCAGATAGTAGTCCTGAGATAAGTCGTTACTCCTCAGTTTTACATGACCTTCTACCAAAGAAGTTTCAATTATATCTGAATAATCTCTTGCTTTCGCGTTAAATGAGGTGCCCAGCACTTCAACTTCCAGTCCATTCATGTTTACAATAAATGGTTTTGTCTTGTCCTCGGCGACCTTGAAAAAAGCTTCTCCGGTTAGTGTTACTTGTCGAAGTTTTTTGTCAGCCTGCGAATATT
Source organism: Paludibacter sp. (assembly GCA_034928085.1). Taxonomy (GTDB): domain Bacteria; phylum Bacteroidota; class Bacteroidia; order Bacteroidales; family Paludibacteraceae; genus Paludibacter. The sequence goes on from JAYFPG010000022.1 coordinate 87,510, forward strand.
CAATTGTGCTGTTAGCATTAATCCATACCTTGGTTTGATCAGGCAAGGTAATCATGGCTTTATTGCCTCTTTCCACACTTACAGCCATGTTGCCCGGATCATCCTGCCTGTTAAGCGTGTACATCAACACAGTACCAACCACAATCAATGGGACTAATACGGCAGCAACCCGCAACAAACGGGAACGTCTGATTTGTTTTTTATCACACTCGATATAGAAGTTCAGCTTATTCCGGATGTCATCTTTTGTACTTGTATCCATGTTACCGGAAAGGATATTCTCATTCCATTCATCATGCATTGTTTCCGACAGTTCCTCATTCGAAATGTCATTCAGGTAATGCCGCATCTCCATGAATTCATCCCGTCTGATGTTGCCATAGAGAAATTTCTTATATAAGTTCTTAATATGTTTGTTCATTTTTGTCATCTGTTGTGTTACACGTTTCAAATTTGTGTTGGTACCGTTTCTTTTTTATGCTATAAAACATAATTCGAAAACAAGCAGGTACAGAATATTGGTTTTCAACAGACCTCCTCTGATTTTTTTCAGGGCGGTGGTGAGCTGATTCTTAACGGTTTGTTCAGAAAGATTGAGGGTTTCCGAAATCTCCTCGATTGTTTTGCCTTTTTCCCGGCTTAGTTCGTAAATTTCCAATTGTCGACCGGTAAGGAGTTTTTTGCACAGCTTGAGTGTCTTTACAAAATCATCGTATAACAACTTTGTCTCGGCTTCTGTGTTTTCTTCCTGACCGGCTTCTTCTTTATAGCCGATGTAGAGTTCCATTTCTGTTTTGTTGATTTGTTTACGGAACAGGTCAATCAGCCGATGATTGGCTATTGTAAATAAAAGTGACTGAAGCGATCCGTCAACACTCAGTGATTCCCTCATTGTCCATAAACGGAGGAATGTCTCCTGTACGATGTCTCCGGCAGTCTCCTGCGATTTGGTGTGTGCCAGTGCAAAGCTGTAGAGTTTGTCGGCATACATGTCATAAATCGCGTTGAAGGCTTTGTGTGAGCCTCCCCGCAATTCTTTGATGTAGGATTTCAGGATGTTGTTTTCCATCTTATTTGTATTGATAATGAAGCGATGGCGATACACAATATCACTTCATCTGTTGTGTTACACGTTTTGTAATGAGGTTAGTACCAGTCGTAATTTATGTTATAAAACATATTACCCGGCAAAGATGAGATAAAAAACGGACATATCTGTATGTGCTATGTGTTTTAATGCAGATATAGCAGCTTTTTAAAATAAAAATCGCCGCTACTGAAAAACTCAATAGCGGCGATTCTATAAAAATATTTACTTATATCTGAAATTTAGAAATGAAATATTTGAATTTTATCCTAAAATGATATTTCCTTCTTCATCTTTCAGCCCTTCGAAACTCTTGATGTATTGTTCCATCGCGCGGTAACTCATACCCATGCTGGAGTATCCACCGTCATGGAAAAGGTTTTGCATAGTAACTTTTTTAGTAAGATCGCTGAACATGACCACGCAATAATCGGCACACTCTTCAGCTGTTGCATTACCCAGCGGTGACATGCGATCTGAGAAGTCAACCAAACTATCGAAGCCTTTAATCCCACTACCTGCTGTTGTTATGGTCGGAGATTGTGAGATAGTGTTGATACGTACATTGTGTGCGCGGCCATAGATATAGCCAAAACTTCGGGCTATTGACTCCAGCATCGCCTTGGCGTCCGCCATGTCGTTGTAGCCATACATGGTACGCTGTGCTGCTCCATATGACAGTGCAAGCACTGAACCCCAATCGTTGATGGCATTCTTTTTATAAGCTATCTGCAATATTTTATGGAAGGAAATAGCGGATATATCCAGTGTCTGATTTAATAAGTTGTAATCTAAATCATCATAAGTGCGCTTCTTACGAACGTTGGGCGACATACCAATGGAATGCAAAATGAAATCGATTTTTCCACCTAATGCTTCCATTGATTGATCAATAACCTGTTCCAAATCTTCCACGCTGGTTGCATCGGCCGGGATGAGTTTAGCATTTAGTTTTGCTGCTAATTCTTCAGTTGTACCCATTCTGATAGCCAGGGGCGTGTTCGATAGAGTGATTGTCGCTCCTTCTTCCACACAGCGCTCTGCTACTTTCCAGGCGATGGACATGTCGTTTAATGCCCCGAAAATAATACCTTTTTTACCTTTTAATAAATTATTACCCATGTTATTCGTTTTAGTTAATCCTTTCTAAGTAACCAATTAATACCTGAAATTGTTTAGGAAGGATGAAAATTCGGCACAAAATTACATAAAATGTGCAATATTCGCAACTTATGCCTTCATTATTTCCATTTGGTGACGTACCGATTCTTCGTGAATGGCGACTAAAACGGCTTTCATAAACTCCGAATGCATGCCCATCTTTTCAGCCTGAGAGATGCGTTTCTGCAGAATCTCATCATATCGTTGTTCCTGTAAAATCGGCATGTTGTGCTCCTTCTTATATTGACCTATTTCTTCTGAAATGCGCATGCGTTTGGCTAATAACTCAAGTAAATCATTGTCACATTCGTCAATCTGCCGACGCAATGCCGATAGGTTTTCAGTTGTTTGATGAGCATCCCGAATAACCAGGGTACTTAATATGAAGTCCAATACGGCAGGGGTAACCTGTTGAGTAGCATCGCTCCATGCTTTCTCCGGATTTACATGGGTTTCAACAATTAATCCGTCGAAATTTAAGTCCATTGCCTGCTGGCAAAGTGGCGCCACCAATTCTCTTTTTCCACCGATATGACTCGGATCACAAATGATGGGAACTTCCGGCATTTGCCGGTGTAACTCAATGGGGATATGCCATTGCGGCAGATTCCGGTAAATCTTTTTGTCGTAGCTGCTGAAACCGCGGTGAATAGCCGCGATTTTTCGTACACCAGCATTATACACGCGTTCGATAGCGCCAATCCACAGATCTAAGTCCGGATTCACCGGGTTCTTGATTAATACCGGAATGTCTGTTCCTTCGAGTGCGTCAGCAATTTCCTGTACAGCAAAAGGATTGGCAGTGGTACGGGCTCCAATCCAGATCATGTCCACATCGGCAGCAAGGGCTTCGCGTACGTGCTTGGCGGTAGCAACCTCTGTGGCGACATACATGCCCAGCTCTTCTTTTACTCTTTTCAACCAGGGGAGTCCCTCGGCTCCGATGCCTTCGAATCCTCCGGGTTTAGTGCGGGGTTTCCAGATGCCTGCTCTGTAAATCTTGATGCCTAATGCATTCAACTGTCGGGCGGTTTCCATGACTTGTTCTTCTGTTTCTGCCGAGCAAGGACCGGCAATAACCAGCGGACGCTTTGCGTCGATGCCGGGAAGTAAAATTGATTGTAATTCCATTTTTTAATTTTTATAACCACAAAAGGCACAAAAGGAAGACTAAGGAAACACAAAAGACAATTATTTTAATCGATTTTGCTGTTTATTTACTCATTCCATTTTATCCATATGTGATATTAGTTTTTAGTCTTTATTATTGATTCAGTTTTTATTAAATTATTACAGAAAAACTTTTGTGTTTCATTAGTCTTCCTTTTGTGCCTTTTGTTGTTCATGAAGAATTCTTTGTAATGCCTCCGCCAACATTCCCTCCGGACAACACAGCGATATGCGCACATACCGTTTACCCTTGTCACCAAAAATGAACCCGGGGGTGATAAAAACATTTTTTCCGTACAGTATTTCATCTGCCAGTTCTCCTGAATCTTTGTATTTCTCAGGAATTTTAGCCCAGATGAACAAGCCTACCTGTTTGGTGTCGTACGCACAACCCAGTGTATCCATGATTTGTAAAGCCAATATGCGTCTTTTGGCGTAGACAGCATTCATTTCATCGTGCCATGCTTTCGTGTTTTGCAGGGCTTTAGTTGCAGCCACCATCATAGGCTTGTACATCCCTGAGTCAACATTCGACTTTACTTTCAGTATCCACTGTATAAATTCGGCATTGGTTGCCAGCATTGCCATACGCCATCCGGCCATGTTATGCGATTTGCTCATGGAGTTCAGTTCGATGCAGATATCTTTAGCGCCGGGAACTGAAAGGATGCTCAATTTATCATCATTGAGAATGAAACTGTAAGGATTGTCGTTACAGATAACTATGCTGTGCTTTTGTCCGAATGCGACCAATTTTTCAAACAGCTCCATGCTGCCATTGGCGCCGGTCGGCATATTCGGGTAATTCACCCACATGAGTTTAACGTTTGACAAATCCATTTGTTCGAGCGCCTCGAAATCGGGTTGCCAGTTGTTTTTTTCATCCAAATCATAACTGATGATATTTGCTTCGCAGATGCGACTGGCTGATGTGTAAGTCGGGTAACCCGGGTTGGGTACCAATACGCTTTCCCCGGGGTTTACAAATGCTAAGGTGATGTGCAGGATACCTTCCTTGGAACCGATAAGCGGTTGTATTTCGGTCGCGGGATTTAATTCTACACCGTACCATTGTTTGTACCAGGCAGCAAAACCGTTGCGTAACTCCGGTATGCCTACATAACTCTGGTAACCATGTGTATCTGGTTTTTGAGCTTCGGCACAGAGTGCTGCTATTGTCTCTGCGGATGGCGGCAGATCCGGATTTCCTATCCCCAGGTTAATAACCTTTTTTCCTGCTGCATTCATTTCAGCCACTTCCCGCAACTTTTGCGAGAAATAATATTCTGAAACAGTATTTAATCTATTGGCGGGTTTGATGTTCATTTGTTATTATGTCTTTTTTCCTTTTATGATGAATGCTATAATTATTTGGAAAAAACATTGTGCGCAAGCATTGCGCCCCTACAGTTATTCACTATTCGCTATTCGCTACTCCGGCGTCTTTCCTTCCTGATACTCGCCCAACAATTGAAAATCCTTCAATAACGGCCTGACAGCATCCAACGATTGACGGTAACGTTCGTAATTGTCAAAAGTCAGGCTGATGTAAAACTGGTATTCCCATTCTCTTCCAACAATGGGCAGGGATTGAATCTTGGTCAGGTTTACGCGGTAAAACGACAAGATCGAAAGCACTTTGGCCAGACTTCCTTCTTCGTGTGGAAGTGTGAATACCATTGATGATTTGTTTAGTTTGATATGCTGAATCATTTTTTCAGCCAGTTCTGGTGCAGCTACAATCAGAAAACGGGTAAAATTCCGTTTGTTTGTCTCAATTTCATCCGCGATGATTTCAAGCCCGTATTTCTCAGCGGCAAACCTGCTACAAATGGCTGCTCTTCCCATGATGTTGTTTTCTGCAATTTCTTTAGCTGAAAGGGCGGTGTCATCACTTTCCACTGCCCTCAGGTGATGATGCTTATCAATAAATTCCTCACATTGCATCAGGGCAATGGGATGGGAGTGTACCTCCTTTATATCATTGATACTTTGTCCGGGCATCGCGGCAAGTGTATGGGAAATCCGGAGTTTATGCTCCCCGATAATTACATTTCCGCTTTCTTTTAAAAGATTGTGGTTCTGCAGTAAGCTTCCGGCTATGGTGTTCTCTATGGCAACAATCCCGAGAAGTTCAGGGTCTTCAGCCATTTTGCTGAAAACATCTCTGAATGTTACACAGGGTTCAATCTCAATCGCTTCAGCTTTGAAGAATTCCCGCGCTGCAATTTCATGAAATGCACCACTTACACCTTGTATTGCTATTCTTTTCATACTTGTTGATATTAAAAAAAATCCTGCTCATTTTGTTGAGCAGGATTCTATTCGTGTATCTTTTTATTATTAATAGTACATACAATTATCCTGCTCTCACCTTTTAAAGTAAAAGTAAAAATAAAAGTATGTAAAAAATCGTGTCATTTTCGTTTTGTTTTCGATGCAAAAGTAATACTTTTTCAATAAACTGCAATTTTTTCTGAAAATATTTTTTCTATTGTGGGTTCATACGGTGAATTATGCAATTTATCTATGCCTGAAATTTCAGAAAAAAGTACTTTTGGACTCAAAACACCTCAAAAGCCCTCTGTTTAAAAGGCTTTCAGTAGATTTTATTAAAAATCTAACAAAGTTTTATCAAAGTTCTAACAAAGTTCTAACAAAAAATGATGAAATATTAACAAAACATTACACCGTTTGACATTATTTAACGCGAAAAAAGTGATAATTTTTTTATCGGAGCAAAAATTCTTTCAATTAATCTCCGGTTTTCGGTGATAATTTCTGCAGTTGCCGACAAATTTCCACTCATTTGCAGCTCCTTTTTGCTACTTGTCACTAATTTCTCACCAATTTGTACCTCCACGAGGTAGCTTCCACGTTCCTGTGTCGGTGAAATTTGTCGGGTAATACCATTGATATGTCCAAACTCCAGGTAGGGATAAGCAGTCATTTTCAGGATTACCTGTTGACCTGACTGAATCTTACCCGCTCCGCTTGCAGGGACTTCTACGAGTGCAATCCATTCATTGTTAGTGTTTTGTATAGATGCTTCACCGCTTATAATGTCAGGGTAATTGAAAAAGAAACTGCCGGCAATGAGGATGGCCAGAATGGCACAGATAACGGATGTTCCGTATCGGATGAGCGCCTTCGGTGGCCTGGCTAAGATTTCCTGTACCTCCCGACTCCTGAGTTCTATATTATTGCCTTCCGGATTCATGTCTTTTTATATTCTCTTACAGTTCAAGTTGGTTCTTAACTAAATGATAATAAGCGCCTTTCTTCTTTGTGAGACTTTCATGGGTTCCTGTTTCAACAATTTCCCCATTGTCAAGCACCACGATTTGATCTGCATTTTTCACGGTGCTGAGCCTATGTGCAATTACGACGGATGTCCTGCCTTCGAAGAATCTGCCTAAGTTGTCCATGATGATTTTCTCATTGTTCGTGTCCAATGCGTTGGTTGCTTCATCTAAAAACACGAACTCCGGATTCTTGTAAATTGCTCTGGCAATGAGGATTCTCTGCTTCTGACCCTGACTGAGCGCATGTCCTTCAGATCCAATTTTAGTATCGTATTTTGATGATAAAGTTTCGATGAAGGGTCTGATATTGGCCGTATTAACTGCGTTCAACAGCCTGTCTTTGTCTATTTCTTCGTCACCTGGTGCAATATTCCTTGCTATACTGTCGGTAAAGATGTATCCTTCCTGCATCACTACACCACAATTTTTTCTCCATTCACGCATGTTGTAGTGTGATAAACTGTTGCTGCCCAGGAATATATGTCCCTGTTGTGGTTTGTAAAACCCCAGCAGGAGTTTCATCATGGTAGTTTTACCACTTCCACTCATTCCCACAATGGCAGTCTGTTTCCCGGAGGGAATATGAAGGTTTATGTTTTTTAAAACGGGTTTTCCTGCTGAGGTTGTATCGTAAGCAAATGTCAGATTGTGGATTATAATGTCCTGTTTATCAGGGATGTTGTGGATCTGATCCGGATTATCTTCATCTTCATTGTCTTTGGTATAAACCTCGCTGAGCCTTTCGATGCTAAGGCGTGCATCCTGTGACTCCCGGTAGAAGTGGATCAACTGATCAATTGGGCTATTTAGCTGGCCCAGAATGTATTGTACAGAGAGCATCATCCCCAAACTCATGTTTCCGTCAATCACAAACTTGGCAACTAAGGCAGTAATGATGATGTTTTTGGTTTGATTGATAAAAATCGCTCCGGAATCCTGATACTGACTTAAAGCCAAACCTTTGATCCTCAGCTTGAAGAGTTTGGCCTGTATTCTTTCCCATTCCCATCTTTTCTGTTGTTCGCAGGCGTTCAGTTTGATTTCCTGCATGCCGGTAATAAGCTGAATTACATTGCTTTGATTAGCTGCTTGTTGTGCGAAGTTTTTGTGGTCGAGTGTTTCTCTTTTCTTCATAAACAGACTTACCCAAAAGAAATACAGGAGACTCCCCACTAAGAAAATCAGGAAAATTGTTACATTGTAAAACAAGAGTATTAAGGTGAATATCACAATGTTAAACAGCCCAAACAGGATGTTCAGGGTAGAGTTTGTTAGGTAATTCTGAATGCGGGTATGGTCACCCATGCGTTGTAACAGATCACCGGTCATTTTGGTGTCGAAATAGCCCATGGGCAACCGCATCAGCTTAGCCAGAAAATCGGAAATCACCGAAATGTTGACGCGGGTTCCTATGTGCAATAGTATCCAACCCCTGATGAATTCAACGGTTGAGGCGCTAAACACCAGAACTAACTGAGCAATCAGGACAAGATATATATAGCCTATGTTTTGTGCTGAGATTCCGAAATCTACTATAGACTGGGTGAGGAAGGGGAGTAAAAGTTGCAGCAGACTGCCAAAAAACAGTCCGAGAAACAACTGGAATATCAGTTTTTTGTAGGGTTTCAGGTAAGAAAAAAGAAATGAAAATCCTTTACTGGTATTGGTTTTGTCACTTTCTTTATTGAAAAACCCGGGAGTAGTTTCCAGCAGTAGGGCAATGCCTACATCTTCTCCGTCACTACGGGTGCTCAACCAGCAACGACAAAATTCTTCTTTGGTGTATTTCAGTTTTCCGGCTCCCGGATCTGCCACATAAATAATATCTTTCCCGTTTTTTTCGCGGATGTCATAAACTACGACGAAATGTTGTTGGTTCCAGTGTACAATGCAGGGGAGGGGGGCTTCTTTCTTTAATTCTTCGAAGTTTACATAGACACCTACTGTACGGAAACCCAGTTTCTCAGCGGCTTCGCTGATGCCTAACAAGGAAACGCCTTCACGACTGAAGTGGGATTTTTCACGGAGTCCTTCAAGGGAGTATTGCCTTCCATAGTGCGCTGCAATCATACGCAGGCAGGTCGGACCGCAATCCATGGCATCGTGTTGGTGGTAGAAGGGAAATTTAGACATAGAGTTCATAATATTCAAAGCGGCATAGCATAAAATCTCTTGATAATCAGTTGATTTCAGGAGGTTCTTGCAATAATGAATTATTGCTCGCTAAACCGCTTTAAAATTAGAGAATATTTTTGTTATACCCTAATTCTAATTCTTCTTCCGTCAGGTAATATGATATTTACATAATAACCACCTATGGTCTCATTTAATTGCTCAGGAGACATTTTTTTTAAATTTGTTTTCATCTTGTGTGTGTTTATTAGATAGATTGAAATAAAATCGTAGATTCATGAGTTTACACTCTAACTCTTACTACAGTACCATCAGGTAAAATGATATTTACATAATAACCACCTTTTGTCTCATTTAATTGTTCGGGAGACATATTTCTAAGATTTGTTTTCATTGTGTTTAATTTTTGTGTGTGTTAATGGATAAGTTTCTAATATGAAAGGGCTTTATGAGTTTATACCCTAACTCTTACTACAGTACCATCAGGTAAAATAATGTTTACATAATAGCCACCTTTAGAATCATTCAGTTGCTCAGTACTAAGTTTTCTGAATTTGTTTTCGTTAATTGTTTTCATTGTTTTTATTATTAATTGGTTTGACATTCATATTGTTTTGTTTGACAATGCAATGTTAATACATTTATCTTTAATAAAAATGCTCAAAGTTTAACCAACTCTTCACTAAAGTTCTAAATAAAAGTCATTTGTTAGAAGTTTGATAAAAAAATTTTATCTTTGTTGCGAATTATAATTCAGATTGTATTTATATTCATAACAATATCATGTCAACAAAAAACATCTCATATATTGCAATCATATCAATCATATTTATTCTGCTAACACAGAGTTATTTGGTTTATGATTACTTTCAAACAGTTCGTTTTGCGTTGATAAGGGAGTCTGATGCTATTTTGAAAGAAGCATTTAGAGGCGATTTGAATCAACGAAACCTGAAATATGTTAGTTTTACACAAATAAAAGAGGGCTCAGAATCAACGGTTGTCAATACAGAAAAAAATGAAATTGATTTTGACATGCGTGAAAATTCAATGGATAAAGAAAGTATATTGAACAAGTTTGACATTGTGATGCATGTTTTTATTAGTAAAGTAATACCGCTTGATTTACATAGAATTGATAGCATAACGGGTCAGATTCTTCGTTCACGAAATATCAATTCAGATTATTCAATCCAACTGATAAACCCTAAAACCCAAGAAGTATTAGCAAGTTCAAAAGATTATGCCAGCAGTTCTTTTCTTGTGATACCTTCACAATTATATCCGCTTGATTTTGAGGAAAAGGAAGCATTACAGTTGGTTCTGATTAATCCTTTTTCAGAGATTATGAAGCGAATGGCGCTCATGTTACTGGGTTCGATTGTGTTTTCAGTAATTTCGTTGCTGGCTTTCAGGTTCCTGATTATAACATTAGCCAAACAAAAGAAGTTGGTGAAGTTTAAAAATGAGTTTTTAAGTAATATTGCCCACGAATTAAAACGTCCTGTTTCGAGCCTGATTGTGAATTTAGATTGCCTAAAAGAGCCCGAAATGTTCGAAAATGTTGGTATGCGCGATATGATGTTGAATAATTCGGTGAACTCCCTGACAGAGCTGAATGGAACCATCAGTATGATTGTAGGTTTGGCAAAGGTGGAAGAAGGCTTGCTGGTGCTGAACAAGCTGCCTGTTAACCTCGTTAAACTCATAGATGATCTGAAGACGAGGTTCATCAGTTCTCTTACCAAGAAAATAACAATAACTACTCATTACGAAGCGGATGAGATTATCGTGACCGGAGATGGGTTGATGTTGACACAATGTTTTGCCAATTTAATTGATAATTCAATCAAATATTCAAAACAACAGGTTAGTGTTGATATTAGTGTGTCGGTGCACGCGAATGCAGTAGAATTGAATTTTAAAGATAATGGTATTGGTATACCAGCAGAAAAGATAAACAATATTTTTGAAAAGTACTCGCGGGTTGATAACAATGTTAAAGTCAATGGTTTCGGAATCGGACTCAATTATGTGAAAACAATTATTGAGAAACATGGAGGAAGCATTGGGGTAACCAGTGAATTGGGTGTGGGTTCTAACTTTAAAATAATTTTGCCAAATAAATAAGACACAAATGAAAAAGATCTTGGTTGTAGAAGATGATCTAAATCTGGGAACCGCTTTAGTCGGATTCTTAGAAATGCAAAAGTATGAGGTTTACTATGTAAGCAATGGGGATGAAGCCATTGCTGAATTTCAGCAGTTTTCTCCCGATCTGGTTACACTGGACGTAATGCTGAATTGTAGTGTTGATGGTTTTGAAATTGCGCGTAAAATCAGAAAATTCAGTGATGTGCCCATTATTTTCACGACCTCACGTGATGGTAATGAGGATTATGAAATCGGATTCGGTATTGAGAACAGTGATTACGTCCGGAAGCCATACCGCTTGGTTGAGTTAATGCTCCGGATAAATAAAATGGTAGAAGCCGAAATGACTTCTTCTTCGGCTGCCAATGATAACCAGTTTAGGATAGGCAGGTTCAAATTCTTCCCTGATGAGCAGTCACTTAAGTTCGATAAGGGTGATATTCATTTGAATCACTTAGATTCCGTGGTGTTGGCTTTACTATGCCGGAACAAGGGTAACTTTATGTCTCGTGAAGAAATTATCAAGATTGTCTGGCAGGTTGAGGAGACCAGTTCCAAGGAAGCCGCACTGTATAATTCTATTTCCAGACTGAAGAAATATCTTTACAATGACGATCAGGTTGTAATTGAGAATAAGATTCGTTTGGGTATCCGTCTCCGGGATTATGAAGAAGGAGAAAAGCGGGAATAAATTGATTATGATTAAATATAAACGCCCTACTGCATCAAAACAGTAGGGCGTTTTCATTATTGCAAACTAATACACTTATTATTGAAGTTTGGCAAGTGCGTCTTTGATTCTGCCAAATGCTTTAACCAGATTTTCATCGGATGTTGCATAAGAAAGCCGGATGCAGTTTGGAGCACCGAAAGCGCCACCACCTACACAGGCAACGTGTCCTACTTCAAGCAGGTATAACGCGAGGTCACCTGAATTCTCGATTTTTTTGCCTTCATAAGATTTGCCGATGTAAACTCCGGCATCCGGGAAGATATAAAAAGCACCCTGAGGCTCGCTTAATTTTAAACCGGGAATCTGAGAAGCAAGCTCAACAACTAATTTTTTACGACGTTCGAAAGCCACCCGCATTTCTTTCACGCAAGTTTGATCGCCGGTATAAGCAGCCTGTGCAGCTACCTGAGCCACAGAGCAGGGTCCGGATGTGTATTGTCCCTGCAAAGTGTTGCAAGCCGATGCAATCCATTTCGGAGCCGCAATCCAGCCAATACGCCAGCCGGTCATGGCATAACCTTTGGAAACGCCGTTGATAATCACCACGCGATCACGGATATTCTCAAACTGGGCAATGCTTTCGTGTGCGCCTAAGTAGTTGATGTGTTCGTATATTTCGTCTGATAAAATATAGATATTCGGATACTTGGCCAATACGTCAGCCAAGCCCTTTAATTCTTCTTTGGTGTAAACGCTTCCTGTTGGATTTGAAGGAGAACAAAGGATAAGAGCCTTTGTCTTGGGGGTGATAGCTGCTTCCAGCTGGGCAGGAGTCATTTTAAAATCCTGTTCTATTCCCGCTGAAACAATCACGGATGTTCCATCAGCCAAAGTTACCATCTCCGGATAACTTACCCAGTAAGGTGCAGGGATAATCACTTCATCGCCTTTGCTAATGATAGCCAGAATCACGTTACAAACTGATTGTTTAGCCCCGTTGGAACAAACGATTTGTTCGGGTTTGTAATCTAATCCGTTTTCATTTTTCAGTTTTGCACAAATGGCATTACGCAAAGCAGGATAGCCGGGGACCGGTGAATAGAAGGAAAAGTTATCGTCTACTGCTTTCTTTGCAGCTTCTTTTACATGGTCGGGGGTGAAAAAATCAGTTTCACCCACGCTTAAGTTAATCACATCGATACCCTGAGCTTTCAGCTCATTACTTTTCTGGGACATGGCCAGCGTTTCTGAAGGAGAAAGGGCAGCCAAACGGTCTGATACTGGAAACATAATTTAACGGTGTTTTTGTTTATTTGTTTTTGTTATTCAGGTCACAAAGATAAACAAAAAAAGCATTCATTCATTACGTTGTGCAAATCAGTGGATTAAAGTAAACGATTTTTAAGAAATTGTGACAAAATAACATCAGGAGAGCTTATTTGATAAGTTTTAATCCTGTGGTTGCCGATTCATCATTGGGTCTGAGTGTCATAGCGTGATTGAAAAGAATGCCGGCCTCCGCCTGTTTACCAAGATTCAGCTTTGTCCACGCCAGCATAATGACTGAATCGTAATCAAGTGGATACAGATTTACAACTTTCTCAAACAGTTTTACCGCGTTCTGGTAGTCTTTTTTGTTGTAGTAAATGACACCGAGCCAGTAGTTCGCAACCGTGTTTTGTGGGTCAATTTTCAGAATCTGATGATATTGTTGCTTGACTTTTTCCCATTGTTCAGTTGCGCTATAGGGTTTCACAATACCGAATCGTGCTTCAATTGAATAGGGCTTTAGTCTGATGGCATTGAGGTAGAATTTTTCAGCTTCAGCATGTTGTCTGGATAAATAATGAAGCCAACCCATGCGGATATTAGCAAAATAATCTTCAGATTTATAGACTTTTTTTAATTCTGAGATGGCTTGTGCATATTTACCTGTCTTTTCAGCTTCATAGCTTTTGTAAAAGGCCTGTTGCCAAACTGTCTGATTCTGTGCTCCTGTAGTCATTGCTATAAAAAGCAGGCACGCGGTAACTGTTTTTCGAATTATATTTTCCATATCAAACCTCCTGTAATTGAATGTTGGTTGTAGAATAAATTATCCGTGAATATTTTTTTTGTATCGTAGTTGTAATTCAAATAAATCGTCAGGGGCTTGCACAGATACCAAAATCCTGAAATGCCCGTCCTGAACGTGGTCGGATCAAGCGAGTTGTAAAAGTATAAGCCATTATTGTCAATGAATTGATTGAGATTGCCCACGTTTACATAAGCTTCTGTCCACATTCTATTGAAGAGCATAATTCCGGCCGTTTGTTTAAAAACATTTCGTCCATAACTGTAATCCAAACCTGTTTCGACAATTCTGTAGTAAGAGCTTGTCAGGTTTATGTTGTTACTTCCGGCAAAATTAACACCCAGATGTACCCCCAGTTGTTTAGAGTCGAGCCATTCATTTTTAAAAGATGCGCCCGACAACGCCAGATCGAAACGGTTCAGTTGTTGTGTTATTTTCCCGTAAAAGATATTTCCGGGATAGTTGAAAGTGTCGGCGCCATAGACCACCTTTGAACCAACATAGTGATAGCCGATGCTGATGTTGGTTTTTGCGGCCGGATTCCATCCCAATAAAACAAAATACTCATTCTGACGGGTTTGTGTTGTATCCGTACTTTGGTTGAAATTGGAGAAACTCTGATATAAGTTTAATTTGTATCCAAGCTGACTGTTCAGTCCGAGACGTTTGTAATGACCCTGATGGGTGGAAGGATTATCAGGCATTTTATAGCTATACTCCAGATCAACTGCATCGGTTAAACGGTATTGTTTTTCCCTGACTTCTGTCAGCGTAATTTCAGAAAGCTGCGATGCCTGGAATCTGGCAAAGGCTGTTCTGCCCGTATATACGCCATTGTAATAAAGATATAACCGGGATATTTCATCATCATCATAATCTAATGCTTTCTCGTAATGTCGCATACTTTTGTAATACTGTTTTTTTACAAAATATGCATATCCCACCCGTTGCTGAAGCCATTTAAAGTCAATATTATTCTTTTTAGCCAGCTCAGCTGTTTCAATCAGTCCATCCCAATCACCGGCGTTGAACTGAACGTAGCTCAGACTGTCAATAGAGACAATCGAAACCTGATTGTTTGCATAACTAAGTAAACTGTAAAAAAACAGCAAAAGCACAATTATCCTGACTGATTTCATCTGTTCTTATATGAGTCTTTTTGCCTGAATTACTTTCTTGCCCGAAATATACTCAAAAGAATCGAGACCCTGTTGGTTTATTTTGATTTTACTTTTAGCCAGAATTGATTTTCTTCCAAAGGTTGTAATGGTAATCTCAGTTCTAATCTCAATTTCAGAGGTATCAAGCATATGATCAATTTTTTCAACTTTCTCACAATAACCCGCCTTCAGGAAATTAAAAAATGGTGCAGTGAAGTCGTTTAGACTGCTTATCAGCTTCTTATTCTCCAGTAAATGAATCGGGATATTATCATTTATCGGTATATTGCTGTCTGATAATAGTATTTTATAAGCAGATAAGAAAAAATAATAAAGCAACGATTTGCGGTTTCCGTAGAACGCTGTAAAATAGAACATCATGTTGTCGCAGGTATAGTAAGCAACTGCATCTGTTTCCCGGCTGTGGAGGTATTTGTAGTTCAATGCATCTGTATATGCATCCCAATGTTCTGTCTTTTCGTTACCCTTCTCATCCCGGGTATATATTTTCAGACCGGTATCTGGTAATAGGTTGAACGCGTTAAACAGGAAGGGTTGCTGACGCAGGTTGGCAACTAAGGTTTTTTCCACTGGTATTGAGAATTGTTCCAGACGTTTATGCTGTAAGTTGATAAAATAAGAGATGGGGTAATCAACCGTTTTTGAACCGATGACCGGATAATGTTGCAGTTGAAAATGCAGGTGTGGATAAGGTGAGCGTCCTGAGTTTCCACATTGCGCCACTGCATCTCCACATTTTACGAAATCCCCCTTTTTTACCTTAACTGAACCCTTTTTAAGATGTGAGAGTTGTGAATATAAACCGGTTATGTGTTGAATGACAAGGCTGTTCCCCCAGTTATTAGTCGTGTTGACTTCACCAATAGCATTGTCTTCGATATGATCGACAATATCCACGATGAACCCATCAGCTGGAGCCGTAACCGGTTTTCCGTAGCAATAATAATCCTCACATGTCAGACCGGCTGATTTGTAGGATTTTCCTTCTTCATTCAGGATCATGAAATCAAATGCTTTGCCCCATTCATCTTTATGGGTAAATGCGCCATCATGTCCCTGAGTTACTGTCCATTCTCCCCAGAATGGCAGTTGCACCGGATGGTACAAAAACCGGTTCAGCCGTTCTTTGTTGTTCAAATATGCATATAAATTCGTTTCAGGCGAATAATGCTGAATGGGTGTGAGAATCAATTTCTTCTGATTGTTCCGCTGTTGCAGGAAATGTACAAACAGGATTGTGATGATGGAGTAGGGCAGCGAAAAAACCGGAAGTTGTATCAAACTAAAGAGTTTTGTGAAAAAAACCAGCACGATGGATGTCAGCGGAACCAACAGGATGGTCCAGAAATAGGATGATTTTGATGGTATGACAAAGAATCCACCCATGGCAATGGCAACCATCATGAAATTCGCCCCAATATTATAATAGGTAATGCTGGCAGCTTCCGATCCGGAGAATTGAGCAAAGATATAGGCTGATATAAAGCCGATTACTGATAATGAAAAAAATATGCGAGAACTGATGAGTAAGGCAATGGCAATGACAATGCCGGTTATCAGGTTGTTCTGGAAGAAAATAGAACTCAGTGAACGCAAATAAATTTCGAGTAAGCTGTTTAATTCCCAGGATTCGATGTATTGGTAAATAGAGAGCAGTGAGTTTCCGCCTACTGAATACAATTCGTTAATCCAGAATATGTTACGTTGGGTCAGACCAAGATTCTCATACAGGGAGGATGGAAGCACGACAAACCAGAAAGCCAAAATAAACGGGATACTCAGATAGGGTAGACCATATTTAAACAACCACCCACCCAATGCAACCGATAATATCAGCGTAAGCACCGACGAAAGCGCGAGCAGGGTAAAAAAAACGATACCCGGGTCGAAGAAAGTCCCCAGGCCGATACCGGTTATCAATGCATTAAAGCTTAATACGCCATTGCGTAGCTGAACCTTATCAAAACCTAAGGAGTTTGCCAGCAAAACAGCTATAAGTACCGCAATCAATCCACTCAATCCTGCATAGAAATTGAGGAAAGTAGCCACCATGACTGCTATTGCCATGAAACGGTTATTCAGAAAAAAGATGATGGAATAACTGTTTAAGATGGCCGGGAGAATTGTTTCACGGGTGTTTTTGAATGTATCTTTCAAGTTTTAATTTTTTTAGATCTGTCAGGTTCTTTTGTTATTTAAACCTGACAGGTTTGTAAGCTCGTTTGTATTTATTTCAAATGTCCCGGAACTTCTTCCAGAGAATCAATGTACTCCATGGTTTCTGCTTTTCTTATGATATGTGTATTATTATCAGCGTCAATCAGCACAATATTTGGTCTTAGTGTGATGAACTGCATCCACTGGGTCATGTTGTAGGCACCGACCTGGTGTACAACCAGTTGATTCCCTTTTTCGAGTAAGGGCATCACGATACTTTCGCGTACGATGTCGATATTCATACACAAAGGACCGTATAACACCATCTCTTCCGTTTGCTGGCCCATGGGTTGAGCCGGACTGACCTTGTGCTCATACCAAAGTGATGTAAACAAAGTGTTGAGGCCGAAGTCAAGAATGGTGGCCCGGCGTCCGTCGGATAAACGTTTGGTTGCCAATACAGTTCCAAGCAGGTAACCCGCATCGTCAATCAGGGCGCGACCACTTTCCAGAATCAACAAAGGCAGTTCGTCCTGACTGAATCCATATCCTAAAATGACATCGGTTATAGCATCCGCAAACTGGTCCAGCGAAGGTACCGTGTCTGTCCCCGGAAGATAAGCACCTTTCAGGGTGTTGGTTGAAGGGAAACCGCCTCCCAGATCAAGGTATTGCAACATTTTGCCATATCGTTCTTTTACACTCCAGGCCAACTCGCAAAGATTTCTGGCAGCTGTTGCGTAGGCATTGGGTGATAACATGAAAGTGCCGATGTGGCAATGCAGTCCCACCAAATCAAGGTTCGGGGAGTTGAGAATCCGGGTAAGTGCATTCCAGGCCTGACCATTTTCAAAATTAAAACCAAACCGGTCCCATTTAGGGTAAATTCCGGTATCCATATTGATGCGAATGGCAACTCGGGGCCTGAGTTTATGCTCATCACTCAAACGAAGCAGCGTATAAAGTTCATCGTAATGGTCGATGTGAATGAGTGAGTTGTTTTTAGCTGCTACTAACAGTTGCTCATCACTTTTATCCGGGCCGTTGAAAATAATTTGGTTACCCGGTACCCCGTTCTGCAGGGCTTTGTCGTATTCAAATCCGGATACGACTTCCGCCCATGAGCCTTCCTGATGAAATATCTGACAAACTGCGTCTAAATAGTTAGTTTTATACGACCAGGCAAATTGAACTTTAGGGTACCGGGTTTTAAAAATTCTGGAGGCATTCTGAAAGTTTCTTCTGATTTGTTTCTCTGAAATAACAAATAACGGAGAACCATATTCTTTTAATAGTCCCTTTACTGAAACACTTTCGATGTGTGTAACCGGTTCATTCTCTGTTTTAGTGCCGAATTTATTCATCAACCCTGTGTTCATTTTTCGCAAGGTCGGTCTTTCGTATCTTTTCTTTTCCATGACAAATGCCTCCAGAATTTTAAAGTTATCTCTTTATTGTTGACATCATTCTACAGCAGGCAATTCTAATTCGCCTAAATTAACATCAACCCCACCGATTACATCGAGATCTTCTATCAGGGTATTGGTTATTCCTGTTTGCAGATTCTCGCTCATAATATCATATGTTCCACTATAAAGTCCGTGCAATACAAATAAATTGTTTAGCAAGGTATCAGAGACAGTTGCGATTGTGTCTCCTGCTGTATTGGTGGTGAAAATTCTTGTGGCTACATCAGCAGGTAATAATGTTCCGTATATTTTGGAAGAATTTGCTGTGATGTATGCCCTAATCACTGGTTTAAGCAGGTATTCACCGTTGCCCTTGAAGACAATTGAGCGTGATGCATCAAAATCAATGACGACTTTATAACCACTTGTGACTTCAGCATTTGATTGTACATTCAGCTTTAATCCCGACTGTTGTGCACTTGGAGTCTGTATTGGCAGTATAGAACTGTCACTTAACATAATTGTGTTATTGTCACCTAATATAAGTCTCACCTGATGAATCTTCATTCCTGTTTCGAGTTCAATATTAGATAATAATGTGTCTTTGCCGTTAGAGAAATCTAATAAATTTATCACAGCCGGACTGATAGGGAGATCCACCCAGGATCCTTCACCTTCTTCTTCGGCATTAACAGAATACCTGATGGCCTGTACATCTACATTAACGGCCAGAATGCCTTGGTCGGCAGGTGCGTCGGTAAGATAAAAACCCACTGTTTGTTTGTCAGTTGTATTACATGCAACGAATAATACAGCTATAAGTGATGCGAATACTAATTTTGTTGTTTTCATTGTTTTCATTTTTTTAGTTAAACAATTAATAAAGTAATTTTTTAGTTTTGGTTTACGTTCAGCTGAAAGTAAAATCTGGTTGTTTTTGTTAGTTAACTATCTTTTTATGTACTTTTCTATAATTATAACTCTCCTATAACTCTCCGTTTCCGGAAATCATTTGAAACTCCTTGATGTCAGTAATTAAATCCCAGGCATAACGGATGAAAATTTTCCCTACTTCATACGTTTTAAACGGTTCAACTTTCTCACCCATCGCCATCTTAACCAAACTGGCCGGTTGGTTTTGTCCAGCTCCGGCTGTAAGGTAAATCCAGGCCGGGAATCTCGGATTTACTTCCATGATGTAGGGTTTACCGTCATCGGTGAGCATTACTTCCAGTTCGCACCCCCCCCGCCATTTGGTTGTTTCAATGAATTTTCGGGCAAGTTCCACCAGTTTATCATCTTCTAACGTAATGCCAGCCCATGCTTTGCCTTTGTCGGTGATGTAAAGTTTACGCATGGGGATGATGCTGATGGCATTGCCATCGCCATCACCCAGTGCCGCGATGTTTATCTCTGTTCCTTTTATAAACTCCTGCATGATGATGGGTAATCCCCATTTAGCCATGATTTTGAGAAATGCTTTTTCCGCCTGATCGTAACTGCGGGCAATTACAGCATCATAAAATTTACCTTTTACAACGATAGGATACTCCAAATCATCCTCCATTTTCTTCAACTCGCGAAGCTCATGTAATATCTTATCTTCAGGTACCAGAAATCCATGTTTCTGTCCGAATTCGAATAATTTCATTTTATCTCTGGCCTCAAACTGATTTAATTCGGGCAGGAAAGTGCGTATTCCAAGTCCCTTTAACTTGTCTCTCAGCTTAATGAAATTATAGAGTTCTGCATCGAAATTTGGAATAATCAAATCCAGTTTTTCCTGTTCATGGATATACATCAGTCTGGCATACAAACTATCGGTACCGCCCGATGGATAAGGAATCTGATAAGTTTTGTCGACCAGATCGTGCATGTACAGTCCCGGCTCTAACGCTTCATAGGAAAGTCCGATAATTTTAACATCGAAGTCCGTACATTCCCGGATGGCTCGAATCACGGCGACACCTGGTCCCGGACTGTCGATGGCATTTAATGCAGTAACGGCTATGACGATTTGTTTTCTCATGTTCGGTTATTCGAGTATGCTGTAATCTTTTAATAATCCTGTAAACTCATCGAGGTCACGTTCAAGTAACAAACGGTCGACATCGTAATTTTCACTGATCTCTTCAATAATTTCAGATGTTGACTTATCCTGTTTCAATAAGCTGATAATTTCCGAACCGATTCCATTTGTTGAAAATGAATCTCCGGTCGCAGGATTAAACAGAAATCCCTCGTCGCTTACGGCTATGTTTTTACGTATTCTCATAACGGTGTTAGTTTTGTTTGATGCAAATGTAAAACTACTGAAAAATGCTTCCAAATTTTTTCAGTGCAACGCGGACAATTTTCAGTGAAATTAAATTCAAAGTATAATTTTTTCAGTAAACTCCCCGATTTTTACCACGAAGATTCCCCTGACGGGAAGATAAATGTTCATTGTTTCAGTGCTTGCTTTTTGTTTGGTGATTGATAGACCATGCAAACTGTAAATTTCAATCCAATCGCCCGGAGTCAGGTTTCTAATGGATAGCCCATCGCGGGTTCTAAAGCATCGGCAGGATTGTTGGGAGGGCATATGAGCCGAAGTGTTGAAATCGACTTCTGTTATAGTAAGAAATTCTCCCCAATAGGGTGCGTCGGCGTATAAAGTACGGGAAGCTGTTGGTACCATTAACGTACAGCTTGTTTTGTTGATTAAATCTAAGGTGTAATAATCAACAACAGGTGGAAGCGATTTAGCAACTCCTATATTAGTTAAATTTGAACAGGCATAAAAAGCGCCTGCCCCTATTGAATCTGTGCTTTGCGGTATTGTTAAACTGGTGAGTCCTGTACAATATTCAAAAGCATATGCCCCAATTTTCTGAATATTCTGTGTTAGATTTATCTCTGTTAGTTTATTGCAACCGTCAAATGCAGCATACTCAATTTGTTTTACTGATGACGGAATGGAGTATTCACCCGCTTTACTTAATGGGCACAAATAAAGCTGTTCCTGATTTTTGCTGAATAAAACGCCATCTGTGGCGCTATAATATTGATTGGCGCCGTCGACGGTGAATCCGCTGATGGCAGTGCAATTATAAAAAGCATATTCACCAAGATAATTCAGGGAAGCGGGAAAATGAATGTTGCCAGTAATACCTGTGCAATTATTAAAGGCTCCCGGGTCGATAGTAACCGTATTCCCGGGTATGGTGATGTTACCGGTTTTAGTTGTTGGGCAAATGATGATTCTGTCCTTAGATTTTGAATGCAAAATGCCATTTTCAGCCGTAAAATAAGGGTTGAGCGCATTCGCTGCATAAGCCCCGATCTGACTGCAACCGTAAAATGCATAATATCCAATATAATCGGTTAGCTGTGGGATGGTGATGGTGCCGGTCAGTTTGGAACATTTATAAAAAGCGTGACTTCCTATCAACTTAACAGAATTAGGGATGGTAAATGTACCTGTTTTAGCGCCGGGACAAATAAACAAAGTATCAAGATTTTTGCTGTACAAGACGTCATTGGAGGCTGTATAATCGGGGTTTGCGGCATTTACGGTAAAGGATTTCAGGTTATTACATTCTAAAAAGCAATACATGCCAAGATTTGTCAGGCTTGCCGGTATGGTTACGGTACCGGTTAAGTTGTAACAGCCGTAGAAGCTGCCATCACCCAGTGATGTAACTCCGTTTGGGATTGTGAGGTTCCCGGAAATGCCCGAACAGTAGGCAAATGCGTATGTGCCTGTTGAAATTAATGAACTTGGTAATGTTACAGTTGTAAGATTATAGCAGTTCTCGAAAGCTGAATTGGCAATATGTTTTACTGTGGCCGGGATGGCGTAATTTCCGGTTTTAGCATTCGGGCATACGAACAGCGTGTCTTGCATTTTGTTGAATAGAATACCGTTTGAGCTGCTGTATCTGGTGTTTGAGCTGTTTACTGAAAATGAATTTAATGCATAACATCCGTAAAAAGCATAGTCCCCAATTGATTTCACTTTAGCCGGAATACTTATTGAGGTCATATTCCAGCAATAATAAAATGCAAGTTCACCAATCGATGTGATAGTTGGAGGAAGCGTGACCATTGTCAACGACGGTTTGTATGATAGTAATGCAGGATTGTAAAAGGCGTAGGCCGGAAACTCATTTGCAGGATAGTTTATCTGTGTACCGGTGTTGGTTCCATCGGTTCCACTATAAGAATTTATAACGGCATCGGTAAAATTCAGTGAGGATACTTTCTTTACCTCATCCCGGATGAAAGCGATGTCCCTGGCGTCAATATTTCCGGCAACCGACAGATTTATAAGATTAGTCCGGTCACTTTCATTTAAATAAGCAGAAAGAGTTCCGGCGGTTGTTACATACACCGATTTGGAAATTTGAGCTTGTAATGTAAGGAAAGATAATACGCAAAACGTCAATAAGAGTGATTTTTTCATTTTTTGCTGATATGCTTATTTAATAAAGTTCCTGCCGAGATATTGTTGAAAACTTTCTTTGTATTGTTCTCCAATAGGAATGAATTTCTTTTGTTCAATAAATATCCTGTTTTTCTCTACTGCCTGAATTTTATCGAGGTTGACAATAAAGGATCGTTGCACCCGCATAAAACGGTCAGTGGGCAGTTTGGTTTCTATGTTTTTCAAACGCATGAAAGTCGTGATGCTCTCCCCTTCATTCAGGTATATTTTAATGTACTCGTTGGCGCTTTCAATATATAAGATGTCCGAAATAAGTATTTTTACCATCTTTAAATCAGATTTCACATAGATGTATTCGTCAATGTGCTGATTTTCTTGCTGTACCTGTTTCTGTAGTTCTTTTTTTTGTTTTTCTTCTTCTATCCAGAAAAGGATAACTTTGTAGGCTGTACCTGTTCCAATCACCAATAAAGCAATGATGAGACTTTGTAAAAACTGCATTTCAGCAGTTCTTTCTGCTGATTGGTTTTGCATCCTGAATCCGGCTGGTGGAGGCATTCTTTCCGACAACTCCATAGGAGGCATGCCGGGACCGAGTTCCATGGGAGGCATGCCGGTTACCGACCGTGTTGTGTAGTTGTTTTCGACACGGAGACTGAAACATATTATCAGGGGAGTAATTGCCAGAATCAATAAAATGTATCTTTCATATTGCTTCTTTTTAAGATAGAGAGGAATTAAAACATAAATGTTGAGTACGAATACGAGTAAAAAAGAAGCGATTTTGATCCAGGATTCCATTATCCGACCCCAGAGTAATTTGTCCTCCGTCTGGTTAACTCCTATTGGTATAAGGAAAATTATCAGCCATATCAGAACAAAAATGGCTGATTCGATGAGCGTAAAATTGACTGATTTCTTTTTTGTGTTCTGCATGAAAAGCATAAAAAGTTTGATGCAAATATAACCTTCATCACGTAACAACACAAATTATATCAGTATAAGCGCTGATTTTTTCAGTGAAATCCTTTCGCTTTTAATACTTCCATTGCCTTCTGATATCCCAGATCGAAGATCTCCATCACCTTGTCGGTTTCAAACAGATCAAAGTCGTAGATATTTTCGGGTTCGATGAGGATATCGCATAATGCTTTGTCGGCAAGTGTGTTGGCCCTGAACATGAAGTGGTAGGTTCGAAAAGCCACATCCATGATGTTGACCTTGTACTTTTGGGCTACGAGCGGACCAACGTTAATTCCAATCAATAAATCGCATTCCTTGCGAATTGTTGAAACGGGGAAGTTTTTCAGCAGTCCTCCGTCGACATAATAATTGTTGTTTATTTTCTGGGGCGTAAAAAGTACCGGAATGCTACTTGACGCCATCACGGGTTTCAATAAATTACCTTCAGAAAAAGTTTCGGGAACACCGGTGTCAAAATTGGTGGCTACAATTCTAAGCGGGACGTTCAGTTCTTCAAATGTCTTGGCTTTCAGTTTCCGGCCAAGAAATCGGGCAAATGGAGCAATGCTGAAAAAACCGCCATCGGGAACATCTAATTTCGTCATTTTCTTGAAACTGATGTCTTCAAACATTTGTGCAATTTCGATGGGTTTGTGCCCATCGGCATACAGAGCCCCCACAATGGAACCTGCACTTACACCGGAAATGATTTCCGGCTTGATGTTCAGTTCTTCCATTGCCATCAATACACCAGCGTGTGATATTCCCCGGATACCTCCGCCGCTCAATGCCAAACCAATTTTGTAAGCCATGTTTTTTAGTGGTTAGTTGATAGTGGTTATATCGAGTACTGCGAAAATTTCTCCATCACCTTGTCGTAATATGTTTTTGTGACCGGAATGTCGGGTGCGTTCGGGGCGTCAAGTTCCAAAAAAATACCTGCTTTGGTTTTTCTGAGTACCTTCACCTTATCTAAGTTGATAATATAGGAACGGTGACAACGAACCAACGGGGTTTCTTTTGTCAGGTTTTCCTCCATCCATTTCAATGAATTACGAATCAGGAAATTGGCGATTTTTTCTTTGTTGATATAATGAATGGTCGCATAATTGTCGGCAGAATCAATGTAGATTAAATTATCCAGCATAATAGAGATTTTTAGCTCTCCTTTTTCATCGGTAAATCCAATCAGGCCTTTTTTAGGAATCTCAGTTAATGTTCTCTGGGTAACTCTTTCATTTAATAACCGGTTCTTATCCTTCCATGAAAAATACAAAAATGACATGGTGTAAGGAATTAAGAGTACCAGACTGGTATTGACGGCTGAGTTTTTCAACAGAATGAAAAAATCTCTTTCTTCTGCTCCTTTCGGAACAAATTTCGAGAAAAGAGCGTAGAACATCGACATGGCAATGATTTCAGCAAATACCCAAACGGCATATTGCAGGTAATTGACTTCATTTTTTCTTGTATACAACCCGAGAAATAAACGGCTTATTACTACCACCAGCATGCCAGTCAATATAATTAAACTGGAAAAAAAGAAGTAATTAAAGTCTGATACGCCCTTATACCAGTCTCTGGAACCGAAAGGCTGGAAGATATTAATAAAAAGCAAAGCAAAAAATGCCGTGAACAATATCATGTGTGTGGTATTGCGCTTTTCAAGCAGGTAAAAAGGAATTTTTTGATCCACCATTTTTAGTTTAATTATTTTGAACCTCGCAAAGGTAAATTTTTATATTCATTAATGCAATAAGTTAATCCCTGGATGATGTTTTTTAGTCCCTGTATGTTTTTTTTAGTCCCGCATTGGCCTTTTTAATCCCTTGTTATGTCTGGATTTCTCAGAAAGTTGTCCTGATATTTACTATGTAGTTTATTTGCAAATAAAAAAATCACCATGTCATACTCGACTCGCTTTCAGGAACTTTCATTGCAGTTTAAAATCGGCAGAAATACAGAAATAGAAAACGCAGGCGTTTCGGTTGTTTTCTTCCCGTTTAAAAGTCACCGCTCATTTACCGGTGTATCGGGTGAAATAAATTCTTTCATCATTTCCGACTCTGTTGAAGAAAACGAGGTGTTTGAATATCCCGTTTTTGTGCCGTCGAATGCAAGAAAACATAGCGAAGTTATTCTGTTGTTGCATGGGTTAAACGAGCGGAACTGGTCGAAGTATTTACCCTGGGCAGAATATCTCTGTAAACAAACAGGTAAAGCTGTATTGTTGTTCCCGATTGCCTATCACGTGAACAGATCTCCGCACAGTTGGTCGAATCCCCGGTTTCTGCAAAAGATTCTGGATTTAAGAAGAACAGTACATGGCAACGATCGTTCGCTGAGTTTTGCCAATGTGGCGCTTAGCGAACGATTGAGTCATAATCCGCAGCGGTTTTACAGTTCGGGGCGACAAAGTTTCGACGATATTGTAAAATTAATTGGAGATATAAAAGCCGGAAAACATCCTTTATTTGATAAGAAGACAAAAATTGATGTGTTTGCCTATTCAATCGGAGCTTTCTTGTCGCAGGTACTTTTCTTAAATAATCCGAATGATTACTTTTCAGAGTCGAAACTTTTTATGTTTTGCGGAGGAAGTATCTTCAATTCGATGTGTGGTGAGTCGCGGAGCATCATGGATAAAAAGAGTTATGAGCAATTGTTTGAATATTACCAGACTGGCTTCTGGGCAGAGAAAATTGCGGTGAATACCGGCGATGCAGTCATGGCATCATTTTATAGTATGCTCACACCCGACAATGAAAAGTTGAAGCGGACTTCAATATTCCGTCAGATGAAAGACCGAATCGGAGGTGTTTCTCTGGCATTAGATAAAGTGATTCCTTACCATGGAGTGGTACAAGCGCTGGGACATGATTGCGCTTCCAAAACAATTACACTGCTTGATTTACCCTATGAATATACACATGAAGCTCCGTTCCCAGTGTCCAAACAAGTAGATCAACAGGAGGTTGATGCTTCTTTTTTGCAGATTTTCAGGCAGGCAGCTGGATTTTTGGGGAACTAAGATTATTATTGTTCGGTAAAAAATTCATTTTAAGTTTTTCCTTCTCTGCAACATATTTGATATTTTTTTCATCTTAGAATTGTTTGTGAATAGTTTCCCTTTTTTCGAAACCGTTTTGTGTTTTGATTAGTGAGAAAATAATTCAATATAAATCAATAAGTTTAGTTAATATCAAATGTTTATGAAAAGAATTTTTTATCAAATCTCAGTGTTTCTGTTTGCCGGATTTATTTTTGCCGGTTGTGCAGATGACGATTATACCCAGGAAAATTATTGGGTGGATATCGCGACAGTTGAAAATCCGGATCAAAAATCAAAGTTCTTTTTGCATCTGGATGATAGCTCCAGTTTATGGACAGAACAAACAAACTTCCCAAGTTATAAACCTGAAGACGGACAGCGCGTGATTGCCTATTATTCAGTACTTTCAGATAAGCGTGCAACCGGCTTGTACGATTACGATGTGAAATTGCATGATGTGTATGAAGTCCTTACAAAAGGGATTTTTGAGATGACGCCTGAAAAACAGGACAGCATCGGCAATGATTCGATTTATGTCTCCGATATGTGGGTGGGTAGTAAATACCTGAATGTAGAGTTTTATTACTACGGATGGAATAAAACGCACTTTATTAACCTGGTGTCGGATACTGCCAAAACTTATACCGACGGTAAAGTACACCTGGAATTCAGGCATAATGCCAATAATGATGAACCGTATCATCGTCGCTGGGGTATCGTTTCGTTTGACATCAGTTCATTGCAGTCGAATACTGCCGATTCTGTGGAACTCGTTATCCATGTTAATATGCCCAACCAGGTTGAAGATGAATTATTTGAACTGACCTATCGCTACAATAACAACGGAAGTGCGGGTGTTATAAAGAAGTCCCGTATTCAAAAGGCTGATGCCTATGTGCGTGATAATGAAGTGAGATAAATTTGTTTTTTAATTTTGCAAAGAAGCCTGCGTCCTGATGGATTGCAGGTTTTTTTGTTTTCGACTTTTTCTGTCCTGATTTTTTGATTACTTTTGTAACATTTGTTACACTTATCGCAGTATTCAGACACTATTTTTGATG
This sequence comes from Paludibacter sp., assembly GCA_034928085.1. GTDB lineage: Bacteria > Bacteroidota > Bacteroidia > Bacteroidales > Paludibacteraceae > Paludibacter. The sequence goes on from JAYFPG010000022.1 coordinate 115,519, forward strand.
TCTCTGCGGAAGTTCAATAATTTAAAAATCAGCATGAAACTTAGATATATCCTTATTATCCTGATTTGTATTTGTTCTACTTTGGCTTACGCGGGAAATAATCCTGTAATGGAAGAAAAAATCAATGCCAGTGATATAGAACTGAATGAAATTGTAGTGCAGGCTTCCAGAACAAGCACCAAACTAAAAGAAATGCCAGCTTCTGTTACCATCCTCTCTACTGCTTCATTAGAACAAAACGAAATAAACACCCTGAACAATTCCACTGCTTACATTCCTAATTTTTACATGCCCGATTATGGTACGAAACTAACTTCTCCTGTATACATAAGGGGAATAGGGTCAAGAATCAATGCGCCATCTGTAGGGATGTATGTGGATAATATCCCGTACTTTGAAAAAGCAGCCTTTGATTTTGATTTTTTTGATGTACAGAAAATTGAGGTGTTGCGGGGACCACAGGGCACTTTGTTTGGACGTAACAGCATGGGTGGTTTGATTAATATCAGTACCTGGTCGCCACTCGATTATCAGGGAACGCATTTACGTGCATCAGCAGCAAACTACGGTCAGTATAAATTAAACGCCGGTCATTACAATAAATTGTCAGAACAACTGGCCTTTAGCGTTGCCCTGAATTATCTGCATCAGGATGGTTTCTTTATGAATACGACACTGGATGAAAAAGTGGATAAGCAGGATGCATTCGGAGTCAGGTTAAAAGGGCAGTTTCAAATTGATGATCGTTGGTTGCTGGAACTGGTTTCCAATACTGATGTCAGCCATCAGGGCGGTTATCCTTATGCCCTGTATAACCGGGATACGCAAACAATCGGGGAAGTGAATTATAATCAACCAAGCAGCTATGACCGCATGCTGATGTCGAATGCCCTGAAGTTGGGTTATACTGCGCCTGAATGGGAGTTATCCAATACCTTATCCTATCAGTTGCTGGATGACAATCAGCAGATTGATCAGGATTTTGGTCCTGATTCGCTACACCTTGCCGGTCAGTTGCAGTTTCAGCATAATTTTGCCAACGAAACAATCATCCGCTCGAATACCAATAACCGGTATAACTGGTTGGTGGGCGTGTTTGCATTCAACCAGCAAGCTGAAAATACGGTGGATGTAAACAGCTACAAAACAAACACACCATCAGGGATTGTACATTACCAATATCAAAAACAATATGAACCGGTCAGTTCAGGTCTGGCCGCATTTCATCAGTCTGTCTTTATCATTACACCACAATTGACGGTTACCGGTGGAATCCGCATCGACTACGAACAATCTATGATGCAATACGGCTACAATGGTACCATGGGTGAAACGGTACAAACACCTGTTGACACCCTTTACCCCTCCCTTCAGGATGTGGTAATATTACCCAAATTAGCCATTGCTTATGCACCCGGAGACATGATCAACGTTTATGCATCTTATTCAACCGGATATAAGCCCGGAGGGTTTAACAGTACGTTTGAGAAGCCTGAACACCTCATGTTTAAGAAAGAAATCAGTCATAACTATGAAGCAGGTGCGAAAGCAACCTTGTTTCAGTATTTGTACGCTGACTTTGCCCTGTTTTATACCGATTTAAAAAATCAACAAATATACCGTACTGCTCCGAGCGGTAGGGGTTCCTATCTTGATAATTCAGGGACTTCACGGAACAAAGGAGTCGATTTTACCCTGCACAATCAGTTATTTTATGGTTTTGAGGGTATGGTTGCGTATGGTTATACCCATGCAAAGATTCTGAAATATGAAAAGGATGATGCTGTGAATTACAACGATAAATTTACGCCTTATGTCCCGGGGCATACATTGGCCCTGCAGGCTACGCAGACAGTAACCTTCAAACATGTAAAATGGATGGATAAGCTCCGGTTTAATGTGCTGTACAGCAGAACGGGTTCATTGTACTGGAATCTCACCAACACGCTGAAAGAAGCAAGTTATGGTTTGTTGAACGGGAAAATTTCGTTGATATCCGGTAAGTATCAGTTTGATGTCTGGGGTAAAAACCTCACCAATACGAGGTATCATGCTTTTATATTTGAATCGGGAACCAAAGCTTACGCACAATCAGGTAAACCTTTGCACGTAGGAGTTAATTTTTCTGTAAAATGGTAAGCTGATGAAATTAAAATTCCCCACGCTTTTCAGTCTGTACATCGCTCAATCCATTCCGATGAGCTTTTTCTCTACGGTAGTACCTGTGATTATGCGACAGGAACAGTATTCGCTGGAATCCATCGGATTGCTTCAGTTGGTAAAACTTCCCTGGATATTCAAATTCTTATGGGCGCCTCTGGTTGACAATCATGCCAATAACCGGAAACAAATCAGGAGATGGATCATCCTTTCGGAATTGTTTTATGCCGGTGTAATTCTCAGCATCAGCTTGTTTAGCCTGCAGACTGATTTTACATTAATTGTCGTTCTGATGATTTTGGCATTTATTGCTTCGGCAACGCAGGACATCGCGACGGATATTTTTGCCATTCGCATCCTTCGTCCTGAAGAAAAGGCAGTGGGCAACGGAATTCAGTCGGGAGGCAGCTTCATTGGCAGTTTATTCGGAACCGGGGTGTTGTTACTGGCCTATCATTATCTCGGGTGGCAGTATCTGTTGTGGATACTGGCGGCTTTTGTGATTTTTGCCATTGTGCCGCTGTATGTTTACCGACCCGGGTCCGATTTGTCGGTGGAAAAGAAACGACGGGTCAATTTAACGGATATTTTCTCCTTTTTCAAAGAAAAACTGGCCCGGAAAAGATTGCTGGTGCTAATATTTTATTACTCCGGATTGATTGGCATACTGGCGATGCTCAAACCCTATATGGTTGATTTGGGGTATAATGTGAAAGAAATCGGATTCATGTCGGGCATCGTGGGCACGGCCGTAGCGGCTATTGCTGCTTTATTGGGTGGTTACATTGTTAAATTCATCGGCAGAAAAACTGCTGCGTATGTTTTTGCCTTGCTGAATCTTTCGGTGGGGGTGTTTTTTTATCTGATATCCATGCACACCCCTTCCTTGTTTGAACTCTATGCCGGTATTTGTTTGTTGTGGGGTGCATACGGACTTTCGACTGTTGTTATTTACACGACTTCGATGGATGCTGTGCGACCATCAAGTGCAGGGACCGACTTCACCGTTCAGATTGTAGTTACCCATTTGAGCTCCATGCTGATTGCTGTTTTCAGTGGTAAAGTGGGTGATTTGGTTGGCTATCATTCCTTATTTGGGATAGAAGCATTATTCTCGCTCTGCTCGGTGTTGATTTTATTTTATGTGTATCCGGTAAAATTGAAATATGGAAATAGATAAATTGTTGATAGATAAATATAATGTTCCGGTGCCGAGGTACACGAGTTATCCTCCGGCCAACCATTTTGAACAGACATTTACTGATGAAGACTATTTTCGATTAATAACAGCATCGAATAGCGGTCATCCGGAAAATATTGCCATATACATTCACATTCCCTTTTGCAAAAAGATATGTTTCTATTGTGGATGTAATACTGCTTTGTACAAAGGTGAGTCCCTGGTCGCGGATTATATCGCGGCGTTAAAAAAAGAAATAGAGCTGGTATCGAAGCACATCGATAAAAGGCGTAAAGTTTCGCAGATACATTACGGTGGCGGAACGCCCAATGCCATCGATGTGGCTTACCTGGAGCAAATTAATCAATTGTTGTTTGATTTGTTCGATTTTATTCCGAAACCGGAAATCGCGATTGAATGTCACCCGGGGCATTTGAACGAACTGTATCTGCGCAGGTTACTGAATGCAGGTTTCAACCGTTTCAGTCTGGGCATTCAGGATTTTGACAACGAAGTACTGGCTACAGTCAACCGCGATCCTTCGGCCATGCGGGTAGGAGATATTATCAACATCCTGAAGCAGGACCAACCGGATGTCTCGGTTAATTTCGACTTTATTTACGGGTTGCCGGGACAAACAGTTGAGCGTTTCAGGCAGACGATTGAACAAGCGGTGGCACTTCGTCCCGACCGACTTGTGACTTTCTCGTATGCCCATGTACCCTGGGTAAAAAAGCATCAGAAAATATTGGAGAAGAAGGGACTTATAACATCCACCGAGAAAATTGATTTGTTCCTGAACTCCAGGGAGATTTTGTTGCAGGCGGGTTATGAGCCCATCGGGCTCGATCATTATGTGTTGCCTGAAGATGAGTTGAATCAGGCGTTGCAAAACAACCAGTTACACCGCAATTTCCAGGGCTATTGTACACGTAGAACCACCGGGCAGGTGTATGCTTTCGGTGTTTCTTCTATCAGTCAGCTTGAAAATGCCTACCTGCAAAACGAAAAAAATACCATTGAATATATCCGGCTGATTAAGGAAGGAAAAACGGCAGTGAAGAATGGATTGGAAGTCAATGCCTCGCAAAAGATTATTCGTGGCGTGATAGAGAAAATCATGTGTAACAAGGAGCTCGATTTGAATCGTTTTTGCGAAGAGCATAAGATAAGTATGGCGCAATTTCAGCAAATTACACAATTTAATCCTGTTGGCTTGAATGATTTAATCCTGGATGGTTTAATCCGGTTCGAGCATAATATTTTGACAATAACGGATGCAGGCTCGTTTTTTATCCGTAATATTGCAGCGTTTTTTGATCCTGCCTTAAAACAAATGGAAAAACAGTATTCAAAATCTGTTTGAATTTCTTATTGAAGTTAAGTTTTCCCGACACGATGGTATTGTATAATGCGAATCAGTAGTTAAATTATTCAAGGAAGCCGCGCAGCGGCGAGATGATTCATATCCGTAGGTGTAGCGTAGCGTAACCTACGGAATAAAGAATAAAAAAGATCTACAGCCCTGCAAGGGCTGGATTATTAATTGTAAGGATATCACAGATGGAAATTACAAAACCTGATATAATTATTATCGGGGCAGGATTGACAGGCCTGACAGCAGCATATTACCTTCGAAAAGCTGGTAAAAAAGTGTTGCTGATTGAGCAACACGACCGCCCCGGAGGTGTAATCCGCACCATTTCAGAGGATGGATTTACTTATGAGGCTGGTCCGAACACAGGTGTTATTAGTACGGCCGAACTTGTTCAGCTTTTTCACGATTTGAAACTTCAGTTTGAAATTCCTGGTGAAACATCCAAAGCCCGTTGGATATGGAAAAAGGGCAGGTGGCATGCATTACCATCGGGTTTGCTTTCAGCGATATTTACCCCTTTATTTAAGTTCAGAGACAAAATCAAGGTACTCGGAGAGCCTTTCAGGAGAAGGCGGCACCGGTTGAATGAAAGCGTGGCAAAGTTGGTCAAACGCCGGCTGGGGAAAAGTATTCTCAGATATGCAGTTGACCCGTTTATTTCAGGAATCTATGCCGGTGACCCGGAGAAACTGATTGTCAGGTATGCATTACCCAAGTTGTATGCCCTGGAACATGAATATGGAAGTTTCATAAAAGGAGCCATCAAAAGAAGAAAAATCATCGCGGCAGAGAAGGCGGCAGGCATTACCAAATCAGTGTTTTCTGTAGCAGGCGGATTGGAAAACCTTATTCGTGCACTGGTCCATGAGATTGGAGATGAGCACATCCTCACCGGTGTCAAAGATGTTCGTGTTGAGCCCTTACACGATAAGTTTCTCTGTAAGTTTAATGTGAATGGTGAAATCCGGCAGCTTGTTGCAGCGAAGGTCGTTTCTACAGTTGATGGTTTATCGGTTGCCTCATTACTGCCCTTTATCCCGCAAGAAGTGATGGAAGTGATTACGGCTATTCGCTATGCTAAAGTCGTGCAGGTGGTGGTCGGTTTTAAGCGCTGGGTGGGGATTCCTTTGCGGGCATTTGGCGGACTGATTCCCTCGAAAGAAAAGAAAGACATACTCGGCATATTGTTTCCATCAGCCTTATTTAAAAACAGGGCGCCTGAGGGAGGAGCGCTTTTATCTGTATTTGCAGGCGGCATGAAGCGGCCGGAGATATACCTGAAAACGGATGAAGAAATAAGGGATACGGTACTTGATAGTATGAAAAGCATGATGAAGTGCGCAGAAAAACCGGATTTAATCCGCATCTTCAGGTACGAAAAGGCCATACCGCAATACGAATCGTCCACAGAGTTGAGGTTGTTCAATATTCAGGAAATCGAAAAAGCATATCCCGGACTGATCCTTGCAGGCAACATGCGGGATGGGATTGGGATGTCGGACCGGGTGAAGCAGGCAAAGCAAATTGCCGATCAATTGTTGGCAGCAGATAAATCGTGAGTCAATGAGCAAGGCAATCCTGTTGATAAACTTAGGTACGCCCGATGCGCCGGACAAAAAACCGGTACGCCGTTATTTGCGACAGTTCTTAAATGACCCGTTCGTAATCGACATGCCACGCGTTGCCCGCCTGCTGTTGGTCAATCTCATCATCATTCCTTTCCGGGTCAGCAAGTCAACAAAACTTTACAAACGCCTGTGGACTGATTCGGGTTCGCCAATTCTGTTGCATCTGGAAAACTTGCGGGAGCGACTTCAGTCAGCGCTCGGTAAATCGCATCCCGTTTATGCTGCCATGCGTTATGGAAACCCATCCATTCAATCGGTTTTATCCGCAATAGATCAATCGGGCGTCGAAGAAGTGTTGGTGCTTCCCTTGTTTCCGCAATATGCTTCATCCACAACCGGAAGCATAGTCCATACCGTACAAAAACACCAAAAAAAGCTGCAACACATCCTCGAAATAAAGCTTATCCGCCAATTCTACGATGATCCGGGCTTTATCCATGCTTTTTGCAAACGCATGGCCGGTTATCAGCCCGAGACCTTCGATCACATCATTTTTTCCTGTCACAGTCTGCCCGAGCGACATGTTCAGCAAATTCATCCCGAGCAGGGTGTATCTGGATGTGCCTGCGAGCAAAACATGCCTGTATATGGCAAGGAATGTTACAAGGCGACCAGTTACCAGACTGCCCGCCTGATTGCCGGCGCCCTCAACCTTTCGCAGAATCATTACACCGTCGCTTTTCAGTCACGCTTTGCCAGGAAATGGATTGGTCCGTTTACCGAGGATGTCGTGATTCAGTTAGCTAAAGAAGGTAAATCACGTATATTGGTCGTTGCCCCCTCCTTTGTGGCCGACTGTCTCGAAACCATTGTCGAAATCGGGCAGGACTACCGCGAACTTTTCATCCGGCATGGTGGAAAGGAATTGGTGATGTGCGAAAGCCTGAATGTCGAAGCGGAGTGGGTGGAGGCGGTAAAAATGTTGGTTGAAACGCGATGACCGGCATTGCTGTATCCATCCACCCTGATTTATTACATTGTCCTCCCTTATTTCAATTAAAAACCTCTGGGCTTTTTACAAAAAGCTCAGGGGTTTCTACCAAAAGCTCAGAGCTTTTACATCTCCCTCCCCGAAGAAAAATCAAAAGCTCAGAGCTTTTTGAAATATCCTACCTACATGTGTTCACACGTCTGTTGAAAAGCCTCAAAAACGGCTCAACTTTTGGCGTTCTGCTTCATGCACGGCGCTTAAAACTCGTTGGGTGATTTGTTGTAACAGGGCATCGTTGCCGGGAAAGTTAATCGCGTTGCGCTTTATAAATGCACATAGTTCTTCCTGTAAACTGGAACAGCTTAATTTTTCTTTCATTTTTGTAAAAGTTTAATAATGGGGTTAATTCGGTTTAACCCCTTGGTTTTTTCAGGTGCAAATTTAAAGGATGGAGGTTAAACAAAGTGTGTGGTATAAATGATTTTGGTGTTTTTTAATATAATTTTATCGAGGGTTTTTGTTAGGTGGTTGATTGTCAATGAAAATATGATTTGTGTAATTTGTTAATTTTTTATATTGTTTATTCAATTTATGTTATTATTTTTGGGGGACGATTAAAAACCTCAATTGTTTAAATCCTTAAGTTGAAATATTATATGCGAAACTCCTCCGTTTTCTCGCCATTTTCTATTTCATTCAGTTATAATGCTTTGATGATTTTTTCATCAAAGATAAGGCGGATGTATACGAACAACTGGTTCGCATACAGAGAAGGGGTTCGTATATATTTAAGTTAGTGCCAATGCTATGAAGACAGACACGAAACATATAGAACTTGAAGCAGCTTGTAGTTTGACAGAACAACAAGCAAGAGAGATTTTGGCTCGTGACAAGTCTTTGCTCGACAAAATTATTGGTGGAAATAATGACATAAAATTCAGTTTCAACCAATACGACCTACTTTCCTACCTTAGACAAAGACCCGAACTGTGTGATAAAATCTTGCAGTATTCTTATGATAAGAGATGTTCACCAGCGACATTTATCGAAGAACACAAAAACGCATATAGAGTTGGTTGGTTTGACAAAGACCGTGAGCAAACAAAGACTTTTGACAAATTATATGAAGCCGCAACTGACTTTGTGTTGTTTTCTTGGAATTTAGGAAGACTTGAACGAGAAGAATACAGACTTCCAAAACTAATAAGAGAAAGAGCTATTGAAAGCGGAAACGAATTTGGCTGGAGACAACAGGACTTTAAAAAAGTAGTGGAAGCAGCTCGACAAGTTCCAATGGCAATTGAAGGCGGACAGATTCAATATGTTTTTGATGACGGGATTTGTGAACTCGATTGGCTCTCATACGACCCAGACGAAAGACAGAAAAATGAAGAATGGATTACTTACTGCAGCAGGACAGCAAACCAAGTAAACCAAAAGTTCGAAAAACTAATTAACGAGACAGACTTTGAAAGGGAAGCACTTACTTTTGAGTTTTTGAAGGAAAAGAAAAACAAAGGTGTTGACATTGACAAATACAAGATTTTTATAATTTACTTCAACGACAATGAAACTGACCTTTGGACGAAATAAAAGAAGCACAGGCACTAACATCATGTATAAAACATTGGGGTTTAAGTGGTTAAATCAAGCGTTCTGCCCCGCATCAGCTTTTGCAACGGCAGACAAGGACGAAGCCCGCAATCCCCAACGTTTCATACATGTCACCGTTAGGTGTCATTAAAAAAAAAGAATATGAAGATTAGCCAAATTTACAACTTGAACAAATCACAGGCAGAATTAGATTTTGTTGATATTGATACTTCAACAGATTTGCCTTTATTCCTTGATCCTTTCTTCTTAAGTAAAAAACCAGACACTTGGTCTATCGAAGCAACATTGACTTTGAAAAGTTTTTTCCAAAACGTAATTGATCTTATTAGAAATAATCAAGAAGCAGAAGCAAAGTTATTGTTTGAACATTTGCATGAACCAAATACGACATGCCTTGGAATGTCAAGAGGAAATCCCCAAGGTAAGGGTGTTGGAGCACTTGATACAGACAAAATTTATGATAGTTTATTAAGAAGTAGAGCAATCCAAACTGGCTTGATTCAAGATATTGAAGACAATATCTTGTTTGTTGAAAATTTCGGCAAAGATAAATTGTCAGATATGACAACTAATATTATTACTAAACATTTGGTTCAATACACTTTAAACCAATGTGAACTTCATAATATCCCAGTACAACAAAATATTCCAACAGGCTATTTTTGGAATCGACATGAAAATGAATGGCAAGCTGAGTATTCTGAAATGCTTGTAGTAAATGGCAAGAAAATATTGCTTGTCCCAAAAGGAATTGTTTCATTTAGCAAAGGATATACTCCTGATAAATATTATAATCATTTTGTATTAGAATTTCTTCAAAATGACCACCTTAGAATGCAAACTGCATTAGTACAACGTAGAAATGACGGTACAAGATTTGTGACCAAAAAAAGTCTAAAAGAAATAAACCCTCAATCAAAAGACTTTTTAAGGAGATTTACAAGGCAACACCCAGAAGTACTCGAACAATTTAAAGAAAACACAGATATTGAATCACTTACAGACCTTGAAATTACTGAAATTGATATTCAACAAGTAACTCAAAATCTTATAACTAAATTACAATCAATACCACCTGGTTCAGAAGCAGCTTCAAATTTTCATAATGTCATAATAGGTATTCTTGAAATAATTTTTTACCCACACTTAATTAATCCCGTTAAGGAAAGAGAAATTCATGATGGAAGAAAAAGAATTGACATTTCTTTCGACAACGCTTCAAAGTCAGGTATTTTTAAAAGATTGTCTGAAAACTTTTATATTCCATGTCCGTACATTTTCGTTGAATGTAAAAATTATTCTCGTGACATTGCAAATCCTGAGCTTGATCAAATTGGTGGACGTTTTTCAGTAAACAGAGGACAAGTTGGTTTTATTGTTTGTAGGCAAATAGATGATTTACCAAGGTTTATTGACAGATGCAAAGATACATATCGTGACAGACGGGGATTAATTATTCCATTAGTAGATGTAGACCTCATTCAAATTCTACAAAACTATAACGGCTGGAATCAAAATTATGTTGAACAGTTTTTGTCAAACAGAATTAGGGAAATAACTATCAATTAACGCCACCTAACACACGCCTATGTGCAGTTGGCGGCTGAAGTGCATTTCGGCGGGTTTTGCTCCCGCATTCACTTTGTCGTTTCACGACAGCGAATGCTCCCGCAAACCGCCCGTGCCCATAGTGTGCCGAGAAGCAGACCATCGGCAAAACAAGGGTCTGCATGCTGTAAATAAGATGGTGGAAACATTTGTAAGTTGACCCACCGCCTTCGCTGTACAGGCAGAGGAGGCAAACCACCTGAAGGTGCTGTGGTAAAGAGCTATGGTGCTGAGCGTTCAGGAAAAGGTGTAACACGATTACACCAAGGTATGGATATAGGAGTTGAACGCAAGTGAACTGCTGATAAGGTGTCGAGAAGTTGGCTACACCCTGACAAAAGCTACGGAGTATGGGACGGAGTGAAAGAGCTTAGCGGAAACCTGTTTACTGGCTAAGTGTCGGGCGTCATACAGGCAGCAAGTCGAAAAAAAATAAAACAAACAAGATATTCACAACAAATCAACAACAGAACAACGACATGAGAACGACATTTTTACTTTTAGTTTTAACTGTAGCCTCTTTTATTCACTCTCAAGTTATTAAGACAATTAATGTAGAAACTGCAGGTACTTTAAGTACTATTCTGACAGAAGATGAAAAAAGTACAATTACTGATTTAACCGTATCAGGAACTATTGATGCTCGTGATATTAAATGTATGCGTGACCAAATTGCAAACCTTACAAATATTGACTTAAGTACGGCCAATATTGTAGCATTTGAGGGTATTGCTACATCGAGTGCTTACTATTCATACGCTGCCAATCAAATGCCCAGATTATCATTTTATAATGGAGTTTCTTCCAAAGCAAAAGAAACACTTGTCTCTGTTATTCTACCAAATTCACTAATAACAATAGAGCCATATGCCTTTCGGTTATGTAAAAACATAAAATCAATTTACATTGGTAATTCAATTACAACTATTGGGACTGAAGCTTTTGAGGGTTGTTTTGGATTGACAACAGTAACAATGGGTAATTCAGTAACTACCATACAAGAAGATGCATTTCATTATTGTTACGCATTAAACAATTTAACTTTAAGCGAAAATCTCACGTATATTGGGATCGATGCTTTCAGAGACTGTAAAATTGAAAAAGTTTCATTTCCAAAGTCACTAACAACAATAAATAGTGCGTTTAGAAGCAATGAATATTTAACAGAAGTTACATTGCCAGCAACAATCACAAACATCTCAAATTGGGCATTTCAATATTGCAATGCATTGAAAACTATTTATAGTTTGAACCCAACACCACCTGTTTGCGAAACCTTTAGTTTTTCTGTTGTACTAAATGTGACGTCTGTATATGTACCAGAATCCTCTGTAAGTGCGTATAAAAATGCCCCTATTTGGGGTGATGTTTTTTATTCTCAAATAAAAGCTATTCCAGCTACTGAAACACAAGTACAATTAGCTGACGAAGTAGAAATATATTCATTAAACTCGGAAATTGTAATTGATAAAACCTCTAAAAATGAAGTGGTTAAAGTTTTTTCGACAACTGGTCAACTGTTTTATATCAAAGAATCAACTGGCGAACAGATTATTATACCTGCTCTGAAAAACAATATTTATATAGTAAAAACAGCAACAAAAACAGCGAAAATTCTTATTTAGATAGAATTAGTCAAAACGAATAAATGACAATGCTGCTAACACACGCCTTGTATGTTTGCAAGATATTTCAAATTGAGAGAAATTTGAGACATTTGCTGTCAAACTAGGAAGAATTAGCAACGGGAATAGCAACACACGCCTGATAACAACAATGTATATCGAACCATAGATTTTGCGCCCGTGCCCATAGTGTCAGGGAAGCAGAACATCGGCAAATAACCGTTCTGCATGCTGTAATTAATATGGGGAAACGTTTGTAAGTTGACCCACAGTGGATCCCGACAGTTTTGTGGTACCCCCCCGATAAACTGCACTAAACTTTTTGGGTAAATAATTTATACCTTGAGAAAATTCACAAAAGCTATTCAAATTAGTATAAAGATTCGTGTTAAATCATTACTTTTGAACACTATTGTCCCAATTTTAATGGGACACTAGTGAGAATAAATCACTAAAAATATATATGATGTATAAATACATAAAAATATTCTTTTTATCATCCCTGCTGGGATTACAATGTTGTAAAGAAGAGGAAATAATAAGTTATCCAACAACCTATTCGAACGCTCCGGTAACTGAATATACCATCAAAGCATTTACTCAAAATGGAGAAATTACTGATTCCTTGAAATTAAATCATTTAATAAGGATGTCTGGTGATTTGCTTACTGGAATGGATAAGTATAATTCAGAAGGAGATTTTGTAGCTACATATTTAAGTCCGGAAAAAGTACTAATAAACAAATCAGATTCCGAAAATACAGATACCTTGGATATCCACAAAATTGACGATTTGATTTATTGGGAAAAGAAAGATACAATTTCCAGTTTTTTTCGACACAGCATTACATTCAAATATAAACCATTATATTATGAAGAAATCCCAATTCCTGTTTCTTCCGGTTATCCATGTATAGTTAAATATAAGCCTTGTTATTATGTAAAACAAAATGGTCAGGACCTCGTCCTTCCAATGTTTGATATGATTTTCTACATAGGTGATTCTCATACCCCTATTCCGGGTATTAACATTAACAATGAGTTTTGTGTTGACTCCATTTCTTACTTCGGAATTAATGATACGCTTATTGTTAAAGAATATAATTTAATACTAAAACAACGAATCCATAAGTTGAAGTAGCGTTGCCGCAGATAGCGTTGTTTTTTATTGAGTAAGACATGTTTTGACACAGTAGTGTATAATGTTGCACACTGTATGAGTGTGTTTAAATTGCCTTTAAGGTAAATGCATCTAAATATGAAATCATATTATGATTCTCAATGTTCTTGATCCAGGCATTTTCCTCATGACTCAGTGCAACAATTTCTTTGGTTGTTGTTTTTTTAAATCTTGAAGCGACAGTCATTAGCGTGTTAATCTCATCCTTCGTGAAAAATAAGGCGTCGAAATCTGCACGAGCGATTAATCGTTCGCCGGTTATATCGTTGGGGTAAAATTCATCTTTGCGGTCAACAATATCGGAAGTGTTGTCAATCAATCCGGCATAATGTTGCGGGACAGGTCCATTTGTGATTGCTTTGTAGCTTATGCCGCTTATGGCGTATCCGGTATTTTTATAATGAAAGAAATCGGCGTAAAAGAGCAATTTATTCATTTTTGTTACAAAAGGTTCCAGCTGTGAAGCAAAGAACAATACCATCTGTCTGGCTTTGTTGAGGTCGGGTTTTACGTATCCTGTAAATTCTCCACGGCTAACATGTCCTAATGCTGCATACTCCTTGTATGCCTCATCTTTCAAACTGTCTTTTTTCTCAATAGCAGTATCAATTCTTTTTAAAATCGATGTTTTCTCTTTTTCATCGAATTTTGATGAATTGCACAGAAAAAAATGTCTGAATATATCAGGGTTACTACATATTGAACGGATCATCCTGCCGTTTGAAATGTTTGGAATTTCACCAGCTTCGTATTTACCATACATGTTTACGCCTAAACCAAGGATGAACGACATTTTAGTGGCAGGAATCCCATACTGACTACGGTATTGGATTATTTCATCTTTGTAAGGGATACTTTCTTTTTCTCTGTACCTGTTGTGTAATTGATTCAGATTCAATTCATCTAATCGCGTGTCAGAAAAAAACTCACCTGTATCCTGACATCTGTAATAATGATGCATAATCTCAATGTTGGATCCCCTGAATTCGTGCGTGCGGAGTTCTTTTTCTAAAATGACCTTTCCGCCTGTAAATGGACTTTTCATTTTTTTTCTTTTTTAAAAGGGTAGTTCATGTTTTTTTCGGCGATGTGAAAAGATATGCATATAGTAGATGAACCGGGATAACCCATAGAGATTTTAATGTATACTTCCTGTTTCTTATGTTTCTTGCCGAAAACCCACATTTCGGCTATATGATGCAATGTGTCGGTTAAAGGACCTTCTGAAAAATCTTCAGGACATAATGTCTTTATTATTTCTTTTCGTTGAATTGCACTTATTTCGAGTCGTATTAAGGTGTGAAAGTTCTTATTTCTTTCATCCCGAAAAACAACATCGAATATTTTTGTTTTTTGATGAAAATCATCTAAAAACTATTTAACTTCTTCAATAGAGGTAGGCGGTTTCTCCAATTTTTCATATTTGCCTGCAAAGATAATTATATTTTTAAATACAACAAGTAAATGAATGATAAAGTTTATAATAAGTGTAATTATACTGATATGTAAACTTTAACATGTATCTTGTTTGAGTTTAGGTTGTGTAATTTATAGGTAGTATAAGTGCCTAAACCAATCATTATTAAAATTAATACTCCTTTTGTGTTCCCTTAGTCTTCCTTTTGTGCCTTTTGTGGTTTATAAAAAGCCCCGAAAACCAATTGGTCTTCAGGGCTATATTCAATAATTCAAACGGAATTTGCTTTTTACTCCGCAATCTTCTTAAACAAATTCTTCATATTCACCTGCTCCCCGATAATCCCCTGCAATGCAGAAACAGCCACGCGTTCCTGTAACATGCTGTCGCGGTGGCGAATGGTAACGGTGTTGTCTTCGAGCGTTTGGTGATCCACGGTGATACAGAAAGGAGTACCGATGGCATCCTGACGGCGGTAACGTTTCCCGATAGAGTCTTTTTCGTCGTAGAAACATTTGAAATCAAACTTCAGGTCGTTCATGATTTCGCGGGCTTTTTCGGGCAGACCGTCTTTCTTAACCAATGGCAGGATGGCTGCTTTTACCGGAGCCAATACCGGTGGCAATTTCAATACCACACGGCTGTCGCCTCCTTCGAGCGCTTCTTCGGTGTATGATGCAGCCATAATCGACAAGAAGGTTCTGTCCACCCCAATGGATGTTTCAATCACGTAAGGAGTATATGATTTGTTTAACTCCGGATCGAAGTATTTGATGTTTTTGCCGGAATATTGCTCGTGACTACCCAAATCGAAATCGGTACGGGAGTGAATTCCTTCCACTTCCTTGAAACCAAAAGGCATTTCGAATTCGATGTCGGTAGCTGCATTGGCATAGTGTGCCAACTTATCATGGTCGTGGAAACGGTATTTGTGGTCGCCGAGCCCGAGGGCTTTGTGCCAGCGTAAACGCCATTGTTTCCAGTGTTCGAACCATTCCATTTCTTCGCCGGGACGTACAAAAAACTGCATTTCCATCTGCTCGAACTCCCGCATGCGGAAGATGAACTGACGGGCTACAATCTCGTTGCGGAAAGCTTTACCAATCTGGGCGATACCGAAAGGAATCTTCATGCGACCGGTTTTCTGCACGTTCAGGTAGTTCACGAAAATACCCTGAGCCGTTTCGGGACGCAGGTAGATTTTCATGGCGCCATCGGCAGTAGAACCCATTTCAGTCGAGAACATGAGGTTGAACTGACGCACATCGGTCCAGTTTTTCGTACCACTGATGGGACAAACCACCTCATAATCTTCGATGATGGCTTTGAGTTCCGCTAAATCGGAGTCGTTGAGCGCTTTCACGAAACGGGCGTGGATTTCATCGCGTTTGGCCTGATTCTCCAATACGCGTTCGTTAGTCGAACGGAAAACAGCTTCGTCGAACTTATCGCCGAAACGTTTGGCAGCCTTATCTACTTCTTTCTGAATTTTATCATCATATTTTGCCAGCAGTTCTTCAATCAGCACATCGGCGCGATATCTTTTCTTGCTGTCTTTGTTGTCGATAAGCGGGTCGTTGAACGCATCCACGTGACCCGAAGCTTTCCAGGTGGTAGGGTGCATGAAAATGGCGGCATCGATACCCACTACGTTTTCGTTGAGCAGCACCATGCTGTCCCACCAGTACTTCTTGATGTTGTTTTTCAGTTCAACACCATTCTGTCCGTAGTCGTACACCGCACCCAGACCATCGTAAATTTCACTCGATGGAAAAACGAATCCATACTCTTTGCAATGTGCAATTAATTTCTTGAAAACATCCTCTTGAGAAGCCATACTATATTTACAATTTACTATTTACAATGTGCAATTTTAAAATTAAAAAAGGCATGCAAAGTTACTGATTTTTTTGTATTTTTGTGGGTTCACACGAAGATAATCAAAATAAAAGGCTCTATAACAATATATTTTCTATGAGTACAGAGGAAATACTGGATGGTGAAATGGAACAGGAGACGGTTAATGACGGAGTTGCGAATCCGGAAGAGGAAGCAGCTGCCGTTCATTCGAATTATAAAGTGCCGAAAATAGCTGATAAGCAAACGAAATACCACCTGTCGGGTATGTATCAGAACTGGTTTCTGGATTACGCATCTTATGTAATCCTGGAACGTGCGGTGCCCGATATTTACGACGGACTGAAACCCGTTCAGCGCCGTATTCTTCATTCGATGAAAAGGTTGGATGATGGTCGCTACAATAAAGTGGCCAATATCGTGGGACACACCATGCAGTTTCACCCTCACGGCGATGCTTCAATCGGAGATGCCCTGGTGCAACTCGGACAAAAAGATTTGCTCATCGATTGCCAGGGAAACTGGGGAAATATACTGACCGGCGATGGTGCTGCCGCTCCCCGTTATATCGAGGCGCGCTTGTCGAAATTCGCCTTAGATACTGTTTTTAATCCAAAAACAACGGAATGGAAACTGTCGTACGACGGCAGGAATAAAGAGCCTATCTCGCTGCCGGTTAAGTTCCCGTTGCTGCTGGCACAGGGAGTGGAAGGTATCGCGGTCGGACTGAACTCTAAAATCCTCCCGCATAACTTCAATGAATTGCTGGATGCCTGTATTGCCCACCTGAAAGGTGAAGATTTCATGCTTTTCCCTGATTTTCAGACGGGAGGTTCAATTGATGTGAGCCGGTATAACGATGGGGAAAGGGGAGGAGCGGTAAAGATACGCGCCAAAATCAGTAAAGTCGATAATAAAACCCTCGCTATTACCGAAATTCCTTATGGGTCAAATACGACTAAACTGATTGAATCCATCATCAAGGCTTCTGAAAAGGGAAAGATTAAAATCCGCAAAGTCGATGACAATACTTCTGCCAACGTGGAAATTCTGGTGCACTTGCAGGCAGGAGCTTCTTCGGATAAAACCATTGATGCGCTGTATGCTTTTACCGATTGTGAAATCAGCATCTCGCCCAACTGTTGCGTGATTCATGATAAGAAACCACGTTTCCTGCGGGTGAGCGACATGTTGCGCATCAGTTGCGACCACACCATGAATTTGCTGGAGCTGGAACTCCGGATTCAAAAGGGAGAGTTGGAAGAGCAATTGTTCTTTACTTCGCTTGAAAAGATATTTATCGAAAACAGGATTTATAAGGATAAAGGTTTTGAGGATAGTACGACGCAGGATGCTGTGGTGGCGCATATCGATAAGAGATTAGAACCTTTCAAAAAAGATTTTATCCGGGAAGTAGTTCGGGAGGATATCCTGAAGTTGCTGGAAATTAAAATGATGCGTATCACGAAATTCGATTCGGATAAGGCAGATGAAATCCTCATCAATTTACAGAAGAAAATCAAGGAGGTTCAGTATGAACTGGATCATCTGGTTGATTACACGATTTTCTGGTACGAAAGTCTGAAAAATAAATACGGGAAAAATTACCCGAGAAGAACAGAGATACGGAATTTCGAAACCATCGTGGCGACCAAGGTGGTGGAAGCCAATGAAAAACTCTATGTCAACTACGAAGAAGGCTTCATTGGCACTTCGCTGAGAAAAGACGAGTTCATTTGCAACTGCTCCGACATGGACGATGTTATCATCTTCTTTAAAGATGGGAAGTACAAGGTCGTAAAAGTCGCGGATAAGCTATTCGTAGGTAAGAATATTCTGTATGTGAATGTGTTCCGTAAGAACGACCGTCGCACTGTGTACAACGTGGTGTATAAGCATGGCAAAGCCGGACCGTATTACATCAAGCGCTTTGCAGTGAATGGCATTACCCGTGACAAAGAATACGATGTGACACAAGGAACCACCGGGTCGAAGATCATGTATTTTACTTCGAATCCGAATGCTGAAGCGGAAGTTATTCGTGTGACGCTGAAACCGAAGCCACGTCTCACCAAGCTGGTGTTCGAAAAGGACTTCAGCGACATCGCGATCAAAGGACGGCAGTCGCAGGGAAATATCCTGACTAAAAACGAAATCTACAAGATAGCGTTGAAACACAAAGGCGGTTCCACCTTAGGCGGTCGTGAAGTGTGGTTCGACCGCGATGTGTTGCGATTAAACTACGACAAGCGCGGCGAGTACCTCGGCGAGTTCCACAGCGAAGATCAAATTCTGATTATCTCATCGAAAGGCGAGTATTACATGTCGAACTTCGACCTTACGAACCATTACGAGAAAGATATTCTGGTCATCGAGAAATTCCACGCCGACAAAACCTGGTCGCTGGTGTTGTACGATGCCGATCAGCAATACTATTACCTGAAACGCTTCCAGTTAGAAGCAACACAGAAGCCGCAAAACATCCTGGGCGAAAATCCCGAATCTAAGCTGATATTGCTTTCCGATCAGGATTATCCGCGTTTCGAAGTGGTGTTTGGTGGGAACGATGCATACCGCGAAGCCTTAGTCGTGGATGCCGATGAATTTATCGGGGTGAAAAGCTTCAAAGCCAAGGGTAAACGACTGACTACCTTTAATGTGGAAACGGTGAATGAATTGGAGCCGCTTCGTTTCAAGGAACCCGTAGAAAACTACACTTCCAATGCCCAGGAAGAAACAGAAGAAGACCTGACCGGTGGTGATGAGAACGGAGATGAAAATGAAAACGGAAATAATGGAGGAGCTGATTCTGAACCTAAATCTGAACCCGTTGAAACTACGGATTCAGAAGAAGTAGCAGAAAAAGTAAAGTCATCAAAATCGAAAAAGAAAACAGAAAGCTCCCCGGATCAGGATATCCTGCCACCGGTAGGAGAAGAAATACCCGATAACCGCAAAATTATTGATGAGATTACCGGGCAGATGACGTTGTTTTGAGGCAGCTTTTTTGAGCCGATTGTTATCATCTTGCTATGATGACGCATTTAACCTTTATTGTTATGAATAAAATTACGAGAGGGATAAAGTATTTTACGCTTTTTATCCAATTTGTTTTCCTGTTATACTTTACAGGATGTAATAACCATTATGAAGATGGGTCAACAGCAACGTTTAATTCTCTGTACAAAGAGCTGCAGAATTATAATTATGCTGAATATGATTCGCTCATGGTGTTTTATAATCGGGTAGATTCCATCAACGATCGTGAGTCGTCAGCATTACTCGAACACCTGAAAAAGGTTATTCAGAGTAGATTAAATTATCGAACCGGTAATTTTGATCAATCAACCAGAAATCTTTTCGAATCGAATACCTTCATTGCCCATTTACCGGAAGCAGATAGTCTGCGTGCTTCCAACTACATGTCAATCGGCGTAAATCACATGCTTACCGGAGTGTTTGATTCTGCATTTTACTATTATGTTCGTTCGGAAGCTATTTTTGATTCGTTGCAAAACAACAGTAAACTGAATGCTGTATACGGTAATATGGCCAAAGCATATTACAATATGGGTAATCAGTTAAAAGCCAGAGAATATATTGACAAGGTGATTAATGATTCGGCCAACATCCCCGTTGCGTTGAGTATGTGGCATCTTAAAGCCAACATCTCGGGAAGTGAAGGTAAACTTGATAGTGCATTGCTGATTGACCGGGATATTATTGCACAGTATGGAAATGGTACATATAGTTATATAATCAGCTCATTTTATAATAATATGAGTATGTGTTTCTTAGCAATGGGGCAGATTGATAGCGCTTTGTACTATTGTAGAAAATCATATCAGGCAGATTCAATTGCAGGGTTTGAAATGAATATGGGAGTAAATATGGTTTTACTTGCCGATATTTATCATCAGAGTGGGAATAAGATTGAGGCTAACAATTATTACAACAAAGCGCTTAGTTTATTTTCGAAAGGCAATAATGCAGATAAGAAAGTATTGGTTTTTGAAGCACTTGCTCAAAATGCCCAAGATGCAGGTGATTATAAACTGCTTTCGCAGTACAAGGATTCAATATTTGTTGCCCATCAAAAAATCAATAACATAGAAATAAACCGGACAATTGAAGCCTTAAACATCGAATACGAATCGGCAAAAAAGAACCAACAGATTTTAGAACAGAAATTTCAACTGAAGGTACAGCGTGCAGCACTATATCTGACTATCCTGATCACAATATTGATTGTAGTTGTTCTGTACTTTATAATTCAATACAGAGATAAGAATAACAAGCTGATGTTGGTTGAGCAGGAAAGAAAATTATTATCGATGTTGATGGAAACAGAAGAAAATGAACGTACACGTATTGCCAGAGACTTACATGATAGTGTTAATCAGAAGCTTGCAGTTGTCCAAATGTCAATCTCACTTGTTGAAGCGCGGGATCATCAGAAACTTTCAACCGTATCTGATTTGCTGAAGGATATTTCAACGGAAGTACGTACCATTTCCCGTAAATTATATCCTAAAGATATCGACAAAGGAATAATACCGGCGCTTGAGTATCTCTGTGAACAGCACAATATGCTTCGCGATGATATTCAATTAAATCTAACAATTGGTAGCCGGAAGAACAATCAGTCTGAAAACAGGAATGTGAATCTCATGTTGTACCGCATTGTTCAGGAAATAACAAATAATGCCCTGAAACATTCGAAAGCAAGTTGTTTAGCAATATTTATAGCTTGTGAGAATGATCAGATAAAACTGAAGATATCAGATAATGGAGTCGGATTTGATGTAAATCATCTTGACCGCAAAAATGGTGTTGGCTTACGAAGTATATTTGACAGGGTGGGTCAAATGAACGGAACGGTTGATTTACAGTCGGACAGCCGGCAAGGAACTCGTTTTAGCATTGTAATCCCTTGCTGAAAATGGAAAAGAAAGTCAATGTGCTGATTGTAGATGATCATCAAATCGTGATTGATGGCATTATAAGTGTTTTAACGCCACATCCCTGTATATGTGTTATCGCGACTGCAATCAACGCGGAGGGAGCCTGGTCGGTAATTCAATCCTTGCATGACGAAATTGATTTGGTCATTGCCGACATTAACATGTCAGGTGTCAATGGAATAGAGCTATGTCACAAAATTAAAGAGAGCTATTGCAGTATTAAAGTGCTTTTTCTTACAATGCATGACGATGTTTTATTCGTCAAACAAGCAATGGAATGTGAAGCAGATGGATATATGCTGAAAAATTGTAATAAAAATGAACTCCTGAAAGCAATTGAGGCAGTAATCGAAAAGGGGAGTTATTTTACATACAATATAATTAAGTTGTTGTATGCACAAGATCAGACAGGTAAGGATATTTCAGAAAACAGACTAACCACGCGTGAAACAGAAATTCTGGGGCTAATACTACAAGAAATGACGAGCAGGGAAATAGCCGAAAAACTGTTTATAAGCAAGCAAACAGTAGATAGTCACAGAATCAGAATCATGGAGAAAACATCTTCGAAGTCGATTGTTGGCTTGATGAAATATGCTATGAGGCATAAACTCATCGGTTAGTCCACAGTTTATTATTTCTTCAGTCATTTTCTTTTAACAAATAAAATCCATATTTATATGGATAAATATACTATGAATCCAACTTATTTTTGTGAAAAATTTAACTGAATTATGAAGAAAATTATTTTCCTCCCTGTATTGTTCCTTACAATCATTGTTAAAAGTCATGCTGCCACAACATTTGAAGTTGACGGATTAAATTATGAAGTTATCACGACAAGTCCTGCAACAGTAAAGGTAATTGCTAAACTACCCATATACTCGGGAAATATCGTTATCCCTGAAATGGTAACTTATAGTTCAGTAACTTATGTGGTTACTAAAATTGCACTTAATGCATTTAAAAACTGCACGGATTTAACCGCGGTGATTTTGCCGGCGACTTTGCTGGAAATTGAATCTTCGGCATTTTATAATTGTCCGAATATCAAGTCTTTTGAAATTCCATCATCTGTAACTAAAATCGGGAATGAAATCGTAGGTAAATGTACCGGACTTACCTCAATTTCGATCCCCAATTCGGTGACAACAATCGGGAGTTCTGTTTTTTCGGGATGTACAGGTCTGATTGAAGTTACATTGCCAGATAACCTGACCACCATAACAAGCAGTATGTTTAAAGATTGTACCGGGCTTACAAGCATAGATATCCCCGGGACTGTAACATCAATAAAGGATTACGCTTTTATGAGTTGCTCGGGTTTGACGAC
Source organism: Paludibacter sp. (assembly GCA_034928085.1). Lineage (GTDB taxonomy): Bacteria > Bacteroidota > Bacteroidia > Bacteroidales > Paludibacteraceae > Paludibacter. The sequence goes on from JAYFPG010000022.1 coordinate 138,394, forward strand.
ATTGAACATCCCCGCAAATGTAACAACAATATTAAACGGAGCTTTCAGGTCTTGTACTTCTTTGCAAACGATATCAATACCATCGGGAGTGACTACATTAAATTCCTACCTCTTTACAAGCTGTGCCTCGTTGACTACCGTAAATCTACCCAATACCATTACATCTGTAAAAGATTATGTGTTTGAAGATTGCTCCAGTTTGGTTAATATTACACTCCCGGGTTCTGTAACTTCTTTGGGGGCATCTGTTTTTAGTGGCTGTTCATCATTGACAACCATGATCATACCATCGGGTATTAAATCGTTAAGTTCCGGGTTGTTTATAAGATGTTCGGGTTTGGAGTCGGTTAGTTTGCCGTCTTCTTTAACCTCGATCGGACAGCAAGTGTTTCGGTACTGTACAAGTTTACAAGAGATAACAATACCGGCTAATGTAACAACCATCAGTGCCAATTCTTTTGGAGGATGCAGTAGTCTTCAAACATTGAATATCCCGGCCAAAACAACAGATATCTACGCGCAGTGCTTTAATGGGTGCACATCGCTAAATTCAATACTTGTTGATGCTGCAAATACGGCTTATTGTTCCGAAGACGGTGTTTTATTTAATAAAGCCAAAACGCGATTGATGCAATATCCATTGGCAAAAACCGGGATTTATGTAATTCCGGCTACTGTAACATTGATTGACAAGGCTGCGTTTTCCGGGAGTGTCAATCTGGAGACAATAAACATTCCATCAGGAATCTCTGTTATTGATCAGGAAACCTTTAGCAATTGTATGAATTTGAAGTTTGTTAGTATTTCTTCCTCCGTTACAGCCATCAACTCGAAAGCATTCAGTGGAAATGTGAATTTACAAAAGCTAGTGGTAAACAAAACTACACCTGTAAGTATCGGGAGTGATGTTTTTAACGCGGTGAATATCGCGAATGTATTACTTGAAGTCCCGGAAGGTTCGTTTGCAGCATACAATGCTGCCTCGATTTGGAAGACTTTTGCTTTGTATGAGTCTGGTCAACAGGCGCCAATTTTTGAACAGGAAGGTTTGCGATATAAGATTATAAGTAATGAGCAAAAAACATTAAAGTTCATGCCTCGTTTGCCGGCATATACCGGTGAGATTAATATCCCTGAAACGGTATTGGTCGGAAGTGAAACTTACTCGGTTACAGCCCTTGCCGGAAAATCATTTACTGACAACGCACTGACAGAAGTAACTATTCCGGCAACGGTGACAGTTTATGATGATTATGTTTTTGATGGTTGTAACAGACTGGAAAAAATTGCAGTCCTCAGTCCAACACCCGCCTCAATAGGCCTGTATGTGTTTTATAATCTTACCATGGCCGACTGCTTACTTGAAGTTCCGGTTGGTAGTAAGACAACATATACAAACGCATATTACTGGAAAGAGTTTTGTGTGTTTGAAACAGGAGAGACAGAACCGATATTCACATCGTCAGGGATTCGCTATAAAATTACCGGATATGACACGCCTACCGTAAAAACCATCAGGCACAGAGGTTTAGATTATCAGGGAAATATCAGTATTCCTGCGCATGTAACGCATGATGAAATCACGTTCGATGTAACACGAATTGATAATAATACTTTTGCCTCAGCTTTAAATTTAAACTCAGTTTTAATTCCATCGTCAGTTACAGAAATTGGGAACAGTGCTTTTTATAATTGTAGGGAATTAGTTTCAATTGACATCCCGAATTCAGTTACTACAATTGAGCCAAATGCATTTTTTGAATGCAGTAAGCTTAGCACGGTTGTTTTATCGGAACAGATAACTGCTATTCCCAATTATATGTTTAGTCAATGTGATTCCTTGAAGTCTATTGTGTTGCCTCAGTCAGTAAAAACAATCAGCGATGGAGCTTTTTCTGGTTGCAGTTCGTTAACAGATATTCAATTCGGAGATTCTGTTAACTATATTGGAAATGCTGTTTTCGAATATTGCACGGCATTGAATGATATCGCACTTCCAACGTTGATAAAAAAGATTGAGCCGGGCACATTTAAAAGCTGTACTGGTCTTGTTACAATAACATTACCTGATTCGATTACTTCAATCGGCAATTTAGCTTTTAACGGGTGTACAAATCTCACCTCGATACATCTGCCTGATTCTTTGGAATCTCTTGGTTTGCAGGTTTTCACCAACTGTACAGAATTGAGAAACATTACATTCCCTCCAAAGGTAAAGGAAATTCATTTCGAAGCATTTCGAAACTGTGTAAATATGAGATTGGTGAACATGCCTGTTTCATTAGAGAAAATATATTCGTATGCATTTTCCAATTGTAGCAGGCTGGAGCAATTAACACTACCAGATAATTTAGTAACCATAGAGCCGGCTGCATTTTCGTATTGCACCAACCTGATGACTGTAAGCATGGGGTCTTCGATAGAGTCAATCGGTTACCATGCATTTTATCAATGTGAAAATATTTCGGCAATTGCGTTTCCATCATCATTGAAAAGCATTGACCACAACGCGTTTGCAGGTTGTAGGGCATTGACCACAATTGAAATTCCGGCCTCAGTTAATTTCATAACTGATAATGCTTTCTCGGTATGTACATCTTTAAGTTCGGTGAAAGTGACCTGGAGCACCCCACTATCAATCTCTACCGGAACAAATGCTACATTCCGACCGGATGATGTTGAAAACTGTATATTATATGTGCCTGTTGGGACAAAAGTGCTGTATGAAGCAGCTCCGGGTTGGCAGGACTTTGGGCAGATTGTTGAGTATTTTGTAACCGATACAAAAGCTGTCGGGGATTGTAAAGTTGAAATATATCCGAATCCAGCCTCCGATTTTATATTCGTGAGTGGTTTGAATGAAAACTCTTCAATTACCATTTATAATATCGAGGGTAAGGTGATGAAAACTATGCAGGTGTCAAACTGCAGAATAAATATTAGCGATTTAGAGCGTGGAGTCTATTTTTTCAGGTTCGCTGACAGGAATGGTAAGAGCACGGTACATAGAGTATGGAAAAAGTAGGTCTATCATTGCCATTTAATGTCGTTTAAAGTTATTTGGATAGATTTTTTCTGAATATGCTGTCATTTTCGGGATTTAGTTTTTACCTTTGGGTCTCAAATTAAAACTTTCTCCCGAAAGATGACAATAGACAAAATTAAACTAACATCCATTCTCCTGATTTGCTTGTTTTTCAATCATTTTTGTGAACTACAAGCAAAAACACTCCAGTTGAAAGTGACCACCTTAAACACAGAATGGCTGAGCTGCCCGACTAACGGTCCGGATGACGATGGATTGCAGGTTAACAATATAGCTTCAGTTATAAAAAGCATGCAACCGGATATAATAGTTTTGCAGGAAGTGGGGACAAGCAGTGATTATGCGACAATCGATACTTTGTTGAGTAAGCTGGGTGAAGCGTGGGGAGGGAGTATAAATGCCACCTATTTTGACAATTGCGGTCAGAACCTCGGGATTATTTACAGAAAAACTAAAATTCAATTGGTTAGTTCCTCTGTTTTAAGCAGTGGAATGAGCAGCCAGGGTAATAGCTATTATTACAACTGGTCGAGCGGACGTTATCCCGTTTCATACAATGTAAATATTGTGGATGGTACTACCCAAATTCCACTTACAGTTGTGAACCTTCATGCAAAGGCAATGAGTGATGAATCAAGTTATACCCGGCGCAAAGGAGCTTCCGAAGGATTAAAAGCGATTTTTGATGGTACTGCTTATAATACGAGGCGTATGGTTGTAATTGGTGATTTTAATGATTACCTGACAGGTTCTCAGTGTAATACCTGCGGAGATTCGCCTTACAAGAATTTCATGGATGATACCGAAAATTACAGGGGATTAACCTCGGGGCTGATGAATCCGTATTATAATAACCCTGTGATTGACAATATCGTGATCACAAATGAATTGTTTGAAAACTACGTGTCAAACAGTGCATTTCTGGAAGTAGGTGCAACCAATACAATTTCAGGTTACAGATACACCACTTCAGATCATACGCCCATAAGTGCCTTGTTTGCTTTTGAAGTTGAAGGTGAGGACCCAGGAGCTTGTGAAAATATCGCTTTTTCCGAAACATTTGGATCAGACCTGGGTGATTTTATTCCTTATAATATGAATGGTACACAAGCATGGCGTTGGAGTGTATACGGAGCCTTCATGTCTGGTTTTGCAAACAGCATTAACAATGAAAATGAAGATTGGTTGATTTCTCCTGTATTCAACATGTCCGGTATGGAATCGGCAATGCTGTCGTTTGATCATGCATTGAACTATGCCCCGATAGAAGCTGATAGGTTAGCGAACCATACCTTGTGGTTGTCTTCGGATTATGTAGATGGAGATCCCAATACTGCAACCTGGACACAATTAGGTATTTCCGTTATGCCTTCCGGCAATAGCTGGACATTTGTCAATTCAGGAAGTATTCATATTCCGCAGCAATTTTTGACTGATAATACCCGCTTTGCCTTCAAATATTTGTCAACTACAGATACTGCAGGTACCTGGGAGATTAAAAATTTAGGTCTGAACGCCGTTTGTGCCACTACTGCAATCGCACCCGAAAAAGCGGACGACATATCAGTATTTGGGATAGATGGAGGAATCAGGGTGAAAGCAGTTCAGTCTTCCCGGGTTGTAGTTTTTGATATCATGGGCAGAAATATGTACGCGGGGACTATTTCGGGAGAAGAGGACATCCTGATTGCCAGTCCCGGAATTTATATGGTACAAGCAAATAGTTTGATTTGCAAGGTTATTGTAAAGTGATGTTTTTAAAGTATACTTCTCATGCCCGTGTCATCCCAGGATAACAGCAAATTATTCAGGCTCATTTCCGCGATGCTCTTCGCGGTATCCGTTGTGTACTTGGTTTATCAAATAATCCGGTTTGATCAATACAGTGACTTGGGGGCTGCTTTTAAAAACACAGGTTGGCCGAATTTTATCTGGTTATTAGCCGTGTTAATCCTGCTACCGGTAAACTTGTTAACTGAAACCCTGAAATGGCGGCAGGTGAGTTGTTACCTCGAAAAACAGCAACTCAGCAATGCTTTCAAGGCTGTACTCGCCGGAATATCCTCCGGTTTTGCAACTCCCAACCGGCTTGGCGATATCGTGGGTCGCATGCATTTCCTGCAACCGGAAAACCGGAAAAGCGCGGTTAGTTTAGCGGCCATAAACAGCCTGACACAGAACCTGGCCATCCTGTTGCCGGGCATTCCCCTTGCCATCTTGTTTTTCATGCAGAAACAGTCAGCTGTCCAGTCAGGAACTTACATCTTGTTCCTGATTGCAATCTTACTGCTGTTTTTAGTCACCCTGATTGTATTGCCTGTAATGGCCCGAAGCATTAAGCAGGAGAAAATTCAAACTTATTTTAGCGGACTGGCAAACTATACATTCAACGATATGGCAGTCATAACCGGATGGTCGTTGTTGCGGTTTGGCGTGTTTAGTTTCCAATTCTTCTTAATGCTTCGATTTTTCGGAGTCGAATTGTCGCTCACTGAGGCAGTCACAAGCATTCCTGTAATGTACCTGTTGGTGACTTTCACGCCCTCGTTCGCCCTTTCTGAAGCCTTGATACGCGGTTCGTGGGCCGTGTTTGTTATTGGTAGTTTTGCCTACAACATCCCCGGCATTTTAATGGCCGGGGTTGGGTTGTGGCTTGTCAATGTGGTTGTACCTGTGGTGATTGGGAGTGTGCTGTCGTCACTGAAGTTGCGGGTTGCAAATCAAGTTTAGAAGACGGTGTCTCATATGCGCCCAACTGCTGCGTTGCTTTCGATATGAGTGCTCGGTCACGTACTTTAGTACGCTCCAAATCCCTCAATATCAGCGCCTTGCATTTGAACACTTCTGAAACACCTTGGCTGTTTCTCGCGTGAAAATACTTTTGAGACAGCCTCTAAATCAGCTTAAATCTTGTTAATCTTAAACGGGTTGTATGAGATTCCCTCGTCGTACACATCCACCTCTTCCTTCTTTTTGACCCATTTTACAATCACGTTGGTAAGTGGCAATACCAGAATCTCGTAGGCAGTTTTCATCGCCGTTTGTGTCCCGATTAAGATAATCAGGTCGTTGTTGGGTATAACGCCATAAAAAGCGATGATAAAAAACACGATAGAGTCAGCACCTTCTCCAATCAGTGTGGATAGAACCGCCCGGATAGAAAAGCCACGACCTTTCTGCATGATTTTCATTTTACTCATGACATAAGCATTCAGGAAGGATCCGGTGAGGAATGCAATAAAACTCGCGATGGTAATCCGCATCGTATTTCCCAGTACCAAATCGAAGGCATCACCGTGTGTGAAGTTTTCCGATCCGGGCACCCAGATGCTGAGCCGGAATACGAAAACGGCTAAGAAATTCATAAAGAACCCGTACCAGATAATCAGGCGAACCTTGCGGAATCCCCAGACTTCGGCAATCAGGTCGTTTACAATGTAAGAAATGGGAAAGATAAGCAATCCGGCAGTGGCCTCAATGGGCCCGATCATGATTAGCTTTTGTTCAATAATGTTGGCAACAATCAGGCATACTGTAAATAGCAGCCCGGCAGCCATAAAGGCAACGGAAACTTGTTTTTTCATTTTTTCTTGTTTTTTACGTGGTTATTCAAGCACACGTTCCGCATCTGTCAATAAGCCGGCGGAAACGGCTGCAAAGATAATATTATTTTTCAAATCACAACGAAATCGACATCAACTCCGACCCCAGTGCATGCAGTCCTTTTTCGATTTTCTCCATTTGCGACTTGCGGGGTTTCGATTTTCGGTGCAGGTAGCTCCATAATTGCTTTTGATGGATGCCGGTAACTTTCTCCAAACCTGCTAAAGACAGGATGCCGGCATAGTATTCAAGTAAACTATCCGGATCGAATTTAAAGACCACCTCGAACTCGTTGTCCAGAAAGTCAGGATATGAAAAGCCAATTTCTTGTGCAGTTTTTTTGAAAAACTGCATTTGCTCAATCATGTCTTTTTTAGCCTCTTCTGCAGTATTTCCCATCCCCGAGAACTTCTCTTGCAAACAATAAACACTGTAAGTGCCATCTGTCGATCTTTCTATTTTTGCTTCAATCTTTTTCATCCTAGTATTCGTTATTTATTTCAACTCCATCTCCTTGCGAATCTTATATTCAAGACCTTTACCCACTTCCTTGCTTCCATGATAAGGCACGACATAGCGAATGCCATTCTTTTCATAGATGATGTGGCTCCCGGATTGTCTCACTACTGACCAGCCATTCTTTAGGATTAGCTTGTTTAATTCGCTTGATTTCACAGTCAGGTTTCTTGAAAACAGATACGCAAAAATAGATATATTTCTATGAATAAACAAATAGATAGAAGTATTTCTGTTGTTTTAACAGAAATTACACCGAAGGCTCTGCTGCAATACTATCAACCGCATCATCTTCGTCGAAGGGAACGTGAATGACTTTATTAACGGTGCCGGTGATGCTCCTGAGGGTTTCATTCTCTTTTTTTAACAGCGTGTTTTCGGCAGAAAGTTCCAGTATTTTTTGCAACAACACTTCAACAGACTTGTTTTGAGATCCTCCCGATTGATCATCGTTTTTCAACATTCCGCCATTTCCTGTCAACAACCACTCCGGATTGATATCTGTATAACAGTAGCATATCTTCTCGCAATTGTCGCTGTTTATCGAACCCGGCTTGTCCAGAAAACCATTGGAAAGTCCTGTATCTTTATAAAACCGATATCTGGAGATTCCCTTTAGAATAAGGAACTCTGCTATTCTTTCTCGTATTGAAGTGGAATTAGACATAGTTAGTTAAAAAATTAAATAAAAAACACCAAAAATATTGCATAATAGAATATAAGCTATTATATTTGCAGCAGATAATAAGCAGATGTCTCTTATGAGACATTGCCGCAAATGTATAAAAAATTTTTCAATGCATGACCGGTATCTGTAAAACAAACATCTTAACCAAATAAAATAATGAAAAACGAAGCTGAAAAATTGAGCAGCCCACCCCGTCATGGCTACATATCTCAGTTGGCCAAACTCTGCAACTGTAGCCGGAAAACAGTTTCACGCGCCCTCTTTAAGGGATATACCGGTGCCAAAGCCGATCTGGTCAGAGAAACTTTCAAAAAACTATATAGTAATTAAGAAACTGGTTTGGAAAGAAGCCGTGTCAAATGCATTTACCTGAAAATGCCGTCTGTTAAAAGAAAGGAGGTCCTGGCAGCAACAACTGCTGTATGACAGATTTATGTGTTGTTTACACCTAATCTGACCTTATGCGGGATAAGCAAGCACAAACTCCCGAAAGCCTGAAAAACTGTTTAGGCAGAAAATTGTGCAAAAAGGAAAATTTAGTTTACAAGCAGAATGTGTAACAGCATTCAGAAAAACAATTAAAAATGAAAAAATTTATTTATTTATCTTTGGCAGTTCTGTTTTTATTAATTTCGTGCGAGAAAAGTGATACTGCAAATGAATTAATCCCTGAGACGAATGCAGGTCAGGTTGATGAAAGTGCTAATCGCTCGACACGACCTGTAATTTTAGGAGATAGAAAAGAAAATCCGTTTTCATTAGAAAATATGAAAATTGCATTGGACACATTGAAAAGTTATGTAAAACAAGATGCTAACGGTATCTTCAAAGTTAACTCCATTGATGAGCTTGAACTTGAAGCAACAGATCTTTATGTTAGATTTTTACCATTGGATAGTGCCCAGTATAAAATGTTAAAAAATGATACAACCCTTACTTTATTTGATTTCCCGTTGGATTATGAAATTACGCAAAATGGAGATTATTTTCAGGATCCTGACCTGTCAACACCATACACATGGTTGTACACTACAGTAAAGCCGGGATATCTTCCGCCTCAGGGGTTACAATATGAGATACTTCAGGAACTGTTTATTCCGGAAAACAGCGAATACTATAGCGAAGAAAGTATCTCTGGTGATCCTGCTCAGAGTAAGGCAAGTAAAATCAGATCAAGTAAATTTGTTGACAACAATTTCTTTCAGGCGTTGTATGTAGTCTCTTTCGCATTAACAGGTAATATCGGCGAACTAAACGCGACTATTAAGAAAGAAATCACAACAACAAATGAAGGTAAATCACCGATTATGAAAGTTACAGTACCAAACTGTACCCGATACACAATCAGGGTAGGTCTGATCAAAATCAGTTGGACAAGTTGTGATCCTTTTTATTATCCTGATGGTCACATCAAAGTTAAAACACCAAACGGAGACGTTGGTTTGAAAGGGATAAAAGTCAGGATGTGGCGATGGTTCTCTTATGCTGAGGCACGTACGGATGCTAATGGATATTACTACTGCTCCACCAGATTTAACTCTATGTTGGTTGGAAACGACATTGATTATCATATCATTTTTGATGGCCAGCATGGAAGCAATAACTGGACATTTAACCGATCTCTTTTCGGCACAGTTTGTTTGTGGACAAATTATTATAGTGCCGGCCCTCATGATCCCGCGGGATATTCCATGACTTTTGACACGAGTAATGATTACTGGGGAAGATGTATATTAAACAATGCCGTGTACGACTATTGCAATATCGCACAAGCAGATGGGATCTCATTGCCCCCGGCGAATCTTGAAATTGCCAATATGCGATCTGATAATTTAACATCCGCAGCGCCTTTGTTTAATAACCACATAAATTTTAGTTTGGTGTATGCATATCCGAATTTCTGGGGTGTAATAGCACAATTATATGCTTATCAACTATTGGGACAAGCTTATCCTGACTTAATTCTGCGTTTTACCAACAGCCTGGGCGATTATGAGAAAATCACTTCTTTTGCCTGGCACGAACTTACCCATGCAAGTCAATTGAGACGCATGATAAACGAAAAAAACGTATTATGGGCATCTGACTACTGGAGTGCGAATGTGTATCAACAAGCAAAGAATGAGATTAACAACGGCAGTCCCTATGGAGCCATAGGGGATAATCGCTGGCAACAAATTGCACTTTCGGAAGGATGGGCGAATTATAGGGCATGGGTGCTGGCAACAAACTATTTAAATTATAATGCCATTTCAAAAAAGAAATGGGCAGATGCACCGTATTATCCAAATCAGTATACAGCATTTCCATACAAATATGCAGGAATGTTTTACAGGTTGAAAAATATCGGTTGCAGTTATATTGATATGGAAAAATCGTTATGCACATATTCTATTTCGGAATACTGTGAAAAGTTAAAATCGTTATGTCCAATACTAAACAGTAAAATTGATCTAATACAAAAAGACTATGAATAAGAATCTCATTGTTTTATTGTTTTGCATATTCTTAGTGAGTGGTTGTGAAAGGACGCATGATACTCTATTTACACTAAAGCAAGTTTTGACTAACACTCAAAATTGTGATATTGTGTATGTTGTAAGTACAGATGTTGGTAATGATACTCTTTATTCTATGGGTAATGATACAGACTCTGTTACATTTAAACAATATGGTACTGTTGATTTTGGTTTCACGATAGGCCCATATTCTGTAGATGTTAAAAGGGTAAATATTATATCTAAATATCTCTATTTGCTTAATGATACATCTGTTTATATTCGTAGATATGGTGATGCTGTAACTGACAGAGATTCTGTTTTCTTTGCAAATACAAATTTCAGCAGTTTGGGCAGCGTTTACGATATTACTGAAAGAGAGGAGCTGATATTTACAGATGATGTGAGAGATATTATGAAAAAAGATTACACCATGCTCGAAAAATTTAGTGCGTATTATCAGAAGTAGACATATTTCCTGAGTCTGCATTATGCAAACTCCGGATTAATGTCATTTTAACATAATTGATTTAATTTTCACATCGTTTGTTTTACAATTTACCATTTTTACCATTTCTAAATCTTTTAAGCATGAAGACCAACGCCTTAACTATGATTTTCAGAAAAAACAAATATGTTTTTCATTGCATGTCTGAACAGCCGGAGAAAAGTTGTTACCTGCTGAAATTCGAGATGAAAGCCTGTAACCTGGATTTCATCATCGAACAGCATCACGACAGCCATAAGCGAATGTTTATTTATGCTGTTTTTCCCCTGAAGATTCTCCCGAAGAAGCGGAATAGCATTGCCATCCTCATTACCTTGCTGAACAACAACCTGGCATCGGGATGCTGGGAGCTAAACATGCAGGACGGGACGCTTCGTTTTCGCATCAGCTATATCTACGAAGAAGATGAAAGCCGATTTGAACAGGTTTTTATGGAGCACTTAGATGAAGCCATCCGGTTTACGGATGTCTGTACGCCGGCAATGCTGGCGGTCATCTTCGCGAACGCCAATCCACACGAGGTGTTTCAGCAGTTGACTGAAAGTGTTGATGTGAACCTGAATTAAAACCGGCTGAGATTATACTTTGCCCTGCAGAAACCTACCGGTGTAGGAGGTTTCGCATTGTGCGATTTCTTCTGGTGTGCCTTCAAATACGATTTTGCCTCCTTTGTCACCACCCTCCGGACCGATGTCGATGATGTGGTCGGCACACTTGATGACTTCGGGATTATGCTCGATGATGATGATGGTGTGTCCTTTGGCAATCAGGGCGTCAAAAGCTTTCAGCAGGGTTTTGATGTCGTGGAAGTGTAGTCCTGTAGTGGGTTCGTCGAACACGAAAATGGTCGGCTCGGGTTTCTCGCTTGCGAGAAATGAAGCTAATTTAACGCGCTGGCTTTCTCCGCCAGACAGGGTGCTCGATGATTGTCCCAGTTTGACATAGCCAATGCCTACATCTTGGAGGGGTTTTAGGCGTTTTACGATTCTTTTTTCGGTATTTCCGGCATGTGCCGAAAAGAATTCGATGGCCTGGTTCACCGTCATTTCGAGTACATCGTAGATGCTGACACCATGGTATTGCACTTCCAGCACATCCTGTTTGAAGCGTTTGCCATGGCAGTGATCACACTCAAGTACCAAATCGGCCATAAATTGCATTTCCACCGTTACTGTCCCTTCTCCCTGACATTCTTCGCACCTGCCGCCGGGCGTATTGAAGGAAAAATGAGAGGCAGAGTAGCCCATTTGTTTTGATAGTTGTTGGTCGGCGAAAAGCTTGCGAATCTCGTCGTAAGCCTTAATATAAGTCACCGGGTTTGAACGCGACGAACGACCAATCGGGTTCTGATCCACAAATTCAATGTCTTTGGCCATGTGCATGGAGCCTTTCAGTGCCCCAAACTGACCGGTACGGTCGGCTACACCCCCGTAATATTTTTTCAGCGCAGTGTAAAATACGCTTTTCACCAAAGATGATTTTCCGGAGCCGCTGACTCCGGTTACTACCGTCATCACGTTTAACGGGAATTTTACGTTCACACCTTTCAGATTGTTTTCTCTGGCACCCAGCACTTCAATGAAATTATTCCATCTTCTCCGGGGTTTGGGCACTTCAATCGTTTCTTTGCCAAGCAGGTACTTAAGGGTGTAGGATTGTGCAAGCTGTGGCAGATTGTTTGGGTCGATATTAGCCGGATTACCGTGATACACTACTTCCCCGCCTTTTCTGCCGGCATTCGGACCGATGTCGATTATGTAATCAGCCGCCCGCATGATTTCTTCATCGTGCTCCACCACCACTACCGTGTTTCCGAGGTTTCTCAATTGCAACAAGACTTTGATGAGCTGATTGGTGTCGCGGGGATGCAGGCCGATACTGGGTTCGTCGAGGATGTATAGTGAGCCGACAAGACTGCTACCCAGCGAAGTGACTAAGTTGATGCGCTGACTTTCACCGCCCGACAGGCTGTTTGATAGCCGGTTCAGGGTCAGGTAGCCCAGTCCCACTTCCAGTAGAAATTGCAGCCGTTTGTTGATTTCAAGCAACAAACGTTTTGCGATGGCGGCATCGTGTTCGTCCAGCTCGATATTATCAAAGAAATCTTTCAGCTTAACTACCGACATCAACACCAGCTCGTTGATTGATTTTCCGGATACCTTCACATACGATGCCTCTTTCTTCAGCCGGCTGCCCTTACATTCCGGACAAACCGTTTTGCCCCGGTAGCGGGCCAGCATGACCCGGTATTGTATTTTATACTGATTCGCTTCGAGCATGTTGAAGAAAGCATCGATTCCTTCGAAATGCTTGTTTCCTCTCCACAACATTTCCCGTTGTTCGTCTGTCAACTCGTAATAGGGTTTATGAATCGGGAATCCAATTTTGTCAGCCACCTGAATAAGCGCCCTTTTCCATTCGCTCATGACTTCCCCTTTCCAGCAAACGACTGCATCTTCGTAGATTGAAAGCGCTTTGTTAGGGATTACCAAATCTTCGTCGATGCCGATAACTTTCCCGAATCCTTCGCAGGTTGGGCAAGCGCCGATGGGAGAATTGAAGCTGAAAGTATGAACAGTGGGCGTTTCGAAAGTCATACCATCAGCCTCGAAGCTTTTGGAAAAGCGGATGATTTTGTCTCCTTTATCTGTATAAACTTTCAACACGCAAGCTCCATGTCCCTCGAAAAATGCAGTTTCCACCGAATCTGTTAACCTACTGATGGTTTCCTGCGTATGCTCCACCGATATGCGGTCAATTATGAGAAATATTTTATCTTTAATTTTTTCTTTCCGGCTGATTAAATCCTGAATCAACAAAGTTTCCCCCTTTATTTCAACACGACTAAATCCATTCAGAACCAAGGCATTCAGTTCGTCCAGCAGAGTTCTGTCGCCTGATGGTGTAACTTCAGTCATAATCATGATACGGGTACCCTCCGGGAATTGCATAGCCGCCTCAATTACATCTTCAGCCTCGTGTTTTTTTACGAGGGAGCCAGAAACCGGCGAATAAGTCTTGCCAATGCGGGCAAACAACAGTTTGATGTATTCGTAAATTTCGGTGGAAGTGCCTACTGTCGATCGCGGGTTGCGGGTGTTCACCTTTTGCTCGATGGCGATTGCGGGCGGAATTCCCTTGATGTAATCCACTTCAGGCTTGCTCATCCTGCCGAGAAACTGGCGGGCATAGGATGATAAACTCTCCACGTAACGCCGTTGACCCTCAGCGTACAAAGTGTCAAATGCAAGTGAGGTCTTACCCGATCCTGATAAGCCGGTTATTACCACCAATTGATTGCGCGGAATTTCAATGTCTATGTTTTTCAGGTTGTGTACCCTGGCGCCTTTTACAATTATATTACCCTGTGTGGACATGCCAATTGAAGTTTTTTGAACCTGCAAAAGTAACAAAAAATTAGCGAATAGTGAATAACGAATAGTGAATAGCGAATAGCGGAAAACGGAAAACGGAAAACGGAGAGCGGTGTTGAATTATTAACTGAAACAAAACACAATATCAGCCCTGAAAGGGCGATATATAATAGCCCCGGGTTTTAACCCGGGGATTAGATATTGACCAACCCGGGGTCGGGCGAATTTGGTGGGTTCGGGTTCACCCCGGGATTAAAAGATCAATGATATGTAAAATTATTCAATTTATTTTGTTATTATGCAAATTATTGGTATTTTTGCAGCTAATTAATAAATAAATATACATTTATCTCCTTGTTTTACAAAGCTAACTCAATTCAAACATTATGAAAAACAAAAGAAACCGGCTGCAAATCATCACGGAACTCCTGCGCTCGACAGTTGTCGGAAGTCAGGAGGAATTGTTGAATTTATTGGCTGAACGCAAACTGAACGTCACACAAGCAACGCTTTCGCGTGACCTTAAACTGCTGAAAGTGGCAAAGACCCCGCTGACAAACGGGACTTACAAGTATGTGTTGCCCCCGATTACAAAAACAATCAGTCCGCAGGGAACATTCAATCACTTAACTTCACACGGAGCGGTATTGAGTATTGAATTCTCTGGCAACTTAGCTGTTATGAAAACTAAACCCGGATATGCATCGGCTATTGCCTGGGATATCGACAACAAAGGTTCTGTAGAGATTCTGGGAACCATTGCCGGTGACGACACCATCCTGATTATTCCACGCGAAGGTGTTACACGTGAGCAGATACTCACTTTAATGGATATAACTTTTTCTGAAGGAAAATAAAAGTTAACGGAACTTACTCTGTAAAGAGGCTTAAAATTTGAATAAAAATGAACGCTGATAAAAAAGATAATATTGTTGTACAGATTGCTGATGAGAATTTTCTGGAATATGTTGACACCATTTTAAAAACCATAGAAGAAGCCGCGAAGATAAGGGGTACAGGTATTGCCCGCCGTTCTCCGGAGTATATTGCAGAAAAAATGAGAGAAGGTAAGGCTATTATCGCTTTATCGGGAAAGGAATTCGCGGGTTTCTGCTACATCGAAAGTTGGGGGAACAAGCAATTTGTTGCCAATTCAGGACTCATCGTCGTGGATAAATTCCGTGGTGCAGGGCTCGCCAAGCGCATCAAACGAAAAGCCTTCGAATTATCCAGAAAATTGTATCCGAATGCAAAAATATTCGGACTCACCACAGGTTTGGCCGTCATGAAAATCAACTCAGAATTGGGTTATAAACCGGTAACTTTTTCGGAACTTACTGATGATGAGTCATTCTGGAAAGGCTGCCAAAGTTGTGTGAATTACGACATCCTGCAACGCACCAACCGTAAACACTGTCTGTGTACCGGTATGCTTTACGATCCCAAATGGGAAGAGGAGAAAAAGAAAGCCGGTGGAGCAAAAGAGCAAATTACTCAGACTGTAAAACGTTTAGCTAACAAATTAAAAAAGTCATAATGCCATTTTTTATAAACCACAAAAGGCACAAAAGGAAGACTAAGGGAACACAAAAGTGAAAATTAAAAATTATAAATTAAGAATTAATAGAGGAGGGGCATCACTTCCGCTATTAGCTATTCGCTATTCGCTCTTTTGTGTTCCCTTAGTCTTCCTTTTGTGCCTTTTGTGGTTTAAAATATTACTAAGATTACTAAAAATGAAAGAAAAAGTATTATTGGCCTTCTCCGGGGGCTTAGACACATCATTCTGCGCCATGTACTTAGCCAAAGAAAAAGGCTATGAGGTACATACGGCTGTTGCCAATACCGGAGGTTTCAGCGAAGAAGAGTTGAAAGTGATTGAGGACAAGGCCTACCGCTTAGGCGCTAAAACCCACAAAGCCATCGACGTAACAAAAGAGTATTACGAGAAGAGCATCAAGTACATGGTGTTTGGAAACGTGCTACGTAATGGCACTTACCCGATTTCGGTTAGCTCGGAACGTATTTTTCAAGCATTGGCTATCATCAACTATGCCAAGGAAATAAATGCTGATTATGTGGCCCATGGCAGTACAGGTGCCGGGAACGACCAGGTGCGTTTCGACCTGACTTTCGACGTGTTGGCGCCCAACATCAAAATCCTGACGCCTACCCGCGACATGGTACTGACCCGCGAATACGAAATCAACTACCTGAAAGAACATGGTTTTGTGGCCGACTTCACCAAAATGGAGTATTCCATCAACAAAGGACTATGGGGTACCAGTATCGGCGGAAAAGAAACCCTGAAATCAGAACAAACCCTGCCTGATGCAGCTTATCCGAGTCAGGTGGTCAAAACGGAGGAAGAAACCGTGACCATCAGTTTCGAGCAAGGTGAAATTACTGCCATCAACGGAGAAAAAGATGAAAACAAAATTAATCTGATTAACAAGCTGGAAGACATCGCGAATAAATTCGGCATCGGGCGTGACATGCACATCGGGGACACCATCATCGGCATCAAAGGCCGTGTGGGATTCGAAGCAGCAGCTCCCCTGTTGATTATCAACGCGCACAAGATGCTGGAGAAACACACGCTCACCAAGTGGCAGCAGTACTGGAAAGACCAGCTGGGAAACTGGTACGGCATGTTCCTGCACGAGGCGCAGTATTTAGAGCCGGTGATGCGCGACATCGAGCAATTCCTGCAAAGTTCACAGCAAAATGTAAGCGGTACGGTCATCGTTAAATTGCGTCCGTTGAGTTATACGCTGGTTGGGGTCGATAGTCCGTTTGACCTTATGAAAACTGATTTCGGGGAATACGGCGAAGTAAATCGCGCCTGGAGTGCCGATGACGTAAAAGGTTTCACCAAAATCCTCGGCAACCAGATGAAAATTTATTACAACGTGCAAAAACGCAACGAAAAATAAATTCGAAACAATAAAACTAAAATGCACGTTGAAGCCTCTGTAGTAGTACAGGGGCTTTTTTTGAACTATATAATAAGTTACATATAAGCTTAATAATCAGAAATGAATATAGTTTTTTAGACTTATATGTAACTTATATGACTTATATGGTTCAAATTATTACAATGATAATTTCTTACGGTATTCATTCGGTGTATCGTGAAATTTCTTCGCGAACTCCCGGTAGAAATATGCTTTGTTGTTAAACCCGCAGAGATACATGATTTCCAGTACAGTTTTGCTGGTGGTTTTAAGTAGCTTCTCGGCATGCTTCAGGCGAATGGAGCGGATGTACTCGGTAGGCGTTTGCCCCAGGAGTTCTTTAATCTTTCGGTAGAGTTGCATTTTACTCAATGCTAATTCCCCGGCAATATAATCAATAGACAAAGACTCATTATCGATATGATCATAAATAATAGATGTTATCTTAACAACCAGGTCCTTATCCTCTTTCCGTATTATTTTCCCTTCGAGTTGATCGACCGCGGAGTATGGAGATTCACTATAATCCAGTACGGCCTTGTTCCTGTGTAGCAGACTGTCAATCATTGCATCTAAGTGCCGGGGATGGAAGGGCTTTCCAAGATAGGCATCGGCTCCGGTTTCAAGTCCCTCAATCTGGCTTTCAACAGAACTTTTTGTCGAAAGCAGTACGATGGGTATATGCCGGGTCAGTTCCTGTTCTTTCATAATCTTCACGAACTCCACGCCATTCATGACCGGCATGATGATATCAGAGATAATAAGCACCGGCATACGTAACTTCATGATTTCAATTGCCTCCTGACCGTTAGCAGCTTCGGCAATTTCATATCTGTCATGCAGCAAATCTGCTAATAAACCACGAATCTCCGGGTCATCATCTATCACTAAAATCAAACCTTCTTTGTTTTGGTCAGGGACAAGCAAACGTTCATTTTCTTCACTATATTTGGTGGAAAGTTTTTGTTTTTCAGGTAATTTAATTTCCGTGTTTTCATTTCTGGCTGAAATGGTCGTTGTGTCAGCTTCCTGTTCAGGCAGGTTAATAATAAATGATGTAAATGTTGATCCGTCACTTTTCAGTTCGATACTTCCCTGTAGTAACTCCACCAAACTTTTGCACAAAGCCAGACCGATTCCACTGCGGGTTTCCAATCCTTTCATCACTTGTTTCTCGAACCTTTCCAGCACTTCAAACCGGTCGAAAATGCGCTGACGATAGGTTTCCTGAATGCCAATACCTGTGTTTGTGACACGTAATTTTAATTGTCGTTGGTTTTCAATTATTTCAACATGTAATTCGATGTTTTCATCTGTGGGCGTATATTTTACAGCATTAGAAACTAAATTGAAAATGATTTTCTCCAAGCTGTCGCGGTCGGTGTTCCAGTGTAGGTTTTCAGGAGAAATGTTAAGTTTAAGATTGATTTTCTTTTGTTCCAATACATCCATGAAATTATCCAGAACAAACTTCACTAATTCGGTAACGTCCACTTTCTCAATCGTGATGCGTAAATGCCCGGTTTCTGCCTTTCTGAAGTCAATTAGTTGCTGAATCAACGTTTGCATGCGTTCCGAGTTCGATTTGATAATATTGATGTATTTTCGGGTGATATTATCTGAGGAATGGGTTTCCAGCAGTTGCTCACACGGGCCGTAAATCAACGTCAGAGAATTCGAAAACTCATGGGCGATATTGGTAAAGAACCGTAATTTAGCCTGATGTATTTCCTCGTTTTTTTGTTTTTCAAGTTCTTTTAGTCGGATGTTATTGCGTACCGTCATCTGATAACGCATAAAACGAAGCACGCCTAAGGTTATTAATATCAGCAGTAAAGCATATAATACATAAGCCACCCCGCTATCCCACCAGGGTGGTTTCATCCGGATCCGGAGGGTAAAAAATTCATCACTCCATATTTTATCGGCATTACTGCACCTTACTTTCAGGATATAATTTCCTTTCGGAAGATTGGAGAAAACAATGGTGTTTGATGTCCCGAGTTGTATCCAATCCTGCTGAAACCCTTCCAGCATGTAGGCTATTTCACATTTTGAGCCAGAGAGGTAATCCACCGGGATAAACCTGAAACTGAAAGATTTATTTTTGTAGGATAGTAGCAATTGCTCTTTGTTTGCAGATTTTCTAAGGAAATCATCTAAGTTGATTTCCTGGTTATCAATCAGAAAAGCATCCAGCAACAAATCAGGCATATAGCTGCTTTGTGTGATTTCCAATGGATTGAATATGTTGAATCCACTGATTCCGCCAAAATATAATTTTCCGGAAGAACTGCTTTCGTAAAATGCCCCATCCGAGAACTCGTTGTTTTGTAAACCATCTTTTTTGAAATAGGAGATAATTCTGAATTCAGCTTTATCCTGAATGAAACGGGCAATCCCCCGGTTGGTACTCAGCCAAAGATTATGCTCCTTATCTTCGAGTATCCCGTGAATGGTGTTGTTGGGCATACCTTCTTTTTCAGTAAAGCGGGCAAAAACAGGTTTCCCGTTTTCAAAACGCAGTAATTTATTCAGCCCCATACTCGTCCCTGCCCAAAGAAAACCTTTTCTGTCCTTATACAAACACAGCACATCATCGCTGCTGATGAATCCGGGGTTATCCGATGAAAAGCGAAAAGTCTGGAACTGTTCGGTGTTCATGTTAAAGCGGTTCAACCCACCTCCACGGGTGCCAATCCACAAATGTTTGTCGTCATCCCTAATAATAGAATACACGATGTTATTACTGAGAGATGCAGGCCGGTCGTTCCGGTAAATATATTGTTTGTAGGAGCGTATGGTATAGGGTTGTTTGTTTCGGTTTATTTCAATTTTATACATGCCATAACCACTTGTTCCAACCCAAAGCATGTCATCCGAAGCAACATGAATAGAATAAACCGAGGAGAGGTTGACTTTCTTTTTTATGCTGTCGGGAACGTTCAGTACATTTATTTTTTTTGTTCTGATATCATAATAATTGATACCGTCGCCATCGGTACCAATCCAATATTCGTTTCCTTTTCCGGGGACTATCGTGTAAACTGCATTATTCAATAGCCCCTCGGCAGTTGTAAAACGCTTCATTGTAGTAAGCAGTCCTTCCTCTGCTGGTTTTCTGAACACATAGATGCCACTTCCTTTTGTCCCGACCCAAAGCAAACCATTTTCATCTTCAAAAAAAGTTCTTACGGCACTTTTTCCAAAACCCGGGACATTATCTGATGAAAAAGTTTGAAACTTCTCACGAGGTGGTGTAAGCATCCAGATGCCCTGCATGTCGGTGCCTACCCAGATGATTTGCTGCGACCCGGCGCACAGTGACATCACCGGAACATTATTCAGAACTGACTCAACCTGTTTTGTGTTAGTATTATACGAGAATAGTCCGCTGCCAGTGCCCCACAACTGATTATCTTCCTGAAACAACATCGCGTTGATTATTCCGATATGTGCATTCAATGTAGCGTGTTGATTGAAAATACCTTCCGATATTTGGTAAGATGATAACTTGTTGTCGGCAGTCTGCAACCATATCTCGTTTTTTTTATCATAAAATACGGATATAATATTGTTAGCGTGCTGAAATTGAACTATGTTTTGTGTCTGTATCTGATTGCCCGTTCCCTTCCTGAAAACGATTTTTAGCAGTGTTCTGTTTTCCGTATGTATCCAAAGGTTATCGTCGAGATCAAAAAAAATCTTTTTAAACTGAAATGAATTCGTGATTTGTAAGCGGATAAACTTATTCTCATTTTCCTCATAATAAAAGATCCCCTGCCCGTATACCGCGGCAAAAACCTGATCTGAACTGTTCTTCGCGATCAGGAAAGAGTGTTCGTTATATACGGTCTGATTCAGCCCGTCAATAAAAAAACGTTCAAATGTTTTTGTTTTCGTATTCAGTCTGTTGATTCCTAAATCGGTAGCTATCCATTGTATGTTCTTTTTTTCTTCGAGTACATCTCGTATTATATTATTACTGATACTCCGGGTATTTCCGGGATCTGGTTTGAACACTTTAAAATCACGACCGTTATACACATTCAGTCCGTCCCAGGAGCCAAACCACATCAATCCGTCCGAATCCTGAAAGATGGAATTGATGGAACTGTTCGACAGGCCATCGTTATTCGTCAGATTGACAAAATCATAGTTTTTTGCAGATGCGGTGATTATTGCAAAAATAAACAGTAACAAGTACAAACACTGTTTCATGGGTGCAGTTTTTCAGTCTAATTACACGCAAATATACTATTTTTTGCACGTTCAAAATAGCTTGAGGGTATCTTATTTCGACAATACAGTATGTCTGGCTGATTTTGCAAATTATGTGTACCCTATTGTAAAAATAAGATACCCTGTTCTAAGCAACTGTCACCTATTTTTGCTTCTGAATACCGCTGAATAATTTCTTAAATCAACACATATCATGGATATAGCCAAACGTTCAAAAAGTAATCCCTTATTGTCACCATCTGATTTAGCCCCGGGTATTGATGGTATGGAAATAACCTGTCTGCTTAACCCGGGTGTTTTCAGATTACATGGTAAAACATGGCTCTTGTTGCGGGTTGCCGAGCGCCCGAAACAAATCGAAGGCAAAATCAGTTTTCCGGTATATAATGAATCAGGTAAAATTGAGGTACTCAGTTTCGATAAGCATGACCCTCAGTTAGATGCCTCCGATCCGCGCGTAATCAAATACAAAGGACAGAATTACCTTACCACCTTATCATACCTCCGGCTGGTTTGCAGCGACGATGATATTAATTTCTACGAAGATCCTGCTTTTCCACCTATTTTCGGAGAAGGTTTTCTGGAATCCTTCGGCGTTGAGGATTGCCGGGTAGCTACCATGGAAGATGGTTTTTACCTGACTTTTACCGAGGTGTCGCCTGTTGCAGTGGGAGTCGGACTTATCACCACGAAAGATTTTCAATATTTCGACAGGAAAGGAATGATTTTCCCTCCACATAATAAAGATTGTGCTATTTTTGAAGAAAAAATTAACGGGATGTATTACGCCTTACACCGTCCGAGTAGTCCGGAACTTGGGGGGAATTACATCTGGCTGGCGCAATCGCCCGACCGGATTCACTGGGGTAATCACAAATGCGTGGCAACAACCCGCGAAGGAAGCTGGGACTCGGCGCGTGTAGGTGCCGGGGGCGCTCCGATTAAGACATCCGAAGGCTGGTTGGAAATCTACCACGGAGCAAATAAAGAGCATCGGTATTGTCTGGGTGCTCTGCTGCTCGATTTGGATGATCCGTCGAAAGTAATAGCCCGAAGCGAAGAACCAATCATGGAGCCCATTGCCGGATATGAACAAACAGGTTTCTTCGGAAACGTGGTATTCACCAACGGGCATTATGTGGATGGCGACACCATCCGGATTTTTTACGGAGCCAGTGATGAAGTTATCTGTAGCGCCGAATTTTCAATCAATGAAATATTACATTCATTAAGGAAATAAACATGACAAAGAACCTGAAAGGAGAACTGACATTCTTCAAGTCGCAGCCGCTTAATATCCGTACGCTGTTGGTTACCAATATGCTGTACGCGCTCATCCTGCCCATCATCGAGATATTCGTGGGAGCCTACATCATGCGCAACACAGGAAGCCCTTCTTATGTGGTGATTTACCAGTTGTGCATGTATATCGGAGTGGTTAGCACATCGGTGTTGAATGGCGCTTTGCTGAAAGTCTTCAAGGTGAACCTGTTGTATATGTTTGGTATCATCCTGTCTGCCGTTTCCCTGATGGTGATGATGTTTGTAGAATCTATCGGCATCGTGGAACTCGGGATAGCCGGTTTTATCCTGGGAGCTTCCACCGGTTTTTTCTGGACAAACCGCTATTTGCTTACCCTGAATTCGACCAACGACGGTAACCGGAATTACTTCTTCGGAGTAGAATCGTTTTTCTTTTCACTGTGGAGCATCGTGGTGCCTTTAATTGTGGGGGTCTTTCTGGCCACCATCGACGGCAAAGTAATATTGGGTCATACCCTTGACGTGAATGCCGGTTATCAGTTTATTACCGTGGTTGTCTTTGTCATTGCAGTACTGGCAAGTGTAGTATTGTCGAGGGGTAAATTCACCAATCCGGCACAAAAGAAATTTATTTATTTCAAGTTTCATTCGCTGTGGCAAAAGTTACTGACATTAGCCGGACTGAAAGGGATGGTGCAGGGATTTCTCGTGACTGCTCCCGCTATCCTGGTGATGAAACTGGTGGGCGATGAAGGATCACTCGGACTGATACAGGGAATCGGTGGCGGTCTGACAGCCATCCTCGTTTATGTGCTCGGAAGGATAAGTAAACCACAGCACCGCATGTATATCTTCGGATTCGGTTTGTTTGTATTCTTCATCGGAACAGTAGTAAACGGGTTGATGTTTTCTGCTTTCGGGGTCATTGTATTTGTACTTTGTAAGGTGTTGTTTCAACCCCTGCACGACCTGGCCTATTTTCCGACCATGATGAAAACCATTGATGCGGTATCTGCCATCGAGAAACGCAATGAATATGCCTATATCATGAGTCATGAAGTGGGACTTTTTGTGGGTCGCGCTTTCGGTATGCTTTTGTTTATCTTGCTTGCATACCTGATTTCTGAGGAGTTTGCTTTGAAATACGCGCTGGTCATCGTGGGGGCATTACAGTTGGTTTCATTGCCACTGGCTCAACATATTATCAAAGAGATTGATACGAAACATCAATCAAAACCAAATGAACCACAAAAGGCACAAAAGAGAAACTAAGGAAACACAAAAGAATAACTAAGAGTTAAAAACTATGAACTAAAGTGTACTCATGTGACTAATGTAGTTCAATAATAAATATTTTCCTTTTGTGCCTTTTGTGGTTAAAAAATTATTAATAACTGGATATGAAACAACTAAAACACACAATTTTCATTGCTCTGACAGGGATACTTCTTTTGTCGTGCAATAACAAAGCAGATTATGGCGCTGCTGTTACGCAAACCCACATCCCCCGTGTAGACCAAATGCCGGAACTTCCATCGCCCTACAAAATCATCGATTGGAAAGAAAAAGCGAGGAGTTTCGATGCGTATGCCTTCGATTTCAATCCGGAACTTCTTGCCGGAAGCATGATTTGGCTGGATAACAGTCAGCGCAATATACCCCAAATTACGTTCGGACTATACACTGCCATTGACGATGTAAGGCAGGGACCCAAAAATAACAACGGAGAGTTTCACGAAAGTCTGAATTCATTGGCAGCCATTCTGGGTGCCGGACTCATGGGAATCGACAAAACGCAGCAGAACGGGTATAATTACGTGAAGATGGTTCAGAATTATTTCAACTCGGATAATGGCTGGAACATTGTCATGAACAACACCAATCCTGAAGTAGCCATGTTGGGAGGCGGTTACGGTCGCGACTGGTGGTACGATGTATTTCCGAATGTATTGTATTACGCTGTTTCTGATGTGTTTCCGGGAGTCGAAAATGCAGATTATATCCAACGTACCATTGCAGAGCAATTCGTAAAAGCTGATTCAATACTGAATGGGAATTATGATTATTCCTATTTTGACTACAGTCAGATGAAAGGGATGATTAACCACATTCCACTTCAACAGGATGCCGCGGGTGGACATGGTTATGTATTGTATTCCGCTTATCAGAAATACAAAGACAAACGTTACCTGAAATATGCCAAGTCTGCCATTGCTGCGCTTGATAACCAGAAAGAAAGCCGTTTTTATGAAATCCTGCTTCCGATGGGTATTTATACTGCTGCCCGATTGAACGCGGAACAAGGTACTAACTACGATGTAGAGAAAATGATTAACTGGGTTTTCGATGGCTGTACAGACCCGCAGGCGCGCCACGGGTGGGGAATTATTGTTGGCAAATGGGGCGATTATGATGTTAGTGGCTTGCAGGGCAGCATTATTGATGGTGGCGGATATGCCTTCCTGATGAACAGTATAAAAACAGCCTGGCCATTGGTGCCTATGGTGAAATACGAACCTCGTTTTGCTAACGCCATCGGTAAATGGATGCTCAACAATGTAAATGCTTGCAGACTTTTTTATCCGGATGAGATTGACGATAAACACCAGTGGCTTCCGGAACTGAAAGCTTACACCAACTCGATTGTGGCGTACGAAGGACTCAGATACGAAGATCATTTTAATAAACCCGAACTGAAAGATGTCCATCCGGTGGCATTGGGTGACGGTCCGAACTGGAACCCCAATAACCCGAAAGAAAGTATGTTCAGTCTGTACAGTACCTCACCGGTTGGCATCTTGGGCGCCATGGTGGATACAACGGATATAACAGGAATCTTACGTTTGAACTGTAACACAACAGATTTCTATGCTGAGAAGCCTTATCCGGTTTACCTGTATTATAATCCGCATTCCGAAATGAAAACCATTACGTATCATCCGACAACAATAGCAGATGTCTTCGACATTGTTTCGAAAGAATATGTGGCACGCGGAATTGACGGAGCAACCCGGATTGAGATACCGGCTAACCAGGCCAGGGTGCTGACAGAACTCCCTGCAAAAACACGCATCGAGCGTAAGAATAACCGGTTAATAGCCAATGGACATGTAATAGCCTATCAATAACCAACTTTAATACGTTATAAATCATGAAAAAGACATTATTTTTATTCTTTTTAAGTTGTATCGCGATGATATTGAATGCTCAGAACCTCAGCGAGGTGAGGGGTGTGGTGAAAGATGCAGAAACAGGAGAACCTCTTATCGGTGTCAATATTTTGGTTGAAGGAACTCAGGCAGGCACTGTGACCGGTCTTGACGGAGATTTCAGCATCGCGGTTTCGCAGAATGCTACCATAAGGATTTCTTATGTGGGATACAAAACAAAAACAATCAATTATGCCGGTGAAACATACCTGACCATTCCGCTGGAACTGGATGCGCAAGTCATCGAAGAGCTGGTCGTGGTTGGATATTCAGTGCAGAAAAAACGTGATGTGCTGGGTGCCATCAGCAAGGTAGAAAGTACCGAACTTAGCAAAATTCCCGTGGCTTCTACCCAACAGGCTTTACAGGGACGTGTGGCCGGGGTTAATGTCTCCGCACAAACCGGAGCGCCGGGAGCGCCGATTTCGGTACGTATCCGTGGTGTGAATTCCATCAGTCTGAGTAACGACCCGCTTTATATCGTGGATGGAATTCCGGTGGAAGGTGCGCTAAACAACATTTCCCCGAATGAAATTGAAAGCATGACAGTATTGAAAGATGCTTCTTCTGCAGCAATTTATGGTTCCCGCGCCACAAACGGGGTCGTGTTAATAACCACGAAAAGCGGACAATCAGGAGATGCAAAAATCAATTACAATACCCAGCTGGGTTTTCAGCAGCATGGCAGATTAACTAAGATGGCAACGACCGAGCAGTACATCAGCATGTACAACGAAGCAGCCAGGGCCGATAATGCCACTTCTGTGGTACAACGCGCTATCATCGAAGGGGCCTGGGTAAAGGACTTCCCAAACGTAAATCATTTGGAAGAAATTTTCCGTACCGCGCCTTTTCAATCGCATGAAATTTCCATTAGTGGGGGGAGTGAAAAAACACAATACCTGATTGCCGGAACGATCTACAAGCAAGATGGTATCATTAAAAATACCAATTACTCGCGGACCAATTTACGTTCTAATATCAACTCTCAGGTGAAAAAATGGCTGAAAGTCGGACTGAATATCAGTGGAGGGATGTCGGACAACCGTTTGGTATCCAGCTCAGGCGATGGTTTTGCCGGCGAAGGAGGTAGCGTGGTGCGCTATGCCCTCTTCCGCAATCCGGCCATTCCGGTCTATAATGCTACCGGTAATATTGTTGATTTACCTTCGGAGTATTATGGCAACTCAGTATATAATTCTTTCTTCGGCGATGGATACAGTCCCGAAGGATTAACGGAAAACACCGACAGAACTAGAAAAAGTAAAACCTTGCTGGCAACAGGAAACGTGTTGATTACCTTACCGGCCGACCTGATGCTGAAAACCACCGCCGGGATTGATTACAACAATACCGTAAACCGCGTTTACGACAAGACCTGGGGAACCGCTAACCGCATTAACTCTACCAATGGCTTGTCGGTTACGACCGAAGATAATTTCAACTGGGTGGTTAACACGACGCTGAATCATAATATTTCGTTGAATGACACCCATAACCTGTCATCCATGATTGGAGCTGAGGCGATTAAAAACTCAGGAAGCGGCTTGTACGCAAGTGAAAGCGAATTCCTGAATACAGATCCGGATTTTCTGTATCTTGGGATGGGCTCCAGTAAAACCAATATTAATCAGGCAGTTTGGGAATCAACACTTGTTTCGTTTTTCGCGAATGTCAATTACAATTTCAATCAGAAATACTATTTGTCAGGTATTCTCCGCCGTGATGGATCTTCCCGTTTCAGTGAAGGAAATAAGTGGGGAACCTTCTACTCCCTTTCCGGAGGATGGAATGTGGAAACAGAAGATTTCATGCAGGATTTGCAAGATATTCACAAACTCAAACTACGTGCAGGCTACGGTTCCATCGGGAATCAGAATATTCCATTGTATGCTTATGCCGACCGTTATGGATACAATTATTATTACACTTTCGGCGGAAACAGTTACAATGGCTATGCACAAACTCAACTCGGGAATGCCGAATTGAAATGGGAAACCAGTAATCAATTTAATATCGGTGCAGACCTGGAATTTCTGAAAGGCTCGCTGGGAGTTACGCTGGATTATTACTACAAAGTCACCCATGACATGTTGTTGCCGGCATCGCTACCGCCATCCATAGGAAATGCATCGCCATTCCAGATAAACAGCACCGGTAATGTGCTTAATACCGGGGTCGATCTGGAAGTGTTCTACCGGAAAAATTATAAAGACGGAGGCTTTAACATCGCGTTAAATGGTGGATTCCTGCACAACAAAGTGTTGAAACTCGACTTCCCGTATTTCGCCGGAAGAGTAGATACCGGTGTATTTGCGACCCGCACACAAGAAGGACATCCGATTGGTTCCTTCTACCTTTACGAGATGGATGGTATTTTTCAGAATAACATAGAAGTGCTGACGTCAGCCTATCAGGGAAATAACATCAAACCGGGTGATGTGAAATATGTGGATCAGAATGAAGATAACGTGATTGATGCCAAAGACCGCACTTTTCTGGGCAGCGCTATCCCGACTGTTACTACCGGGTTGAATCTGGCCGGGAATTATAAAAACTTCGATGTTTCGATGTTCTTCCAGGGTGCTTTCGGACAAAAGATTTTCTCTCAGGTTAATTTCGATATCGAAGGATTTTATCGTGGATTTAATGTTACCGAACGATACTACAGAGAGCACTGGACAGGTGAAGGAACTTCGAACACCCAGCCCCGTGCCTCCTGGGCCGCAAAATCGAACAATGTGATTGCTTCTTCCCGTTTTCTGGAAGATGGGTCATATTTCAGGCTGAAGAATTTACAGGTTGGATACACGATTCCGAACACAAAAAAGTTGGGTATTGAGAACCTGAGATGTTATCTGGCGGGTACCAACCTGTTCACCCTGACCCGTTATTCCGGTTTAGATCCCGAAATGACCGTAAGTACAAACTCCGCTTCCGAAGGTGATATGGCCAACGGGATTGACTGGGGTACTTATCCGGTGGCGATGACTTTTACATTTGGCATTAACTTAACCTTCTAACAATCATACAACATGAAAACAAAATTATATATTTCAACAATCCTGCTGATGGCTTTGTCCTGGATGTCTTGCGATGATTTTCTGACGACTGATTTGAAAGGGGAGTACACTTCCGAAAATTATTATACTTCGGCAGAAAACGCTACCATGGCTGTCAATGCCATTTATAACTCCCTGTACGGGAACACCCTCTGGATTTTTGGCGATGTGGCATCCGACGATGCCGTGAAGGGCGGTAATGCCGGTGATCAGGCCGATATCAATGCTATTAACGATTTCTCGGCTAAATCAGATAATGGTGTATTGAACACCTACTGGAAATCAACCTACGAAACAGTATCGCGCGCCAACAATGCCATCGCGAATATTCCCGCTATCACCATGGATGACAATCTTAAGAACCGGCTGATAGCTGAAGCAAAATTCTTACGTGCTTACAGCTATTTCAACCTGACCAATATCTTTGGGAAAGTACCACTGAAATTACAACCGCAGACTACCGTTGCAGCTATTTACGTGGGCCTGAGTGAAGTGAGCGCGATATACACGCAGATTGAGAAAGACCTTACAGATGCAATACCCGCGCTGCCAGTTGAATATCCGGCTGAAAAAGGAAGAATAACCAAAGGAGCTGCTTATGCATTATTAGCCAAAGTGCAGTTGTATCAGAAAAAATACACCGAAAGTCTCGCGAGCATTCAATCGCTCGAAGATTTACAGTTGTACGATTTAATTGATAACTACAGCGACTTATTCAAATCGGGTGCCGAAGACAGCGTTGAAGTGATTTTTGGGTTGCGTTACATCAACAATGCCGAAGTGTCGCTTGGTAATAACCTGAATGTCTGGTTCGCACCATCGCCTGAAGGAGGGTATTACTTCAATGCGCCCACGCAAAACTATGTGGATGCATTCACCGAAAAAACGATTGCCAATGAGGATGACCCGCGCTTGGATGCTTCTATCGGCAGACAAGGAAAGCCCTGGTTTAACAACACGACTTTCACTCCTTCCTGGTCGGAAGCAACAGGTTACTTAGTTAAAAAATACAACGAAGATGAGGTCACAGGCCTGGCTAAAAGTCAGTCGACCGTACCCTACCATGCCATTCGGTATGCAGATATTCTGCTGATGAAAGCTGAAGCCATCAACGAAGCCGGAGGAACTGATGCTGTAACAAAAGCGGCTGCCGAAGTGAATAAAGTCCGTGCCCGTGCAGGACTGGCTGCTACTACTGCAGGGACTCAGACAACCCTGAGAACTGTCATCCGTAATGAAAGAAGAAAAGAACTCGGCTTCGAATTTCATCGTTTCTTCGACCTGATGCGCTGGGGCAAAGAGACAGCAGAGGAAGCCCTCGGAACTGATTTTACATGGAAAGAACCCCGTTTCTATTTCCCGATTCCGCAATCAGAACTCGACACCAATAAAGCTTTACAATAATAAATTAAAAAACAAATCAATTTAAAACTAACCCAATTTCAACAACAATTAAATTTTAGTAATCATGAAAAAAAATCTTTTCAAAAGTGCATTTATTGCATTAGCATCTATCCTGATGTTATCAACTGTTATGACCAGTTGTGATCCCGAAGAACTTGAACCTGCGGATACCACGGCACTCGTTGCTTTGATCGACTCCTGCCAAACCCTTGCCGATGATGCAACCCTTGACGACTATCCCCAGGAAGCCATTACCGCTTTTAACAGCGTGCTGACAACTGCTAAAGCTGCACTTGACAACGAATCAATTACACAAACAGCAGTTGATAACCTGGTTGTTCAGTTGCGTGCTGCCCGCAAAACATTCTTAGCGGCTGCTTATGACGCAATTCCCGAAACGGCTCTGGTTATGGGACTGGGCTTCGAAGAAGGAGCCGGAACTCAACTTACTGCCGCCGGAAAAGGATGGACAGCAGTATTGAAACAAGGACCATCCGAAATATTTGGAACTGCAACCAACCTTCCGAGTTTCGTAACCGGAAAAGTTGGTAAAGCCATGTATTTCAACAATGGTTCTCATTTGCAAATCAGCGACTATGCAGCCAGTGATTTAATGGGTAGTCAGTTATCAATGGCTATGTGGGTAAAACCGGATTCTACAAGAGAAAACAACTATTTACTTTCCTATAACTATTGGAACTCATGGAAATTCCAATTACAGCTTCAAAACAAGCCATTCTTCACTATTCATACCAATGCTGATGGTTGGGTAAATGCTGATAATCAGGCTGATTTTTCTGCTCCAAACAATGCATGGACACACTTAGCTGTGAGCTTAAACATGAACACCAAAATATTGACATTCTATGTAAATGGTGTTAATACAATGGAATGGAATGCAACTACCAAAGAAGGTTTAACTGGTACGGGACCATTCCAGTTTGAGAGAACTTTACCTTTACTGATTGCTTCCGGCTTTACCTATGAAGAAGGTATGGCTTCAATGGGCGGCGAAGGTTGGTGGAAAACAGTTCAATCATTCCCGCACTTTGCCGGTGTGATGGACGAAGTGAAAATTTACAACATAGCCCTGACCGACGGACAGGTAGCTAAGTTGTATAACGAAGAGAAAGAATAGTTTTTTCTGGTTTATTGATAAATGATTGTGAACGAAAGGGGCTTGGTGTAACAGCCAGGCCCCTTTTTCTTTATAATATAGGATTAAGGATGCTCATTCGGAAAGCAAATTAATCAGGATTCCCGTTGATTATATAAAATAAATGATTATCGTATGAAAAAATTGCTTTTTACAATCTTCATAAATGTCTGTTTTCTTTTTGTCGACGCCCAACAGATTGACATCCCCCGAATCAACCTGATGCCCGACAAACCGTCGCCATACCTCATGCGCGACTGGAAACAGGTGGCGGTGGATTACGATAATTTTGTGTTCAATACGACAAAAACAGGGACTAACCTGCCACTCGCCAATATCAATACTGCAGCTGGCATTAATTACAGCGATGTGCAGCACATCCGCATGGATACCTACGTCGGGCAAAATAATCATGGTCAGGTAGCCGAAGCCATCAACATCATCCCCGCAGTTGTGGGCGCTTCTTTGGTGGGGGTTGATAAGACCAATCACCTGCAAACGAATTGGGTGAGAAAAATCAAGGATTTTTTCAACCTGAAGAACGGGCAAAACGTGTATCTCAATGGCTACAGCAGCAATACCGGTCACGACTGGTGGTATGAGCTCATGCCAAACGTGTTTTTCTATCAGCTTTACGCCCTGTATCCTGATGCTGATCCCGATTTTGCCGGGCAGTTTGTCACCATAGCCGACCGCCAATTAGAAGTGCTTTTCAAACTGGGTGCTAAGCTGCAACCCTGGACGGCACCATCCATGAATTACCGGGCATTCAACCTGCTGACTGGTTTACCCAATACGAGCAGTGTCCCTGAGCCGGAATCGGCCGGTTCTATTGCCTGGATACTGTATCAGGCATACATTGAAACAAAAGACATTAAATACTTGCAGGGCGCTGAACTGGCGCTTGACTTTCTGCAAAACTTTACAAGCAATCCTTCCTACGAAATTCAACTGCCTTATGGAATTGCTGCTGCCGCCCGCATGAATGCGGTGGAGGGCACCAATTACAACATCGACAAGATGCTCAACTGGACTTTCTCTTCCGGCATCGGAACTTTGCGCAGCTGGGGCACCATCGTGGGTAAGTGGAACGGGTATGATGTTGCCGGACTAATCGGTGAAGCCAACGATGGTGGCAACGACTATGCTTTTATCATGAATGGATTTCAGCATGCTGCGGCATTAGCGCCGGTAGCCAAATACGACAAACGCTATGCACGGGCGATAGGTAAATGGATACTGAACGTAGCCAATGCCAGCCGGTTATTTTATCCGAACGGACTGCCTGATGCCAACCAGCACCCGGCGGGGAACAGCTGGGCAAAACAATATGACCCGGCTCTCTGTATTCCTTTCGAAGCCATGAAACAGGTGGCTAACGGGAAATCGCCCTACGCGGTGGGAGATGCGGTCAAAGGAGGGTGGGCGACAACCGACTTATCACTCTACAGCGGTTCCAGCGTGGGTTATCTGGCTTCTGTCATCAGCAAAACCAACGTGGAAGGTATCCTGCAAATCGACCTGAACAAAACTGATTTCAGGGGAGAAAATACCTATCCCACCTATTTGTATTACAATCCTGAAAGTACGGCTCAGACAGTAGAAATTACCTTGCCGGCCGGCACGTACGATCTATATGATGCCATTTCCGAATCGGTGTTGAAAACCAATGTCAGCGGCACCGTGAGTTTCAGCATTAATGCCAAATCCACCCGCATTCTGGTGATTATTCCTCCGGCACAAAGCAAACAAACCATCGGGCGAATCCGTAAAATTTACGGTGGCGGCGTAATGGATTATCATTATGGCTACAATTACACCAACCCGCTTCGAATCAAAGCCTTTACTTCTGATGTAACACGCACAGTTTCTCCCGGGATTGTTATTTTCAATTGCATGGTTGAAAATAACATCGGAACAACGACATTCAGTTGGTATCAGAATGAAGCATTAATCAGCGGAGCAAACAGTCCAACCCTGAACTGGACGGCTCCTGTTGCCAGCGGAACCTATACCATCAGATGCGAAGTTTCAGCTGACTACAAAACCGTTCAAAGTCCTGTAATCAATATTATTGTCGCTCCCGAGGGAGAAGTGCCACCCGAAATTAATAATTTGACCCTCTCCGGAACAGCTCCCTATGCCGCCTCGGGCACAATTACGGCAGAAGCCTCGATTAGTCCTGTTTTAGCAAATTTCGACTGGTCGTGTAGCGGTGGCATTTTGCTGAACAGTGAAACACTTTCACCTGCGTGGCAATTACCCGATGTTCCGGGTATTTATACCCTCACGCTGACGGTGAGTAACCTGCTCGGAAGTGTTACCGAAACCCGGCAGGTGTTGGTAAAAGACATACAGTCAGCATTTGTTTCCGAAGGACTTGTTGCCTATTATCCTTTTAACGGCGACACCAACAACGCCGCGCAGGAACGCTATCATGGGGTTTCGCAGGGCGCCGTGATGGTTCCCGATCAGCGTGGATATGCCGACCATGCCTACGGGTTTTTGAACAGCAGTCAGTATGTTTCCATTCCTTCTGATGCTGGTCTGAATTTTACCGGTAAACTCGCTGTGTCACTTTGGATAAAACCTGATGAGTTGCCGGCTTATGAACAGTTTGTTATCTCACACGGTAGTTACGAAGAACGTTATAAAATGTCGATTACACCCGAACGTAAAATGCGCTGGACCCTCAAGACATCCAACGGCATTGTGGATGTGGATGACAACACCGCCCTGCAAACAGGGGCATTTGTTCATTATGCGGGACAGTACACCGGTTATTCACTCGAACTGTACCGCGATGGTCATCTTATTGCATGGAAACCCCTGAACGGAGCCATCGGCACATCCAGCAAAAGCATTACCCTGGCTCGTAAAGACGAATCAGAGACCAATTACAATTTCAAAGGAACGATTGATGAAGTCCGGATTTACAACGCGGAACTACCCATCAAATACATCGAAAAGATACCTGCCATGTGGGACCTTGCTTCCGGAATCAATAATCCTGAATATGTCGAATCAATTTCCGTCTATCCAAATCCTTTTCAATCATCCTTTTCCATCCGTTTTGATGAAAAGGAATCTGCTTATTCATTAGCCATATTTAGTCTTCAGGGTCAGAAACTGTTTCATCAACAAAACCCTCATCGTGGCGATGTAATTACTCCCGACAAAGGATTAGCATCCGGTATTTATTTGCTACAAATCACATCAGTAACCGGAAAAAAAGTGATGAGAATGCTACTGAAGAAAAACTAAATGCTTATTAAAGAAGAATATATGTTCTCTCATTCTCTGTTCATGCTAATCAGGAGTAAATTTTGTAAAAAGTTGCATTTTTCTGCTAAGCCGCGCAGCGGCGAGATGATTCATAACCGTAGGTTTAGCGAAGCGTAACCTACGGAATAAAGGCTAAAGAAAAGCTAAGCAGCCCTGCAAGGGCTGGATTATTAATTGTAAGTTTATCACATCCCGCCCTTGCAGGGCTATAGTTTTGGATTGTATCTATCACCGTAAGCTGCGGCTAACGCCTTGCATACGGTTATGAACAATCTCGCCGCTGCGCGGCTTATTTGAATGATTCAATTAATGATTCGCTTTATTCACTATTCGTTATCCACTATTTGCTATTCGCTATTTCGTGGCTTTTGTGGTTGAATAATTTTTACTATTTTTGCAGACTAATTTGAAAATCAATGATTTGACAATCATTCTAAAATTTACTTTATGATTAACGCTCAGGACATTAAAAACGGAACCTGCATCCGGATGGATGGAAAACTATATTTTGTGATAGAGTTTCTCCATGTAAAACCGGGAAAAGGTAACACTTTTATGCGTACCAAACTCAAAGATGTAGTTAATGGTTACGTTCTCGAACGCCGCTTTAACATTGGCGAGAAATTAGAAGATGTACGGGTAGAACGCCGTCCGCATCAATTCCTCTACAAAGAAAATGAGGATTATATTTTTATGAATCAGGAAACTTTCGAACAAATTCCAATCGCGCATGACTTGATTAACGGGGTTGATTTCATGTTGGAAGGAATGATCCTGGAAGTTGTCTCGGATGCTTCGACCGATACGGTATTATATGCTGATATGCCGGTTAAGGTGCAAATGAGAATTACCTATACTGAACCGGGTGTAAAAGGTGATACAGCTACTAACACATTGAAACCGGCTACTGTTGAGTCGGGTGCAACCGTTCGCGTACCCTTGTTTATCGGTGACGGCGAAATGATTGAAATCGATACACGCGACGGATCTTATCTTAACCGCGTAAAAGCTTAAAATGAAGCGACGGATACACAGCTTTAAACATGCAATCAGGGGAATCCGCATGGTGATTAAATCTGAAAAAAACATGCAGATTCACCTGGTTGTTGCTGTGTTGGTCGTGTTAGCCGGATGGTTTTTCGATATCACTACAACAGAATGGATGCTGTGCCTGCTTTGCTTCGGATTGGTATTCGGAGCTGAAATGGTCAATACTTCCATCGAAAATATTGTCGACTTAGTTTCTCCTAAAAAGCATGAGCTGGCGGGAAGAGCAAAGGACATGGCTGCCGGGGCGGTGTTAATCAGCGCTTTATTTGCCGCCTGTGTCGGACTGATTATTTTTATCCCCAAAATCTGGAATCTGTTTTTTGCTTAGTTGTTTACTGTAGTTTTATACTGCCCTGATTACTCCCTACTGCTTAACTTACATGTGCTTATATGCCTTATATGGTTATAATTACATTAAATTGTTTAACTATGAAATCGTTGTTTACCAATCTGCTGAATCTGCTGAACCTGTTATACCCCAATTTGTGCGTCATCTGCAATGAAAGTCTCATGCGTGGAGAAGAAATCATCTGCCTTAAATGTCTGCACGAGATGCCCAAAACGAATTACCACCTGGAAACCGACAATACCGTCGAAAAGCGGTTCTGGGGGAAGGTGCCAGTTTATCGTGCTACCTCTTACTTTCATTTTTACAAAGGCTCTCCCTTTCAAAAATTACTACACGAACTGAAGTACCGTGGGAATAAGGAAGTCGGGCGTGTTATCGCGAAATACGCTGCGGCTGATTTGCTTCATGCCCCTGATTTTTGTGCGGTAGATGTAATTGTTCCGGTTCCCTTACATCCCAAAAAATATGCGAAAAGAGGTTATAACCAAAGTGAATGGATAGCCAACGGACTGGCTGAGGTGCTGAATAAGCCGGTTGACATTACTCATCTCATCCGTATCAGGGAAAACACAACGCAAACTAAAAAATCTATTTTTGAACGTTATCAAAACACGAGTGGTATTTTTACACTCACCGACAAAAGTGTTTTCTGTAAGAAACATGTGTTATTAGTGGATGATGTGTTGACTACAGGCTCTACCCTTGAAGCTTGCATGATTGCGTTGATGGAAACAGATTATATTAAGATCAGCGTGTTTACCCTCGCTATTGCCTGAATTTTGACTTCAAAGGGGTGCGTGTATTCGTCAAAATGTAACACAAATTAGTCAAAATGTTCCAAATTTAAGTCATATTGTTCATCACTGCTATAAAACATTATTTCGGAACATGTTTTTACTGTATTTTTTTGTTATTTTGCGCATCCTTTCGAAAACTTCAAACTAAATAATTATTATGACTACACAAGAGTTAAAAATTGCCTTTGAGAAGACCTACAGTAAGCCGGCTGAAGCCGTGTATTTTGCTCCCGGACGTGTAAACCTGATCGGTGAACATACCGACTATAATGGTGGTGCAGTATTCCCCTGCGCATTGAGTTTTGGAACCAACCTGTTGTTGGCGAAAAACGATAAGAAAGTAATGAATTTCAAATCGCTGAATCAACCTGAAATTGTTACGCTGAATTTTGATCAGTTGACGACCCGTCTGGAAAATTCGTGGGTGAACTACCCGCTGGGTGTGATGGCGCAGTTTATCAAAAGGGGTATTACTTTTACCCAGGGTTACGACATCCTGATCTGGGGTAATGTTCCTAACGGAGCCGGACTTTCTTCTTCTGCTGCTTTGGAGGTTGTTACAGCTTACGCGCTGAATGACCAGTTGGGAACAAACTTCAACCGTACTGATATTGCCTTGATCGGACAAAAAGCCGAGCATGAGTTTGCATTGGTGAATTGCGGTATCATGGATCAGTTTGTATCAGCTAACGGAGCAAAAGATCATGCAGTTCACCTGAATTGCGATACCCTCGAATTCGAATTGGTACCGGTGAAACTGGAAGGTGTGAAAATTGTAATCTCAAATACACACTCTCCTCATAAATTAGACTCTGGCGCTTACAACCAGCGGGTAGCTGAATGTAAAAAAGCCGTAGAGCAACTGAATACCGTTCGTCCGCTGAAATACTTAGCCGAACTGACCGAAGCTGAATTCAAAAGCATTGAATCAGCCATTACCGATCCGGTAGCCCACAAGCGTGCCCGCCACGTCGTAGGTGAAGTACAACGTACTTCTGATGCCGTAAAAGCACTGAAAGCAGGGGATATTACCTTGTTCGGCAAATTGATGAATGCTTCACATGCTTCGTTGCGTGACGATTATGAAGTAACCGGTCCGGAACTCGACTGCATGGCCGAAGAAGCCTGGAAAATTGATGGCGTTATTGGTTCACGTATGACTGGAGGTGGTTTTGGTGGTTGTACCGTTTCGTTGGTGAAAGAAGAAGCCATCGATACCTTCATCGCGCAGGTAGGTGCTAATTACGAAAAACGCATCGGTATCAAACCTGATTTCTATATCGCGGAAATTGGGGATGGGGCAACGAAACTGGCTTAATCTTTTTAACCACAAAAGGCACAAAAGGAAGACTAAGGGAACACAAAAGTCTTCAATTTTGTGCCTTTGGGGTAAATATCTGAACCATTATGACTAAATCTGATTTGTTAGACTTGACTTATAAAATTAATGGGGCTGCAATTGAAGTGCATAAATATTTAGGTCCTGGGCTGCTGGAAAGTGTATATCATAAATGTATGACTTTTGAGCTAAATTTGAGGAAAATACACTTCAATTCGGAATTGATAATTCCATTAAAATATAAAGGGAATTCATTGGATATGAATTTACGATGCGATTTTCTGATTAACAATGCAATCGTAGTTGAACTAAAAACAGTCGAATACATTTTACCCGTTCATGAAGCTCAGTTACTGACCTATATGAATGTTTTAAAAGTACCTAAAGGTATATTAATCAACTTTAATGTTGACAATTTATATAAACATGGAATTACAACGTATGTAAATCACCTTTACAAAAGTCTGGAAGAGTAAACTTTTGTGTTCCCTTAGTCTTCCTTTTGTGCCTTTTGTGTTTTAAAAATATTAAAATGGAAACAATCAACATCAACGGTAAAGAGGTAGAACTCTACACCATCAAAAACAAAAACGGCATGTCTGCCGAGGTCACCAACTACGGCACCAAAATCATTCGATTAATGGTTGCTGATAAAAATGGTAAGTTGGATGATGTGGTACAGGGATTTGATACGCTGCAGGAGAACATCGACAAAGAACCGTATTTCGGAACTACCTGCGGACGATTTGCCAACCGCATTAAAAACGGTAAATTCACACTCGATGGTGTGGAATACACGCTGGCACAAAACAACGGCGGCAATGCTTTGCATGGTGGCATCGAAGGCTTTAATGCCAAGGTGTGGGAAGTAATTGAGCTGAGTGAAAACAGCATTTGTATGAACTACAAATCACCGGATGGCGAAGAAGGTTATCCCGGCACACTGGATTGCTGTGTGACCTATACCATCACCGACGAGAACGAATTGAGGATACGTTACGAAGCTGAAACGGATAAACCCACAGTCATTGGGCTGACCAACCACTCATATTTCAACCTGAAAGGCGCCGGTAACGGAACTGTACGCGATCACATCCTGCAAATCAATGCTGATTTTCATACCGTGTTAGATGATACCGCCTCACCTACAGGCGAAATTCGTCCGGTGGATAATTCACCTTTCGATTTCCGTCAGCCTGTTGTGATTGGTGATGTGATTGATGCACCCGAATATGTGGCCGGTCGTGGTATTGATAACAACTGGACCATCCGCAAAAACCAACCGAAGGAACTGGCGCTTGCTGCCACGCTCTACGAACCGGTAAGCGGTCGCAAAATGGATGTACTCACTACCCAACCCGGTGTGCAAATTTACACCGCCAACTGGGTGGAAAAACAACCCGGCAAATATGGGAAAACCTACGCCGAACAGGACTCCGTTTGTCTTGAAACACAAAACTTCCCGAACTCACCAAATATAGCACATTTCCCAAGCTCGGTGTTGAGACCGGGAGAAAGGTATGAGGAGTGGTGTGTGTATAGGTTTGGGGTGGAGTGATCAAAATTGTATTCGTGAATAGAAAAAGCTGCTTCAGAAATTTGAGGTGGCTTTTTTGTATAAATAAAATGCAGAATTGAGTTTATTTTTGGCTTAGTACATATTGTATCTCTTAGTCATACGAAAAAGTAAAAATAGAAATCTTTATACATGACTGTCAATTACAAACAAATATTATAAATATAATTTGTAGTTTTGTGGCTAACTATCGAATCACAATCAAACCAAATTATATCCATGTATCTACGCACCTTAAAACTTTGGAATTTCAGAAAGTATGGATCTAAAGATCATTTGAATGGAATTACCAAAGAGATGAACCCAGATTTAACTGTTGAATTTAAACCCGATTTGAATGTACTAATTGGGGAAAACGATTCAGGTAAAACAGCCATAATTGATGCAATTAAATATGTCCTTAATTCAAAGAGCCTGGATTATTTCAGGATTGAAGAAAAAGATTTTTATCAACATATTGATTCTGGAAAAAGAGCAACAGAATTAAGAATTGAATGTGTTTTTAGAGGGTTTAGTTCTCCTGAAGCTGGAAGTTTTCTTGAGTGGGTTGGTTTTGACAGTGATAATAACTATGTGCTTACAATATGGCTCACAGCCTCCCGAACAAGAGATAATAGGATAATTACAAATATCAGAGCTGGACAAGACGATGAAGGAATTCAGTTGGATGGGGAAGCAAGGGAAAATTTAAAAGTTACATACTTAAAGCCTCTGAGAGATGCTTTAACTGAATTAACTCCCGGATATAAATCAAGGATTGCGCAAATTCTTGGAGGACATAATATTTTTAAGTCTAAACCGACAAACAATCCGGAAGAAAAGTGGAAACATGAATTAGAAAATAAAGCAAAAGAAGCAAACGATGTCATAAGAACGTATTTTAAACCTTCAACTGAAAAAAACATAAATGAAATTAAAGAAGAACTTGAAATTTTTTCACAATATGTCAATTCTAAAAAGGACTGTATTGAAGAGAAAGAAATAAAGGGGTTGATAGATCAGTTTAAACAAACCTTTGACAAAATTAAGTGTGGAGATAAAACTTCTAATGAAGGAGCAGAAATAACTAAGCAAGTTTTTGATAATTTAAAAGCCCTTTCTTTTGACGAAACTATAAATGATCCGGCATTTGAAATAACGGATGAAGAATTATCAGATATCCTAAAAACTTTGAAACTCGTAAATGATTCTAATAAAGCAGGACTCGGATCATTAAATAGACTATATATGGCTGCGGAGTTCCTCTTGCTAAGTCAATCAAAAGGCAGAGAATTGCAATTGGCGTTAATAGAAGAGATTGAAGCACATTTACATCCACAGGCACAATTAAAGGTCATTGATGCTTTACAAAACGATGACCATCTTAAAAAAGGACAAAAAATTCTAACTACTCACAGTACTACTTTAGCATCTAAAGTAAAATTAAACAATTTACTACTTTGCCATAATAAAGACGTTTACTCAATGTTTAATGATGAGAAACATACAAGACTTGGCGTAGGAGATTATGAGTTCTTAGAGCGTTTCTTGGATGCCACAAAAGCCAACCTGTTTTTTGCAAAAGGAGTAATAATGGTAGAGGGAGATGCTGAAAATCTATTAATACCTGCAATAGCTGAAATCATTGACAGACCATTACAAAATTATGGTGTTTCTATTGTAAATGTAGGAAGTACTGCATTTATGCGTTATGCAAAAATCTTCCAACGTAATGACAATAAGATATTGGGAATATATGTGGCCTGTGTTAGAGACCTTGATATTAAGCAAACGATTGACAAGAATGGTAAGGTAATTACACCAAAAAGAAAATCCGGTAAAGAGGAATACACTCCTCATGTTGAATCAGAAATTGAAAAGAAGAAAGAAATAGAGGACGATGCAGTTTTGGTCTTTACTTCGCCTTTATGGACGCTTGAACACGATTTACTAAATTCTGATGAGATAACAAGACAGCTTCTTTTGCAATCAATATTAGAAGCCCAATTAATTCAAAACAGGGAAGATCAAAAAAACTACAAATCTATAAATGAGGAAGATGAGATTAAAAAGAAAATGATTTCAGAAAAAATACTTGATAAATACAAAGAAGAGGGGAAAGCAAATAACTGGATTGCATGTAAAATTTATTCAAAATACCTTGATAACAATAGAGTCTCTAAAACTATTACAGCACAACGATTTGCATATCACTTACTGAAAAACAAATCTAAAGTAAAGAATATTATTCAAAACGCAACTGAGTTTGAATATATCAGAGATACCATATATTTTGTAACCAAAGATTCTGAATCATGAGGCCAATTACGACAGAGGAAATAGAATATGCTTCGAGAATTTTGTTTAATGGAGACCCAACAAAGTTTTACGACGACATTGGGAATAAAACAGGTGAACGAGTTGATGCAATTCAAAGTCTTGAAAGTAAAGCAATTGTTGCCTGTCCGGGAAGTGGAAAAACAACTGTTTTACTTGCTAAATTAATAATTCTTGCACGTAGAATGCCCTTTGATGATGGAAGTGCAATTTGTGTACTCACTCATACAAATGTTGCTATTGATCTAATCAAAGAAAAATTGGGATCTGAAGCTTCAAGGCTATTTGCTTACCCAAACTTCTTTGGAACAATTCAGAGTTTTGTGGATAAGTTCTTAACAATCCCCGGCTTTGTAAATACAATGGGATTTAGACCATTAATTGACAACTCAAAATATTTTGAAAAAGTAAAAAATGATTATATAAATGCTTCATACTTACCGAAGAGATGGATTGACCCAAGAGGAGGATATGAATATATACAGAAATTATGTTTTAACATGGAGAACCCTTTTGTAATCTCAAATAAAATATTCGGACAACCTTTTGCTCAGGAGGGTAAAGATCATTATCAGAAAATTAAAATTTTTAAGGAGGCTATTTGTAAATATGGATATTTAAAATTTGATGATGCATATACTATTGCATACTCATACTTGAATAAGCATATTGGAATTAAATCTTCTTTTCAAGATCGTTACAAATTTGTCTTCATTGATGAAATGCAAGATACAGCTACACATCAATCAATCATTATTGATAAACTATTTAAAGGTGATAGTAAAACCATAGTACAAGAATTTGGAGACCCTAACCAAGCAATTTTTGATTACGATGGGCAAAGTGGAGAATGGAATTATGATGAAAAAAGCTGTTTACACTTAACAGACAGCAAACGTTTTGGTAAATCAATAGCCATAATAATTAATCCTTTGAAAATAAAATTCGAAGACCCTGTAA
This sequence comes from Paludibacter sp., assembly GCA_034928085.1. Lineage (GTDB taxonomy): Bacteria > Bacteroidota > Bacteroidia > Bacteroidales > Paludibacteraceae > Paludibacter. The sequence continues at coordinate 181,592 of JAYFPG010000022.1, forward strand.
TTAATGGTGTTAATCCTAAATCCATTTTGTCACCTCACATAATTCTTTTCGATGAAACTCAACCTGATTATGCAAGAATGGTATTGGATGAATTTGGCAAACTGATAATCGATAATGATTTACATCAAGATAAAAAGTCAAAATTTGTTGCTATAGGTAGAGTTGGTAAAGATAAAGGGGATGACAAAATAACACTAAACACTTATTTATCAGAGTTTGAGAAAGATTCGTTCAGGGCAAAAGAAACTTATCCAACTCTGATAGAATATCTCCATAAAGAATTGACTCATAAGAAATTTAACTATTCAGAAAGAATAATAAATAGCATACTTCATTTATTGGAGCTTCACGATTTCAAGAATGAAGTTGAAAGTCGTAGTAGGTTGGTTTATAGGAGATTCACCAAGACTACCTTGTTTGATTTTCTACAAAAAGAGAATGAAGACCTCTATGTTGAATTCAAGACATTCATTTCTGATTGCGGACTAATAATTAAAACTGATGAATCCTTCTCACAAACTATAGTCCATGAAAAGGTAATTGAGTTTGTTAAATGTAAACTGCTACCTCTTAAGTCTATCGAGTATAAAATATTTAAAGATTTTATAAAGAAATCTGATGAGACTTCTGCGAAAGGAACAAAACTGAAAGAATCAAATACATATACCTATAATGATACAATAGGGAATAGCATTCCAATTAAAATAAATACTATCCATGGAGAAAAAGGTGAAACTCACACAGCAACCTTATATTTAGAAACATATAAACATGGTAGATATGATTCTAATCTAATTATGAAGCAACTAGCAGGAAGTTCTATTAACAGCAGTTCAAATCAAACAGCATGTAAAATGGCTTATGTCGCTATGAGCCGTCCGGAAAAATTATTATGCTTTGCTGTTTCTTCATCAAGAATTTCAGAAGAGTATTATAATGAAAAAATGAAGCCTTTAGGTTGGGAAATAAGAAATGTGAATTCTACTGTGAGCCCTGCTGTTATTTAGTAATTTTTGAGTAAGAATAAGGATTTGGAACCAAAAAAAACCACCCCAATAATAAATATCATTACTGCCAAACTTCCTAAAGAGTTGGCTATGAAAATTTACAATGAATATCAATCTCGTTTTAAGGAAATGATTGGTATTTTGGAGAATTCGGAACGATTTAATTCAATAGGCAGTGATATGGATGTTCTTGAATTGCTTTTGTCCCTTTCAATATTTCACAAGAGGGTAATTTGTAATATTGAGGGGCTTGAAAAATTTACTGGCACGATCAGTCACAAAATTGAATCTGAAATAACTATAATTATCGGTGATTTTAAATTTACAACTGAAGAGCAAAATAAAATCAAAGCAGTAATTATCAATTATAATAAGCTAAAAGAGAAGTTCGGTATACTTGATGAGTATTTTAATTACTATGAGACCTACGAGTTTCTTGAAAATATGCTGCGGTATAAAAAATCTTTTGATAATGAATCTCCAGAATACCCGGATTACGATGAGTTCGATGAGAGTTTAAGCAAAATGAAACCTTACCCAAATCAATCTACAAATGAAGACCTCCCCTTTTAAAGATAAAGTTCTACTTGAGAGTGAAGTTAGATCATTCATTAATAAATACAAAGCTATCGTCATCAATCACTCAAGTCGAATAAGTGATTACTTTGAAATGAGCTGTTTTAATATGATAGTTCGCTTCTACGAAAATGACGGATACAATGTTACAATCGAAAACCTAAAAGGTAAACATTATAGATATAAGTGTTCAACTTCTGGTGTTCAATCCAATTTCTCACATTTTAAGATCTCAAAATCTATTGAAGGGGCTCTTTATGAATATGAAATACATCATAATTTGAATATCGAATCGTCGCATTGTAAAGATATTTTCACCACACCTGATATAAGTATTATCAAATTAAACACCATCAAAGAAACTACAGACTACTATGTATCAAAGAAAAGGTTTACATACGTGGAAAATGAAGATATGATTTCATTTTGTGAAGTAAAAAATTTCAATCCATTTCCTGAACTTGTTCTAAACTTTACAGGAATTGTCAACGAGTTACGAAAAAAAATCATCAACAAAGAGAAAATTGAATTTAACACTTGTCATATCGCTCCCAGCTTGATGGTTTCAGGAAAGGGAAACAAACAAACGAACAGAATTAAAAATGAACTGGAAGACAGATATAATATAAATGTTATTTATGAATTATTTTATTTAGGTACAAGCATATTTTCAAAAGCAAATTATTTAAATTTGGCCTATGAATAATTTATTGTACTAAAGAGCATTTCTCGATAAGATTATTTGTTTAGAAAAACGAATTAGTCAAATATATTTTAACCCAATTTCGCTGTCTATATGGAAACTATGAAGCCCAAAAGAATTATTGTTATTAATTCTCCTCTGTATGAAAACACCTGTACCTCAACCAATGAAGATTACTTACCCCCACTTGGACTGGGATTAGTTTACACGGCATTAAAAACCAAATTCGATGTTGAATTTCTCGATTGTCTGGATGAGAACATGACAACGGACAATTTGATTGCATACCTGAACAAACAGTGTTTTGATACTGTCTGCATTAATATCTTTTCCACCAACTATATACAAGTGAAAAAAGTTGTAGAGTCTGTATTGCTTTGTCACCATTGGATTATCGGTGGAATTTCGACGAAAATGCTATATCCCGAAATCTTTAAATGGAGGACTGCCTCAAAAATTAGCATAGTATATGGCGATGGTGAACTTATTATCCCCGATATTATTAACGAGAGTGTAAAGCAGGCGTCTATTCCTGATAAAAATGACAAAAGAAGATTTTATAGTATTGATAACAATTCTGAATATTACAACACCAACATCTCGTGCGAAATTCTCGATAGAAGGATTTTTACTTCTGAACCCGAAATAAATATCTTCGATGAAAAAGAAATATGTATCTATACTAGCAGAGGTTGCCCATATAATTGCGCCTATTGTATGGCTGCCCGTTCCAGAAATCATGAATTAGGCTTACCCCGATATAAAACCCCTGAAAGAATCATTCTTGAACTTAAATCAATAGCAGAAACATATCGGGATGTTGTTGCAATAAGAGTGGTTGATGATTTGTTTTTACACAACGAAAAGAGTTTTATTGATGCTTCTGCCATTTTTAATTATTTTAGTTTTAAATGGAGGGCAATGTGCCATATAAGGTCAATTAATCTTTTAAAGGATGATTCTATATTAAATAAATTATTTGAATCAGGATGCCGGGAATTATTTATTGGCATTGAATCAGGATCACCAAAAATATTACATAAGATTCATAAAACAGCCTCAATTGAGATTATTAAGAAATCCGTAATTAGGGTTTTAAATGCAGGAATCACAGTAAAAGGGTATTTTATTTGTGGGTTCCCTGATGAGACCATAAATGACCTTGAGCAGACTTATGAGTTAGCAAGATATTTAACAGTTTATGCAAAAGAACATAATTTGCATTTCAGAAATAGTACTTTTCAGTTCAGACCGTATTATGGCACCGAACTTTATGATAAAATTGTATCTAAAAATAACATTCGTTACAATTCTTTGTTGTATAATACAAGAATATCAGAGAGAATAAATTTTCATATTAGGAATAAAACGTTTAATTTTGACAGCGGTAATTATTCTCTGGTAAAAGACGATGACCTGCATGATTATATCATGAAAATGAACAATTTAAATGCTTGAAATTCACAAAACAATAACAAGTTGTAAAAGTTGCTCTTTGTGCTGCAACCAAACTCCACTAATACACAACAACAGTAATGCTGAGGTTTTTTGGGTAGGACTTTCGGCTGTTAAAACAGAAAACATGTTTGACATGCCATTGTCTGAAACAACCAATAGCGGGAAGTTATTGTATCGCATTGAAAGTCAATTTAACTCTGAGTCGTTTTACAGAACCAACCTTGTGAAATGTCTACCACTTGACGATCAATCAAAAATCAGATATCCAGTCACCACGGAAATGAAAAGTTGTTTTTCTAACCTGACACTTGAACTGGATTATTTTAAACCTAAATTGGTTTTTTTGTTGGGAAAACCTGTAGCTGCATTTGTTCTAAACAAATACGGAATCAGAGAATTTAATCTTGATAATGAATTTAACTACACAGTTTACCAAATAGAAAATACAGTATTTGTACCTGTACATCACCCTTCTTATATTTTGGTATATAAGAGAAAATTGGTTGAATTGTATATTCTTCGTATTCAATCAATAATTGAAAAAATAAATGATGAAAGTGTTGAGATGAATACTTCTCTGCATTTCACTCCCATTCGCGATTCGCGATTCGCAAATTGCAAATATAACACTATATCACAAATTTATCTTAATCCATGCCCACCCCCAAAAACGCCCTTCTCGTCGAACTTTACGACCTTGCCATCAAACCAGGCACCAATAAGTATTTTGGAAAAGTTGTTACCAAAAGATTCCTGAAGGAAGATGACCTGGTAAATATCGCGGTGAAGCGCAGGACCGAGTTGAATGCGACGACCCTGCGGGCTGCCATCGAGATACTTCAGGAGGTTGCTATGGAGGAACTCCTAAACGGAGCTTCTGTCAATTTTGGACCGGGCGTGTTCAAACTTGCCGTGAACGGGGCATTCACGTCTGAAAAACCGGAATGGAACAAAGAGGAGCACAAACTTGTGCTGCAGGTCACACCTACTACCCAATTAAGCCGGCTGATGGAAGATGTGGAAGTCAATGTCCGTGGAGTGGCACAGGTGAAAACCTGTATCAACACGGTCAGGGAACTGCCGAACGGGATAATCAATGAGGCTATCACCCGTGGCAACGCGGTCGAACTGAAAGGAACCAAACTGAAAATCGCAGGTGATAGTCCGGATAACGGGATTAAGCTTATTAATTCCGCTAATGGTGAGGTGATTAGTATTCCTCCGGAACGCATGGTAACCAATTTTCCAAAAAACATAGTCTTTATCCTGCCTGAATCTGTTGAACCCGGGAATTACCAACTGGAGATTACGACACAGTATTCCAATGCCTCAACCAAAACAAAGCAGTCGCGCAGTTACAGGCTCAGCAGTGTTGTGAGAGTAATCTGATAACGATGTGTCTTCCTGCTATCGAACTGCATGTTATGGTAAGTGTGAAGACGTGACGAAGGGTTACGTTGTGGCGTGACGTAAGGCTTCGTTGTGGTATAACGTAAGGTTACGTCATGGTGTGACGTAAGGTTACGTCGTGTGTGTTGTCAAAGGGATTCAAATAGTCATTGTCATTCTAATTAATTTATATAAGTTTGCATTCTATACAAAGAAACTCAACATATATTCATGATCATCACCAAAAAATCATACGCCTTTGAAGTCTCCCCCCAGTCAGTCGACTTCAATTGCCAGATAACGCTCTCATCACTGACTGATTTGTTGCTGACAGCGGCTCAGTATAATGCTGAAGAAAACGGGTTCGGGTTGCGGAAACTCAACAACAACGGATTATCGTGGGTGTTACTGCGCCTGGCCCTGGAGATAGATTATTTTCCGTCACAATATGAAACGGTTCACATCGAAACATGGATAGAAACTGTCGGCAGAGCCAGTACGACCCGTAATTTCTGCATCCGTAATAAAGAGATGCAGATTATCGGATACGCGGCTTCTACCTGGGCTATGATTGATCACCATACCCGCAGGGCGCAGGATTTATTTACACTGGATAATATTGGCGATTTTGCTTCAGAAGAAACTGTTCCAATCGATAAGCCCTTCAAACTGAATGAAAGCAGGGGAGCGCTCACCGATGTATTCAGCGCGAAATATAGTCACATCGACATCAATCGCCACGTGAACACCATGCGTTATGTGGAATGGATAAGCAACGGATTTTCTCCGGAACATTACAACCAGAAAAGCGTAAAACGTTTCGATGTGAATTTTATGAGTGAAATCCTGTTTGGAGAGGAAGTGAAAATCTATAAAACAGAAGAGGCAGGGGATACCTACCTCTTCGAAATTCTTCACAATGATAAAACCAGTTGCCGGGCGCGACTCATTTTCAGGTCAAAAGAATAGCTATTGCTTCACCCGAGCATGGTTATTTATCACTTATACATCCTTGCTCTGACCTCCTTGATTTCCTCCGAGGTTACATAATCATCGAAATCCATGATTTTGTCGATGATGCCCTTTGGGGTTAGTTCGATGATGCGGTTACATACGGTTTGGATGAACTCGCGGTCGTGCGACGACATCAGGATATTACCCCTGAAGTTCACCAGCGTGTTGTTGAATGCCTGTATGGATTCCAGGTCTAAGTGGTTGGCCGGTGAGTCCAATATCATCACATTCGCATTTTTGAGCATCATGCGGGAAATCATGCAGCGCATTTTCTCGCCTCCCGACAATACACTGGCTTTCTTGTAAATCTCTTCTCCGGAGAAAAGCATTTTACCCAGGTAGCCACGGATGTAGGATTCGGTGGTGTCTGATGAGAATTGTCCCAGCCAGTCGACTAAATTTAAATCTGTATTGAAAAACTCTGAATTGTCGAGTGGGAGATAGGCATGGGTAATGGTAATTCCCCAGTTGAAAGAGCCTTCGTGCTGTTTGTCGTGACCGTTGATGATTTCGAAGAAGGCGGTCATCGCCCGCGGATCTTTCGATACAAAAACAATCTTATCGTCTTTTTCTACATTGAAGTTGACGTCCTTAAACAGCACGGTACCGTCGTCGGCCGTTTTTCCAAGCCCTTTGACTTCCAATACCATATTTCCCGGATCTCTTTCAGGGGTGAAAATGATGCCCGGGTATTTACGGGTTGAAGGCTGTATCTCGTCCACGTTGAGCTTTTCCAACATTTTACGGCGACTGGTGGCTTGTTTCGACTTGGCCACGTTGGCGCTGAACCTGCGGATAAATTCTTCCAACTCCTTGCGCTTCTCTTCGGCTTTCTTGTTTTGTGTTTGTTGTTGCTTCAGGGCAAGCTGACTGGATTCGTACCAGAAAGAATAGTTGCCGGCGAAAAGCTGAATCTTGCCGTAGTCAATATCCACGGTGTGGGTGCTGACTGCATCTAAGAAGTGACGGTCGTGCGAAACCACCAACACGGTGTTTTCGTAGTTGGCTAAGTAGTTCTCCAGCCACATCACGGTTTCCACGTCTAAGTCGTTGGTCGGCTCATCGAGCAACAGGTTGTCGGGTTTGCCAAATAGCGCCCGGGCGAGTAATACCCGTACCTTTTCCATACCACTGAGGTCTTTCATCAGCTGGAAATGAAACTCTTCTTTGATGCCCAAGCCACTTAACAACGCCGCTGCATCGCTTTCCGCGTTCCATCCGCCCAGTTCCGAGAACTTTTCTTCCAGTTCCGATGCCCTGATTCCATCAGCATCCGAGAAATCAGCTTTCATGTAAATGGCATCTTTTTCTTCTTTGACTTTCCAAAGCACATCGTGCCCCATCATCACGGTATCAATTACCGTGAATTCATCGAACTCGAAGTGATCCTGTTTCAACACCGATAAACGTTCGCCCGGTCCAAACTGAATAGTCCCGCGTGTAGGGTCCAAATCTCCGCTCAACATGCGAATCAAAGTCGATTTACCGGCGCCGTTTGCACCAATTACACCATAACAATTCCCTGCTGTAAATTTGAGGTTTACATCAGAAAACAAAACTCTTTTACCAAACTGAATAGCTAAATTCGAAACTGTAATCATCTTTAATGAAATAATTTACCATTTATTCAGATGCATCAATTGCAAATGAATAAATGGTAAATAGTATTAGTGAATTTTTTTTATTTAATCTTACTCTATCACCCCGATGCTCCTGGCTGCTTTCGTAATTTTCAGTATTGATTCGTCAATCTGATCGAAAGTGTGTGTAGCCATCAGGGAATACCTTATCAGTGAATCTTCTGAGCGTACAGCCGGAGAAACCACCGGGTTTACAAATACGCCATCGTCCATCAACATTTTTGTCAGCATGAAGGTCTTGGTGTTATCCCTTACATACAGCGGAATGATGGGGGTTTCAGAAGTTCCGGTTTCAAAACCTGCTTTCACAAAACCCTCTTTTGCCCTTTGCGTGTTAGCCCAAAGCGCATCCTGTCTCCATTTTTCATCAGCCATCACGTTCAAAGCTTCAAGCACACAAGCCGTTGATGCCGGTGTGATGGATGCGCTGAATATCAAAGTCCTTGAGTTGTGTTTCAGGAAGTTGATGATGTTTTCATCCGCGGCGATAAATCCGCCGATGGTTCCCAGCGACTTGCTGAAAGTGCCCATGATCAGATCCACATCATCCGAAACCCCGAAATGTTCACAAACCCCGGCTCCTGTTTTGCCGAATACGCCCAGTGAATGCGCTTCATCCACCATGATGGAAGCATTGTACTTTTTCGACAAAGCCACAATATCCGGCAGCTTTGCCACGTCACCTTCCATGCTGAACACACCGTCGACTACAATGACCTTGACTTTTTCAGGTTCGCATTTTTGCAGTAGTTTCTCCAACGCATCCATATCGTTGTGACGGTATTTCAGCTGTTTCGAAAACGACAGACGCTTCCCTTCTATGATAGAAGCATGGTCGAACTCATCAAAAATCAGGTAGTCTTCACGACCTGTAATGCAGGGCACGACTCCTGAATTCACGGTGAAACCTGTAGCGTAAACGAGTGCCGATTGTTTGTGCACTAATTTAGCCAACCGTTCTTCCAACTCGATATGAATATCTAATGTTCCGTTTAAGAACCGGGAACCGGCGCAACCTGTGCCGTACTTTTCGATGGCCTTGATCGCTGCTTCTTTCAAACGGGGGTGATTTGTCAAACCCAGATAGCTGTTAGACCCAAACATCAAAACGGGTTTTCCGTTGATTGTCACCACTGTATCCTGATCGGATTCAATTGGGCGGAAGTATGGATAAACACCCAGCGCCTTTGCCTTCTGCGGAGCATCGTATTGCCCCAACACTGTGCTTAATTGACTCATAAAAAGGTATTATGATTTATTATTCGGCGACAAAGATACTTATTTTTTATGAATGTATATCAGTTTTGAGAAAATAGCTGCTTTGATTACCTTTGTGGCTTGTTATCAAATAATAAGTTTTTTAACCATATAAGTCATGTAAGTTCCTATAAGGTTATGTATGTGAATTAATCTGTTGTTTTATTATTAATGCGAATCAGGACTTAAATTCTTCAAATAAGCCGCGCAGCGGCGAGATTATTCATAACCGTATGCAAGGCGTTAGCCGCAGCTTACGGTATTAGATACAATCCTGAAGCTATAGCCCTGCAAGGGCGGGATGTGATAAGCTTACAATTAATAATCCAGCCCTTGCAGGGCTGCTCTGTATTTTTAACCTTTATTCCGTAGGTTACGCTTCGCTACACCTACGGTTATGAATAATCTCGCCGCTGCGCGGCTTAGCAAAACAATGCAACTTTGAACAAAAAATAACTCCTGATTAGCATTAATAATATTATATTATGGACATCAGCAAATTAAACGAAGAAGCGAAGAAACAAAAGCCACTTTGGATCAGGTACTTCAAAAAGAATAAGAAAAGCATTGAAAAAATGGATGTGCAAATCCATGCTTTGCATGATCGATACAGTGCCGAAATCGACTGCCTGAGTTGCGGTAATTGCTGCAGGTCGCTCGGTCCTCGCATTACCGATAAGGACGTGGATCGACTGGCGAAACACTTCCGGATGAAAGCTGTTGATTTTATTTCTCAGTACTTGCGGACCGATGAGGATGGTGATATGGTTTTTAAAACTATGCCTTGTCCGTTTCTGGGTGCCGACAACTATTGCGCTGTATATGAAAACCGTCCGAAAGCTTGTCGCGAATACCCCCACACCGACAGGAAGAAGTTCTATCAGATTTACATGTTATCTGTTGAAAACGCTTCTACCTGTCCGATTGTGTATAAGGTATTACAAGACTTAACGGACGAATCAGGAAAGTAAGGGGTTTAGAACCCCTGTAATAGTTTTGACACTCCTGTTATGGGTTCCATTTGTTTACGATCGAAATGAATTGCTCCCTGTAGCCATTCGGGTCAAATGTTTTTGCTCCTGAACCGAGGTTCAGTACCATCTGCTTATCTGCAGTTCCTTTGTGAGCCGATTGCTTCATAAGCAGACCGAAAGCCGTAACGGAAGCAGCAAAACGCATGTTTTCCGAAGCTGATTCAATCGTTGATGGTATACTTTGTACAACATGCGTTAATAAACGGCTTTCCTCTTCGTTTGGTTTCTTGTAACGAAAATCGAACTGAGCGTAAGGCAATGCTGATAAATTGGTTGATAAAACCACTTCATAAAGCGCGGTTATGGTTTGTCCGGCGCCGATTTCTCCCGCATCAGTGGAGTCATTCTCAAATTCATCATTTTCTAAAGAGCGGTTTTCATACCCAATCAATCGGTATGAATTTACTTTATCCGGATTGAATGTAATCTGTATTTTTGAATCTTTCGCTACCGTGTAAAACTTCGATTTTTCCTGAATGAAAATTTTGACGAGTTCATCTGCACTGTCGATATATTCGTAGTTTCCATTGCCCTTGTTGGCAATTTGCTCCATCATGTGGTCGTTCAGGTTACCCGTACCCACTCCCAACACGGTAAGATAGACGCCACTCTCACGTTTCTGTTCAATTAATTCTGTCAGTTCATCAACAGAAGAAGGACCAACGTTAAAATCGCCATCGGATCCAATGATGATGCGGTTGTTTCCTCCGGGGATGAAGTTATCGACTGCGATTTTATAGGCGGTAATGATGCCTTCTGCTCCGGCTGTTGAACCTCCGGCGCCTAATTTATCAATTGCCTTTTTAATTTCGCTTTTTTTATCTCCGTAGGTCGATTGAAGCAGTACGGCTGCACTACCGGCGTAGGTAACAATGGCAACTCTATCCTGATCCCTGAGCTGGTCTGTCATCAGTTTAAACCCTGATTTTAGTATTCCCAGTTTTTCCGGAGCATTCATGGAGCCAGAAACATCAATCAGAAAGACGAAGTTGGAGTTCGGTAGTTCGGTTTCAGGAATTGATTTTCCCTTCATGCCGATTCGCAACAGGTGGTGTTCTGTATTCCAGGGGCAAACAGCCAACTCGGAGTTGAGTGCAACATTTTCTCCCGATGCCGGATCGCTGTAATCAAAGGTGAAATAATTCAGAAATTCTTCTATGCGTACAGCTGCTTTGGGTGGAACCTGCCCCAGTTGCATGTATCGCCTCATGTTGGCATAGGCTCCGCCATCGGCATCTACCGAGAATGTCGATACAGGTGATTCACTAACCGATATAAAAGGATTTTCTTCGTAATCTTTGTATTTTTCTTCTGATTCGGGATCAAGGTATTCGCCACTCATATAGTCATTGTAGCCGAGGTCTTTTTCACAAGAGATAAAGAAAAATATTGACAGAAACAGGATGAGGAATGGAATGTGTTTTTTCATATTCAGATTGTATTTAGTTTATACTAAAATTGACTGCTTAAAAGATGCCGTGTAAGTTCAAATTGTTGCACCAGGAAATAAAATTCTTCGCTTTGCTAAGAATGACAGTGTGTAGTAATAAACCAAATAAGCAGCGAGTAGGTTGGTGGCATTACCGCCAACCTACTCGCTGCTTATAATATCATTGATTGATTATCTTCTCTAACGAAATGAGGGATCACAGGAATACAACCTGGTTATTTGTTTCCTGCATTCTTCTCTTTCGCCCAGCTGTCTTTCAGCGAAACAGTCCGGTTGAAAATCAGTCTTTCCGGTGTAGTGTCGGGATCGATATTGAAATAACCCGTACGCTGGAACTGGAAATGCGCCAGTGCCGGTTGGTTTTTCAACCAGGGTTCCACAAAGCAACCGGTAACCGTTTTGAGTGAGTCCGGGTTAAGCAAATCGCGGAAATCCCGTTCGTCGGCAGATGGGTTTTCCACGTTGAACAAACGATCGTACAAACGAACTTCAGCAGGGAGGGCATTTTGAGTCGACAGCCAGTGCAAAGTTCCTTTTACCCTGCGGTTGGCATCGGGCATTCCGCTTTTTGTATTCGCATCGTATTCACAGTAAATTTCTTCGATATTTCCTGCTGCATCTTTTTTGCATCCGGTACATTTAACGATGTAGGCGCTTTTCAGACGTACTTCCTGACCTGGAGTCATGCGGAAGAATTTCTTCGGAGCTTCTTCCATGAAGTCATCCCGTTCGATGTATAACTCTTTTGAAAACAATATTTCACGTGTTCCGGCAGATTCATCTTCCGGATTATTTTCAGTGAGCAGCTTCTCTACCTGATTATCCGGGTAATTGGTGACAACCAGTTTCACCGGATTTAAAACGGCATTCACGCGGGTAGCCGTTTTATTGAGAGTTTCGCGTGCGGCATGTTCGAGTAAACCCACGTCGATGATGCCATCGTACTTGGTATAACCAATCTTGTCGATGAAGTTGTGAATGGCTGCTGGCGAATAACCACGACGACGCAGTCCGCATAAAGTCGGCATACGGGGATCATCCCAACCCGAAACAAGACCTTCTTCCACTAACTGAAGCATTTTGCGTTTGCTCATCACGGTATAGGTGATGTTCAGGCGGTTGAATTCCGTTTGGCGGGGTCTGTAATCCGAATCTTTAAACTGATCGATGAACCAGTCGTAGAGCGGACGGTGCACCTCAAACTCAAGCGTACACAATGAGTGGGTAACTCCCTCGAAATAATCCGATTGCCCGTGCGCATAATCGTACATCGGGTAGGCTTTCCAGGTCCAGCCGGTGCGGTGATGCGGATGGTCGGTAATGATGCGGTACATGATCGGGTCACGCATGTGCATGTTCGAAGAGGCCATGTCGATTTTGGCACGCAGTACCATTGCTCCGGGCGCTACTTCGCCGGTATTCATTTTGCGGAACAAGGCCAGGCTTTCTTCTGCCGGGCGGTTGCGGTACGGACTTTCTGTTCCGGGCTGAGTCGGTGTGCCTTTTTGTTTGGCAATGGTTTCAGCCGATTGTTCATCGACATAGGCTTTGCCTTGCAGGATTAGTTGTTCGGCCAAATCCCAAAGTTGTTGAAAATAGTCGGACGCATAATACACATTCTCCCACTGATAGCCCAGCCACTGAATGTCTTCCATGATAGAATCAACATATTCAACATCTTCCTTCACCGGGTTGGTGTCGTCGAAACGGAGGTTGCAGATGCCTTTATATTTTTCAGCAATCCCGAAATCCATACAAATGGCTTTGGCATGTCCGATATGCAGGTATCCATTGGGTTCAGGCGGGAAACGTGTTTGAATACGACCGTCATTACGACCTTCACGCAAATCCTGCTCAACCATTGCCTCAATGAAGTTCAGACTTTTTTTCGGGGCTTCTGTAGTGTTTGTGTCCATAATCTTATGTTAGCACTTAAGTTCAACAGTTTAAACATTTAAACGTTTAAACATTTAAACGTTCAAGTGGTAAAAAGCAATTGACTGTAGTTTTTAAATAAATCCTTTGATAATTCCGCGGTCCGAAGATTTGATGAAATCAACGATCAATTCTCTTTCGGGACTTTCGGGAATGGTTTCCAATACCTTGTTAATAGCATTGGTCGTATTTAGTTTCGACTGGAAGATAATCCGGTATATATCCTGAATTTGTGTAATTTGTTCGTTGGTATATCCCCTTCTTTTCAGTCCGACCGAGTTGATTCCGACGTATGAATTTGGCTCTTTTGCAGCCATAACAAACGGTGGAACATCTTTCGCTAATTTGGTTCCTCCCTGAATCATGGCATGAGCGCCTATTTTCGTAAACTGATGTACTAATGTGCCACCTCCTAAAATCGCATGCTCTTCAATGTCCACTTCTCCTGCCAATTGGGTTGAGTTGGCTAAAATTACATTGTCTTTGATGATACAGTCATGCGCCACGTGTGCATAAGCCATCAGCAGGCAGTTACTACCCACAACTGTTTTCCCTTTTGCTACTGTGCCACGGTTCACTGTGACGCATTCACGGATAGTCGTGTTGTTGCCTATGATGGCAAGGGTATCTTCTCCCCTGAATTTCAGATCCTGTGGAATACCACCCAGCACAGCTCCCGGAAATATACGGCATTTCTCACCGATTCTTGTGCCTTCGAGTATGGTAACATTCGAAAATATCTTTGTTCCAGCGCCTATTTCAACATTTTTATCGATAAATACAAATGGACCAATTTCCACATCGGGAGCAATGATAGCATCCGGGTGAATCTGAGACATGGGATGTTGTGTCATTTTTTTTCAGTTATAAAAGTTTTTCTTAGTAGTTGTGCAAATTCAGTGTTTATTTTATGGCCGGGATATTTAGCAATAATCCTGCCCTTGATGGGTTTGCCTACCAAAGCCAGGTCACCAACCAGGTCGAGCAATTTATGCATGGCAGGTTCATTTTCAAATTTGATACCCCCATTCAGATATCCAAGCTTATTCGCATCAACGCGGGGCTGATGTAATTTTTCAGTAAGCATATCAATCCATTCCTGCGGCATGATTTTGTCGTAAATCACGATGGCGTTTTTCAGGTCACCCCCTTTAATCAGGTTCATGTTGAGCAAAGGCTCAATTTCCCGTACAAATACGAAGGTGCGCGCAGAAGCTGTTTTTACATTGAAATCTTTCAAGTCGTCGAGCGATGCAGTTTGCTCTCTTAAAACCGGAGAATCGAAGCCAATCATCACTTCCAGTTCCAGCTTGTCTGCCGGATAGGCTTTGATAACAGATCCCGACTCAGTTTTATATTCAATTTCTTCGGTAATAACAATGAAATCTTTGGTTACATCCTGTACCTCGATGCCAACCTCCTGAATTTTATCTCTGAATAATTTGGCGCTACCATCTAAAATCGGGAATTCCGGACCGTCTACTTCAAACAGACAGTTGTCAATTCCGGCAGCAAAGAAAGCGGCCATTGCATGTTCGATGGTGCTGACCTGCATCTGATCGTTCATGAGAACGGTACCACGAACCGTATAACCTACATTTTCCGCGATAGCTTCAATGGTCGGTTGTCCTTCAAGGTCGGTTCGGCGAATAATAATGCCATGATTAATGGGAGCCGGGTTTGCTTTTAGTCTGATGTTCAGTCCGGTATGTAATGCAATCCCTTCAATAACAAAGGAATCCCTGATTGTTTTTTGCTTCATTTCTCAATAATATATCAGGAATTCAACGATTTAGATTCGATAATCTTTTCCAATTCCCCGACTTTTTTTATTAATTCATTAATCGTATTTTGTAACACAGGTAAATTTTTGTTGACGACATAAGATCGTCTGAATGTATTAATCGGCACAGCAGGATATCCTGAATAAATCTGGCCGGGTATTTTGATGGAAGAGGCAACGCCTGCTTTTGCTCCGAGGATGGTGCCATCAGCAATGTTTACATGTCCGGAAATACCTACCTGGCCGCCGAACATCACCCTTTTCCCTATTTTTGATGAACCGGCAATCCCTGTCTGTGAGGCAATCACCGAATCTTCTCCAATTTCTACGTTGTGCGCAACCTGCACTAAATTATCAAGCTTAACGCCCTTTCTGATGATGGTACTGCCCAATGTTGCCCGGTCAATCGTTGTATTCGAACCAATCTCTACATCATCCTCAATAACAACATTTCCGGTTTGTGGTATTTTTTTGTATGTCCCGTCTTCGGACGGAGCAAACCCAAAACCATCGGAGCCGATAACGGCATTGGCATGGATGATGCAATTGTTGCCGATTACACATCCTTCGTAAATGCATACCCCCGGATAAATCAGCACATTGTCACCAATCACCGTATTGTCAGCAATGCTTACATTCCCGTGAATGGTTGCTTTATCTCCGATTTTCACCCCCGTTCCTATAATTACATATGGAGCAATGTATGCTTCATTACCAATTGAAGCTGTATTGTCGATAACTGCTAACGAGGAAATACCGGTTTTTCGCGCTTTCCCGTTTGTGACAAGATTCATCAGTATCGCGAGTGATTCATAAGCATTTTCAACCCGGATCAAAGTCGCTTTTACTGGTCTTTCGGGCACAAAATCCTTGTTTACCAACACAACATCAGCCTGACAGTCATAGATGTAATTGATGTATTTGGGATTTGCCAGAAAAGAGAGTGTGCCGGGTTTCCCGTCCTCTATCTTTGAAAAATCGTGTACGCTGACATCAGGATTACCTTCAACGGTTCCTTTTAAGTACTCAGCTATTTGTCCGGCTGTATATGTCATAAAAAAAATTTGGGCACAAAATTAATAAACTATTTCGATATAATCAGGTTTACACTTGATTTTTCAATATTTGTCTTTTACATAAACATTAAAATGATATTTTATTAATGTAAAAAACCACTAACCACAAACCACTAATTCATATCTTCAGATAACAAAAATAGTGTTTCATCACCTTCTTCGTCAATACCTGTATGTTCAACATGTCCGAAGCATCAGCAATGTCTTTGATGCTGCCGTCTTTCATCAGGATGTTGATGTTGTCGTCTTTCGGTTGGTACGTATCCGTACTCACGATTTCATCGCCCATGAAATAGCGGGCTTCTTCCAGACTGATCTGAAAATGATCCATGTAACTTTTCAACGCTTCTTCCTGAATCCGCCCGTCGGTGGCTTCTGTTCTTATTTCGACCTTGAATAATCTTCTGTTGATAAAAGATTTACATAATAACGATAAAACTAAATCAGGATGATTCGACCAGACTTTTATCGCCGAGAAAAAGTCTGAATCATCCAGCATGACAAAGTTCTCAAACGCATTCCCGGTATCTTCGAAATCAGCCAGACTGACTTTGTTATACAGGAAATAATGCAAAGCTGGTGTTGCAAATAAGTCAGTCCCCTTCGAGGCAAGCTCTTTTGCCCTTTTCAGGATGTTGACCAGCATCTTTTCTGCCGCAACCGACGTTTTATGTAAATATACCTGCCAGTACATCAACCGACGGGCTACTAAGAACTTTTCGATAGAATATATTCCTTTAGCTTCTACCACCAACTGTCCGTCATGCAGGTTTAACATCTTGATAATGCGCGATGCACCTATAATACCTTCACTTACCCCGCAAAAGAAACTGTCGCGGCTCAGATAATCCAGTCTGTCCATATCCAACTGACCTGAAACCAGCTGATGCAAAAACCGCTTCGGATACCGATTCCTGAAAATCTCAATTGCCATGTCGAGTTTGCGCTCAAACTCCCGGTTCATCTTCTCCATGATCAACAGCGATATTTCTTCGTGACTCACTTCCGGCACTAAGCTATGCTCCAATGCATGCGAAAAAGGCCCATGACCAATGTCATGAAGCAAGATACAAGCCTTTACTGCTTCTTCTTCTGTAACAGTAATTTCATGACCCGCTATCCTGAGCTGGCTGATGGCTTCCCCCATCAGATGCATCGCGCCAATCGAATGTTGCAGGCGGGTGTGTTGTGCTCCCGGATATACGTAGGAAGAGAGTCCTAATTGCTTGATGCGGTTTAATCGCTGGAAATAAGGGTGTTGTATGATTTCGTAAGGTAGTCCGTCGGGTATATTGATAAACCCGAATACCGGATCGTTGATAATTTTTCTTTTATTATTCATATATTTTAAGCAAACAGGTTGAAATGTTAACATAAATTAAGGGTCTGGATAAGCCATTTCCAGGTTTTTTGGGTGGACGAAATGCTTAGTCTTTCATCGGGAGAATGTACGCCATACATTTGTGGCCCGATAGAAACCATATCCAGCTGTGGGTACTTTTCTAAAAACAAACCGCATTCGAGTCCTGCATGAATGGCTTTTACCTTTGGTTCTTCTCCGAACAGGTTTTTGTAGGCCGTTACGGTTTTTGACAGTAGAGCGGAGTCGACATTGGGTTGCCAGCCCGGATATCCATCGGATTGTATCACGGCTGCACCGGCGAGTTCGAAAACAGCCTTTAATTGGGCTGCTATATCAGTTTTAGCGCTTTCCGAGGAGCTGCGCTGACTGGTATTTATCTCGAACGTACCCTGCGCGGTCATTTTTACAGATGCGAGGTTGGTTGATGTTTCAACTAGGCCGGGTATGGTGCGACTCATGGCTATTACGCCATGGGGACAAGCATAGAGTGACTGTAACAAGCGATTGGAAGCTGATTTCTCGATGACAGTTTTAGGCAAGGATTCTGATTCCAGACTTATGCGGAAATTCGGTTCAATGTCTTTGAATTCGGCTTCGATAGTGGCAATGTACATGTTCAGGATTACGCGTATGGTTTCTTTTTCATTATATGGAACTGCGCAGAAGGCGCTTGCTTCGCGTGGGATGGCATTGTGCAGGTTGCCTCCTTCCAGCGAAATAAGACGTAAATCCATCTGCTCGTTTAATTGCCACAGGTAGCGGTTGAGTATTTTAATGGCGTTGGCCAGTCCCAGGTGGATGTCGCCACCCGAATGTCCGCCTTTCAATCCCGAAACACGAACCCTAAACCCGAAATAGCTCGATGGAGTGGTTTCATCTTGATAGGAGATTATTGCTTTTGTGCCGATTCCCCCTGCACAGCCAATGAATATTTCTCCGTCATCTTCAGAATCTAAATTGATTAAGACTGAACCGGATAAAAGCTTGTTGTCAAGTCCGTATGCACCGGTCAGACCAGTCTCTTCATCGACAGTGAACAAACATTCGAGTGCCGGATGTTGCAAGTCGCCGGCATCCAGTACGGCCAGCATCATGGCCATCCCGATGCCATTGTCGGCCCCCAGGGTAGTGCCGCGGGCTTTAACCCAATCGCCGTCGATATAAGTCTGAATCGGATCTTTTTCGAAATCATGTGTAGTCTCCGCGTTTTTCTCGCATACCATGTCGATATGTGCCTGTAAAATTACTGTCGGATGATTTTCGTAACCCGGAGTTGCCGTTTTTTTTATCAGTATATTCCCGGCCTTGTCGGTTGTTACAGGCAATTGATGCTGAATGGCAAAATCTTTCAGATAACCCGCAATTTGCTCCTCTTTTTTGGATGGACGGGGTACCTGAGTGATTTGATGGAAGTAATTCCAAAGGGTATATGGTTGAAGATCAGTCATAACGGATTGGTTTGTGATTAGTCTGCAAAGATAGCTAAAAATATGTTTGATTAACGCTAAAATATCCCTTCTATTGCACGTAAACGATTTTCAACTATCGAATATTATCCCTAAATTTGCCCTGTTTAAAATCAGGATAATTAAAGCAATTACATGTTGTTTTCTCAGATACTCGGACAAGAGGCTATTAAGGAGCGGTTGATACGCACGGTGCAGGAGCAGCGCATTCCGCATGCGCAGTTGTTCCGCGGACCGGAAGGGGTAGGCAAGTTGGCCCTGGCTATTGCCTATGCGCAATATATATGTTGCGATAATAAACATGATCACGATTCCTGTGGTGTGTGTCCGTCCTGCGTGAAATATGCCAAGCTGGCTCATCCCGATTTACATTTGGTTTTCCCCGTCATCAAACCTTCCGGTAAAAATTCGGTTGTATGTGATGATTTTGTGGCTGAATTCCGGGAGATCGTGATGGATTCTCCGTATTTTGGTGTGAATGAATGGTTTGCGAAGATTTCCGGAGATGCTAAGCAGGGGATGATCTACGCGAATGAGAGTCAGGAAATTATCCGGAAACTGAGTCTGAAAACCTACGAATCGGAATATAAAGTAATGATTATCTGGCTGCCGGAGAGGATGAATGTGACCTGCGCCAATAAATTGCTGAAGATTTTAGAGGAACCTCCCGAAAAAACTGTATTTTTGTTGGTGTCGAATCGTCCGGATGAAATCATTCAGACCATTCTATCCCGGACTCAGCATCTGAATATTCCTTTCCTGAACGAACAAGATGTCGTATCCGCATTGCTTCATAATCCGGATATGGAAATTACGCAGCATGATGCGCTGAATACAGCCCGTATTGCCAACGGGAGCTACCTGAAAGCCTTGAATTTGTTAAAAGAAGGTGACGAGCAGAAACAAAACTTTGATAGATTTGTTCAAATCATGCGGCTTGCCTGGCAAGTGGGCAACAAAAAAGATTATGCTTCCCTGAAGACCTTGCGGAAATGGGCCGACGAAATGGCCTTGTCGGGGGTGGGCAGAGAGCGACAAAAGGGATTTTTGGTATACGCGCAGCACATGGTGCGTGAAAATTATATTTTCAACCTGAGAAATCAGGAATTGAATTATTTAAGTCAGGATGAATCAGCTTTTTCAGCGAATTTTTCCCGCTTTATTCACGAGCGGAATGTAGAGGATCTGATGGCTGAATTTGCGCTGGCTGAGAGACATATTGAACAAAATGTGAATGCAAAAATGGTTTTCTTCGATTTAGTGCTGAAAATCATCATGCTCTTAAAAAGGTAAATTATTCTATGGGACATACACTTGGAGGTTGTGGTTGTGGTATCAATAAAAAAGGTTGCTGCCGGAACTCACATCAAAAATTAAGTACATTCGACTGGTTATGCGACCTGCCGGAGACACATAAAGAGACTGATTATGTGGAAGTACAATTTAAAAATACGCGTAAAGGATATTATTTGAATAACACCCGGATTCCCCTGGAAAAAGGAGATGTGGTAGCAGTTGAATCATCGCCCGGTCATGACATCGGGGAGGTGACTCTGGTCGGACGGTTGGTTTTGTTGCAAATGAACAAGCAGCACATCAATCCTGAAAAATATGAAATCAAAAAGATTTACCGGAAAGCCAAAGAAACTGACATAGATAAGTTTAACGAAGCCAAGGCTAAAGAACAGGAAACCATGATCAAAGCCCGTCAGATCGCTGAGAGTTTGAAACTAAACATGAAAATCGGTGATGTTGAGTTCCAGGGTGATGGCAATAAGGCTATATTTTATTATATTGCCGACGAAAGGGTTGATTTCAGGCAGTTGATCAAGGTGTTTGCCGAAACTTTCCGGGTACGCATAGAGATGAAGCAAATCGGAGCACGGCAGGAAGCCGGCCGGATTGGCGGGATTGGTCCCTGTGGGCGGGAATTGTGTTGTTCTGGCTGGATGACCAACTTTAATTCGGTGTCCACATCTGCTGCCCGTTATCAGGATATTTCCATGAATCCGCAGAAACTGGCCGGTCAATGCGGTAAACTGAAGTGTTGTCTGAATTTCGAGTTAGACGCCTATATGGATGCGATGAAAGACTTTCCTTCTAAGGAAATTCAATTGGAGACGCTTAGTAATACCTATTATCATTTCAAAACAGATACATTTAAAGCGGCTATTTCGTATTCAACTTCGCCTAATTTCGGCGCCAACTTAGTGACAATTTCGGCCGAAAGAGCAAAGGAAATTATCGCGATGAATAAAATTGGTTTTAAGCCAGATGCATTAGAGCCCATAACAGATGGTGCTGAAAGTATAATTGACTATACCAATGCAGTTGGAGAGGACAGCCTGACCCGGTTCGATGTAAAGAAGAAGAAAAAGTCGGGTCGCCGCAACCGTCCTGTACTTAAAAAGAATAACCAACAAAATAGTACTGTAAAACAACCCGGAAGAAATGACAAACCTTCGGCAAATTAGAAGTGATTTTTTTGTTCTGATTGTGGTGGCTCTGGGGGTAATTTCCTGTAGCCGGCAATCTGTTTATAATGAATTCAGTCAGCTTGATCCTGATGGTTGGTCGGCCGACAGCTCCAGTGTTTTTCAGGTAAACATGGAAGATACATCCGGAGTGTACGACCTAACGTTGCATATCCGTCATACAAGCGCTTATCCCTATCAGAATCTCTGGTTGTTTGTCGAACAGTTGTCGCCCGACAGTCAGCTTGTGCGCGATACCATTTCCTGTATCCTGGCCGACCATGCCGGTAAGTGGCTGGGGACCGGGTCGGGTTCTGTATATCTGTTTTCAGTACCGCTGAAAAAACAGTATAATTTTGGAAAACAAGGTGTGTATCAGTATACTGTTGTGCATGGCATGAGAGATGAAATTTTAAGTGGAATTCAGGCCGTAGGGTTAAAATTGGAAAATCAGTATGGGGAAAAATAAGCTCGCTAAATTTGCTGAAATGGAATCTTTTCCGCATGTCTTTCAGGTGTCTTCGCATGATGTTTTGTCGGGTAATGTGTTTGTTAACAAAGGCAGGTGGAATGAATTGGTTTTTAAGAACAACAATCCAATCGTGCTGGAGTTGGGTTGCGGGAAAGGAGAGTATTCGGTCGGACTGGCAGCATTGTATCCGGATAAAAACTTCATCGGGGTTGATATCAAAGGAGCGCGCATGTGGACCGGAGCGAAAGATTCTTTTGAAAGAAGGATGATGAATGTGGCTTTTTTGCGTACCAATATTGAAATGATACATCATTTCTTCGCTCCTGACGAAGTCTCAGAGATATGGCTCACTTTTCCTGATCCGCAGATGAAGAAAGTGACCAAACGCCTCACTGCTACCAATTTTATGAAGTCTTATCAGCAGTTTGTAAAAGATGGAGGTCTCATTCACCTGAAAACCGACAGTAATTTCATGTTTACTTACACCTGTGAAATGGTGAAATCAAACGCGTATCCGGTAGAAGTTTCTACAGACGATTTATACGCCACTGTAAAAGACGATCCCATTCTTGGTATCAAGACCTATTACGAACAGCAATGGCTGGAGCGGGGGCTGTCTATCAAATACATCCGTTTTAAACTGGATAGGAAGGATGTATTTACAGAGCCTGATGTGGAAATAGAACATGATGCCTACCGGAGTTTCGGGCGCAGTAAGCGGCACGGACTTAACTCAGAATAATTATACTATATAAGTCATATAAGAACTATATAAGCTTAAGAATACAACATTAACTGTTGAAAAACAGCATTGTTTTAGTTGCTTTTTCTGAATTTAGAACATAAATGGATCTTATATGGCTTATATGGTGAAATAAATCATTATATATTATGACATTATATCCAAAATTGATTTTAGACGCCTTAACGCATGTGCGTTATCCCGGAACCGGAAAGGATATTGTATCGTCGGGCATGGTGCATGAAGACATCCACATCAATGGAATGAAGGTTAGTTTTTCTATCGTCTTTGAGAAGCAAAATGATCCTTTTGTCAAGTCGGTTATCAAAGCTGCTGAAACGGCCATCCTGACCTATGTAGGAGAAGATGTGGACATCAAAGGCAACATTACACCCGTGCTGAAAGAAGTCCCTAAGCCTAAACCCGCTTCCATTTTGCCGGGGGTGAAGAATATACTGGCGGTGTTCTCCGGTAAGGGAGGGGTGGGGAAGTCGACCGTATCCTCAAATCTGGCTATTGCGCTGGCTTCACTCGGCTATAAGGTTGGTTTGCTGGATGCTGATATCCATGGGCCATCGATGCCCAAGATGTTTGGTGTTGAAGATGCTCGTCCCTATATGGAAGAAGTTGAAGGAAAGCAAATGATTATGCCTATTGAGAAATACGGCGTGAAGTTGTTGTCTATCGGTTTTTTTGTAGATCCCGATAATGCCCTGGTGTGGAGAGGAAGCATGGCCAGTAATGCCTTGAAACAATTGATTACAGATGCTAACTGGGGCGAACTCGATTATTTCGTAATGGACCTGCCTCCCGGGACGGGTGATATTCACCTGACTCTGGTGCAGACCATGGGGATAACCGGAGCAGTGGCGGTCACCACCCCTCAGGATGTGGCGCTTGCTGATGCCCGTAAAGGAGTGAATATGTTTTTGGGTGATAAAGTGAATGTGCCGGTGTTGGGTTTGGTCGAGAATATGGCCTGGTTTACGCCAGCTGAATTACCTGAAAATAAATACTACATCTTCGGAAAAGAAGGTGGAAGGCGACTGGCTGAAGAGCTCAATATTCCCCTGTTAGGTCAGATTCCCATCGTGCAAAGCATCCGTGAAGGAGGCGATGCCGGTAAACCCATCGCTGTAGACATACATTCCATTTCCGGCATGGCCTTCCATCAACTGGCAGAGAAAGTAGTTGAGCAGGTAGAAAACAGAAACAAAACACAGGACCCGACCCGAAAAGTAGAAATCACAAGGTAAATCCATGAATTTCCCTCGAAAGTTATCAACAATTTCCCTAAAAATCTGTTGATAACTTGTTGGGTAAGGTGTGTCTTATTGTTGAAAAGTGCTGTTTATTTGCGCCTATGTGCCTGATTATTATCAGTATTTTTGTGAGCAAAGTGTTAATGGTTTGCAACATCAACTGATTATTCGATCAAGCATGAAAAAACATCTATTTCTTTCCCTTCTTCTGTGTTGCGTAGTCACTGTTTTTGCTGGTGATATATCAGACAGGATATCTAAATTCGGGAGATGGTCGATTATAGGAAGCACCGGTATAAACAGGTTTGATGGAGATATTGACCCTGATTATGATTATATGGGGATATTGAAAAGTCCCAGTGTCGATTTTTCATTGGAATACAATTTACATCCTGCTTTATCATTCGGTTGGAATCTGGGAGGTGTTATCTTCAATCAGGATGACCTTGATGAAGTGTTTACTGCTGGTGGTGTTTATACGTCAACCTTTCTAAGTATTGATTTGTTGAGTGTTCTCAATGGCAAGAAAAGTAAAAGATGGAGTGTGCTGGGAAATGCCGGAGTCGGTTTCTCAGGATCTATATGGCCAATCTACTTGACTAACCGTCCCGGAACAGTTCCTCCTGATCCGGCTAATGGAGTTGTTTTTCCGCCTACTTTCTTCATTTTTCCGGTTTCCGGCAATGTGGAATATAATCTCAGTAAAAAGTACAGCATCGGATTAAGTGTAAGAAAAGTATACACAAACACTGACCAGATGGAATCCATCGAGCGACATTTGTACAAAGATGTATGGCAGAATGTGAGTTTGTCGCTGCGTTATAAGTTTGTTACCAAAGATAACAAGCATTTCCGTGATGAGGTTTTTGATCACAAAGAAGAGACGTCGCTTGCCATGTTTAATCAGTTGCAACAGGATGTAAATAATCTTACTATCCGGATAGATGGTGTTGACAGTAAACTTGATAATTTAGGTGAGCGGATGGTGGCCGTTGAAGGCATTCTGTCGAATGACGGTCCTGATACAGATAAAGACGGTGTGCCGGATGTCCGGGATTTAGAGCCGAATACAGCTCCCGGAACACCAGTCGATTTTTGGGGCAGGGGTCTGAGTGTTAAAACAGTAAAGGCAGATGAATTGCTATCTGTTTATTTTGATTTTGACAGCATCGAATTAGACAAGATTGCACAAATTACCCTGGTGAAGATTGCAGAAAAGATGCGCAAAGATGCCTCTCTGATGTTAGAAATCCGGGGATATACGGATAATCTTGGATCTAATGTTTATAACCAACGCCTGAGTCAGCGCCGCGCAGAAAGGGTAAAACAGGAGTTGCAAAAAGTGTATAGCATCCCGCATAACCGCATGGTTGCAAACGGCAAAGGCAAAATCTCAGATCCACCGGTGAAAACACTGATGAACCGCAGGTGTGACTTTTTCTTTAGTAAATAAAGGCCTACAGTCAGTTGATAGTGGTTAGTGGTTAGTTCTGAGCGAATAACTAACCACTAACCACTGACCACTATCAACTATTTAAGCTTTCCACCGCTTTGTAATATCCTGAAACGCATCTATGCGCCGGTCCCGAAAAAACGGCCACATCCTGCGTACAGTTTCTGTTCGAGTCAGATCAATTTCTACAATCAAATTTTCATCCTGATGATTGCCGGCTTGTGCGATGATTTCGCCCTGTGGTCCGGCAACAAAACTATTACCCCAGAACTGAATACCATTGGTAACACCTGAAGGGTCTGCTTCGTGTCCGGTACGGTTGCAGGACAGTACATGCAAACCATTGGCAACAGCATGACTGCGTTGAATGGTAACCCAGGCCTCCTTTTGTCTCATCTTTTCTGCTTCCGGGTCAGTGCTTTCCCAGCCGATGGCAGTAGGGTAAATCAGTAATTCAGCTCCCGCCATGGCCATCAGGCGGGCCGCTTCGGGGTACCACTGGTCCCAGCAAACCAGTACACCCAGTTTCCCGATGGATGTTTGAATGGGTTCAAAGCCTAAATCGCCGGGTGTGAAATAGAATTTCTCGTAATATGCCGGATCGTCCGGGATGTGCATTTTTCGGTATTTGCCGGCGATGGTACCGTCTTTATCCAGTACTACGGCCGTGTTGTGATACAGTCCCGGCGCTCTTTTTTCGAATAAGGAGAGTACAATCACCACCTGATGTTCTTTGGCCAGCTTGCCGAAGTATTCAGTAGACGGACCGGGTATGGTTTCAGCCTGATCGAAAACAGCCGGATCTTCGGTCTGGCAGAAATACAAACCATTGTGTAACTCCTGCAACACCACGAGTTCTGCTCCTTGTTGGGCGCAGGATACAATGTTCTGTGTCAGTTTGGCCATGTTCGCTTCGCGCGAGGCCGAGTTTGATTGTTGAATTAAAGCTGTTTTCATTTTTCTTGTTTTTATGTCGCCAGACACCAGACACCAGACACCAGACACCAGACACCAGTCTCCAGTCTCCAGTCGTCGCTGTCACTATTCATTATTCACTATTAGTTATTCGCTCTTCGCTTTCCGCTTTCCGCTTTATACGTACTGCATCGTAACACAATGTAACGAACCATGTTGTTTGATTAACGGCAAACAATTGATGCCGATGATTTTTCTGTCCGGGAATGCCAGTTCAAGTTGTTTTAATGCTATTTCATCTTTGTGTGACTGATAGGTTGGTACTAAGACCGCACCATTTATGATTAAGAAGTTGGCATAAGTTGCGGGTAATCTTTCTCCGGCTTCATATACCGCATCAGCCATAGGCAGCGGTATCAACCGGTAGGGAGCGCCCGACACAGTTCTGAATTGCATCAGTTCCACCTCCATCTTTTTCAGTTCCACGTGATGTTCATCCGTTTCATCCTCACATTTTACATACGCAATGGTGTTTACATCGCAAAAGCGAGCCAGGGTGTCGATGTGACTATCGGTATCATCTCCTGCCAGATATCCATGGTTTAACCAAAGCACCCGATGTAAGCCAAAATAATCTTTTAGTCTGGCTTCAACGGCTTCTTTCGATAAATCATTGCGGTTATCTGATAGTAGACAGGTGGAAGTAGTCAGCAAAGTTCCTTCTCCGTCTGATTCGATACTCCCGCCTTCCAGTACAAAATCAAGATAATTTCTATACTCTGTGTCAATGTCAAAAATATCTTTATCAAACAATGCTTTTGTGATTTGGTTATCCAGTTCCGCCTCAAACTTCTTTCCCCAGCCGTTGAAAGCAAAATCATAAATCACTTTTTCCCCATCTTCCAATACGGTAATTCCCCCATGATCCCTTGCCCAGGTATCGTTAGTTGGTAATTCCACCAAAGTGATTTGATTAAAATCAGCATTTTTCAACAGGGTTTTAATCTGGGCTGCATCCCGACATACAATCAACAGATTTTCATGCTGAATGATGTGACGAGCTATCTCAACAAAGCATTGGTTTACCTCGTCGAGCATATCCACCCAGTCTGTTTGCTCATGTGGCCAGGTGAGTTGCACAAATTGCTGCGGTGCCCATTCGGGCGGTAGTTGTTTCTTCATTGTCAATTGAGTGCAAAAATAGGAAAATTTTACCTATTTTTGCATCAAAAATATCAAATCATGGGAAAGGTACTTATAATAGGCGCCGGGGGCGTTGGGACGGTAGTAGCTCAGAAAGTAGCTCAAAATCCGGATGTTTTCACAGAGATTATGCTGGCGAGCCGCACGAAATCAAAATGTGATATCATCGCGGCTGATGTAAAGAAACGTACAGGGGTAGCGATACAAACCGCTCAGATAGATGCGGATGTTGTACCTGAACTGGTAAAACTCTTCAATAGTTTCAAACCGGAGCTGGTCATCAATGTGGCGTTGCCCTATCAGGACCTGACAATCATGGATGCTTGTCTGGAAGCCGGAGTTAACTACCTCGATACGGCTAACTACGAGCCCAAAGATGAAGCGCATTTCGAATACAGCTGGCAGTGGGCTTACAAAGATAAGTTTGAAAAAGCGGGGCTGACGGCAATATTAGGTTGTGGATTCGACCCGGGAGTAACCAGTGTATATACAGCTTATGCTGCCAAACACCATTTCGATGAGATAGAGTATTTAGATATAGTGGATTGTAATGCTGGTGATCATGGCAAAGCCTTTGCCACCAACTTCAATCCCGAAATCAACATCCGTGAGGTTACGCAGAAGGGTAAATATTGGGAAAACGGTCAGTGGGTAGAGACAGAACCGCATGAAATTCACAAGCCACTCAACTATCCTGAAATCGGACCCAAAGAATCTTACGTGATTTATCACGAAGAACTGGAATCGCTGGTGAAGAATTTCCCAACCCTTAAACGGGCGCGTTTCTGGATGACTTTCGGTCAGGAATACCTGACGCACTTGCGTGTAATTCAGAATATTGGAATGGCTCGTATTGACGAGGTGGAATTCAACGGCGTTAAGATTGTTCCCATTCAGTTTCTGAAAGCTGTGTTGCCAGATCCGGGCGAACTGGGAGAAAACTATACCGGTCAGACCTCCATCGGATGTCGCATTCGTGGATTAAAAGACGGAAAGGAGAAGACTTATTATGTATATAACAATTGCAGTCACGAGGAAGCATTCAAAGAAACCGGCGCACAGGGTGTAAGTTACACTACCGGCGTACCGGCCATGATAGGCGCGATGATGTTCTTCAAAGGTGAATGGCGTAAGCCCGGCGTTTACAATGTCGAAGAATTTAATCCCGATCCTTTCATGGAGAAACTGAATGTCCATGGTCTGCCCTGGGTAGAGCTGCATGATGTGGATCTCGAATTATAATGATTTATTTACAGTTATTCATATCATTTTTCAAAATCGGCGTATTTGCATTCGGGGGCGGATACGCCATTATTACCTTAATCCAGCATGAAATTGTTGTGCATGGCTGGATGACGCAAAGTGAGCTGACCGACATCATCGCCATCTCACAAATGACACCCGGACCTATCGGGATTAACTCGGCTACGTATGTTGGTTATGTTGCTTCCGGAAACATCTGGGGAGCTGTTGTTGCTACTTTTGCCATTACCCTTCCTTCTTTTCTGATTATGATTGCTATCACCCGTTTTTTCATCGTTATGCAAAAAAACAGGTACATGCAATATGCCTTGCAGGGTCTGCGCCCCATGGTGGTAGGCATGATTGCCGCCGCTGCCATCCTGTTGATGAACAAGGAGAACTTTATCGATTACAAAAGCTATATCCTGTTCGGACTGGCCTTCGTAGCTTCTCTGTTTTTTAGAATTCACCCGATTTTGATTATCATTGGCGCAGGAGTGTTGGGGTACATTCTTTACTGAAACTAATAGCTAATAGCGAATAACTATTAGCTTTCAGTTTTCCGCTCTTAGTTATTCGCTATTAATTTACCCCCTATTAATCAGATATACCGTATATCCCACATACATCGCCAGCAACAAACCTGCTTCCCAACGGTCGAGTTTTTTCTTTTTTCCAGAAAACATGGCCAGAAACAATAATACCGTTCCGAAGATGAGTAAGTAGATGTCTTGATTAAATTTTGGAGAAAATGGAATGGGGCGTATGAGTGAACTAACACCCAGAATAAAGAAAATATTAAAGATGTTTGATCCGATGATATTTCCTACGGCAATGTCGTTGTTCTTTTTGATTGCAGCTACAACTGAGGTTGCCAGTTCAGGCAACGAGGTTCCTGCTGCGACAATGGTTAGCCCGATAAGTGTCTGGCTTACTCCCAGGGCAGAAGCGATGTCGACCGCACTGTCAACAACCAAACGCCCACCAATAACCAGCAGGGTAAACCCCAGCAGGATGAATCCCCATATTTTCAGGTTGCTGTAATGAATAACCGTTGTTGTGGTTTCGGGTACCTTCCCCGTTCGGAGTTGTTTATACACATAAAACAAGAATCCGGCAAAGAACAGGAGTAACATAGCGCCATCGAGACGTGATAATCCAATTCCTGAATCGGACATAAAATCATTCGCTAAAAAGAACAGTAAAAAAGCCGCTGCAAGCGAAAAAGGAATTTCTTTCCAAACGGTACTCGATTGTACCACAAGAGGGGTAATGAGGCCGGCAATACCCAAAATCATGAAAAGATTGAAGTTGTTACTGCCGATTACATTTCCATAAACGATGTCGGGGTGATTTTCGAATGCCGCGAAAGCGTTGACGACCAACTCGGGCATGGAAGTGCCGAATGCCACAATCGTTAACCCGATGGCCAAGTCAGAAACCTGATGTTTTTTAGCCAGCGCAGTAGCGCCATTTACAAGCCAGTCGGCCCCCTTGATCAACAGAACGAAGCCGAGAATCAAAAGTAAGATTTGTAGTAACATGTTTTTTTATTTATTGTCCCCGGTCTCCGGTCGTCGCTTTCAGTTATTCGCTATTCGCTCTTCGCTTTTTTCAGCGTAACCTTCAAAATGAAGTACCCTGCCACACCGGCAATCAGCGACCCAAATACGATCCCGAGTTTGGCATCGTTGAGCACATAGCTGCCAAGTGGGTATGACAGTCCGGCTAAGAACAAGGCAACGGTAAAACCAATTCCACCCAACATCGAAACGCCGGCGAGGTTCGACCAGGTCATCCCTTTGGGTTGACGTGAGATGCGTAGTTTGATGGCCAGGAAGGTGAACAGGAAGATTCCGGAAAACTTCCCGGCAATTAAGCCGATTATGATACTGAGTGATATCCCGGAGAACAGGGTGAAATTTGAGATGTCGATGATGACCCCCGCGTTGGCAAAGGCAAACAAAGGCATGATGATGTAATTCACCATATCCCGCAGGTTGTCCTCAAGGTCTTGCAGCGGACTGATGACATGGTCGGATGCCGCTTCAATCCGGGTTAAATATCTCACTTGGGTATTCGACAGTATAATGTCCTCATCCGAACTGTTTTTCAGGGTTGAACGCAAAACATTCAGGTCCTGTTCCATACCTTCTGTGAATCTCTTCAGGTTGATATAGGGGCGGGCAGGGACAGTAAACGCCACCAATACCCCGGCAATAGTCGGGTGTATGCCTGCTTGAAGAAACAAGTACCAAATAATCAGTCCGTTCAGAAAATAAAATAGTTTATTGTTGATCCGCAGTCTGTTACCCAAAAAGAGTAATCCGAAGAAAACCAGTGAGAGACCTAATTCAAGTATGGCGGCTGTGCTGAAATTGCTGTAAAAGAGAGCAATAACCAGAATACCTCCGATGTCATCCGCAATGGCCAGGGTAAGCAGAAATATTTTGAGACTGATAGGTACTCTTTTACCCAGCAAACTCAGTACCCCGATTGAAAAAGCGATGTCAGTCGCCATCGGGATGGCGACCCCTTTCATTTCTTCGGGCGTAAATCCCTGAATATTACCTGTAATCAGGAAAAGCAGTACGGGCATAACCATACCGCCTACCGCCGCGATGATGGGTAAGATGGCCTGCCGGAAAGATGACAGTTCACCCACCATGACTTCCCGTTTGATTTCCAGTCCGACCGTGAAAAAGAAAACGGTCATGATCCCGTCGTTGATAAACTGCAGACTGGTGAACGGATGTCCATGGTGACTCAGCAGGTTAAAGTCGCCGAAGCCGAGGAAAAAATCAAGGGTCCAGAGCGACTGATACCATTCGTTAAGCGAAGAGTTGGCTATTATCAGCGTGAAAATCGCGACAATCAATAATAATACACCCGGATTAATGACCGTTTTAAAGCGGTCTATTAATCCATAAATTCTGACAAAATTCTTATTTCTGTAACTAAAGTCCATGACGCTAAATAAACAGCGTCAAATATACAATCTTTTCCCCGTTTAAAAAAGACTTCTTTCCAGTATATACAGAAAAGCGCCTGCAAAATAGCCTGCCAATGCTAATAAACTAATTTTTTTAACATACCAGAAGAAGCTGATTTTTTCCATGCCCATCGCGGCAACACCGGCAGCCGAACCGATAATAAGGATGCTACCTCCAGTACCTGCACAGTAGGTCAGGAATTGCCACAGGTAATGGTTCATCGGGTAAGCGGCAATGTCGTACATGCCCTGGGCAGCGGCTACCAGCGGAACGTTGTCGACCACCGATGATAAGAGTCCGATTGACATCACGATAAAATTAAGATTCCCAATTTTGTTGTTGAGCCATTCGGCAGAAATATTTAGTATCTGCGAAGTTTCCATAGCGGCTACGGCCATCAGGATACCCAGAAAGAACAGGATGCTGGAGAAATCGACCCGATGAAGGGCGTTGACAAGCGAAACGGTTTTTTTCTTATCGGCATCGGTTTTCCGGTGCAAATATTCTGTGTAAATCCAGAGGATTCCAAGCCCGATGAGTATGCCCATAAATGGAGGCAGGTGCGTGAAATACTTAAACACAGGTACCATAACCAGCGTGAGTACCCCCAGCACCAACATGTTGCGTTTTTGTTTCGGATTGGGAGTGTACTTTTTTTCTTCTAAAACCACTTCCCGGCGGGTAATTTTCCCTTTCAATCTGGTGGACGTGATAATCAATGGTATCAGTAGAGAGACTAAACTTGGCAGGAAAATATATTTCATCGTATCAGCAGTGGAGATTTGTCCCCCAATCCATAACATGGTGGTGGTCACGTCACCAATAGGCGTCCAGGCACCTCCGGCATTGGCGGCTATGACTATCATCCCGATGAAAAAGAGCCGGTCTTTCTTGTCCCCGATTAACTTCCTGAGCAACGAAACCATTACGATGGTGGTCGTGAGGTTATCCAGTATGGCCGACAGAAAAAAAGTAAGGAAACTGACTATCCAAAGCAGTTTCCTTTTATCGGTTTGTTTGATTTTTCTGGTTACCAGTTCAAAACCATCGTAGGTGTCGATTAATTCGACGATGGTCATGGCGCCGAGTAAGAAGAAGAGAATGCTGGAAATATCTCCCAGGTGTTCGATTAACTGAAGATTCAGCCAGGTTTTATCTTCAGTGTAATAAGAAAAAATTACCCACGTAAGCACGCCGATAATCAAAGCGGGTGCAGTTTTGTTCACTTTCAGGTCATGTTCGAGCGCGATGGCGATATAACCGAGAACAAAAACTACAACAATCAAAGTTGTCATCATATGTATTGGTTTTTTTAGTCGAGTTTTAGCACAGCCAGGAAGGCTTTTTGCGGAACTTCCACGGAACCAATTTGTTTCATGCGTTTCTTGCCTTTCTTCTGTTTTTCCAGTAACTTTCTTTTGCGGCTGATGTCGCCTCCGTAACACTTGGCAGTCACGTCCTTACGAACGGCCTTGATGGTCTCACGGGCAATGATTTTGGCGCCTATTGCAGCCTGAATGGCAATGTCGAATTGTTGACGCGGGATGAGCTCTTTTAATTTCTCACACATCCGGCGACCGAGCGAAACGGCGTTGTCAAAATGTATCAGCGATGAAAGGGCATCGACCGGTTCACCGTTGAGCAAAATGTCTAATTTTATGAGCTTCGAGGGACGATAACCATGCGGATGATAGTCGAACGAAGCGTAACCTTTAGATATACTTTTGAGGCGGTCGTAGAAATCGAACACGATTTCGCCCAGCGGCAAATCGAAAATCAATTCCATGCGATTGCCTGAAATATAGTCTTGTTTAATAAGTTCCCCGCGTTTATCGAGACAAAGGGTCATGATTTGACCGATATAGTCGGTGCGGGTGATGATAGAAGCCCGAATGTAAGGCTCCTCTATTCTGTCAACGAGCATCAGGTCAGGCAATCCAGAAGGATTATGAACCTCCATCAACTCGTCTTTTTTCGTATATACTTTATAGGAAACGTTCGGAACCGTGGTTATCACATTCATGTCGAATTCACGGTCGAGTCGTTCCTGAATGATTTCCATGTGCAACATGCCTAAGAAACCACAACGGAAACCGAAGCCCAGTGCGACCGATGATTCTGGTTCGAAGGTCAGTGAAGCGTCGTTGAGTTGCAGCTTTTCGATAGAAGACCGTAAATCCTCAAAATCCTCGGTATCCACCGGATATACGCCGGCAAAAACCATCGGTTTTACCTCTTCGAATCCGGAAATGGCTTTGTTACAGGGGCGTTTCACGTGGGTAATGGTATCGCCCACCTTTACTTCCTTTGAAGTTTTGATCCCGGAAATAATATAGCCTACATTGCCGGCGCTAAGTTCCTGGGTTGGGACCATATCCAATTTCAAAATCCCAATTTCATCCGCGTTGTATTCTTTTCCCGTTGCCACAAATTTCACCAGGTCGCCTTTGCGGATGGTGCCGTTGGCAATTTTAAAATAAGCAATGATACCGCGGAAAGAGTTGAACACCGAGTCGAAAATCAAGCATTGCAGTGGTGCTTCAGGGTCTCCCTTAGGTGCCGGGATGCGGTGTACGATGGCCTCGAGAATTTCTTCCACGCCCAATCCTGTTTTTCCACTGGCGCGGATGATTTCATCCGGTTTACAGCCTAATAAATCCACAATCTGATCTTCCACTTCTTCTGGCATCGCCGAATCCATATCCATCTTATTCATTACCGGAATGATTTCCAGATCGTGTTCGATGGCCATGTACAAATTGGAAATGGTCTGTGCCTGGATTCCCTGGGTTGCGTCTATAATCAACAAAGCTCCTTCACAGGCAGCAATGGAGCGCGAAACTTCATAAGAAAAATCAACGTGTCCCGGGGTGTCAATCAGGTTGAGGACATAGTCCTCCCCATTCAGTTTGTAGTTCATCTGAATGGCGTGACTCTTGATGGTGATGCCCCTTTCACGTTCCAAATCCATGTTATCCAGCACCTGTGCCTGCAGGTCTTTGTCAAATACAGTTTTGGTGTATTCTAACAGACGGTCGGCCAGGGTGCTTTTCCCATGGTCGATGTGGGCAATGATGCAAAAGTTACGGATTTTTTTCATGAAATGTTATTGCAAATTTTTGAGCTGCAAAAGTAAGAAAAAATTTTCAATTTTTTAGTCACCGGTCGACAGTCACCAGTCTCCGGTCTCCGGTCTCCAGTCTCCAGTCTCCAGTCTGGTGTCTGGTGTCCGGTGTCCGTCGTCTGGCGTCCGGTGTCCGGCGACATCACTCAATCTTCTCAAACCTCCTTGACTCTGTATCATAATTAAATACCTCGCCAGTTTCAATGATGTAATACCACCCGAGGATGTTTATTTTACCCTGTTCGTATCGCTCTTTGATGTAGGGGTAGGTGAGCAGGTGGTTCATTTGTTCAACGATGTTGAGTTGTTCGGTTAATATCGCTCTTTCCAATTCATCAATTGTCACTAGTGTATCCACTTGTTCTTTCACTCTTTCCATCAGTTCCAGCCATTTGCGGGTATGTGGAATGTCTGCCGTTTGCTTTTCGTCCATGTAGATAGCATTACAACCCCCGCAATTGGAATGACCGCAAACGATGATGTTTTCCACGTTTAACACCTGCACCGCGTATTCTACCGCCGATGTCGTTGCCAGAAATTCACTTGAGATACGGTGCATGGGAACGAGGTTGGCGATGTTGCGAATCACGAACAATTCGCCCGGTAAGGTGCGTGTAATCAGATTTGGCACCACCCGTGAGTCGGAACAGCCTATGAACAGGGTGTGCGGTTTCTGACCTTTCCCGATTTTGCGGAAATGTCGCTTTAATTCTATGTAATCATTGGCCAGGAATTCCTTGACACCGTCGAAAAGGTACTTCATTTTTTTAGTGAATAGTGAATAACTAATAGCGAATAGCGGAAAACTGTAAGCGGAAAGCGAAAGTTTTTACTTCACAATGTTTAATAAGGCAAAAAGTTCAATAATCAATGGTAATAATTCTGTATCGCTATTAGTTATTCGCTTATTGCTCTCCGTTTTCCGCTTTCCGCTCATCTCCTCCGCTCCATTTGAATCGACACCTTTTCGACTTTACCGCCGAGGGGTGGATTCATTTTGGACAGCGTGAGATTCAGCGCCTGTATTCTTAAAAATTTATTCATCAGTTTATCAACAATTCTGTGGGCAACATGTTCAATCAGATTCGAAGGAATTTCGATTTGTTTTTTGATGGACTGATACACCAACTGATAATTAATGGTGTCTTCAAGCATAT
Organism: Paludibacter sp.; assembly: GCA_034928085.1. Taxonomy (GTDB): domain Bacteria; phylum Bacteroidota; class Bacteroidia; order Bacteroidales; family Paludibacteraceae; genus Paludibacter. The sequence continues at coordinate 217,780 of JAYFPG010000022.1, forward strand.
CCGTTGCACCCGCCTTGTCGGTGTAAACTTCCATTTCTACGGTCACCAGGAAGGTGTTTCCCAGCATTTTCTCATGCTCCAATACGCCATGGTTGGCCTGGAACTCCATGTTTTCGAGGATGATTTTGGACATATTATTTTTTTTCGCTACGCTCAGTCGCCAGACTCCAGTCGCCGGACACCAGACGTCAGACATTATTTTGTTTTAAACATTTTAATTCTTAAACCTTTAAACTATCCTCTAACCACTTATCACCGTCTATTGACTGAAGTCTGGTGACTGGAGTCTGGAGTCCGGAGTCTGGTGACTGGAGTCGGAGCGAAGCGACTATACACTAACACTCACCTCAATCCCCACTTTCCTCACGCGTGCTGCGATTAAGTTCAGCGTTTCCAAAGATATCTTTTCCAGCCCTTTTGTCGGGGTTTCGCGGTCGATGCTGTAAATCATCACCTGTTTGGGGCGGATGATTTGCAGGGCTTCGAGCCATGCGGATACTTCTTCTTCAGTCGTGTTATCGATAATCCCATCAGCTAATCTGCCCCGCAGGAACAGGGTTTGGATGATGAGGTTACCGTTGAATTTTTTAAATTGTTCGAGTTGCCATTCGACAGAAAACTGTTTTCCTGACGGACGATCCAGGCGTTGAACGGTTTTGTCGATTGCCGAATCAAACTTCAGGATGTTGTTGTCTACACGCTGCAACGCCCTGAATATAGCTGGTTTGTGCATACGGGTTGAGTTGGACAGTACGCTGACTTTGGCTTCCGGACAATAGCGGTCACGCAACGCGATGGTATCGTCGATGATGCCTTCAAACTGTGCATGCAAGGTAGGTTCTCCATTTCCGGCGAAAGTGATTACATCAGGTAATTCGTTGGCAGCTACCATTTCCTGTAATTTTGCTTCGAGTGTGACAGACACTTGTTCGCGTGTCGGCAGTGGCGACTCCTGCATGGTCGTGTTGAAACCACATTCGCAATAAATGCAGTCGAACGAGCAAATCTTGGCATCCACCGGCAATAAATTAACCCCCAGAGATACCCCCAGGCGCCGGCTTTTCACGGGGCCAAAGATTATGTTGTTGAATAAAAACATATTAAAACTTCGTAATCACCCTCGTCCCCAACTCCTTTGCCAGTTTCTGTTTTACCTCATCCAGCATTTTTAATTCCTGCATAATTTCATCTGCCAGGTTATAATTTTTTGTTTCAGAAGCTTCTTTAAGTAAAAATAGTTTTTCTTTGATCATGTCGAGCACCAGCCGGTTCTTAAACTCGTACATCACCCTGGGCACCAATTCATGCAGTTTATCGGCGTCCGTTTTGACTTCCTTTATTTTTGCGTGAATCTTACTCAGGGTGTACTTCTCGGTAATCAGGTCGGCAGTCAGCTGGGCGATGGCCGGGTTCGGGTGGTACAGGAAATATTTTTCCGCGTTGAAATCAGTTTCCTTATAATGGGTTTCGTATTCTTTTAGTATTTGCTGATGTACCGGTGTGCTAAAACTGATGCCGTCGCGGTTGATTTCTTCGTAAATAAAATCAGCTGTGATGATTGGCTCAGGTGTCTGCTTTCTCAGGTCGGGATGCTGCATGTCCATCTTCCCATAACGGATCAGGGTTTGCAGGATACTCCTTTCTTCCTGCGCATATATGCCGGTTTGAGGAGTCTGACTCAAAGGAGCCTGCGCTGCATTGTCAGGCTGTTCTGCCTGTGCCTGCGGTTGCGGTACGTTTGTCTGTGCTTTTCCCTGTTCCGCCTTTTTCAGCTTGTTGATTTCGTGGTAAAGCATAGCCTCGTCCACCTGCAGGAGCATGCTGCATTCCTTCACATATTCGGCACGGATAACCTGGTTGGGAATGATGGCGATACTCTTCACGATGTCGATGATGAGACCTGCGCGTTTCACCGGATCGTTGCCTGCATCTTCCAGTAATATACTTGTCTTGAAGCGTATGAAATCCACCGAATGCTTCTCTACGAAGGCTATAAAATCTGCCGAATTGTGTTTTTGCGCGAATGAATCCGGATCTTCTCCGTCAGGCAATAGCAACACCTTAATATTAAGACCTTCTTCCAGCAACAAATCGATTCCACGCAACGAAGCCTTGATGCCTGCCGCATCGCCGTCGTAAATCACCGTTACATTGTCGGTAAACCGGTGAATCATCCTGATTTGTCCGGGTGTGAGCGAAGTTCCCGAAGAAGCCACCACGTTTTCGATGCCGTTCTGGTGCATCGAAATCACATCGGTATAACCTTCGACCAAGAAACAGCGGTCTTCCTTCACGATGGATTTTTTCGCAAAGAAGATGCCGTATAACTCATTGCTTTTGTGGTAGATTTCCGACTCGGGCGAGTTGACATACTTGGCCATCTTCTCGTCCTTGCGCAGGATACGTCCTCCGAAAGCTACGACTTTTCCCGACAGCGAATGAACAGGGAACATTACCCTGCCCCTGAAACGGTCCGAAATCTGTCCGTTGTCGTGTTCGAGCGTGAGCCCTGTCTTTATTAAGTAAGATTTATTGTAACCCTTGCTGATGGCCGATTGCGTGAAAGCATCGCGGTTATCCAGACTATACCCGAGCTGAAATTTCCGGATGATGTCCTCACGGAAACCCCTTTCCCTGAAATAAGCCATGGCGATGGATTTGCCGTCGATGTGGTTGTGCAGGTTGTTGGAGAAGTATTGTTGCGCATATTCATTCACTAAGAACATGCTTTCGCGGTCGTTTCGGATGGCTTTTTCTTCATCCGACAATTCCCGTTCTTCAAATTCGATGTGATATTTTTTTGCTAAGAACTTGAGCGCTTCATAGTAGCTTATTTGCTCATGTTCCATGATGAAATGCACCGAATTTCCACCCTTTCCGCAACCAAAGCATTTGAAAATACCCTTGGCAGGAGAAACACTGAAAGAAGGTGTTTTTTCGTTGTGGAAGGGACACAAACCAATCAGGTTGGCTCCGCGTTTACGCAGGGTCACGTAATCCGACACTACATCCTGAATCAGTGCGGCATCGTTGATTTTGTCGATTGTCGTTTGGTCAAGCATGTTTTTACAGGTCGTCCCAACCTATGCCTTTGTATTTGCTGATGTCGTCGTCCTCTTCATCTTCTTCAAAGAAATCATCAAAATCACCTTCCTCCTCCTCTTCGTTCTCTTCTCCACCAACAGGAGGCTCGATAATCATCGGACGATGCACGAATTCAACAATTTTATTGGATTCTTTGTTTATTTCTTCCCAAATCAGGTCTTTCAGCTCCATGATGCCCAGTCCGCTTACCGACGAGATAAACACGGTGCGAATCCCTTCCGGCAATTCGGCTTTCATCTGTTCCATCAACTCTTCATCGAGCATATCACATTTGGTAATAGCGAGGATGCGTTGCTTGGTCGAAAGTTCCGGGTTGTATGTTTTCAGTTCATTGAGCAATACCTGAAATTCTTTTCTGATATCTTCACTATCCGCCGGGATCATAAACAGCAGGATAGAGTTTCGCTCGATGTGCCGCAGGAATCGTAGTCCAAGGCCCTTCCCTTCCGAAGCTCCTTCGATAATTCCGGGGATGTCGGCCATCACGAACGACTGGTTGTCGCGGTAAGAAACAATACCCAGATTAGGTACCAGAGTCGTAAAAGGGTAATCGGCAATTTCAGGTTTGGCTGCCGATACTACCGACAATAGGGTTGATTTTCCGGCATTCGGAAAGCCTACCAAGCCTACATCGGCTAATACTTTGAGCTGAAGAATCACCGCTTTTTCGATGCGGGGCTCTCCCGGTTGCGCGAAGCGAGGCGTTTGATTGGTCGCTGTGCGGAAATGCCAGTTACCCTGACCGCCGCGGCCTCCTTTCAGCAAGATAAGCTCCTGACCGTCATCGGTAATATCACACATAAATTCGCCGGTTTCGGCGTCGTACACAACCGTTCCGCAAGGCACATCAATAATCCGGTCTTCACCGTCTTTTCCAAAACTACGGCTGCCACTTCCCTGTTCCCCGTCCCCGGCATACACGTGGCGGGCATATTTCAGGTGAATCAGTGTCCAGTAATTTTTGTTGCCACGCAGGATGATGTGACCTCCCCGACCGCCATCTCCGCCATCGGGTCCTCCTTTGGCAATGAACTTTTCGCGGTGGAAATGCATCGAGCCTGCACCCCCTTTGCCTGAGCGACAGTATATTTTTACGTAATCAACAAAATTGGAAGAAGCCATAGCGTACTTTTATGTGTTGTGCAAAGGTAGTTTTTTTAGCGTAAAACTAAAAACGGAAATCGTAAAACTAAAACCCATAAACAGACTATCATCACGATGAGGTGAAGGTGACGGATCAACCCATTTATAATCATGTGCTTGGCTGTTTACTTTCCGCTTTCCGTTTTCAGTTTTCCGCTATTCGTTGAGCGATTCTCCCAAACACCTCCTCCACCGTTCCCACACCATCGATGGCGGCGTATTTGTTGAGGGATTGGTAAAATTCGTTCACGGGTGTGGTTTTGGTTTCGTACACGTCTAATCTTTTTTTGATGGTTTCGAGGTTGTCGTCGCTACGTCCGGAAGTCTTACCCCGCATGAGCAGGCGGTTGATGAGTTCCCGGTTTGGCACCTGAAGGTCAATCAGTACGGTGGTTGGTTTGCCAAGACCATTCATCAGCTTTTCTAATTCCTCTGCTTGTTTTACGGTACGGGGAAAGCCATCGAAAATAATACCTTTACAATCCGCATCGAGGCTTTGAATTCCGTTGGTGATTAGTTCAATCATCATTTCGTCCGGCATCAGGTTGCCTTTCGATATGTACTTGTCGGCCTCTAAACCCAAGGCTGTTTTTGCCTCGATCTCTTTTCTCAATAATTCACCCGTTGAAAAGTGCTTTAATCCGAACTTTTCAATAATCAACGCGCTCTGGGTTCCTTTTCCACAGCCGGGCGCTCCAAAAATAATTACGTTTAACATCTTTCCTTTTTTTTTGTCGCTTCGCTCCGACTCCAGTCAACGGTCTCCAGTCAACAGACACCGGGCGACAGACATTTATCTTTTTTAAACCTTATATACCTTTAAACTCTTAAACTAAAAACTATTCACTTATCGCTTTCCAGTCACCAGTCACCAGTCACCAGTCACCAGTCACTGTAGACCGTAGTCTGTAGACCATATTTACACCACCGTATAAATCTCCTTCAGATTCCTCCCATACCCATCATAATCCAATCCGTAACCCACGATGAACTGGTTGGGTATTTTCATGGCCACATAATCCACATTGATGTCGCGTTGCAGGGCTTCGGGTTTTTGCAGGAAAGTGGCCACCCGGATGCTTTTGGCTCCTTTGGCGTTGAGTGATGCGATAATTTTTTCCATTGTGATACCGGTATCAACAATGTCTTCCACTACCACTATATTTCTGTCTACCACGCTTTCATTCAGTCCGATAACCTCCTTGACATTTCCTGTAGTATAAATTCCTTCGTAAGAAGAAAGTTTCACGAAAGTAATTTCGCAGGGGAAGTTCACGATTTTCATTAAATCACCGGCAAACATGAACGCGCCATTCAGTACGCATATAAATAATGGATTTGTATCTGCCAAATCCCGGTTGATGGCTTCTCCCACACGACGTACTGCCGCCTGAATTTCCTCTTCTGTAATGGAGAGACTGAACTTTTTGTCGTGTATCTGAATGGTTTGCATGATGATGAGTTTTATAAATTAAAAATATTTGGGCAAAATCGTAAAAAATTGCGACAAAAGTAGTGTTTTTTTTTCAATACAACAATCCAAACTGCCACAAAGGAATGATGTTCATGAAACCAAATTCAATGTCATCTTTCACTATATAGCTATCTGCTGTTCCTTGAATTTGTTTCTGTCCCTTGTGCTTTCCACCTATTTCAAAAGTCAGGTTTTTGATTATAAAATCAGCAGCGGGAGATACTAAAACCTCATGAAGTGCTTTAGTTTGATTGAAGAAGAAGGTTTCTCTGATATTGCCGATGTTAGACCCGTTTTCAGCTAATGCATAAATAAGATTTGTATTATCCAAATATACTTTATCAACTTTTCCCAGCCCCCTGATGCCTCCTGTAGCGGTACGCAGTTGAGCAATTAATTGTGCATCTTCTAGGTAAAACAGGTAATCGGATATGTTGTTCCGGCTTGCTCCGAGCATGGAGGCAATGCTACTATAATTCGGTTTAAAAGGTACACTTTGCGAGATAATGGCTAATAATTGTTTTAATTTTCTACCGGTTGAGACATTCATGTCGGCATAAAGCGGAATATCAGATTCTACTATTTGATGAATGATTTGCTGTAATCTTTTGTCAAATTCATCTTCCATAGCAAAGGGATAATAGCCTTTTCTCAGATAATCCTGAAAATATAATAGCGGGTGCCTGAGTTCAGGGATACTAACCTGATGTCCCACTATTGCTTCCAACGTATAAACCGGAGATTTAATCTGATGAAACATGTGCAAATACTCCCTGAATGACAAGCCTTTCAGTTGATACATGACTGCTCTCCGACTCAGATCTGCAGCACCCTTGTTAATATCAAGTACAGAAGACCCTGTAAATACAATTTTTAATTGAGGATGATAATCATACAATAATTTTAATTCTTGTGACCAATCCTTGTATTTGTGAATTTCATCAATAAAGAGATATTGACCACCCAACTTTACAAAATCATCTGCTAACTCAACTAACCTGTGGGTTGAAAAATAGAAATCTTCAACCGTAATATACAAAGTTTTGTTGATCGGTAATTTGTTTTTGATATACTGAAGTATCAAGGTCGTCTTTCCTACACCCCTGGCTCCGGTAAGTCCAATCATCCTGCTTTCCCAATTGATTGTCGAGTGCAAGTATCGCTGAAAATCAAGATTGGTGTTCGTGATTGATTTTTGTGATTGTTCTATTAGCTTTTCCATATGCTTCATTTTTGTGCAAAGATAATATATTTTGCACTATTACAGTGCAAAATAATGGAATTTTTGCACTGTAACGGTGCAAAAATCGAATAGCTAATAGCGAAGCGACATCAAAACCCAAACCCCTCAACTTCCACTTGCTCCACTTCTTCTTGTTTAAGCTCGATGGTTTTGTGCAAAGTAACACCTTCCACAAAGATGGCTTTCCAGGGTTGGGAAGGACAAATAAACTCGCAGCCCCCGCAGCCGACACAGATTTCGGGATTGATTTCGGGGATGGTGAGGTGTCCTTTGTAGGGTACCATGTGTACTGCCTGGGTGGGACAATGCTCGGAACAGGCGCCGCAACTGGTCTCATCGGTGTACACGATGCAGTTTTCGAGGTATAGCTGTACCCTGCCGATTTGGGTGTGGTGCTTGGTTTCCTGATCAAGGTGGGTCAGGGCGCCGGTTGGACAAACATCGGCACAAATGGTGCAGTCGTAGTTGCAAAACTGATGTTTGAAATCCAGCATCGGTTGCATGACCCCTCCGATGCCGTATTCGAGAAAGGCCGGTTTTATAATCTGTGCCGGACATTTGCTTACACACAGGTGACAGGAGGTACATTGCCTTGAAAATTTCTCAATGCTAAATGCTCCGGGAGGCATTATCGGCTGTGTACGAGCCACATTTTTCTTCGGTCCCAAACGCAGGGTTTTATCGGCCAGCACTCTGCCGGCAGCAAGTGCGGTGAGGGAGAGTGCGGTGAGGAAGCGGCGGCGGGAAGCGGAATCTAACGGAGAGCGGAAAACGGAAAGCGGAGAACGACGGGCTGAAAAGCCCTGTGTGATTGATAATAAGGTTGCTTCGTCGTTCACTTTGTGAACTCCTCGCAATGACGGTGCGTTGTTCTCGGCTTTCCGTTTTCCGTTTTCCGTTTTCCGCTTAAATTTAAGTCCGCTTTCTTTACACTCCTCAATGCAATTAAAACAATTGATGCATCTTGACGCATCTACGGTCATGTTTTTGAAGTCGATGCAGGATGCCTTGCAGGTACGGGCACACCGGCCGCAGAGGGTGCAGTTTTCAGAGTCGAACCGGATTTGGTAAAGGGCATGCTTGCTGATGAACCCCAGCAAGGTGCCTACCGGACAAACAGTATTGCAGTAAATCCGGCCGTTTCGCCAGGCCATGATGCTGATGATAATCAGGGTGACCAGTGCGATTACCGTAGAACTCAGACTGAGCAGGTAAACTCCTACTTTATAGAAGGTAAAGTTGCCGGCAGGAATCAAGAGAGATGCCAATAGATTATTCCCGGCTAAATAGGCTGGTTTAAGAACATGAACCAATATGCGACCAAAGGCGCTGTACGGGTCAAGTAATCCTACCAGAAAGGAAAATCCAAACAGGAAGGCAATGATAGTAGCCCCCAGAAACGACCAACGCAGGATATTCATGGCTCGCAGATACTTGTATCTTTTTCTATGCTTCTTGTTTGTTAGTCTTTTCCTAAACCAACTCACGATGTCCTGATAAATGCCCAGCGGACAAATAGAGGAGCAGTATACCCGCCCGAACAGTGCAGTTAATACCAGCAGGACTAATAATATAATCCAGTTCATCGCCAGCAGCGCCGGAACAAACTGTATCATCTCCATCGCATGAAATTCATGTGGTAAATTCCCCGTGAAATCTAAAAAGTAGATTGTGATGAGGGAGAAGAAGATCAATGATAGGGTTATTCGGATTGTTTTTAGCATGGTGTTAATTTTTTAAATTAAAAAACCGATTGCAGGCCATCGGGGGGTTGCTTCGTCGTGCTGCGCACTCCTCGCAATGACGGGGCCATCGCATTACAATTAATACCCGTCGACCAAATTTGCATAAATCATCAACTTATTTGCACGACCGGCGCTATTGTCCGTCGAAACCGTCGCTGCAAATCACTCGATATGTTCGCAAAACCAGCTGCGACGTATATATGCCCCCAATCAACGCCCCGTCATTGCGAGGAGCGAAGCGACGAAGCAACCCCCTGAAAGTCTGCACTGGATCGATTATGTCTTAAATTTTCACTCTCTTAATCTTCAACTTCTCTAACTCCGTCGTTCCAATCTTCATCGCGGCCCCGATGCCGATATGGGCAACATCTGCCAAAGGCATTTCGCGTACCTGGTTGAAGAAGTTTGTGGCGGCGGTGTCAACGGCAACCATGTCTTGCGAAATGAACAAGCCTTTGGATAATACTACATCAGCTTCCGAGCGCCCCCGTGGACCGTTATTCTTCATCAGCCGGTATGCATCCACCACGTTCAGTACAGGCTTCTTGCTGATGGTGCTGATGTCGGCAATGCACTGTTGCAGGTTGTTGGCATGGAAGAAACGCCTGTCCCACACGATGCCCATGAGGTTTTTCATCGAAATGCTCATTTTGGCGCCGCCATGGTTTTTGAGAACAGGTACATTAATCCATACATCGGCGTTCAAAATGGCTTCGTGTACCTTCGTTGTTTTAAGCGATTTCCCTTTTGGCAGAGACACCTGTTTGTAGTAAGATTCCTGATCGGCGGGTACCATCCTGGCGCCGGCAGTTTTGGCTGCAGCCTCAATACCGCTGTTGGCATAACATTTTCGCCAGTCGTCGCAGGTGTGGTCGAACACTACCACTTCAGAAGCCCCGGCATCGAAACATTGTTTCACGATTTCGCGTATCAGTTCCGGGTTGGTATTGGCCGCCAGTTCCGGCGCCTTATCCCACCCGATGTTGGGTTTCACGGCCACTTTTTGACCTTTCGAAACAAATTTACCCATGCCGCCCATTTCGGTAATTGCCCTGCGGAACATGGCAACAGGCTCTCCGCCCAGTACCGCGACCAGATCATACACGCCTGCTCCCGAAGTTTCTCCGGCAGCCTGATTGAAATGTTGCGACATCAATGTCGTGGCCCCACTCTCTTTGATCGTGATGGCCGCCCCCGTGAGGGCAATGGATTTGAGGAAGTTGCGTCGGTTCATAATTTAAGTCTCCAGACACCAGTCGCCAGTCGCCAGTCGCCAGTCGCCGGACGTCGGACGCTAGACTCCAGGCTCCGGACTAGTGTTTTGCGTTTGATGATTGTAAATAATTTATTAATTTCTGAATTCCAGTTATAACTATTTTTGTTTTATCCCGGAATAATTTTGCTTCTTCAGGGCTACATGCGCCAATATCTTCACATAAATAGAACATGCTTCTTACTTCTGCACAACTTGCTTTGGAAATATTCAGGTATCTTATATGCTGCATATCTGAACCAGACTCAGCTCCTTCTGCTATATTATTTATCACCGACACAGATGCTCTTTGTATCTGGTCTTTTAAACTGTAATCTTTACAGTTCTTCATTAAAATGTAAACATCTTTTACTAACTGTCTGGACTCTTTCCAAACGTTTAAATTTTCAAAATCTTTCATGTTGTTTTTTTTAATGTCTCCAGTCTCCAGTCTCCAGTCTTTGTCCTGTGTCCGATGTCCGGCGTCTGGCGTCCGGCGTCTATATAATCCACGGAAACCTGAAACACGCCTCATTATACAAGGCATAATCGGCGTTGCCGTTTACGGCAAAGGTTTTGATAACGGCAGCATCTTGCAGAATCTCTTTGGCAAATTGAATGGTGGATCCGGTTTTAATTCGGTCGTCCACCAATAGTAGTCTCTTGCCTGCAAAATCAAAATCGACCGGACTCATCAGTTTCGGGGTGTCGTATTTGGGTCGCTGCGCGGGATCGCGCAAGTTGATTTTGATGGTTTGAAATTCTATATTCAAACGTTGGTTCAATATCCCCGCCGGGATAATGCCACCGTTTGCTATCGCCACGATGATGTCGAACTCTTCCGGAATGTCGATGTCCCGGAAACGAGTGAGCAGGGTGTTGAAGTCTTTTTCCATTCTTTAAGTCGCTTCGCTCCAGTCGTCGTTATTTCTATTCACTATTCGCTATTCACTATTCCCTGTCCGGCGTCTGGCGTCCGGCGACTTTAAAATCATCCACCCCCCAACAACCTGTAACGCCATCCCCGGTAATCCAATCCGGAAGTCTTGTACGGCGATAAAGAAGTCTTTCACGAAGGCCCATTCGATGAGGGTGCCGACGAGTTGGTATGAGAGAACTATGATGAGTAATTTAATAAAGAGCGGAGTGCGTACTATCAGGGGGTTACTTCGTCGCTGCGCTCCTCGTAATGACGGCACATTTAATTTGCTCAGTAGCGTTGATCCTCGCAATGACGAGGCGGCAATGGCCAGCAGAGACGATTTAATTAAGATGATTGGGAGCATGGCTAACATAGGCATGCCAAATAACAACGAGTTGATGACCGGCGACAAGATAGCCGTAAGCATACCTGTCCGGATGCCGAATTTGTAAGCGGCAATCAAGGTGAAGAAATAGATAGGTAACAACATTGGTCCGCCATTCGGTACAAAATGAGCCAATTGTGGCAGGATGATGTTACCTGCGACAAAAAGAGATGCAAATAAATAGGTTTTCGCATCTGCGAAACAGAGGTTGTAGTAAGTTGCTGTGGTTTTCATGTTTTTGTTTTTTTTTGTCTACAGTCTACAGTCAGGCGTCTGGTGACAATTATTCGCGACCGTAGACCGTTGACTATTAATGTTGGCAAAAATAGCAAAAACTTTCAATTTTAACTATTAATTTATCAATAACATTGTAAACATTCCAAAAAAATATTAACTTTGCACGGCTTAAATAAAAAATGTTGTACAAAGCTTGTATAACATTAGTTTACCTTACTGATTGTTTGTATGAAAACCCGAGAAAATGAATTACAATTTATTTCTGTTGTGTTAGATTTACTGTTGTTGAATCTTTCCTTTTTGTTTTTTGCTTTTCTTCTTTGTCGGTTCAGGTTCGAGCATAACATGGATTTATATCTCTGTTTGTTGCTCTCAAATTTCTCCTGGGTGATGGCATTCATCTTCGTCAGGAAGAAAATGTTGTATCTGAAAAAAGGATTCAGAACCAGGTTGTTCAGGATGGCTAAGCGTTCGGTGGTCTTTTTTCTGCTCTCATTTATTTTCTTTCTTCCCTTTCTTTCTATTATCGGTTATTTGTGGTTTTTCATCGGAATTTCCGGTGCTTTTTTCGTGTTTACCAAACTGTTGGCAAACTACATCTATTTTAAGATGATAAAATACTATCATCTGAAAAGCAGCCGTGTAAAAAGGGTGCTACTCGTGGGAAAAAATGAAACCCTGCAAAAGGTAAAACGCATTATCAAGGTTAACCCTATTTTAAAATACATGTTTGTCGGGTACCTGGATGATACGCCGGGTAAGAATGTGCTGGGGACGCGTGATGAATTGAGGAGGGTTGTTCAGGAGCACAATATTCATGTAATATTTGTCACCATTAAAAGTCCGAAAGAGCTAATCCCGTATTGTGATATCAACAAGGATTTGTTACATACCTGTAACCAGTTGGGTGTGCGGTTGTTTTATGTTCCTGAGAACGAGGCAATCGAAACGCATCAATATGATGTTGATAAGTTAGATGGCATTACGGTGATTAACCCGCAGAAAATACCAATGGACATGATTGAGAACCAGATTAAGAAACGGATTTTTGATTTGGTTTTTTCAGGTCTGGTCATTTTCTTTTTATTGTCCTGGCTCTATCCACTTATGGCTTTGCTGATTAAACTCAGTTCGAAAGGACCCGTATTGTTCAAGCAAAAACGAACAGGTATCAATAAGATTAATTTCGAATGTTATAAATTCCGCAGTATGCGGATGAATGAAGAGGCTGATTTAAAGCAGGCTACCGAAGACGATCCGAGAATTACAAACATAGGCAAATTTCTACGTAAGACTAATATTGATGAACTTCCTCAGTTTCTCAATGTGTTTAAGGGTGATATGTCGGTTGTTGGTCCACGTCCCCACATGCTTGCACATACGGATAAGTATTCAGCTCTGGTAGAAGACTATTTAGTTCGTCATTATGTTAAGCCGGGCATAACCGGCTGGGCGCAAATCAATGGATTCCGTGGTGAAACCGATCAGTTATGGAAAATGGAAAAACGGGTGGAAATGGATAAAGAATACATACAGAATTGGTCGTTGGATTGGGATATCATGATTGTATGGAAAACAATATTTGATTTGAAGGCGTTTATGAATGCGAGGTAAAAACTGTTTGGTGCGGGGGGGCTTAGCTTCGCGCGTAATGACGGGCAATAAAATTAAATAACAAGCGTTGGTAATTAGGATAAAAATATTTAATTGTAATATATGATTCGAGTAATGAAAAAAACAGTTTTTCTGTTGTTTATAGCGCTGTTGACTGGTTGTAATGCCTACCAGAAAGTAGCTTATCTTCAACAGGCAGGATCACAAGCAATCTTGTCAGATTCTGTTCAGACTCCGGTTCCTGAGCCGATAATAAAAGTGGGAGATGTGTTGATGATAACTGTAAATACAAATAATCCGGAGGCATCAGTTCCATTTAATATCCCGTTAATTCCATCAGGCGGTGATGCATCCAAGAGATACAATTTAGGTGGAGGTGCGAATCTGTCTTATGGATTGAGTATGCAAAATTTTTTAGTTGACACAGATGGTGAGATTACCTACCCTGTAATAGGAACACTTAAAGCTGTTGGCATGACTAAAAAACAATTGTCTGAGACTATAAAAAAATCGATTTACCCTTTATATATTACAGAAGAGCCGATTGTTCTGGTACGTTACGGGAATTTTAGAGTAGCTGTTCTTGGTGAAGTGGTGCGCCCCGGTTCTTTCTTGATTGACAACGAAAAAGTTTCCATCCTCGAGGCTTTGGCTTTAGCCGGCGATATGACCATTTATGGTCGCAGAGAAAGCTTGTTGTTAGTCAGAGAAAATAATGGAAGCCGTGAAACCATTCGCATTGATATCCGCGACAAAAATTTAGTTCACTCTCCTTATTTTTACCTGCAACAAAATGATGTACTTTATGTCGAACCCAACGATTCCAGGGCACGCGCTTCCGGTATCAGTTCGGCTGAATCGCTTTCAATATCGGTGGTAGGGACTTTGATTTCGATTGCAACATTGATTATTAATATATTAAAATAATGTCACCAGACACCAGACATCAGACACCAGACCCGGTGACTGGCGACTGGCGACTGGCGACCGACGACAAGAAAACATGAACAAGAATATAAACGCAGATGAATTAGAGCAACTCTTGGCCGAAAAACCAATTGACTGGAGGGAGCTGATTGAAAAATACCTGGCATACTGGAAGTGGATTTTAGCTTCTGTAGTTGTTGTGCTTTTTGCCGGTTTGGTTTATTTCCGGACGCAACCGGATCAGTTTCAGTTTAAATCCACATTGTTAATTGCCGATAATTCATCGGGCCAACTCAGTCAGATGTCTATACTGAAACAGCTGGATGCTTTTGGCATGTCTTCCGGCTCATCCAATATCTACAATGAAAAACAGGTTGTTCACTCCAAGGAATTAATTAAAAAAGTAGTCAATGATCTGAAGCTGTACAATATATACACAAAAGTATCATTTCTGAAACCCATTGAACTTTATACAAGCAGTCCGATTGAAGTGGCAATGGATTATGAGGATATGTTGCGTTTGGAAGGTAAGTTCGGTTTTTCAGTTGAGTATGATGCTGATGGTTATTATTTGATTTCAGGAAAATATAACAGAGGATTAAAAACTACACGTTTTAAAACCAGGGTAAATCAACTTCCGTCCACTATCGAAACACCGGCCGGAAAAGTGCAAATCACTCTTAAAGACCCAGGAACAACGCTGGAAGATGAGATCTATGTCAATATTATGAACCCGATAGTACTTGTCAAGTTATATCAGGAAGGAGCTTTATCAACAGAAGTCCCTAAAGATGGGGACTTGGTTAATATTACATTCAGGGAAAAGAATGTTAAGAAAGGGAAAGATTTCCTGCAGCGTCTGATTGATTTGTATAATCAGGATGCCATTGACCAGATTAATAAATCAGCGAATTTCACCGCTTTGTTTATTGACAGCCGGTTGGACTTGTTGACAGATGAACTTACGGATGTTGAGCAAAACCTGCAAAAATATAAGCAGACCAATAAACTGACGAATATAGAAGCGGATGCAGAGATATACCTGCAAAGAAGTAATTTATACGATCAGAAAATGAACGAAACCGAGATTCAGTTACAATTAATAAAATATATCGAAGAGTTTTTGAAGGATCCGGTCAACAAATACGCATTGATTCCCAATCTCGGTTTAATGGACGTAGGGTTAGTTGCTGTGATTCAGGAATACAACAAATTGTTGGTCTCCCGCGAACGCTTAGCAAGTGGTTCATCAGGCAACAATCCTACTTTGCAAAGTCTCGAATTACAGATTCAGTCGAGTCGGATGTCTATTCAGAACAGTATTTCCACCTCCCGTAAAGGTTTGCAGATCAGTATCCGGGAGTTGGAGAGCCAAAATGCATTCCTGACGTCTCAACTGAAAAAGATACCACAACAGGAACGTGAGTTCTTAGAAATCAAACGCCAACAGGAAATTAAGGCAACCTTGTATATGTTCCTGTTGCAGAAAAGGGAGGAGGCTTCCCTGAGCATGGCTGTGACCATACCGAAAGCCCGTTTGCTTGATGCTGCCGATACTGCTGATAAAACATCTCCCAAACTCCCCATGACACTGGCTGCCTCTTTGTTTTTAGGTCTGTTGTTGCCAATAGGTTTTCTGTATCTCAAATTCACTTTTACAACAACTTTCAACGACCGAAAAGAGGTGGAAAGTTTGACAAATGTACCTATCATAGCAGAGCTGGCGCATCAAAATAGTCCTGATGTAGTGATTGACCATGGAACCAATGCAAGCGCCAACGCGGAGTTGCTTCGTTTGCTGCGCAGTAAACTCCAGTTTATCATGAACCGTCCCAAGGACAGGTTGCTGTTGATTACGTCAACCGAGTCGGGGGAAGGGAAAACATTCGTGAGTGTCAATTTAGCGGTATCAATTTCGCTTACCGGGAAGAAAGTGTTGTTAGTGGGGATGGACCTGCGTAAACCTATGTTGGCGAACCATTTCGGCATCGTGGAACAGGAGGGCATTTCCTCCTATCTGTCCGGTATGGAGACAAATTACCAAAAGCTGATTCATCAGTCAACCGAATTCCCGAATTTATATGTGTTACCGGGAGGTATTATCCCCCCTAATCCGAATGAATTGATTCTGAGTGAACGTTTTGATCAGCTTATCGCTGAACTGCGTGAACAATATGATTATATCCTGATTGACTCCGCACCTGTGGGAGCTGTGTCGGATACATTCCTGATCAACCGTGTGTCTAACCTGACTTTATATGTCTGTAGGTCTAATTATTCTGATAAACGTAACCTGGAGTTTCTGGAACGGGTATACAAAGAAAACTCGCTTAAGCAGATTTACCTGATTGTGAATGATGTGGACATTGAATCCAAAAAGTATGGTGGTAAATATGCTTACGGCTATGGCTATGGTTATGGAAAGAAAAAACGCAAATAGACTGTTATAAAATACCTGATTCTTTAAACTGTTGATTAATGCATGCAAGCTGATTTGATAAAATTTTACAACGATAAAAAAATACTTATTACCGGTCATACGACCTTCTTAGGTTCGTGGTTAACCATGTTGTTGCACAACATGGGAGCCAAACTTACGGGTTTTTCAATGCCACCACCGGCGTATCCCAATATGTATATTGAAACCGATTTGCATGAATTGATTCATTCGTGTATTGGTGATGTAAGGGACTTTGAGTCTTTTAACAACATCGTTCAACGACATCAACCGGAGATTGTGATTCATCTTTCTTCCGTTTGTGGCTATCTCGACAGCGTGGAACCGAAAGAATTGTATACTATCAATTTGTTGGGTTCTTTGAATGCACTTGAAATGTGCCGGCAATCGGCAAATACCCGCGTTTTCGTTAATTTAGTACCTGACTATTCCGGCACGATGATGCTCAAGAGTTGTGGTAAACAGAATCAGGGAGAATTGGATTTGGTTACCGGTAGTTTCAGATCAACTGAATTTCTTACAACCGGATACCGTAATACATATTTTGATCCCAATAATTATGAGTCACATCACAAAAGTGTAGCCAATGTCAGGACATTTCCTCCTGTTGGGGGGGGCGACTGGTCGAGAAACAACCTGATTCAGGAATATATTCACGCCATGTTGTCGAACAAGAAACAGCTTATGACACGACCGGAAAAAAGTCTGTATATGCTGCATGTGTTAGATGCACTTACGGGTGTGTTGGTTGCCACCAGAAAATTCTATGAGGATGCTTCGACTTCAGATGTGGTTTGTGACTGCAAAATTGAGGCAGGAGATACTTATTTTATGGATGAGAAATGGGTTGCGCAGACATTTAGTAAGCATTGGGATGAGAATGAGATTGTAATTAAAACAGATCAGAAGCAACCGGCTGCTCAGCTTTCATATAAAGGGGATTCGTCAGGGTATATTCCGGTTTCCAACTGGACTCCAAAATGGGATGCTGAGACAGCGTTGAAAAAAACCATTGAATGGCATCAGGCCAGGGAAAGAGGAGCGAATATGCAGCGGTTTAGTTTGGGGCAGGTCGAAGAGTTTTTATCAATAGCTCCGGGTTTTAACCCGGAGAAAGAATAGGTTTTAACCCGGAGTAATCAAGGGGGGGTAATGACGATAATTTATTATAAAATATTTGTTTTATTAGGTTAAAAAGCCGAAATTTGTGTGCGATATAAGTGATGATGATTAGTAGATGAAACGATGAGTAAAGCTGAGATACAAAAAGACAAAGAAAGTGTTGAACAATGCCAGGCCTGGTATGTTGTATATACGGCTCCAAGGGCAGAGAAACAGGTACAGCAGCGGCTGACAGAACAAAGTGTTGAAGTCTTTTTGCCTATCCATCTTTCTCCCCGCAAATGGTCGGATCGGATTAAAATGGTAGAGATGCCCCTGTTTCCGTCCTATCTTTTTGTTTTTACACATCAATCGGCTTTGTATGAGTTGGTTCGTGTGCCGGGTGTAGCCCGGATTGTTTATTTTGAGCAACAACCGGCTGTGGTAAACTCACAGGAAATCAAAGCCATCCGGCAGTTTTTAGAATATGCCAATGGTAAAGCATGTGGGATTGAACTAGATGATGAAGTGCAGGTTGCCATTGGTCCGATGAAAGATGCAGGTGGCAAGGTGATTAAAATCGGAAAAAAATATGTCGTATTGCTGCTCGACAAATTAGGTTTACAGGTACAGGTGGCATTAGATGCCGTGGTAAAAAAATAGAGGCTCTCCTTGTATAAGGAGAGTTGTTGTATATGAGAAGATTAGTTAGTCCAGAGTGGGGCTGACGGGGCTTTGCCGTGATAGAAGAAAACAAATTAGCCCCGAAGGGGCGCAATATAATAACAAATGAATCACAAATCCCAATTATTAGCAAAAATCGCAGCCAACCAGGAAGTTGTTGGCATCATTGGACTCGGTTATGTCGGTTTGCCGCTTGCCGTTAATTTTGCAGAAGCAGGTATCAAAGTGATTGGGTTTGATAAGAACCAGCAAAAAGTTGACAAAATCAATCATGGAGATAACTACATCAAAGATATCCGCGATGCGGTGCTACGCAAGGTTGTTGAAGAAATAACCCTTACAGCGACCACCGATTTTTCGCGTATCAGGGAATGTGATGCCTTGTTGATTTGTGTACCAACTCCTCTGGATAGGTTTAAAAAGCCTGATATGCATTATATTGCAGATGCCTGTACCGAAATTGGGAGATACATGAAAGCGGGGACCTTTGTTTGTTTGGAAAGTACCACTTATCCTACTACTACCGAAGATTTCATGCTCCCGATTATCGAAAAAGAGAGTGGACTGAAAGCAGGTGTTGATTTTTGGATGGCATATTCACCGGAAAGGGTTGACCCCGGAAACGCCAACTTCCACACCCGCAATACGCCCAAGGTAATTGGCGGACTTACCCCCGAAGCATTGGAAATAGGGATGCAAATTTATGCCAAAGCCATTGATACCCTGCATCCGGTATCCTCTCCGCGAGTAGCAGAAATGGTGAAGATACTGGAGAATACCTATCGATTGGTGAATATCAGCTTAATCAATGAGCTGGCATTGCTTGCCGGCAAGATGGACATCAACATCTGGGAAGTTATTGAAGCTGCTAAAACCAAGCCTTTTGGTTTTCAGGCGTTTTATCCCGGCCCTGGTATCGGGGGACACTGCATTCCGCTTGACCCATTTTACTTAGAATACATTGCCAAACAATATGATTTCGACCTGAGTATGATCCATGCCGCCGGTCATATCAACATGCGCATGCCACATTATATGTACATCAAAATTGCCACGGCGCTCAATAGTCAAAAGAAAGCCGTGAATGGTAGTAAAATATTGTTTCTTGGGGTAGCTTATAAGCCCGATATTGATGATGAACGGGAATCTCCGGCTCTGGAAATCATGGATGTCACCGCTCACAAAGGTGGTGTGGTGGAATATCATGACCCGTATATACCAGCTATTCTAACACACAAAGGCATATCCTATCAGTCAGTTGCATTAACTCCTGAAAGTCTAAATCATGCGGATTGCGTGGTGTTGACAACTAATCATAAGGTTTTTGATGTGAAAATGATTCAACAAAATGCGCGGTTGATTGTGGATTTAAGAAATGTAGTTAAAGAGACTCGTACAGACGTATTCAAATTATAGATGTGTGCCTTTTAAACTTATAAATTTCAGATTCGCAGCAGGTTGATTCATTATAAATAGTATACAGGTATGGAACGAGTAAGGCTGATAAAATTACCAAAAATCCCTGATGACAGGGGTAATCTTTCATTTATTGAAGAAATTAAACATATACCTTTTGAAATTGCACGCACCTATTGGATATACGATGTTCCGGGAGGGGAAAAAAGAGGTGGACATGCCTATAAAGAAAATCAGGAATTTATTGTAGCATTGTCGGGTAGCTTCGATGTCGTGCTTGATGATGGGAAAAGTAGAAATACATTTTCATTGAATCGCTCATATTATGGCTTATATGTCCCCAAAGGAATTTGGAGGCAGATGGAGAATTTCTCCACGAATTCATTAGCGTTGATATTAGCTTCTACAAATTTTGATAAAGCTGACTATATTTATGATTATAAACTTTTCAAAGATTATGTAAAATGAAAGAATCTTCAGTTTATGATTGTTCCGTGATTGAAATAGATAAACATCATAATAAGAAAGGTAATATCAGTGTAGTCCAGAACAGACAAACAGTTCCATTCGCCGTAAAGAGAATTTATTATCTATACGATGTGCCCGGAGGTGAATCAAGGGGTGGACATGCACATAAAGAGCTCAGGCAATTGATTATTGCTGCAAGTGGGAGTTTTGATGTAACTCTTGATGATGGAAGAGTAAAAAGAACATTTTCGTTGAATCGTCCTTATCAGGGACTATTAATTGTTCCGGGAATCTGGAGGGAGTTAACGAATTTTTCATCAGGTTCAGTTTGTTTGGTGTTGGCCTCCATGGTATACGATGAACGTGATTATATAAGAGATTATGATAACTATATAGATTATAAAGGCAATGGAAGCAAGTAAACTCGGGATGTTTTTTGAGGAGTTTGAAATTGGAGAAGTCATTGAACATGCATTATCAAAAACAATTTTTGAAAGTGATAACAATTTCTTCAGTTTAATGACAATGAATCACCACCCTTTACATACAAACCTTGATTATGCACAAAAAGCACAACAAGGGCAAATTCTGGTAGTCGGAACATTGGTGTTCAGTCTTGCTGTGGGTATTACTGTCCCGGATATAAGTGGAAAAGCCATTGCCAATTTGGGTTACGAAGATATTAAACATCTCGCTCCGGTCTATATCGGTGATACAATTTATGTGA
This sequence comes from Paludibacter sp., assembly GCA_034928085.1. Lineage (GTDB taxonomy): Bacteria > Bacteroidota > Bacteroidia > Bacteroidales > Paludibacteraceae > Paludibacter. The sequence continues at coordinate 238,681 of JAYFPG010000022.1, forward strand.
AAACAAAGATACTTGATAAAAGAAGTTCAAGTACAAAAGTAGACAGAGGAATCGTTTATGTTGAGTCGGTTGCTTCAAACCAAAGAGGTGAGGAAGTGTTGAGTTTTAGAAGACATGTCCTAATTAAAAAACAAGAAAAAAAATGAAAGCTGATTATCTGACCAGGAGTCTTATGTTTGTACCTGCGCACAATGAGCGGTTAATGGATAGTGCTGCCAGGGTAAATGCAGATGTTTTATTACTTGATATTGAAGATTCTGTGCAACCTGTCCAGAATAAACAGATTGCCCGGGATAATATCCTCAGGTATATAGCTGAAGGTAAATTCAAAAATCGGGTACTTTTTCCCAGGGTAAACGATCGTGAAAGCGGACAACTTTTGAAAGATGTATACCAGTTAACAGTCGAGGGGATAGAAGGGTTTATGTACCCTAAAGCAAAAAAAGGGGAGGATATATATTTCTTTGGTAAGTTGCTCGAAACGATTGAGTTTGAAAAAGGGTTCCCGATTGGGACTTTTAAGATAATTGCATTGATTGAAACAGCAGGTGCAGTAATGAATATTCAGGACATCTGTACTGCTTGTTCTAATAGGTTAGTTGCGGTAGCTTTTGGTTGTGAGGATTTTGTGACTGATTTGGGAGGGAAACATGATGTAGATGGACAGAGTATTTTTACTCCACGTGCCATGATAGCAATGGGTGCAAAAGCAAATGGAATAACTCCAATTGACACTGTTCATATATCCAATTGACACTGTTCATATAAAAGTACATGATTTGGAGGATCTGGAAAAGAACTTAATCTTAGCAAAAAAGCTTGGTTTTGAAGGTATGCTGGTGTTAAATCCGAAGGAAATTCCTTTAGTTCATCAGTATTTTTCTCCATCAATAGAAGAAATAGCTTGGGCTAAGGAAATGCTCGAGTTGTCGGACGAAGCAGTAACATCAGGAAAAGGAGTTGCTGTTAAAGATAATAAGTTTATTGGTCCACCGATGGTTAAGATGGCAAACGACATCCTGAATAAAGCGAGAAAAAATGAACAGCCGAAATGAAGTTCACAATGTTTCTTTGATTAACAAAGAGGACTGTTGTGGTTGTAGTGCCTGTTTTGTGTCCTGTAAGTCAGGTGCGATAAAGATGAAGCCTGATTATGAGGGATTTTTATACCCGGATATAGAGCAAGATTTATGTACAAACTGTGGTTTGTGCCTAAAGGTTTGTAAAATAAAATACACATATGAAGAAACGCAAAAAGTATTTTCATGTTGGAGTAATGATAGCAAGCTCAGGTATAAAAGTTCTTCAGGAGGTGCATTTACTGCATTATCCAGATTGTTTATTGAGAAACTGAACGGAGTCGTTTGTGGTGTAGGATTTAACGAAAATAAGGATGAGGTTATACATAAATTTGCACACAATGAGATAGATTTGGAAGATTTAAGAAGATCAAAGTTTGTGCAAAGCAATAAAAATGAGGTTTACACAGAAGTTAGAAATTATTTAACTCAGGATAAATATGTTTTATTTACAGGTACACCTTGTGAAGTAGGAGGACTTCGTCAATATTTAAGAAAAGATTATCAAAAGCTGATTACATGTGATATTATCTGTGGTTGTGTTTCTTCACCAGAAGTTTATTTAAAATATATTCATGAGATTCAGGAGAAATATAATTCTAAAGTGACATTTGTTAACTTCAAGGATAAGCGAAAAGGATGGAGAGGCAAAGGAATCTCCATTCTGTTTGAAAACGGAGAAGAATATTATAATTCAATTTTAGATGACGATTATGTTGTCTCATTTCATAGCCGCTATAATATTAGGCCATCTTGTTTTAAATGCAAATACAGAGCACTTAATAGGGGGGCTGATATAACATTAGGGGACTTTTGGGCAATTGAAAAATATAATCCGGCATTTGATGATAATAAAGGAACTTCATTCGTGATGACGAATACTCTGTTAGGAGAAGAAATGGTTCATATGATGCCCGATATGGAGGTGCATGAGTTAAATATTGATATTGAAGAATATTCAACAAAATTCAACTGGTGTATGCATAAGAATCCGGACGCTCCGGATGTGACAAAAAGAAAGCTGTTTTATGATGACTTAAAGTCCATACCTTTTGATAAAGTTTCAGAGAAGCATTTAAGTCAGATTAAAGAAGAAAGAAAACAGAGAAAATTAAATTTATGATGAATAAAAAAGTAGTTATCATTGGAGGTGAAGGAAACGGTGGTGTGATTGCATCCTGTATTGAGGATAACAAAAGACGTTTTGGAGACCATGAATGGGAGGTGGTTGGTTTTATAAATGATTATGAGAAGGAAGTAGCCGGATATCCTGTGATTGGTGGCCTGGATGCTATTTCTGACTTATTATTAAATACAGATTATTATTTCTCCTGGGCTATTCATCTGGTAGGACGTAATGTGTTAACTGAGCAACTTTTCAGAAAAGCGAATATCCCCGAAGACCGGTTAGCTACAATCATACATCAATCTGCATTTGTTGCAGCTAATGCCATTATTGCGCCAGGTGTGTTTATTATGGCAAATTGTTATGTAGGGCCAATGGCACAAATTGGCCTTTGCTCGTTAATTATGGCAAACTCAATGATTGGACATAATATAAAAATGGGAGCTTTATGCCATTGTTCAGTGGGGTCAATTATGACCGGATATTCGGAACTTGGCTTGTGTGCTGATTTAGCAGTAGGTTCAACATTGCTGGCATATGTTAAAGTTGGTAATTTCGCCATGGCTGGTGCCTCAAGCCTGGTAACAAAAGATATTCCTGATTTTGAGATTCATGTTGGAACACCTGCACGCTTTTTAAAAAGAACAAGAGAAGATTAAGATGATCAAATTTTTAGATTTACAGAAAATAACACAAAAATATGCTGCCGAGATTCATGAAGCAGTAAGTCGTGTCGTGGATTCTGGTTGGTATCTGCAGGGTCAGGAAAATGAGCATTTCGAGAAAAATTATGCTGAATACATAGGTTCTGAATTTTGCATCGGGGTTGCAAATGGATTGGATGCACTGAGACTGATATTGAAAGCATATATTGAACTTGGGGTGATGAAGGAGGGGGATGAGATTATTGTGCCGGCCAACACCTATATCGCATCGGTTCTTGCTATCACTGATAATAGATTGGTTCCGGTATTGGTCGAACCCAGGCTTGATAATTATCAAATTGATGATGAGCTGATTGAAGCGTGCATTACAGAACGGACAAAAGGGATTATGATTGTTCACTTGTATGGACAGTGTGCTTTTACTGATAAGATTGCAGCTATCTGTTCTAAATACAACCTGAAATTAATCGAAGATAACGCACAGGCGCATGGATGTAAATATAATGGTAGAAAAACAGGTACTTTAGGTGATGCTGCCGGTCATAGTTTTTATCCCGGTAAAAATCTGGGAGCTTTTGGCGACGCAGGTGCAGTTACCACAAACAATCAGGAATTGGCAGATCTGATCCGTTCTTTGGCAAATTATGGGTCAGCACAGAAATATGTTTTTCAATATCAGGGATTAAACAGTAGGTTGGATGAAATTCAGGCAGCTGTTCTGAATGTAAAGCTGAAATATTTAGATGAAGATACCCAAATAAGGAAAAAAATTGCCCGTCTTTACATTGAAAATATCATAAATCCGGATATGGTGTTACCATCAGTTCAGAACTGGGATGCGCATGTCTTTCATATATTCCCGATTAGATGTGTTAAGAGAGACGAGTTACAACGTTATTTACTGCAACATGGTGTGCAAACATTGATTCATTATCCTATCCCTCCACACCAACAAATGTGCTATAGTTCATTAAATGCTTTGTCGTATCCTGTAACTGAGAGAATTCATGCAGAAGAATTAAGTTTACCTATGAGTCCGGTTCTTGAAATTGATGAAGTGAAAAAGGTAATTGAGCTGATAAATTGCTTCTGATTATAAATTAATTGAAGAAGGTGTTGTGTGATATAAATCTATGAGATGAACATTGGAATGAATATACAAAATAAGATAGCGAGGTTAGGAAGTCGTGACATTAATGCGTTTGCTTACGCGTTTGTTTTATTCCTGATGACACCGCCATACTTTATCTGGAATAAAATCTCTCCATTGTTTCTTATTATTTTATGTGTTATTTTCTCAATTAGGTACATAAGATTTGATTCGATCCCCAAAGTCGTTTTTTCTTTTTTTCTCATGTTGTTTTTTCTTTTTGTTGGTTATAAAGATGGGTCTAATTTGTTTGGATACAGTGCTTTAGTTGGGGTTGTGTTGTTGGCGCTCGTTGAAGATACGTTCATCAGGAAAGTTTTTAAGCTATATCTTTATATCTATTCCATCACTTTGATCCCGTCAATTCTGTCTTATTTGGCTGTAAATCTTTTGGGTGTGAATCTGCCTTACGAGATAATTAAACCGCTGAATCTTTCAAAATCATATACTTACATTCTGTATCCTTTTTATGTTCAGCAGAACTCGTTTTTTGATTTAATATTGCCCAGGTTTCATGCTTATTATGACGAGCCTGGTGTGGTTGGTACTGTTTCGGGGGTACTGCTCATGATAAATAAAGTTGATTTAAAAAAGAAAATTAATTATCCTGTTTTGTTTGCAGGAGTGTTTTCTTTTTCATTCGCTTTCTATATTATGATTCTGGGATATTTTCTCGTTTTCGCGAAAACAAAATATAAAATTATAGGTGCGGTTGTAATCTTGTCATTTTTACCAATAATTTCTACCAATGAATTGTTGAATACTTATATATTAACTCGTTTGGAAATAAATGAGGATGGAAGTCTGTCTGGAGATAACCGTATTATGAATAAAAATTTTGAGCAGTTCTACGAACGGTATTCAAAATCAGATGACTTTTACTTTGGATTAGAAAAAAAAGCAAGTAGCAAGTATAACTTTGGTGGTGCATCTTACAAGGATTTAATAGTTAATTATGGGATAGTCCCTTTTAGCGTATTTATTTTGATACTGCTATTATACGCGCACAACAAACTGCAGTTCAGAAAAGAGTTTTTTATTTATTTATTTATACTTTTTTCTGTCATATATCAGCGTCCATTTATTACCGATTATTATTATATGTTCCTTATCTTTGCTCCTATCATCTTTATGTCTAATGTTAAACCACTAAAGAAGAAGATATTACATGAAAGATAAAGATGCAGGATACAAGGATGCATTTAAAGCAACAGCTTTGTTCGGGGGGGTTCAGATTGTTACGATATTAATCTCTATACTGAAATCCAAGGTTGTAGCAGTTTGGCTGGGAACAACCGGTTTTGGAATATTAAGTCTGTTTTCTGCCGCAACAAATTTAATTTTCTCTGTTAGCAATCTGGGACTTCAAAGTAGTGCTGTGCGAGATATTGCAAATGCTCAGGGTGCAAAAGATGAATTGTTAGTTTCGAAAATTGTAAAAGCAATCAACAGGTGGGTGTTGGCAACCGGATTGGGAGGTGCAATTATCACGCTTGCAATCTCACCATGGCTTAGTGAATGGCTTTTCGAAAGTAATAAATATATTTCCTCGTTTATAATTCTGTCGGCTTTTATCTTATTAACCGGAATATATAATGGCCATTATGCGGTATTGCAGGGGCTGCGGAAAATGAGTCTGATGGCCAAGGCCAATATTTTTGGTGCTATCGCAGGTTTTGTCTGTTCAGTTCCAATGTTCTACTTTTTCAGAGAAGATGGAATTGTGTGGGCATTGTTATTAACTGCGCTGTCTACAACAGTCGTGAGTTATTTCTATGTGAGGAAGATTAAGCTTCTTCCAGTGCATCAAACCTACCGTGAAAGTTATATATTGGGACTGAATACCGTTAAACTGGGGATTATGATGGCAATTAGTAGTATTGCGGTCTTACTTGTCCAGTTTGCAACCAAAACATTTATTGTACGTTTGGGTGGTTTGAGCGATGTCGGATTGTATCAGGCTGGATGGGCACTGAATGCGACCTATCTGGGGATGATATTTACTGCTATGGGTAAAGATTACTTTCCCCGTCTGTCGCAAACAGTGGATGATTGGAAAGTTACAAAGTCAAAAATAAATGAACAGGCTGAAATAGCAATTCTGATTCTGGCACCCCTGATTATTGGTATGATTGTGTTTATGCCTTTACTGATAAAACTTCTTTATTCCGGAGAGTTTCTTGATATTATTCCCATGACAAAGTGGTTGTTAATAGGGTCATTGGTAAAAGCCGGATCATGGGGTATTAGTTTTATCTTTCTGGCAAAAGGAGATGGGAAGGTTTTTCTCTTTAATGAACTTGGTATTAAAGTAGTAACTTTGCCAAGTTATTTATTGGGCTATTATTGGTTTGGTTTAACAGGAATAGGTTATGCCTTTATGCTATGTTATGTAATATATTTTGCATGGGTAGGCATTGTTGCAGCAAAAAAATATAAGGTAACCTATTCAGCTGTGTTTTGGAAACTATTCAGTATACTGTTGTTGTTACTCCTGATGTATCCGGTGTTGGAATTGTTGATTGGAGCAAACTACTTTACCGGAATTGGATTGATATTGATTATTACTGTTTATGCCGTGTTTGAACTTAACCGCAGGTTAAATATTAAAATGACTATAAAAAGTTTGTTCAGTAAATATGGAATTAACAAAAAATGATATTCTCAGCATTTACAAAAAAATCAAGCACATGGCCAATGAAGCCATGGGAACTGGTAATGTCAGTGCAGCCTTAGAGCAAGTTTCGGTTGCTGCAAATTATGCCTATTTATATAATTTCATATACAGAGATGATGAATTAGAAAACCTGATAGCAGAAATTTCTGTAAATCTGACAGGTGGGATACAGAAAATCACAGGTATAGCCCACAGATATGTCATGATTGATGCCTTCGGCAATCCGAACAAAGGGCTTACCCAGCAATACCTGAGAGGACTTATCTCGATGCAGGTTGATTTTTTATATATTTCAGAAAATGTGTCTCCTGCAAAACAACCTGTGTATGACGAGGTGTTAGCCAGTAGCAAAGGAAATTTATGCTTGGTCCCGGAAGGCAATCATCAGGAAAAAATAGCCTATATTTGCGAACAGATTGTCGCATTTAATCCGATAGCAATAATAGCTCACCTCTCGCCATGGGATGTTGTGGGTACAACAGTATTGTACGCGTTTCCGGGAATAACACGCTACAATCTCAACTTAACTGATCACGCGTTCTGGCTGGGTGCAGGATGTTTTGATTATAACTTTGAGTTTAGAAATTTTGGTGCAAGCATTTCCGTCGAAAAGAGAGGTTTCAACAAAGAGCAAATATTGCTAAACCCATTTTATCCGGTTGTAGAGGATTCAGTTCCTTTTGCCGGGTTTCCATCTGAAACAAATGGTAAAGTAATTCTTTTCTCAGGGGGAGATTATCAAAAGATTTATGGTGACAACAAACGCTTCCTCAACATGATGGAAGAAGTGCTGACACGAAACTCAAATGCAGTATTGCTGTTTGCTGGTAAAGGCCAGAACAGGGCACCAATTGAAAATTTTATTCGCGACCGGAAACTGGGCAGTCGATTTATTTTACTTGGTGAACGTAAGGATATCAACCAGGTTTTTATGCGCTGCGATATATATCTTGGAACATATCCTGTTGGTGGTGGATTGATGACACAGATGGCAGTGTATCATTCGAAACCGGTTGTAGCTTTAGTGGATGGTAATGCAACTTCAAATAAATTAGAGGAAGTTATATTTAATTCTCAAACGCATGATGTAACCATATCTTATGATAATATTGATGCATATTATGATGAAATTGAGAAGCTAATCAGTAACAAAAAATACAGGGAAGATAAAGGGAAGCTGCTTAAAAACAAATTGAGGTCTGCAGATGTTTTTAATGCAGATTTATACAGTTTTCTGAATGGTGAAAAATTTGTTGATTTTCAGCTATCTGCTGTAAATTATGAAAAAAGGTTTGAACATTATTTGAAATTAAATAATTTAACAACAACTGATCTAGGTGTGTTGCTTTTTAAAAACTATAAATTGAAGGCTTTCTTGTATTTTCCTAAAGCTAGTGCGAAGTATTTTATTAAGACGGTTTTATTTCATTTAACTAACAAATTTTCTTGATATGAAATTTAAAAAGATTATACTATACTTTACATGGAACATAACACGGTTAATTGGAATCCTATATTCATATGAGTTAAAACGTAAGCTTGATGATTTGTATTCAAAAGTATATACAGCATGGATGTCAAGAAATTTTAATCATTTCTCGAATGATTCTACGATAAGAAAACAACTATATTTAGTTGGAGGTAAAAGGATATCTGTTTTCTCAAAAACATATATTGGATCAAGAGTAACACTAACTGCTTGGGAGAAATATGGAGAAGAAAAATTTAGTCCATCAATAATTATTGGAAAGTCATGTTCTATAGGTGATGATTCACATATAACTGCAATTAATATGATTAAGATAGGAGATAATGTTTTAACTGGAAGCAAAATACTAATTACAGACAATTCACATGGTCAGTCTCAGCCAAATGATATAGATATACCACCAATTAAACGCTCATTATACTCAAAAGGTCCTGTTATTATTGAAAATAACGTTTGGATTGGGGAAAAATCAACCATTCTTGCAGGTGTTACAATAGGAACAGGAGCAATAGTGGCTGCCAATTCAGTAGTGACTAAAGATGTGCCTGCATTTGCTGTAGTTGCTGGAACTCCTGCTAAAATTGTAAAATTGATAAAATAAATAAGCAATATGAGTAGAGTCGTTAATTATTTTTTTACTGCAATTGAGAGGTTTCTTTCATTCCGTTATATAAATATCTTTAAAACTATATATGTAAACTTTAGACTTCTCCCATTTCAGGTTGCTTTAAAACTACCTATATATGTTATTGGTCAATTAAAGATTATTGCATTAAATGGTAAAGTGATTATTGATAGTGAAAACATCAAGAGTGGGATGATTCGGTTGGGATGTCCGATTTCATTATATAGAAACTCTTATTCTCAATTACATTTATCAGGAAGAATGATATTTAAAGGTAAAGCTCATTTTTTAAATGGATATAGTATTTCTGTTCAGAGGAATGGTGATCTAACTATAGGGAATAATGTATATGTTGCTGATAATGTAACTATTTCAGTCGTTAATTCAATTGAAATAGGGAATTATACTCGATTTGCAGGTGATGCCATTCTGATGGATTCTGATATTCACTTTACTATTGATATAAAATCAAGAGAAATAATGCAGAATACAAAGCAAATCAAATTAGGAGATTATAATTGGATTACAAAAGGAAATAGAATATACAAAGGGACTATTACACCTAATTTTACAATAATATCTTCTGGTAGCCTAACAAATAGGGATTATACTAAAGTAGTACCTGAATTTTCAATGATTGGAGGAATTCCCGCTAAATTAATTAAGGAAGGGCTGCGAAGAGTTTATAATGAGGAAAATGAGAAGATGCTGAATGCTTATTTTGCAGAAAATGATAGGTTTACTCTTCCTGGGAATGAGGATGTTGATAAATTTTGTATGTATAAGAAAGGGAATAATCGTTTTTGGGAATCATCAGTATAAAATGTAAGCTCATTATTCTTACTTTATGGGAATAAAACCATTTGTTTTATTGCTATGTATAATCATAAGCGTTCAGCATTATGTTTATACTCAGAACTATGTTCTTGAAAAAAATATAGTATATAAGCTAGATGATAATCTTAGTGATTATGAAAAAGAAAAATGTAAACTTGATATAAGTTATAAAAAGTCCGGAAGTTTATTCCCTGTCATTATATATTTACACGGTGGAGGATTGACATCGGGAACAAAACAATTTATATCTTCCTATTTGGAAGAAGATTTTGTAAATGTAGCTGTCGGTTATAGATTATCGCCAGATGTAAAATGTCCTGCTTATATTGATGATGTATCAGCAGCTGTTTCGTGGGTATGGAATAATATTGAGAAGTATGGTGGAGATAAAAATAAGATATTCTTAATTGGGCATTCAGCAGGAGCATATTTGACGGCAATGATAGCCTTGGATAAAAAGTATTTGGAGAAATATGCTATATCTCCAGATTATTTAGCTGGATATGTATGTCTTTCTGGTCAAATGACAACTCATTACACAATATTGAAAGAAAGGGGTATTATTGTTTCCAATGATTCAAAATTTGTTGATGAGTTTGCTCCATTATTTCATGTCAGAGAAATAAAACCATTTATAATTTTTGTAATTGGTGAAAGGAGCTTAGATTTGGTTGGTAGGTTTGAACAAAACTATGAGATTGTGGAAAAGTTGAGAACTTATAATAATAGAACATGTTTATGGGAGTTCTTAAAAACAAATCATGATATTTCGATGATTAATGCCGCTACTAGAAGACTTTTACCAATGTTTAATGATAATGATTTTGAAATTACAGACTTTTATGGTGAAGAGTTTAATGCTATATCAAAGTTAATTGATTATAAGAAAATTGAAGCAATCTATACAGTTATGGGGGTAAGGCTTAATAAAAAGGATGTTAATAATATAAGTTCAGGTTTGTATGTTGTATTTGATGGAAATAAATATGAAAAAGTTTATAAGCAATAATATTTAGTAGATATGATGAATTATAAAATAGAGAATGGGAAAAAAAACAATCCAAGATTAATAGCATTTTATTTACCACAGTTTCATCCTATTCCCGAAAATGATGAATGGTGGGGAAAAGGGTTTACAGAGTGGACAAATTTAGCAAAGGCAAAACCCTTATTTAGGGGTCATTATCAGCCAATCATACCTTCAGAGCTCGGTTTTTATGACTTAAGACTACCAGAAGTCAGAGTTGAGCAAGCTGAGTTAGCAAAAGAGTACGGAATTGAAGGTTTTTGTTATTGGCATTATTGGTTTGGAAATGGGAAAAGACTATTAGAGCGACCTTTCAATGAAGTTGTAAATTCTGGTTCTCCAGATTTCCCATTTTGTTTGGCATGGGCTAATCACTCTTGGAAGGGTTCAACTTGGCATGCAAGAGGTAATGTTAAGGACTTGTTAATTGAACAAAAATACCCGGGGAAAGAAGATTATATTAATCATTTTATGTCTCTCTTGCCAGCTTTTAAGGATAAAAGATACATTAGAGTTGATGACAAATTGTTGTTTTTAATATATTTTCCATTAGAATCAGACGAGATTGAGGTTTTTATTAAGACATGGAGATCACTTGCTGACGAATATAAACTTGGTGATTTTTATTTTGTTGGACGAGATACCTATTCAAGAGATAAGAAGAAATTACTTTCGATTGGGTTTGATGCAGTATACAATGATAATATCTCCAATATATATAGGCCCATGTCATTGTTTAAAAAGGCAATGTACTGGATACAAATTAAAGTACTGAAGTATCCAATTGTAATTAAATATAAAGATGCAACAAAGTATCTAATTACAGATGATGAGAAAGATGAGACTTCATTCCCTGTTATACTTCCAAACTGGGATAGAACTGCACGTGCAGGCAGAAAAGCTATAATTCTAAAGGATGCTGAACCTGCCTATTTTCAGAACCTGCTTGAAAAGACTCTTGATACTATAAAATTTAAAAAGCCAGAGAAACAAATTGTTTTTATTAAAGCCTGGAATGAATGGGCAGAAGGCAATTACCTTGAACCTGACTTGAAATTTGGTAGAGGGTATTTAGAAGCTATAAAAAATGCTTTGATAAACTTCAACTCACAAAAAAAAACTATTGAGCAATAAGTAAATTGCAGAGCAGTTGAAGATGGCAAAAAAATGTAGGTTTCATTTTGGATAAAAAAATTTTGATCAATGAAAAAAATTATGCTTGTTTTCGGGACAAGACCTGAAGCTATAAAAATGGCTCCATTAGTTAAAGAACTGGAGAAAAGAAAGGATGTTTTTGAGATATCGGTATGTGTAACCGGTCAACACCGGGAGATGTTGGATCAGGTTCTCCGTTTATTTGATATTGTACCGGATTACGATTTAAATATAATGCAACAAGGGCAGGACTTGTTTGATGTAACATCGAGGGTTCTGTTAGGAATGCGGGATGTGCTGAGAGAAGTGAAGCCTGATATTGTACTTGTGCACGGGGATACCTCTACTTCGACTGCTGCGGCATTGGCTGCATTCTATGAGCAAATTCAGGTTGGACATGTCGAAGCTGGGTTAAGAACGCACAATATCTACAGTCCATGGCCAGAAGAAATGAATCGTCAACTCACCGGCCGTTTGGCCTCACTTCATTTCTCTCCTACTGAATTAAGCCGTAGAAATCTTTTAGCAGAAGGAATTGAGGACACGAAGATTCATGTAACCGGTAACACGGTTATAGATGCGCTTTACATGGTGATTGAAAAAATAAAATCAGATCAATCAATTAAGCGTGAACTGGATACCACCTTGCTGACATCAGGTTATGATGTGAAAAGGGTTCAGGAACGCAAGCTGGTCCTGATTACCGGGCACAGACGTGAAAATTTCGGAGATGGTTTTTTGTCTATTTGCAAAGCAATTAAACACCTTTCAGAGAAATACCCTGAAGTAGATTTCGTGTATCCTATGCACCTGAATCCTAATGTACGTAAACCAATCATGCAGGTATTTGGTGAAATACAAACAGTTCAGAATTTGTTTTTTATTGAACCACTTGATTATCTTCCTTTTGTATACCTAATGGAAAAATCGTTTCTGGTTTTGACCGATAGTGGTGGTATACAAGAAGAAGCTCCGGGTTTAGGTAAACCGGTTTTAGTCATGCGCGATACTACTGAACGTCCTGAAGCTCTCGAAGCAGGTACCGTTAAATTAGTTGGTACTGTTTATGATAGAATCGTTAAGGAAGTCACGGATCTGTATGAAAATTGTAATTACTATGAGGCAATGAGCAAAGCAGTCAACCCGTATGGTGATGGAAAAGCATGTGAAAGAATCATTCAGGTTTTGATGAAATAAAGTATGGTAATATTAATACGTAGCAACAGTATTGTATCTGATCCCAGAGTAGAAAAATACATCAGATATTACAAAGAAAAAGATATTAAACACCGGATTTTAGGGTGGGATAGACTTAACGAACAACTTGTTTCCCCGGAAACTGATTTCTTCAGGTTACAAAGTTTGTACAATCAGGGTGGATTTAAGGCAATCATTCATAGGATAAAGTGGATGAAATTTGTCTATCAGTATTTGAAGAAAAATAATAATCTGATTAAGGATATCCATGCCTGTGATCTTGATACGGCTTTCCCGTCAATACTGTATAAATTATTCAGAAATAAGAATATTACGGTAATCTTTGATGTGTTTGATTGGTATACTGCAAACTTTCACAATAGCAATAAGCTTATTCTGGGTGTTTTTAAACTTATGGAGTTTCTTACAGTTAAATACGCTGATGAAATCATTATTTGTGAACCAGAACGAATAGAACAAATTCCATACAAGTTGAAAAAAACTCCATTGGTGTTGCCTAATATCCCATTCTTTGAGAATGAGAATTTCTTATCTGTTGAGGAGGATTATAAATTTCAGAATAATAAAATCACTTTCTCCTATGTTGGAGGACTCGGGGCTGAACGGTTTCTGGATGAATTGTTAGACGTGGCAGAAAAGGGGCTCATCAACTTATTGATTGCAGGTTATGGAGATAAAAAAATGGAAAATCGTTGTTTGGCGCTTAACAAACTTGAAAATATCAGGTATTATGGGAAAGTAGCATATACAAAAGGACTGAATATCATGTATAACTCAGATCTGATATATGCAATGTATTGTAAACCTAACCCAAATCATGTTTATGCGGCACCTAACAAATACTATGAAGCCATGATGTTGGGAAAACCGGTTCTATCAACCCGTGGAATTAGCATATCGGTAAAAATTATAAAAAATGAAATGGGCTATGTGATTGATGAGTCTGTGTCTGAACTGGAGAATCTTATTGGGAATCTAAACAGGAATGAAATGAATGAGAAAGGTAAAAATGCCCGTTCTTTATGGGAAAATCAGTTTAAAACCTATACCTTTGATTTTTTAAATAATACATATAGAAAAATAATAACAGATTAATTCTTAAATACCTTTATAAATGAATAAATTAGGTTTTAGCAACAAAATTTTACTCATAACAGGAGGCACAGGCTCCTTCGGAAACGCTGTATTAAAAAGATTCCTGGATTCCGATGTGAAGGAAATCAGAATCTTTAGTCGCGATGAAAAAAAACAGGATGACATGCGACATACACTTCAAAATTCCAAAGTAAAGTTTTACATCGGCGATGTACGGGATAAACGAAGTGTCGATATAGCCATGAAGGGTGTCGACTATGTGTTTCATGCTGCTGCATTAAAGCAGGTGCCTTCTTGTGAGTTTTTCCCTGTGGAGGCTGTGAAAACAAATGTGCTTGGAACGGAGAATGTATTGGATTCAGCCATTCAGCACAATGTGAAAAATGTGGTCGTTCTTAGTACCGACAAAGCCTGCTATCCAATCAATGCCATGGGGATTAGTAAGGCAATGATGGAGAAAGTGGCTATAGCAAAAGGCCGTTCGTTAGGACTTGATGCAACTACCACCATCTGTTGTACACGATATGGAAATGTAATGGCAAGTCGTGGCTCTGTTATTCCATTGTGGATTGAACAAATGAAATTAAATGCTGACCTTACGATTACAGATGCTAATATGACCCGGTTTATGATGACACTGGATGACGCGGTGGATTTGGTGTTATATGCTTTTATGCATGGAAGAAACGGTGATTTGTTTGTTCAAAAAGCGCCTGCTGCCACCTTGGATGTGTTGGCAAATGCGCTTCTTAAACTGTATCAATCAGAATCAAAAATTAAAATTATTGGTACCCGACATGGAGAAAAACTCTATGAATCGCTCGTTACGAGGGAGGAAATGGCGAAAGCAGAAGACATGGGAGATTATTTCAGGATTCCTTGTGATTCGCGCGATCTGAATTATGATAAGTATTTTGTTGAGGGCAAAGAAGAAATTGCTGCTTTTCAGGATTATCATTCACATAACACGAACAGATTAACATTTGATGAAATGACTGCATTGTTATTGAAGTTGGATATTATTCAGGATGATTTAAAAAATAACCAGTAAATACTTTACCGATGAAAGTTTTAGTTTTAGGAGCAAATGGTATGGCAGGACATACTATAAGTTTATATTTCAAAGAAAAAGGTCACGATGTAACTACATTCTCTGTCGTGCCTTTTCCTTTTTGCAAAAATGTGGTAGGTGATGCTTTTGATACAAATCAGTTTAAACAGATAATCAAAGGAGATACCTACGACGCAGTCATAAATTGCATAGGGCTGTTGAATCAGGTCGCTGATTCGAACCCTTCAAAAGCAGTATACCTGAATAGTTATTTGCCTCATTTTATAGCAGATACATTGAGGGATGAAAAGACCAAATTAATACACATGAGTACGGATTGTGTGTTCGCGGGCAATACAGGCCCTTATTTTGAAGATAGTCTGCGTGATGGACGAACTTTTTATGACAGAACGAAGGCATTAGGCGAGGTACAGGATGATAAAAATCTAACCTTCAGAAACTCAATTATTGGGCCGGATATGAATCCTGAAGGAATAGGACTTTTTAACTGGTTTATGAAACAATCAGGTACAATCAATGGTTTTACCGGGGCTATATGGACTGGTGTGACTACCTTGACACTCGCTAAAGCCATGGAGCAGGCGATGGTCGAGAATTTATGTGGATTGTATAACCTTGTAAATAATGAAAGCATATCAAAATATGATCTTCTCAAGCTTTTCAACAAGCATTTCAGAAATGAAGAACTGAGTATTGAGAAGAATGATACAATAAAATTGGATAAATCTTTAAGGAATACAAGAAGTGATTTTAGCTTTGTTGTGCCTTCCTATGAACAAATGGTGATTGACATGAAAGCATGGGTTGATGATCATAAAGAAATTTATCAACACTATTAATAGATTGAACATGAAGAGGTTGAGGTTAATGACGATAGTCGGTACACGTCCCGAAATCATTAAATTATCAGAAGTAATTAAAAAATGTGACTTGTACTTTGAACATATTTTAGTACACTCAGGTCAGAATTATGCA
Source organism: Paludibacter sp. (assembly GCA_034928085.1). Taxonomy (GTDB): domain Bacteria; phylum Bacteroidota; class Bacteroidia; order Bacteroidales; family Paludibacteraceae; genus Paludibacter. The sequence continues at coordinate 254,871 of JAYFPG010000022.1, forward strand.
TACACACTCAATGAGATTTTTTTTGAAGATTTAGGCTTAAGAGCACCTGACTTTTATCTTGGGGTTGTTGGTACAGATTTAGGAGAAACCATGGGCAATATTATTGCCCGGTCGTATAATTTGATGGTAGAACAGAAGCCGGATGCAATATTGGTATTGGGTGATACTAATTCTGCTTTGTCGGCAATCAGTGCTAAAAGACTCAAAATACCAATCTTCCATATGGAAGCAGGTAATCGCTGTTTTGACGAGAATCTGCCAGAAGAAATAAATCGCCGTATCGTTGATCATATTTCAGATGTTAACCTGCCTTATTCTGAGCATGCGAGGAGATACCTGTTCTCAGAAGGAATCAAAAAAGAACAGGTTTATGTTACCGGCTCACCAATGGCAGAAGTGATACGTATCAATAAGTTTAAAATTGATAACAGTACTATCCTGAATCAGTTGGTGCTTGAGAAGCATAAGTATATCTTATTATCTGCTCATAGAGAAGAAAACATTGACAATGAGAAAAACTTTTTCGAGTTGATGAACGCTGTCAATACACTTGCAGAGAAGTACAAGATTCCGGTTGTTTATAGTGTACATCCAAGAAGTAAGAAGTATATCGAACTCAGGGATTTTCGCTTTAGCAAGTATGTCAGAACACTTGAACCCTTCGGTTTTTCAGACTATATTCACCTACAGAAGAATGCATTATGTGTGGTTTCGGATAGCGGAACATTAGCTGAAGAGTCTGCCCTTTTGCATTTTCCGGCAGTGTCAATACGAACATCAACCGAACGACCAGAAGCAATTGATAAAGGAGGTTTTATCATAGGCTCAATTTCTGAAATTTCAATATTACAGTCGGTTGAATTAGCGGTGTCAATGCATTCCAATAACGAAGGTTATGTTAGTGTTCCTGATTATGAGGATGACAATGTTTCGGTAAAGGTTGTAAAGATTATACAAAGTTATACCGATATTATTAACAGAAAAGTGTGGCAGAAAAATATTGTTTGATGAAAAAACGTATACTTCTTGTTACTCAGTACTTCTATCCCGAAAGTTTCAAAAGTAATGACATTGCTTTTGAACTGGTAAAGAAAGGTTATGAAGTTGATGCGTTGGTAAGTATCCCCAACTATCCGGCAGGTGAATACTATAAAGGATATGGGATTTTTAGCAAAAGAATTCAACTGATTAATGGCGTGCGTGTTTACCGGGCATTTCAGACACCCAGAGGGAAAAAAGCAAGTGGAATTAGCTTGTCATTAAATTATCTGACATACGCGTTTTTTGCCTCATTATGGGCATTGGTATTGTGCTTGTTTAAGAAATATGATAAAATCATTGTGTTTGAAACATCCCCAATAACACAAGCATTGCCTGCACTGGTAATTAATAAATTAAAGGGTACGCCAATTTATATATGGGTGCAGGATTTATGGCCGGATGCGATGAAATCCGGTGGCGGTATTAAAAATGAGACATTGTTGAATATTGTTGATCGGTTTGTAAAACTGGTTTACAGAAAATCAGCAAGAATTATGATCAGTTCTAAACAATTTTCTGAACTTATCTGTTTAAAAGGCAACTTTAACGAGAAGATTGTTTACTTGCCCAATTGGTGTGATGACATTTTGGAAATGGAAAAGAAACAGATTCCAACCATGCCTGAAGGTTTCGTTATCATGATGGCTGGTAATCTGGGAACAGCACAAACTATAGATTCAGTAATGCATGTTGCAGTAAACTTAAAAGATGTTGATGATGTGAAGTGGGTGTTTGTTGGAGATGGAAGCCGTAAAGAATGGTTGGATAAATATATTGAGGATAATAAGCTTCAAAATACGGTATTTGCGCTTGGCAGGTACCCATTCGACTATATGTCTGCTTTCTTTGATGCAGCTGACGCTTTGCTTATTACTTTAAGAGCTGAGTTCCCCCATTTACGCGCAGTTGTTCCGAGTCGGATGCAGTCGTATATGGCATCCGGGAAGCCAATATTGGGAATGATAGATGGTGGTGCAGCTGAGATTATAGCCGAGGCCGATTGTGGTTACTGTGTTGAAGCAGAGAACCCTAAAGCGCTGGAAGAGATTATCAGGACTAAGGTGTTAACTTCGAAAGCTGATTTTTCAAAGAAAGGGCAAAATGGAAGGACCTATTATGAACAATACTTTATGAAAGATACAGGAATCAATAATTTAATCAATATCCTATTTGATAAAGTCTGAATGAAATTATTTAAAAATATAAAGATTGTTGAAGTTTCAGATCGTCATCTGTTGGGTGTTAAAGGATACACGTTTTATAAATACTCATTTGAGAAAAAGAAATGGAAATTTTACGCGAAGGTTGATGACAGGATAATTCCTTTCTTATCAAAAGTAAGTTATTTAAGAAGATTTTTCAGAGCAGAGATTACCTATTTTTACACTTTGTCAGATGGGACACAATTGTGTATTGGGAAAAAGGCTATTTTCAGGAAAAGAAAAAAAGATCTAACTTTTACATCCTGCTTTAAAGTCATGAGAGGTTCAAGACCATTGAATATCTGCATTGACGAAAATGAGCACTTGTATTTTGGAGAATATTTTCAAAACCCGGATAGAGAAGATGTCTTTATTTATTATTCAACAGACAGAGGTAGGAGCTGGAACGTAAAATACACCTTTAAAGCAGGAGATATTCGTCATATTCATGCTGTTCAACATGATCCGTTTACGAACAATATCTGGGTTTTGACAGGAGATGATGATGGTGAATGTATGATTGGTTGTACAGAAGATAAATTTAATAGTTTTAATATAGTTTTCAGAGGAGGACAGGAATACAGAGCCTGCAAGCTATATTTCTATAAAGATTTCATCGTTTACGCAACGGATTCTCCGTTAATCGAAAATGAACTGAGGATTTTTAAACGAGATTCTTTTGAAACGAAGCTAATAGAAAAACTACAAGGTTCGGTCATAAAAGGTGGACAGGTTGGTGAACTGTCTTTCTTCTCTACCACAGTTGAGAGATCAAAGGTGAATACTTGTAAGGAGTCACACTTGTGGGTCAGTCAGAATGGTCTCGAATGGAAAGATATATATTCAGATCAGAAAGATGCATTACCATATGTGTTTCAGTTTGGTAGTATTGAATTTCCGGGTTATCAGACTAAAGCAACAAATAAAATTTATTTTTCCGGCAGGGCACTGAAAGAAACCGGAGGACACTCAGCTTGTATAGATTTATAAATATAATTCAATGAAAAGACTTAGTTTTACCTATCGTTTCCTGAAATTGTTGGGACTAAATTTTTCAGAAGAAGAATATGGACAGATAAGTTTGTGGAATATGCTAACTTCAGGTTTAAAGCACATTCGCAACGCCTATTTATTGAAATATTGTATGTATTCTGTTTTGCTTAGTCCCCTGAATTATCGGAAAATACGACCTGTACTGTGGCGTTGGATGGGCGCGAAAGTAGGCAAAGACTGCTTCATTGGGTATGAAGTCTGGGTGGATATGACAAATACGCATTTAATAGAAATGGAAGATCATGTGCATATTGCCAATCGCTGTTTGCTGCTTTGTCATCAAAGAGATTTGAGTGAGTATCATATTGGTGATGATTATGCTAAATTAAGTTATAACAAGCATAAGATAGTACTAAAGAAAGGATGCCTGATTGGTATGAACTCGATGATAATGCCGGGTGTTACGATAGGAGAAGGGGCGATTGTAGGAGCTGGTTCCCTTGTTACGAAAGATATTCCGGCATGGACGATTGCAACGGGTCGTCCAGCCAAGGTAGTTAAAGAAATAAGCCCCAAAAAATGAATATACTAACTTTCGACATAGAAGAGTGGTTTCACCTCTTAGACAATGAATCCACCAAAACAGTAAACGAGTGGAAAAACTATGACTCCCGTATCCATGAAAACATGGAACGGATTTTCGCGATGCTTGAAAAGCACAACCAAAAGGCAACTTTCTTTTGTTTGGGATGGATCGCCGAGACTTATCCGGAAGTCATCAGAGATATTGTAAACAGGGGATATGAGGTTGGGACACATACCCGCATGCATCAACTGGTATATGAACAATCGCCCAAGGAATTCAACAAAGATGTTGAATTGTCGGTGAAAACACTGGAGGATATCACCGGGCAAAAGGTAAAATACTTCCGTGCTCCGGGTTTTTCAATTCGGGAAGATAATAAATGGGCATTTGAGGTGTTGGTGAAAAACGGAATCGAAGTAGATAGCTCGGTATTTCCAGCTCCGCGGGCACATGGTGGATTACCAACTTATAAAGAGCCTGTTCCTTCCTTGTTGAAATACAATGGCATTGAATTGAAGGAACTACCCATTAATTATCATAACGTGTTGGGAGTTCCTGTTATTTTCAGTGGTGGAGGATATTTCAGGTTGTTTTCATATAAACTGATTAAACGATGGACAGCCCAATCAGGTTATGTGATGAGTTATTTACATCCCCGTGATTTTGATGCGTCACAACCTATGATTAATGAGCTTCCGATGATGAGGAGGTGGAAAGCATATGTAGGTTTGAGTGGTGCAAAGAAAAAGTTGGATAACTGGCTCACTGATTTTGAGTTTGTAGATGTCAAAACGGCGGTTACGCAAATTAATTGGGAGAAAGTACCTGTAGTACAAATATAAATTTGTATTTATCATTCAAATAATTAAATAGCGTGAAAGTTATTAAAACCAACATCCCCGACGTGTATATTTTTGAACCTAAAATATTTGGCGATGATCGTGGATATTTCTTTGAGTCCTTTCGTTATGATGTTTTTAAGGATAATGTAGGTGATGTCCACTTTGTACAGGAAAATCAGTCAAAATCATCCAACGGTGTATTAAGAGGACTCCATTTTCAGCGCCCACCTGCCACACAGTCTAAATTAGTAACTTGTATACAGGGCGAGGTGTTGGATGTTGCAGTTGATATTCGCATAGGTTCTCCTACATTTGGAGAACATGTCTCTGTAAACTTAAATGAAGAAAATAAGCGACAATTGTGGATCCCTAAGGGTTTTGCACATGGTTTTGTTGTTCTGAGTCAATATGCTGTGTTTGCATATAAATGTGATAATTACTATGCTCCATCACTGGATGGAGGTATATCCTGGAATGACCCTTCTCTGAAAATTGATTGGAAAATGCCGACTGACAGAATTAAATTGTCAGAGAAGGATATGAATCATCCGCTTTTGAGTAGTGTAGATTGTTTTGATTTTAAGGATTTTGATTACAACCAGTACAAATAAACTGTTTTCTACATCTCCTCCAGCGTCAAACAGCAAGTTGACTGGTTACTAAACTTCGCTGCCTTTGGCAGCCCCGTCATTGGAGCGCAGCGAAGCAACCCCCTAAAAAACCCGCACAAAGTTATTGTCCCCTCATCGCGAGCGAACATCAGCATTTGTATGAGCTCTTCTGTGCTTAAATTCATGCACAATTTTTACTGAATCAATGACCGTATGCACCACCACCGGTTCGGGTGGAAAAAAACGATCAATTACATTGGTGATGATGGCGGATAGAATCATGCCGGCAATGAAAAAGAAGATTTTGTATCGTTGTTGTTTAGAGACTGCGGATATTTTGGATTTCATTGTGATTAAATTAAACCATGGGACAACTTTTATAGTTGTCCCATGGTTGTTTACAGGAATTACATAATCAATCAGAACTGAATGAAAATATTATGAATGAAAAGCATATTTTGCGTTTTCAGTATGGTATCAAATCTCATTATAATATGGTACCTTACCATACGGTAATGCGTTGGAGTACCATATAGTAATGTGGTGAAGTACCACACGGTAATAAGAATCAGTACCATATTATCGTATGGTGATTCACCATACGTTTTGATTATCATAATTCTACACATTTTGATGCATGTGTTTTATTTATGATATAATTACGGGAACAGAGAAACTGGTTGAACGGGGAGATTTTAATAAGATATTGGATTTGGTAAACTGACTTGTTAAAATCAACTCATACTCCCCACTTTCAATATCAACCGGTAGTTCAATTAACAACCGTGATGGTTCGTTGATCACGATTGCATCGGCAGGTAGCTTGATAATGTCACCGGTTGTTGTATTTTTGAAACTAATTCCACAAGCAGGATCAATCCCTTCAATTTTTATCGTAGTTCCTTTTAATTCAGCTGTTCTTCCTTTCGTAAGTGTCCCGTCTGTAGCACCAGTTACCTTATTGGTTATGCTGTTAATTTCCATTGAGTCGGGTTCTTCTGCAAGGAAATCCACCCTGGTTTCACTAATCTCCTGTCGTAATTGCATCCCCTGATTAATTGCAACATAAATTGAATGTTGTTCCGGGTTCCAGATTTTCCCCCTGAATGAGCCTTTGATAACCGGTCGCATGTAAATCATACCAGTATTTACACTGTGTCCCGACAATACCATTTCTATCGCTTTTTGCTGGAACCGGGTGACAATTCCCATGATTGTTGACCTGTCGTTTTCAGTTCCATCCTTCATGATTTCATTAATAATGTCATTCAGATTCTTGCTCCCCATGCCAGAAACTACTGCCATGTAATCTGTTGGGTCTTCGGTCAGGTTGTTTTTTCTTAACCATACTTTCAATAAATTGCTCATAAGATATTAATATTTATGCCCTTTTCTATATGTATATTCGGGGCGGGTTAGTAAATAAGAACGTGTTGCCACGTTCCGGGTTATAGTTGTTGAGATATTATTTATTCCGGAACAATGAGTCTGATTTTTGCGCTGACTCCGGTGTCGATTCTGATGCCGTTCAGGCAATATATTTTCTTGCGTATTTTCCACAAAATACTTTCCAATGTACCTTTCCGGAGATTGTAATCGGTTGTTTCCCAAACTTTACAAACCAGGTTGCTTTTGTCGATATACTCATTCCGGTATTGGTAAAGTTTGTACAGAATTTTGGTCTCCATGCGGGATAAATGAATACGTATGGCCTCGTATTCAATAGCTTGTTCGCATAACAACAGGGTGGCCTCACCGAATTTGAGCTTATTCATGTTGCTAAAGTTTGACGTGAAGGTTATAAGCCTGTTCATTCGCTCCGCCATCTCATGCAAATCTAAAGGCTTGCGCATGTAATCGGCATAGCGAAAGTTGATAGCTTTTGAGACGGTATCTTCGTTTTTCCCGGAACTGGTAAATAATATGGGGAGGTCGGATATTTCCCTGATTTGCTTAGCCAACGCGTAATTGTCCCTTACATTCGAAGGTGATAAATCAACCAACAATACATCAGACTCTAATGAAAGAATATGTTCTGCTTGTAGTTTTTCCTGTTCGACTATTACACGGATGTGATTATCTGAAAAATAATTTGTAACTAACTGAATTAATCTTAGGTCATCTCCAATGCAAACAACCTTCTTCATGATAAAGGATTTCATTTGGTAAACATTTTTAAACAAATTAAGAAAAGATTTCGGAGGCAAAAGTAAAACATTATTTACATGTCTTATATGAGACATAAGATGATTTATTGTAATTTAAAAAAGTGGTGATGAGATGGTGATGAAATGTTGTATCAGGGTCCGGTTGTATTCCACAAAACGTACCAACTTATGTGCACAGTTGTAGAATCCTGATTTATACAGGATTCTTTGCTGTTGATTGGTTGTCATACCTGTATATAATTGTGTATTTGTAACACGGGTAGCAGTGTATGAGTTGCAATTGGCAGGCATGAGAATACAATTGGCGACAATGAGAACAGTCTTTAAATATAGATAGTTTAATTTTGTAGCCTGAGTATTAAGTATGAAATCAGGAATATACATATTATTGTTTATCTCATTTTTTGCAGGAATTCTGCATGCAGGGGATTATGATGTTGTTATCGTGGGGGGTACTCCTGCGGGAATTACGACAGCTATCGCGGCAGCCCGTGAAGGGATGAATAGTGTAATTCTTGAACGTTCGGAGCATATAGGCGGACTTCCCGTGAATGGTCTGGGGGCGACCGATATTGCTACACGTGGAGCTACCACCGGATTGTTTGGAGAGTTTGTTGCCCTGAACAGGGAGTATTACAGGCAGAAGTACGGCGATAAATCGGCTCAGCTCCGCGATTGCAGCGATGGTTATCACTTTGAACCATCGGTGGCAGCCATAACTTTTGAAACGATGATTAGCAGGACCGGCCCCGGGAAAATAGAGGTTTTGTTACTCCGGCAATTTGATGCACAGCCGCAGTATGTCATCAAAAAAGGGGAGAAAATCACTTCGATACGGGTACTCAATCGGGCAACAGGCCTGGAAGAGTATTACACCGGAAAAATGTTTGTTGATGCCACTTATGAAGGCGATCTGGGTGCTGCTGCGGGTGTCCCGTATAAATTAGGTCGTGAAGGTGCCGGTGAATATGGTGAACCCTGTGCCGGGAAAATATACCGTTGGTGGAAACACGGGCCTGATGCTGAAGGTACGACCTATCAGGGAGATAATGCTGTTCAGGCCTATAACTACAGGTTGTGTCTGACAAATAACCCCCTCAATCGCAGGGATATCCCCAAACCGGACAATTATAACAGAGCTGAGTTTGTATCCCTGATCGACGATGTACTGGATGGTCGCACTACAGATATTCGCTTTCAGAGTGTGGATACATCTCTGATTGCCGAAAACAGGCGGCGAATTATGGCCGGAAAGTCTACTTCTGTCCCCGGTGATGTGTGGGGAATGGCAAAGCTGACGAGTATGACACGATTGCCAAATGCCAAAACGGATGCCAATAATCAGCATTTAGCACTGATATCAACCGACCTGCCGGAGGAAAACTGGCCGTGGCCAACATCGGGTTGGGAGTGGCGCGACCGTTACGCGGAGCGGTTACGCGATTATACTTTGGGTTTGCTATGGTTTGCTCAAAATGATGAAGCTTTGCCGGAACACTTTCGCCAGGCTTGTCGACAATGGGGCTTTGCCGCGGATGAATACCGCGACAACAATGGATTCCCGCGCCAGGTGTATGTGAGGGAGGGCAGGCGCCTCGAAGGAATGTATTTCTTTAAGGCCGGCGATGCTTTGCCCCAACATGAAGGAGGGCGTCCTCCTCATCACAAAACCTCTGTAACGGCAAGTCATTATGCGCTCGATTCCCACGCGGTACTGAAACGCGAACCCGGAAGGGTGCATTTAGACGGCTTCTTCAGCTATCCTACAGCAGTATATATGGTGCCTTACGAAGTGATGGTGCCGAAGCGGGTGGAGAACCTGCTGTTCCCGGTAGCAGTGTCGGGTAGTCATGTCGGTTTTTCGACTATACGCATGGAGCCTTGCTGGATGGCGCTGGGTGAAGCTGCGGGTACAGCCGCAGCGCTTGTTGTCAATGAGTCGAAAAATGTTCGGGATATCCCGATTGGTCAACTTCAGGAGAAATTACTTCAACATGGAGCAACATTAATATATTACCGGGATCTGAAAAACGATGATCCTGATTTTGCATTGGTGCAACGACTGGCATTGCGTGGTTTTTTCCCCGATTGGGATGCGAGGCTCGATAAAGTGTTGGATGAAAATACTGCCAAACGCTGGAGCTTTTTGTCAGGAAAACCAATTGTAAGTGATGGGAAAACGACCAAAAGAGAGCTAATGCGTTCCCGGACCTTATGAAATATACGCTCATCTGAATCTAAAAGCGAATAATCTGTATTTAACCTTAAAAAATAATCACAAGAATGAAGAAATCATTTTTATATGTGCTGATGATAATTGGTGTTTCGTTAAAGGCTCAACTTCCCGGTGAATTTAAAAGTTTCCCCGGGGGAAGTGATCCCGGATTTATCGGATCAAAACTGACACAGCGATATCTTTCCTCAACTCAAAGCACCACTCCTGTGAAGTATCCCGAGGTGTGCACCTGGTTCGGGGCATTGCGGTTCGCGAATGTAACCCGTGATGGAGAGATGCTTCAGCAATTAGAAAACCGATTTATCCCGATACTGGGTGAAAACAGCGGAGCCATGCAAACTCCTAATCATGTGGATAATACTGTGTTCGGCATTATTCCGCTGCAACTATATCTTCAAACCGACAAACAAGCCTATTATAATATAGGAGTCGATTTTGCCGATCGTCAGTGGACATTACCCTCCAATCCGTCACCCTCCAATGCTGAGAAATACAATGCGCTTGCTGCCGCCGGATTATCGTGGCAAACCCGTTTCTGGATCGACGATATGTTTATGATTACCGCCATTCAGAGTCAGGCTTATCTGGCTACCAAAGATCCGAAATACATCCAACGTGCTGCTCATGAAATGACTGTTTACCTGGATTCGTTGCAACGTCCAAACGGATTGTTTTATCACAATCCTATAGCTCCATTCTTCTGGAGCCGCGGAAACGGCTGGATGGCAGTAGGAATGGCCGATTTATTGACCTATCTGCCGGAAAATAATCCCGACAGACCTAAGATTCTTCAGGCCTATCAAAAGATGATGGCCACACTGAAATCTTATCGTAATGATAAGGGCTTATGGCGACAGTTAATCGACCAGGAAGATGCCTGGACCGAAACATCGGGTTCGGCCATGTTTACCTATGCCATGATTATGGGGGTGAAAAACGGATGGCTTGATGTGGAAGAATATGCTCCGGTTGTGAGGAAAGCCTGGTTGGCGCTGGTTACCTATCTGAATGATGACTGGGCTTTGACGGAGGTTTGCATAGGCACCAATGTAGGGTATACGAAAGAGTATTATATGAGTCGGAATCGCCCTGTGGGAGACCTGCACGGACAAGCGGCTTTGCTTTGGTGTGCACTGGCTTTGTACGATGCTGAAACGAACACAAACCCCACATTAAAATCGCTTTCCTACGATTACGGGTCATTAAGTCCTGCTTTTGATCCTGCAATTACAAGTTATACCTGTAGTGTCCCGGCAGGCATCAATCAACTCATCCCGAATCTGATTCCTTCTTACAGAGCTACCATAAGTTCGGGGGCTGAAGTGGTTAATCTGGATACCGGTTCAGGAACATCGGTAATAAATGTAAATGCTCCTGATGGTGTTACATCAATTACCTATACAGTAAACTTTGTGACCGGGAGCGATGAGAATCTTACCCATCTGATAGTCAATAATGATTTTGACCTGGCTCCGGATGCTGATTGCCAGCCCGTGCAGGTAGGACCGGGTATTAATGGCTGGGATACTTCGGGGATACCCTGCTGGAGGCTTTCAAAATCTTCGTGTGCAGCAAAACAGTTTTATGGTTGGACACATAATCAATCGCTCCTGGGGAGCAGTACTTCGCAGGGAATTAATGGAGATGCTCCGAATAAACACGGAAACTGGACAGCCTGGATTGGAGGTAACAGATCAGCTTATACCGAGTTTGAATTCTCGCAAACAATTGATAAAAGCCAACTCACCGCTGGTACATATAAGGTGCAATGTCTGCTTGCAGTAGGTAAGAACGATCGGAGAAACAATCAGCGCCTGTTTGCCAACAACGTGGTGCAATACTTCGGAAATCCGTATAAATATGAAAAAAATCTTGTTGCAGGTGAGCAATATAGTTTTGCAGGACATGTCGAGTTTTCGGATGTCGTTCTCAGAGAGATGACTGTATATGTCACCCTCCTTGAGGGTGATTCCTTGAAAATAGGCATACGTACGAGTAATATGGAGAGCGATGGGGATGTTTCGACCCAGAAATCACCCATGTTCAGAATCGATTATTTCCGCCTGACGAAAATGGCATCTGCCAATGATGTTCCCGTAACGAATAATACACGGGTTAACTATGTGGTGAACAACCGGAGTTTAACAGTAATGGGAGTCGATAGCTACACATTATACAATGTAAACGGAGTGAAAACTGCTGATGTAAATAATACTTCTGAAACAATACCCGAGTTGCTCCCGGGAGTTTACATTATAAAAACAAAAAACGCCGGAGTGCTCAAAGCTATTATAAATTAAAATATTAAATCAATTTCTAATTCTACTTTTTATGAGAAAAACACATTTACTTCTCGCATTCGTCCTGTTTGCAGGTAATTTTTTGGTTGCCCAGACGTGGGACATCCTTGATAAATCTATGGCGGCTTACAATCAAAACGAAGGAGCCTCCACCAATCAGGCCTGGGCCGTAGCTCAGGGTGGCTCGGCAGGCAGCTCCGTAGCGCAGCAAACCGGCTATGTGAATTTTACCAAAACCAATGCCGGTTCAACCGCACGGTGGGCGTGGTTGAGACCTGCAACGGCGCTTGCCAACGTAACATCCGGTACCCCCTACAGCATTGAAGTGAAGGTGCGGGTGAATCCCATCGGTATCGCTGATAATGCATCGAATTACGAAGCCAATCAGATCTCCCTGCGACTGGGAAGCAAAAATACGGCTGCCCGCTTCTATCTCCGTTACGGCGATGGAGTGACGGGAGGTTCTGTTAGTTCAGTATCCGGAGCTAATGATGCCATCAGGGTAAACACCTCGGTATGGCAGGTTTATCGCATGGTTTTCCATGCCGACCATACAAAATATGATATTTATCTGGCGGGAGAAGAAAACCCCCTTTTCGTAAATGTTCCGGTAACTACCACGGGTGACCAGAACGGAATCTATTTTGGTGCTGAATCTCCTCATCGTTGTAACATGGACATCGAATACGTGAAAATGGGAACGGGCGATTTCTTCTCTACACCACGGATTTCTTCCCTGACTTTATCTCAGGATAATCATGCTGGTGGTAACGAGGCGACGGTAACGGTAACTGCTGCTACTTCTTTAATTAATAATGGCAGTACAATATTATTTTCTCTTGTCGATGGAAATAGTAATGTCATAGTAGCTCCTGTTGAAGCCATGGTATCTAATAATGTGGCGACAACCAATCTGGTTATCCCGTCCAATATTGCTGTGGGACAATATGCTGTAAAGGCTGCTGTCAGTGGACAAATAGAAGGTAAGGAGGTAACTCCGAAGACTGCTTTTTATGAGATTATTGACCCGGTACTGGCGCAAACCTGGGATGTGCTTAACAGGGATTTCTCGGTAAGGGAATGGAACGCTTCCCCTGCCTGGTCAATGGAAAAAGGCGGGGGAGTTCCCGTCAGTTTTGTTACGCAGCAAACCGGATATGTCAATATCAATAAAACTGCCGCCTTCGGAAGCGGAGTGTATGGTTTCCTGGTTTCACCGAATGTAACGGTTTCCGCTAATACCGCTTATACCTGTGAAATAAAAGCACGTGCAAAAGCCATTGACAAAAATGAATTTCCGGATACCATGAAACCCACTTCAACGGAAGCCGGTGGCTACGAAGCCAACCAGTTAGGATTCATATTGAATAACAAGCATATGTCGGTATATCTTATTTACGGAGATGATAATACGGGATATGTTGCTTCGCCTGTTGTCGACGGAACGGGGGTAAGTCCGGGTATTACTGGAAGATATATAATGAATACCGCTGAGTGGCATGTTTATAAGCTGATTTACAATGCTGATAATACCAAATTTGATATTTATGTGGATGGCGAACTCATTTTCGAAAACATCCCCTTATTTAATAAAACCGCTTCCAACATGGCAAAAATTGGAGGTGAATCGTGGCAGCGTTGCAATATGGATGTTGAATATGTGAGAATGGGCACAGGAGACCTTGTTTGGGGAAGCAGACCCAAAATTATCTCTGCCGGATTATCGTCCGATAGTCATGTTGCCAACAACGCCCGTACTATTCAGGTGACTGCTAAAACTGCTTTCTTTAATGATGGGGAGAAACTGCTGGTTTCGCTTAGGAGCGAAAATAATGCAGAGCTAACTGCTCCCGTAGAGATGACCGTAAACGATAACCTTGGAACTGTCAGTCTGACAATCCCGGCAACGGTTCCTCTCGGAAAATATGTCGTAAAGTTGGCGGCTCCTGATGATAAAATAGGGGGTGAAACTGTGGTACCTAAAGATATGCAATATGTGGTGACAGACTTGTCGCCCCTTGATACCAAAATACTTCCGCAGGTTAAACCAATTGGTTTTGTAAAGGAGATTGATGATTATATCTATGCCGGGCCATCCAAAGAATTCATTTTTCCGTCCATTCTCGATACTAAGAAATATACTGTTGATGGAAAATTCAGGAACGGACAAAGTCCAATCGATCGTTATTATCTTTTTTATGCTCCTCACGAAAACCCGGGTGGCATATTCCTTTCCACAGCTCCTACACTCGACGGTCCATGGACAGAATACAGCGGTTCGACAGGGATGACTCCCGGCACGGTAATGGATTTTGCCTGGGCTTCGACACAGAGTGATATTATTAAAAACGGGGCTGAGAGACATATCTCCGGATGTCAGATAGTATGGAATGATGTCCAAAACAAATATATCATGTATTTCCACGGACCCAATTCAACTACCCATTACGCTACAAGTGAGAATCTGGTCGACTGGACATTTGGCGCCAGTATCCTGGTTTCTCATCAATTCAGCCCGATTGGCGCAGAGGCAAGTTATGCCAAAACATTCGAACATGAGATTCCCGGTCTGGGCAATAAATATGTGATGTTGCTGATGAATCAGGAAAATCAGATCCGCAGAATCTACTGGGCTCACTCGGTGGATGGCATCAACTGGACTCCGGTGCCAAAAGCCCTGATCTCGCCTGATCTGGATTACAAAAAAGTGCCAGGAACAGACAGAAAGCCAAGCTATGATGGAGGAGGAACAGGCGCCTACGGCAATAATATCTCCGGACCTTTCCTGATGGAAAAGAACGGACGCTACTTTGTATTTTGCCACGGTAATGCCGATAATCTGATGGTGGTGGAAGTAGGGGAAAGTTTCGATATGGAAATTCACTGGGGTGAATACCTGAAATCAACCGAAGTGCTTTTCAACAGAGACGGAGTGCCGACACCAACACGGCCTGCAGCCCCTGACTTTATTCTGGACGACGAAGGCAAATGGTACATGTTCTTTGAAGCGGGAGGCCGACTGGGAGCGAATATCGGCTATGCAAAAGAGGAAGTCGTCAATTCATTTTTTTTTCCCGAATCGGAAGGGGTATTGACCTATCCTTCGACAATCGGAAGAGGTGAGAAATTTACTGTAAAGGCAGAAAATGCCGACAAATTATCTGTAGAAATCATTGACCTGTCGGGAAACAGGATGTCACATTCAAACATCAATGCTTCTTCAGGTAAGGTTTATGCACCGGTTGTACCTGGATTTTATTTCGTGAAAATAACTACCAGCGAGCATTTGGTGAAAACATCGAAAATAATTGTAAAGTAAATCTGCATTGAAAATAATCTTATTTCAAACGAATATGAAAACAACTAAAAAATTTCTACTTATGAAAAAATCAGCTTTTCTTCTCGCGTTAATCCTTTTCGGGAGCAGCTTTTTGTTTGCTCAGACATGGGATGTATTGGATAAAACAATGGGTGCATACAATCAAAACGAAGGCTTACCAACCAATCAGGCCTGGGCGGTAGTCAAGGGGACTGGTTCGAATGCAGTAATAACACAGCAAACCGGTTATGTAAGTTTTACCAAGACGGTTGGTAAATATTCCTGGTTACGACCTGCAACCGCAATTGCTCAAATAACGAATGGTTTGGCCTATAGTATTGAAGTCAAGGTGCGTGTAAACCCAATAGACAAAGTATTATACCCGGATGGATCTACCTATGAAGCCAATCAGATCGCACTTCGCATGGGAGGGTTAAAAATTGCCACCCCTATTTATCTCAGATATGGAGATGGCGTGACTGGTGGCTCTGTCAGCACTGTTTCCGGTGCCCAAAACGCATATCAAATCAATACCTCCGACTGGCAGATTTATCGTATTGTGCTCAATACCGATCATACTAAATATGATGTTTATGTTGCCGGTATTGAAGAGCCTGTTTTTGAGAATATAGCGATAGTCAGCACCGGTGACCAAAACGGTGTTTATTTCGGCGCTGAATCAACCCATCGTTGTAACATGGATATCGAATACGTAAAAATGGGAACCGGCGATTTCTTTTCAAAACCAAATATTGCTTCTGTTGCTTTGTCGCGCGAACATCATATGACCGGCAATTCATCAACTGTTTCGGTTACTGCCAATACAAAAGCAATTTCCGACGGAGAAGAGCTGTATTTCTCGCTTGTTGATGGAGTTGGTGATGTAATTGTATCTTCAGTAAGTGGTGTTGTAGCCAGCAATGTGGCTACTGCCAATATTGAAATTCCATCCAATATTGTTGCAGGGCAATATCTTGTAAAAGTCGCTGCATTAAACAATCAGATTGGAACAATTGATGTTGATCCGAAAACCACTACGTATTATATAGATCCGGTTTCACAATGGGATATAATTGAAAAACCAATGACAGCATGGGATGTGAATGATGGAAGCTACACCAACAGAGCCTGGTCGATCATACAAAATGTGGCTTCGGGTGTAGTGGTAACTCAGCAGAGCAACTATGTAAACATAACAAAAACAAATACTGCTGCCACCTACTGTTATGCGTTTATGAAATCGTCGGAATTAAGTTTGGAGCCTTCTACCCCTTATTCTGTAGAAGTTAAGGTCCGGATCAATGCGATTGATAAGGTTAGCTTCCCTGATACTGAAAGTGCATATGAGTCTAATCAGATGGCCGTTAGATTGAATGGTAAAAATGCACCTCTGTACATTAGATATGGTGATGCGTCAACCGGATCTATCAGCTTAACGGAAGTTGGTGCTGATCCTTACATCTTAAATACATCGGAATGGCAACGTTACCGTTTTGTTTTCCATGCCGATGCTGCTTCTTATGATGTTTATGTCAATGATTTGAAAAATCCCGTGTTCACGAATGCTGTCACCACGTCAAAAGGCGATGCCAACGGTATTTATTTCGGAACAGAGTCTTATCATCGTTGTAATATGGATATTGAATATGTGCAGATGGCTACCGGTGATTTATATTCTCAGCTTACATCGGTAGAATTATCGAAAGAAGTAACCGGTAACGAAATCTCGGTTTTCCCTAATATGCTGAATGCAGGACAGGCTCTATCAGTGAAAACAATTAAAACGGATGACTCTTTATCTGAAGTGGTGCTTTATAACCTTACAGGGAAAGAAGTATACCGTACGGCTACATCGGGAACTATGATCAGTGTGCAAGCGCCGGCAGTTGCGGGAATGTATGTGTTGAGAGCTGTTTTAAGTGATAAAACAGCGAAAGAGTTTAAGATTATTGTGAAGTAGTGAGTGCGGGGCGAGGGGGTTGCTTTGTCGCTACGCTCCTCGCAATGACGGGCAAATAACTAAGTGCGATTGATCAGGGGGTTGCTTCGTCGTGCTGCGCACTCCTCGCAATGACTGAGCGTTTGTTGAGCGTATTATTTCGTCGCAGTTGGTTTAGCTAACTTAATAAGTGTTTGCAGCGACGGGTTCTGGGGATATCAGCACCCGTCGCTGCAATACGACGTTGATTGTGCAAAGCTTGGGCGACGGGTATAATATATAAATGCGACGAGCCACGTCATTGCGAGACGGTGTAACCGTCGAAGCAACCCCCTCGAACTCGCACAATTTATAATTAAAGAAATAAATTATGAGAAAAATATGTATTTTTGCGGCTTTCTTTCTTGCTGCCATCCATCTGATCAGTGCCCAAACGTGGGATATTCTGGATAAATCGATGTCGGCCTGGAATGTGAATGAAGGCATCGCTACAAACAAAGCATGGACAAGTTCCAAAGCAGGTTCGGGTATACTCATTACGCAAGAAAACGGTTATGTTAATATTACCAAGACAAGTACTGCTACAAGTAATAATTATGCGTTCCTGATACCTCCGGCGCTTACATTATCGCCGAACACTGCTTATTCTTTTGCGGTAAAAGCGCGTGTGAAACCATTGAATAAAACAATCTATCCCGATGTGCAGAATGCTTTTGAATCGAATCAGCTATCTGCCCGGTTTAATAATAAAAATTTAGCTATTCATCTTAAATATGGAAATGAAGATGACGGATATATAAGTTGTAGCGCTGGCATAACGCATGCGGATAAAGATAAATATATGATAAACACTTCCGAATGGCATGTTTACCGTTTTGTTTTTTATCCTGACAATTCGATATACGATGTTTTTATTGATGATATGGAATATCCTGTTTTTGAAAATATACCTACATCTTCAATGACAGGAAGTAACATTATCCGTTTAGGCGCTGAATCAACTCATCGATGCAATATGGATATTGAGTATGTGAAAATGGGTACCGGTGCTTTTTATTCGAAACCGAAAATTGTTTCAGTTTTTTTGAACGCTGAGAGTCAGTCTGACAACAAAGATAAAACTATCCCGGTTACAGTAAATACGATATTGATTGATAGTAACGAAAAGTTGTTAATTTCACTGGTTGATGGTGATGATAATATCAAGGTTGATGGCATTGAAGCTATTGTGTCACAAAATAAAGCTACGGTTAACTTCACTATTCCCGCAGGATTGGCGAGAGGGAAATATTTTGTTAAAGCAGCCGCACTCAATGGAAAAATCGGTGAAGTTGATGTCAGTCCGAGGCAAGCCGAGTATTTCATCACTACTTCCGTGTATGAAGGTAAAAACCTGGCAACTTTCGGAAACAGTATCACTGCGGCATCAAATAGCTGGGCTTATCTGACAGCTAAAAGACTGCGTTTTGCAAATCTGTATAACGGAGCAATATCTGCTGCCATTTGGTATAAACGTGAAAGAGTTGTTGGAGGCCAGACAATATATACGCAAAACTATTATGATGCCGATTTTGCCGGAATAAGCTCTGTTGCTCCGACTGGTGAAGATGTACTGCAACATCAAAAGCGTATAAACAACTGTGCCGTAGTGCACATACAAAAGTTCTTCACAGAATTAAATAATAAAACAATTCCAACGCCGGAATTTGTCATTTTTTCTTATGGTACCAATGATGAACTCTATGCGCATACGATGGGAACTGCTGAGGATGCTTTGCGTGAAAATGATTTAAATAAAGTTAGTGTGTTTACGATGGCAGGTGCGCTGAGATGGTGTATTGATACCTTGAGAATGGAAATCCCTGATGTGAAAATATACGTTGCGTTACCTATACAGTCGTCAAGAGAAGGTAAAAACGATGGTAATCTGACAAAAATGGAGATCATTAAAAAAATATGCGATGCAAGGTCGGTGCCTTACTTTGATTGCTATCATGAATCAGCAATAACACCTGAAAACTATACGACTTATATGGATGATGGATTGCATCCCAATGCGGCAGGAAAAATTGTGCATGGAGAATATATAATCAAGGAATTGGAAGAGCTTGGTGAAGCGACCGGTTTACAGGTGGTTAACAAACCGAAAACCGGAAATGAATATGTATCTGTCTCTTCCAGTGTATTGGGCACAGGACAACAATTTTCGGTAACAGTTGCCGGAAACATCACTTCAACCGACATTTCATTATACAACGTGAGCGGAAATGTGGTTGATCGTCAACTTGCATGGGGAAGTATGATTGACTTGCAAGCGCCGGCAGTTGCGGGAATGTATGTGTTGAGAGCTGTTTTAAGTGATAAAACAGCGAAAGAGTTTAAGATTATTGTAAAGTAAATTATGAATAAAACATTTCTACTTGCTGCTTTCTTTTTTGCAGCAATCCATCTCATCCCTGCCCAAACATGGGACATTTTAGACAAATCAATGTCGGACTGGAATCAAAATGGCGGAGCCCCGACCAATCAGGCCTGGGCTGTTGCTCAGGGAGGATCGGCGGGCTGTGTCGTAACGCAGCAGGCAGGGTATGTGAACTTCACCAAAACAAATGCCGGCTCAACAGCCCGGTGGGCGTGGGTGAGACCTGCAACGGCGTTTGCCGACCTGACCACGGGAACGCCTTACAGCATAGAGGTAAAGGCGCGTGTACACTCCACCGGCATCGCTGATAATACTTCCAACTACGAGGCTAATCAGATTTCGCTGCGACTGGGTGGGAAAAATACCGCTGCCCGTTTTTACCTGCGTTACGGCGATGGGGTGACCAGTGGCTCAGTCAATACAGTTCCTGGTACTTCCGGCGGCTATCGGTTCAATACATCAGCATGGCAGGTATATCGTTTAGTTTTCCATGCCGATCACACCAAATACGATTTGTATATTGACGGTGTGGATGCTCCTGTTTTCGAAGGTGTGGCGGTAAGCACCACGGGCGACCAGAACGGAATTTATTTCGGAGCCGAATCGGCTCATCGCTGTAATATGGATATTGAATACGTGAAAATGGGAACAGGCGATTTTTTCTCGACATCCAAAATCGTTTCGGTTAGCCTGAGTTCGAACAGTCAGGAGGAGAATGTGGGAAAAACAATTGCTATTACTGTTCGCACAGTGGAGATAGCCGATGGTGCAAAAATACAGATTTCCTTAGTCGATGGCTATGGCAATGTGTTGGTTGATGGGGTGGAAGCTGTTGTTACGAACAACATGGCAATAGCCAACCTGACTGTTCCTGCGACATTGACAACGGGTAAATATCTTGTAAAAGCAGCTGCGCCCAACGGAAAAATCGGTGATGTCTCT
Source organism: Paludibacter sp. (assembly GCA_034928085.1). Taxonomy (GTDB): domain Bacteria; phylum Bacteroidota; class Bacteroidia; order Bacteroidales; family Paludibacteraceae; genus Paludibacter. Next base: position 275,472 of record JAYFPG010000022.1, read on the forward strand.
GTAAGCCCCAAAACAGCGGAGTATTTTGTCTGTCTGGCGAATAAACTTCCCGACTGGGCTTTTGGTGGTTTCGTGCGCCCCGAAGGTAAAAATCCGGTCATTCAGCCCGATGCTACTTCCGTTTTCTTTTGTCCGATGAATCAGGCAGATGTGAAATGGGAAGAAAGTGATACTTTCAATCCAGCCGCTGTGGTAAAAGACGGTAAGATATGCGTGCTTTACCGCGCTGAAGATAACTCGGCAACGGGAATCGGTAAGCGTGTTTCGCGTGTAGCAATGGCCGAAACAACTGATGGTGTAACGATGACAAGAAATTCGGCTCCCGTGTTCTATCCCGATAACGACGGTTTTAGTAAAACCTATGAATGGCCGGGTGGTTGTGAAGATCCGCGCGTGGCAGTAACCGATAACGGAACCTATGTGATGTTTTATACCGGCTGGAATCGTACTACGGCTCGTCTCTGTGTGGCTACATCGCAGGACTTACATACCTGGAAGCGATACGGACCTGTTTTTACGCAGGCTTATGATGGAAAATATCTGAATACATGGACAAAATCTGCTTCTATTGTTACGGAACTGAAAGATGAAGAACAGGTTATTGCCAGGATGAATGTAGAATATATGGGTAAAACCTGGCCTTATTTTATGTATTGGGGCGAAGCCTGCACTTATGCTGCTGTTTCTGAAGATTTGGTAAACTGGACTCCGATTGAAGATGCCAAAGGAAATCTATTGATACTTGCCAATACCCGCAGGGGGTATTTCGATAGCTCGTTGGTGGAATGCGGTCCTCCCGCAGTGATTACCGATAAGGGAATCCTGATGTTTTATAATGGCAGAAATGCCACCAATTCTTATGCTGATCCGCGTTTCAACAAGGGAACTTACAGCGCGGGACAAATGCTCTTCGACCGGAACGACCCCTGTAAATTACTCGGACGTACGGATGTGCCTTTCTTCCGCCCGATGGAAGAATTTGAGAAAAGCGGTCAGTATGTGAGTGGAACGGTATTTATTGAAGGACTGGTTTATTATCAGAAGAAATGGTATCTGTATTATGGTTGTGCCGACTCAAAGGTGGGCGTAGCAATCTACGACCCGGCCAATCGTGCCGATGGAGATCCTGTTCCAGCATATCCAGGAGGCAATGGAATCGCATATTATCCTCCCGGAGGAATAGGCAAGAAAGTGGTACGCATTCATTCCTGTAGTGGGCAGACAAAGGAGTCGGAAGGACCATTCAACCTGCTTTACAGTTATCTGACCCCACGGAAATGGTGTGAGGATAAAAGCGTGAATCCATGGGTGGTATTCGAACTGACGGATTATTACAAGATCGAAAAAACAATATTCCACGATGTAGCTCCTTACGAAAGCGGAAATGGAAATGTGCCTGAATACTGGATATACACAAGTGTGACAGGTACGAAGGATGGGGACTGGAAAACGCTGGTGCATAAAACCAATCAGCAAGGTATAGATGCAAAAGAAGACCTTTTTGATATACCGGAGGAAGCCCGGTATGTCAAATTTGTGGCGTCAAGGGGCACACGTACCGATAATGGAAGCCCCGAAAATGCCATCCGTATTTATGGCTTTGATATTTATGGCTCCTTCTCACGTGCCATCGACCGGGGAAATGTAGTAAGCGTTGGGAAAAGGGTGCTTGGTTTCAACGATGCCGTGGATTATTACTGTCAACCTTTGCATTTGCTCGATGGTGATGCTACCAATCAGGCCAACCGCTGGTATTTTAATCAGGCAGGAGAAAGCGATTCGTTGAGATATGTGGTGATTGACCTTGAAGAAGAATATGAAATTGAGAAATTTGTGCTTTATGATGCAGGAAGCATTGGGGATAAAAGTCTTAATGTCGATGGTTATAATGTATATATGGCGACTACAGCACCGGATATGAGTTTAATTTCGAATATGGAGGATAAAAACACGGTTTGGACAAAAGTAGCGGATACCAAAGGACGCCGGAACGACAATATCAAAACAGATATTATCGCCCCGGTGGCTGCCCGTTATGTGAAACTGGAAATTCCCCGTTCGCGGACTTCCGGGGAGGGGTCACTCTACGAATTTGAAATTTATAAAAAAGATGATGCATCGGCCACCACCACCACCACACTCATCAACGATATTGAAATCTTTCCGAATGTATTGAAGAGTGGCGATAGTTTTACGGTAAAAAATTTCCCTGCCGGAGAATTAAGTGTTTTCAATTTGCAAGGTATGTTATTGCTTGATAAAGTCATAACGGAAAATGAAACCGTTGTGCATGTACCCATCCCTGCCGGAACCTATGTTGTTGCGCTGAAGAACAATCAATCGGGGAAGACCGCAAAATTGATTGTGATGTAAGTTGTACGATTGTCGTGCTCCCCCCGCACACTCTACTTCACAATAATCTTAAACTCTTTCGCTGTTCTATCGCTTATACTTACCTTCAACACATACACCCCTGCCACTGCCGGAGCTTTCAAATTTATACTGTTTCCTGATGCTGGTTGGCGATCAACCACACTTCCGGTAATGCTATACAGCGTGATATCGGTTAAAGTGTCTTCGTCAACTGTTACTGAGAATTGTTGACCAGCGTGTAACAGGTTAGATGATACTGATACCGATTTATCGTTAGACTCTTGTTGAGAATAGGAGGTCAAACCCGATTCCATGGCAAAAGCAATGTTTGCTCCCAGACGACTTCCTGCTTCGAAGAACATATACCATTTCCCGGCATCATCGGTCATAAATAAAGGTGATGCAACACGGGGAAGGGCAATCAGGTTTCCGTTGTCATCCTTATCAATAATCACATCCGCTGCCTTCATGTATTCACCCCAATGGACTTCCATATCTAATGCAGCTCCGACTTCAGCAACACAGATATTGCCTGAACTGCCATTGAAAAATACAAAATAACGTCCGTTACTTTCCATGAAGAAAGATGCAGCAACGTTGTTACCCATTGACCCTTCATAATTTGGCTTAATATCAGTGCCGGGTATTTTTTTATAATCCAGATCGGCTGATATCAGTGGTTTTCTGACGCCTGTCCAGTTCATCCCGTCTTTTGAATGTGCCCAGTATACCCTTCGGGAAGTGCTGGTTTCAGCAATCATCACCAGCATAATATACTTGTTGTCCAATCCGGGGACACTGTATTCAAAGATTTTTGTGTAACTGGCTTCATTACCGCGTGAGCCGAAATCCTGAGCATTCAGAATACTCTTTCCAAATGTCCAGTCCTTCAGATTATCGCTTGTAGCATAATGCGTAGTGGTGTTAGGCCCGTGAAAATACATAAAGTATTTATTCGACAGATCATTCCAAATCACATTACATGCTGAAATATGGGTTGCCGTATTTACATTACTTCCTTCTACGGCTAATGCCCAGCTAAGATCGATGACTGTATTTTGTTCAGTCCAGGGGCCATCGAGCGTTGGGCCGGTAGCGAGATACATTCCCCCGGGATTCTCATGAGGACTGTAGAAAAGATAATATCTATCCAGTGGGGCTTCATTATTCAGAAATTTTCCACCTACTACTGAAGTTTTAGTGTCGATTAAGGACGGAGAAATGAATTCCTGTGAAGGGCCAATGTACTGATAGTCGGCGATATCTTTGATAAAATCAACAGGCGAAACATTGGGAAGAAGATTATTGCTAATCGGAGAAGGCTCAACAATATAATACTCCGCTGTAACGGGAGTGATATCTACCTCACCGATTTTCCCACCTGCAACAGAAGCTTTAATCAGGTATTTTCCTTTGGGCACGGAAGCCGGAATGGTAAAAGCTGTTTCTGCCATATTTAGTGAAACATTGGCCTCAACAGCCTCCACTACTGTATTATTTTCATCATCCACCAATGAAATCAGAACTTTCTCTCCATCATTAATTAAAACGGTGTTGGTTTTTACTGTAATGGTTCTTGCATTGTTTTCAACATGACTGTCGGAACTTAAACCTACAGAGGCAATTTTTGATTTGGAATAAAAATCACCTGTTCCCATTTTTGCCGATTCAACATCGATGTTGCATCTTGCACGCTCTGCTGCAGTTCCGAAGCGTAATATATTTGTTGAACTGTTCATATATACGGTCGGTGCTTTTTCAAATATCAACACACTATCAATATAAACATCGAAAGTTAAATTATCGGCTGAAAGTACCAGACCATACACATGCCATCCGGAAATGTCCATGTATACTCTTTCAGAGTCAAGTGAAGGAAATTCTTTTATCAGGGTAACGTAGCCTCTGCCATCTGATGCATAGCCCAGGTATAGGTCGGTGGTACGTTTGTTTATTCTTGACGAAATTGAGTTCAGTTCCCAACCAGTACCAGCCACATCAGGGTAAGTTTCTTTATTTAATTGATTGATACGTGCTTCCGCCATCAACATTCCATGCTGCCATTGATTTGTCGAGGATGTCCCAGGTTTCTGCTGTAGATAAGCTGTTGAACGAGAGGATTAAAGCAAAAATAATGTAAAGTTTTTTCATGATTAGAACTTAAAAGTTATGTAAAAGGGGCTGCTTCAGAAGTGAAATTGTTACGGTCTCTGAGTTAAAAACCGGACTTCTGAAACAGCCCCATAATTAAAATACTAAGGATTCAATCCCAGATACAACTCCTGAATCTGTACAGAAGATCCCTGCGAGGTGTAGGACGACTGATAGAAACAGTTGGCACTCTGAGCATAGAATTTCAAATAACGGTACTTCGATTTTGGGAACGTGATATTCGGGGATTCCTGCTGTGAGGCTACACCTGCATCGGTAATTACCACATTGCTTGCAATAACCTCGAAATTAACACCATCGATACTTCCTGCAATTTCATCAAAACTATACCATCTGATAAAAGTCTGCGTAGTGTTTCGGTGACGTATTCTGAAATAATTTACCTCCTGTGCCTTCTGCATATCCACAATAAAATAAATAGCTTCGCCCGAAGGGACTTCCACCGAGGGTGCATTTCCGAATTTTTTGCCGGGACGTACCAAACAGAAGTTGGTTGCCACATCGTCATCGAGTGCCGACGACAACGCGTTTTTCTCTTCATCAGCCGTTGTCTTGAACAACTCATGCGAAGCAGTCATAGTCCAGCCGGTACGTGGATAATCGCCACTGAAGGTGGTCACGGTTACCGTTAGCGTGGCTTTAATTGACGCATCCTTTTTGGAGGCAACTGTGATATCGGCTGTGCCGTTGGCAACACCGCTGAGTATGCCTTCTTCGCTAACCGAAGCAACTTCGGGAGCTGAGGAGGTAAATACAAAGCCATCATTAGCTTCGAGCGGTACAGTCCTTATCTGGGGTATCAGGTTAAATTCGTTTCCAACCTTTATTTCCAGCTCTGCAATACTTAAACTGATTTCAGTAGCTGGAACAATTATTTTATCGACAACCCGCAAGACAAATAAGATGCTTTTACCTCCCACCGCGATGGTGATGTCACAGGTACCTTCCTTATTAGCGTTTATTTTTCCTTTTGCATTGACAGTGGCAATTTCAGGATCCGAAGAGTAATAACTTTCGGCTCTGTCGGTGGCATTTTCGGGTAACACATTCACTTTCCATGAGATATCTGCGGTTTCTCCCGTTATAATGGTCAGACCTCCCATGAGTTCTTCCTTCAGAGAGATGCTTTCGACAGGAACCTCCTTAACTGCTGGCATATTGTCATCACAGCCGGTCATCAGAAAAGCAGACAACAGGATCATGAAAACAAAAATATTGAATTTATATTTTTTCATAAGATAAATATTTTGAACTTTAATATTGATTATTAGTTACCATCCCGGGTTTTGTACCAGTACTTTACTCCGTTGCATATCGGTGAGAGAGATAGGGAAGAAGTAATTCTTACGTTTGAAACTGCGGGTATGTACCTTTTTGCGGGTATGGAAAGTAATTTTATTTCCATCGGGATTCATACCGGTAAAATCTCCTCCCTGACCACCTTGGCCCGGTTCATTTTCCGCGATCATCCAGCGGCGAACATCGAAATAGCGTTGTCCTTCCGTGGCCAGTTCAATGCGTCGTTCGCGTCGGATGGCTTCACGCTGTAAGTCCTGATTGCCTGCAATGGCCGGGTTAAGTACTTCCAGATTCGGTAAGCCAGCACGTTCGCGTACCAGGTTCACGTATTTAAGCACGTCGGAATTCCCGGGTTCCACTTCATTAAGCGCTTCAGCATAAAGTAAATAAAAATCAGCCAAACGGAAAATGATAGAAGGTCTGAACTTTGATTTTACACCGGGTGTGTTGCCGTGAATGTTGTGGTTCAATCTTTTAAAGAGCAGGTATCCACTTACAGGTGCCCCGTCGGGGACCGATTTATCGGCATTACCCCCATAATAGAACTGCACTTCCTTACCGCTGACTTGCCATTTCTTACCCGAAAAAGTGACGGTGTTGTAAAAACGAGGTTCCCTGCCGATGTACATATTCGACACTTCATTGCCTTCCAGTGTTCCGAATGTTGATTCGCTAGCATCATAGTCGGGAGATTTTGGTAAGAACGGAGTAGCCTTAATGGGCAGACCATCGGCCATGTAGAATGCATCGACAAGTTCCTGCAACACATGTATACCTCCTAATCCGCCGGGTTCGCTTCGGGGGGTTGTCATGGTGTCGAAGTTTTGATCGCCCAGTGTTCCCCATTGGGTTTTAGCTGTTGCCCAGATGATTTCGCGGTTGTATTCCTGAAATACTTCGTATACTGACAAGGCCGGATTGAAAGTGCCCTGATTTTTATACAGTTCGTAACGATTGCCTTCTTCGGCATAATCAATAAAATCCTTGCAGGCATCCACCGCTTTTTGTAGTTTACTGGCATCGTAATCAGGGAAAAGTCTCTTGCCATCCTTGTTCTGTAATTCCAGCGCTTCGGCAAAACCACCGTTGTAAAGCGGACTTGCAGCATATACCCAGAGTTTGGCACGCAAAGCCAGGGCGGTTCCCTTGGTAGGAACAGCACGATAACTCTCGTTGGTATGATAAGGTTCCTGTTCCATTCCTTCCATTGTTTCAAGCAATTCTGTGTCGATGAAATTAATCACCTCGTCGAGCGAATTACGCGGGATATCCAATTCATCATTCAGGGTTAGCGATTGCGTAACGATGGGTACAGGTCCGTATAGCTCCATCAGATAGAAATAATAGGCTGCCCGCATAAATCGTACATTTGCTTTGTAGCGTTCTACTTCCGGTTCAGTTAACCTGTCGGCATCGGGACCACCTTCATCGGTGATGGGCCGTGCTCTTTCCAAAAAGATATTAGCCTGCCGGATACTTTCATAGAGCGTATACCACCGCTCCGAAACGGTGTTGGATGAGTTCCACTCGGTGTATTTTCCTGAGTTGTTGGCTATCCTGGAATAGAGTTCGTCGGTGTAGAACGACCAGATATTACCCATCCCGGGTGTTGCCCACATCCTGGAGTAATCGGGAACATTATCGTAAACCTGAGAATACCATTTTTTGGTGCGGTCTACGTTGTTGAAAACCTGTGATATATCGGTGATTCCACCTGCCAGTTCGTCGGACACATCCAGAAAGTTACATGATGATAAAATCCCGAGGAGAGAACTGAATACGAATATTTTTATATTGATCGATTTCATATTGTATTAATATTTAGAAATTTAATTCAAGACCTAAGGTAAATGTACGTGACATTGGGTACGCGTTTCCTTTGTTGCTGTTCCCCATTTCCGGATCCCATAATTTCAGGTGGTCCCATACATGCAGATTATATCCCAGTAAATAAATCCTGGCCAAATCGAATCCGGCTTTTTTAGCTAATTTTCCGGGGATGTTATAACCTAACTCTAAATTTTTGAAGCGCAGGAAATTACCGTTTTTCAACCACCAGGTGCTTGCTTCTTTGTTGATGTTGTTGGCATAACCAACGTGCAGACGGGGCATCAGTACATCCTGACGAGGGTTCTCAGCGGTCCACCGGTCGAGAAAATCGGTTCGGTAATTTGATTTTTCAATGCCCCAGTTGAAAGGCCAGAAGGTGTTGTTTCCCTCGCTCAACAGAATGGAAGTGTTGGCTGTTCCCTGAAAAAAGGTGCTGATATAAAATCCTTTATATTCAACATTGATTCCGAAGCCATAATTGATTTCGGGGTTGTAGGGATGTCCCACGCCTCGCATCTTGTCCTTGCTGTCGATGATGCCATCGTTATTCAGGTCGGTGTATTTAATGTCGCCCGGGCCGATGATACCACCCAACGCTACCGCCGGAAGTCCCGGTTTCAGCTCGTATGAATAGGTGCCGTTTGGGTTTTGTGTGCTGATGAAGTCATCTTCGGTATATAATCTTTCGGCAATATACACCACCCGTTCGCCCACGCGTGTGCCGGTTACTTCCTGCCACCAGTATTCCTGCGGTAATTCATCGTATTCGAGAATCTTGTTGCGGGCAAAGGTGAAAGTACCCCTGGCGCTCAGGCTAACATCTCCGATTTTATGACGTGCGTTTAAACTTCCATCAATCCCCCAGTTTTTAACCTTACCGTGATTTTCCCATGGTTTGGCATGAAACCCAGCGGTGCTGGGAATAGTGTTTCGCTCCAGTAGAATATCGGTACGGAGGTTGTTGAAGTAGTCGACTGTAATATCGATTGCATGCTTGAAGAAAGCCAAATCGAGTCCGATATTGCGTTTGTTTTCTATCTCCCAGTGGATGGTGTTGTTCTCGAAGCGTTGATCGAATATACCGGCACCCAGTCCGTTTGTTCCACCATTGGTACCAATTCCCTGGTTAAAGTTGTAACCACTGGTCGAAAAAGTAGGGCGATAGAGGAAACGGGCGCTTCCGGTATCATCATTCCCGGTTCTACCCATCGAAAGTCTGATTTTGGCGCTATTCATAATACCTCTCAACGCCGATGGGTAGAAACGCTCATTAGAGATATAATAGCTTAAACCTGCAGCAGGGAAGAAACCGAAGCTCTGATTTTTGGCGAATGTCTCGCTGCCGGTATAGCCGAAGTTACCTTCGAAAAAATAACGGTCGTCGAATGAGTAGGTAACACGTCCTACCAATCCTTGTTTGCGATACGGAAGGACTACGCTGCTCAGTTGATTTTCCTTTTGCATGTACAGTAACATACCGCCTACTGTGTGTCTGTCGAAAATCCTGCTGTAGTTTACGGAACTTTCAATATAGATTTTACGATACGAATCGGAAGCTGTAAACTCCGGATCAACCAGTTCAGGAGATCCTGATACAGATGTGGTATATACAAGATTTCCATCGGCATCCCGTCCTGTGGCATTGTAGAGGCTTGGCCAGTAGTTACGTAAAGTCGATGAGTTGCCGTCGTAGTCAAAACCGATTTTACCGTTCGCACTCAGTCCCGGTGTTATGAAAGTCAAATCCTGCGACAACCCGATGTTGGATTGAATTCTTGTGCCGAATTCCTTCCGGTACCCCTGATTGTACAACATGTTAAAGGGATTCCGGTTGTTGCCGTCACTTTGTTTTGTATAGGTTGCCAGAGTTCCGTCGCTATAGATAGCCGGAAACAGGTGGGAAGGTGTGTGCAGCATGTACGCGAAAATGTCGTCAGGCGAACGGTTTGCGGTAAGGCGGTTGATGTACTGCCCGGCCAGATCGATGTTTAACTGGGTAGTCTTGCTCACTTTTAAATCGATATTACTACGCAAATTGTATCTGTCGTATCCGAAATCACTATCGTACTTACCCATGGGGTTCTCTTTAAAAACACCATCCTGATGCAAATAGGCCATGGATACAAAATATTTGGCATTTTCTGCTCCTCCCCGGAAGTTAAGCGTGTAGCGTTGGTTTGTTACTGACTTGTCAATCAGCTCGTTCATCCAGTTTGTGTTTGGATAAAGGTCCTTGTCAGCTCCGGTTCGGTACAATTCAATTTCCGACGGGAGTTTATAAGGATCCTGTCCGTCGTTGAAAGCAGCTTCATTAGCCAGTTCGATATACTGCCACGAGTCCACGAAATCGGGCAGATGTTGTGGTGTGGCGTAGGATGTCTCGGCACGGAACGAGATTTTGGGTTTTGATAAAGTACCACGCTTGGTAGTTACCAGTATAACACCATTGGCTCCTTCAGCTCCATAAACCGCGGTGGCGGCAGCATCTTTCAACAAAGAAAAGCTTTCGATTTCATCGGGTTCGATATTGCTTATTTCACGTGGAATACCGTCCACCAACACGAGTGGGGTAGTGCCCCCCTTGAAGGTGCTGATACCACGTATCCAGAATTCGGCATCGTCTCTGCCCGGCTCAGCCGAACGCTGAATGCTGATTAATCCGGCAAGTTGTCCGGCCAGGTTATTGGTCAGGTTGCTTGTAGGAGCAATCAGTTCTTTCGAACTAACGGTACTCACCGAGCTTACCACACCACCTCTTTTCTGTTTTCCGTAGCCAACCACCACTACTTCTTCAAACATCTGAGCATCCTGTTGAAGCACAATGTTGATTTTATCCTTGCCCTCCACGGCAACATCCTGTTTCATAAAACCCACATAACTGAACGATAAGATGTCGTTTTTTTGCACATCAATCACATAAAGTCCATCAATATTGGTGATAGTACCAACATTTGAATTCAGGACTTTAATTGTCGCTCCCATCAGGGGTTCGCCATTCGTATCGCTAACCGTTCCTGTTACACGGATTTTAGCACTATTACTTTGCGCGGTTGCCGAAAGCATCGCAGTCAGGTGAAACAGGCTTATGAGTATCACGAAACTCAATACCTTATGATTCCTGAATAAGCGGACATTTTTTTTATTAATTTGTCTCATACATTTTAGTATTACTTAAAGTTATTTATTGAAATTCAATCATTCGTTGTTGTTATCCTGATTGCTCAGGGCGTAAGCACACCACATCATGGCAGCCTGACCATGCAGGTCGCCAACCCATCTGCGGCGGTTGATATAATGCTGATAATCGTTTTTTGCCCCCGTACCTTCACAGACCTCCCTGAGGTCGTAATCGTGGGTGAGGTAGGTGAGCAGTGCAAGCCAGCCTTTGCGGGCAACGGCACCGTACTTTTTTTGCTCGAGCCATCCGTTTTTTACTCCGGTGATGATGGCATAGGTAAACATAGCACTTCCCGAAGATTCGGGCCATGCCGAGAGGTTGTCGATGAGCTGTGCCCACATGCCACTACTTAACTGAAACCGTGCAAGCGTTTCCATCATTTTCAGATAGGCTTCTTTTATCCTTGCCTTATCGGGATGATCGTCGGGCAGCATTCTCAGCACTTCTGCCATGCCTACGGCCATCCACCCGTTACCCCGCGCCCAGTAAAATGGGGCGTTGGGAGCATGATAGAAGAGTCCGTTGCTCCTTTGAATCCGGTCGAGATATAAAACCATTTCACGTGCAGTTCTGTCCAGGTATTTTTTATCTCCGGTGGCATGATAAGCCTGTGCCTGCAGAGCGGTAATCATAAACATGTCGTCGATCCACAAGCGGGTCTGCCACGAGTAACCATCGGCATGCCATTCTGATTGCGACTGGGTGGCGTTGGTCGGCAACGTCCATTGGCCATCGGCATATTTCATCCCCAGTTCAAGGTATTTTGCTTCCTTTCTCTGTTGGTATATTTCCAGGGGGACGGCCCCGAAAACATAATAATCGACGATATTGCCGGCTGAAGGGCGTAGGCTGGGTTGCATGTTTTTGTCGGTGGTGAACAAAGGTTCAAATTTTCCGACCACGTCGTCATAAAGTTCATCGTCTCCTACCTTACCGGCAAACCACAATGCCCCCAACCAGGCACATACATCAGGATATGTGACATGGTCGGGTTTGTTTGTAGAGTTAATATTTCCCCAGAATGAATAGGGTACCTGTATAAAACGGCGAACCAGCTTCTTCCCCACTACCTCAGGTTCGCTCCCGGCAGGAAAAATGTTCAGATTATAACTGAGTGTGTCCTGTTTAACGGGCACATCAGGCTTGTCGGGGCCGACAAGCTTATCGTCACATCCCTGCAACAGCAGCGAGGTGCAGCATAGCAACACCATCACTATATAATATTGATGCTTTATCATTTGTGTCTGTTCAATATTGACTGTCCATTATCACATACCGACAATATGCAGAGTTGATACATACAGGCCTATTTTCGTTTGCTTACATCAGTAGTCAGGGCATAAGCACACCAGATTAACGGTGCCTGTCCGTGTAAATCCCCCGTGAGTCGCTGACGATTCAGGTAGTGCTGATAGTCGTTTTTTGTACCGGTACCTTCACAAACATTCCTCACATTGTAGTCTTCGTCGAGGTAAGTCAGCAAGGTAAGCCATGATTTCCGGGCTGCAGCACCGTATACCTTCTTATCGAGCCATCCGTTTTTAACACCTACAATCATGGCATAGGTAAACATGGCTGTTGAAGAACTTTCTTTCCATGAATTCGGATCGTCGATAATCTGGTGCCACATGCCATCGTAACTCTGATATCGCAACAAGGTTTGCATCATTTGTTTGTAGGCTTGCTCAATTCTGTCGCGGTTCGGGTCGTTCTTGGGCATCGTCCTCAGCATCTCGGCCATCCCTACAGCCATCCAGCCATTGCCGCGTCCCCAGAAGAAGGGAGCGTTGGGGGCATGATAAAACAAACCGTTGGGACGTTGTATGCTGTCGAGATATAAAACCATTTCTTCTGAAATACGATTCATGTATTTCTCCTCCCCGGTAACCAGATAGGCCTGTGCCTGTACGGCTGTAATCATAAACATATCGTCGATCCACAAACGGGTTTGCCATGAATAACCTTTGTTATGCCATTTTTCTTCGTCACCTCTGGGATCGGACGGCAATATCCATTGTCCGTCGGCATATTGCAGTCCCAGTTCCAGGTATTTCGGATCTTTTATCCTTTTATAAATTTCAAGCGGCACTGCACCGAATACGTACCAATCGACTACATTATGTGGTTTCGGACGCATTTCGGGCAATAAATGCTTTTCGGTGGAAAAAAGCGGCTCAAACCGGTCGACAAGCTGATTATATAAAGCGTCGTTTTTGATACCCTGTGTGAACCACAATGCCCCCAACCAGGCACATACGTCGGGATAAGTGATAAAAGGAGCTTTGCGTTTAGAGTTGATGCGTCCCCAGTCGGAGTGCGGAGTTCGCAGGTATCTCTCCGTAAGTTTAATGCCGATTTCTTCGGGCTGGCAGCCTGAGGGAAATTGTTTCAAATCGTAACTCTGAGCATGGACTTTCGGAAGCGTCAATGTCAAAAACAAAGTCTGGATAATTAAAATACGAAATACTCTTTTCATGAAATTTATTGATTTATTGTTTGTTGTTTAATTGATAGCGGGAGATTACTCCTTAATTTACAACGACTTTACATGTTCCGGCATGTGTTGTTTTTACAATATATACGCCTCTCGTTAATGCGACAGGACTTTCGGAGGCATTGTCCCTGATGTCGGCGACCTTCATGCCCTGTAAATTATATACCGAGAAAGCATCGATACCCTCAACAATCAACTGCAGGTTGTTAACCTTCACGCTGTTTTTTAGTGAGGTGTTGTGAAGTCCGGTTCCAGACTCGATTGTAAAATTAATCGTGTAACTTGTAGTAGTACTACCATCCAGTGAAGTCGCTACAACAACAGAACTGGCAGAGCCTGAGCTTACATCGACATTGCCGGTTCCGGTAATGATTACATCCTCTACAGTTGGGGTTGCAGCAATCGTTACAGTACTTGTCCCGATTGGGAGTTCTACATTGTAAGTTGATGTTTCAGGAGTGAATACCAGATTACCGTTGCTAACTGTAATATTAGTAAGACTTGCATCGGCAGCCTTCACAGGATCAATTTTTGTTAATCTGAAATAATCCATTTTAATCCATCCCCACAATGGATTGGCAGCTAAAGCCGTAGTTCCATCCTTTTTTTTGCCGCCGGTACGTACTCCGATTTTCAGCGAATCGTTTTCGCCGATTGTAGTATAAACGACCATTTCCTTGAGTGCTCCGTCTAAATCGTCGGTAGCCGCGGCCACCGGTACCCAGCCGGCAAATGTAGCAATCTCGCCTGGGGTCTGGTTTTTTTCGTACCATTCAGGAGTTGAGAAATACTGCACATGCTGGTTGGCAAATATACGCTGTGAGGTGCGTTTGTTGGTTTTTGCTGACAGGAGGCATTGAACTTTATATGTGCCGGCAGACAAATCGTCTTTGTCGATAACCTGATAAAATTCATACAAATCGGGGAATACATTTGTACCTCCGATCCAGGCGCCATAGGTTCCGTGTTGTGTAGCAACTCCATTCAGTTTAAAATCCTGGTTAATGCCCTGGGAAGTGCCGGTAATAATGTCAAGATCACATTCCCAACCGAAGAAGCGGGTGTAACCCTGATTTGTAGCAGCATCTTTGGGTTTCCAGGTAGTTGCTGTAAGAGCTATGCCGTCGGCAATGTAATCAAAATCATGATTCACAATCAGGTGAGTCAGATCTACATCCTCAGCATGCAGGTTCTGTCCTGAAAAAAAGAAAACAGTCAGGAAAAGTAATAAGGGTAAATGAATTTTTTTCATCGTAATAAAAAATTAAGTGTTTATAATATTATGAATTTTTAGGGAACTTTGTCATGTCCGGTCGACCGGCATTGTGTTATTTGGTTTCGCCGGCCGGTAATGCCAGCGCTTCGCCCCATCCCACGGGAGTGCCGAAATCGGGACTTCCATCGGATTTCCAGGTGAACTGTTGAATGAAAGTTGACCGGCCCGACGACCAGGTGTTGTCGTTGCGGTTCTTAACGTGATACACGATCCAGTCTTCGGTGCCATCGGGCGAGCTGGTAAAACTGCAATGTCCAACGCCATTTACGCCATCAACTGTCGCCGTATTGTCGCAACGGGAAAACACCTCGCCCGCCGATTTTTGCCAGTTGCCCGGGGTCAGTGGATTCGAGAGGGTATCGTTGAGAGCCAAGTAACCCAGGCGGTATTCTTTTGTCCAGGATCCGTTGCAGGAATACACCACGAAGAACCTGCCTTTATCCTTGTTTTTAAGGAAGGCAGGACCTTCATTAACCTTGCCGGTATAAAGTTCCCAACCTTTATCAGGTTTCGAAATAGCCACCCTGGAGGAAGATATGGTGTAGGGATTACTCATGGTCGCGATGTATAGCCATTGGTCGCCACTACCGGGAGGGTTGCCCGACCATACCGCGTATAATTGTCCGTTTAAACGAAATACACCCAAATCGATGGCGTATGCGGTGTTGCCCGTCGTGGCAACAATTCCCGGCTGATAAGTATCGCCGGTATAGAGCATGCCCATGTCCTCCCATTCACCCATGGGGTCGTCGGTTTTGGCTCTGAGTACCCCGCTTCGCTGGTAACGGTATGAATTTGTCTCAGAATGGGGTCGCCCCGCTGCATAATAAATATACCATCGCCCATCGACATAATGTAGTTCGGGCGCCCATATATTGGTGGGATTCCAAACTTGATTGCCTCCTGTGTCGTAAGGAGCGCCCCATATCTTCTTAGTGGCAGAAATAACCGATAACTTGTTGGAACGCGATACATTTATCCCGTTTCCTTGTGCTTTACAGGTATAATAATACTCACCGTGCCTGATGATCCAGGGGTCGGGTATACCTGCTATCGGATTCGTAAATGTGAGTTCCGACTGGTTTATTATCAGTTCCACCGGATTTAACCCGTCAACAAGAAATCGCACTACCCCCGAACGTTTGGTGGTGGTGTTGGCATCATACTGAATTT
The DNA here is from genome assembly GCA_034928085.1 of Paludibacter sp. Taxonomy (GTDB): domain Bacteria; phylum Bacteroidota; class Bacteroidia; order Bacteroidales; family Paludibacteraceae; genus Paludibacter. The sequence goes on from JAYFPG010000022.1 coordinate 291,267, forward strand.
TAACCGTCATGTCGCCATTGCCGCTGGTTCTGTCGGGACGGATCCATGAGTTTTTCGATTCCACGGTCCAGCTTGTATTTGAACTTACCAATATGTTGATATTACCGGCAGCATTGGATACGGTTTTTTCGATGCTGCTGATTTTCAGGGATGGTTTAATTTTTTGATCCGGGTCGTCGTCGCTGCCATCACAACCGATCAGACACAGGCTTGAGATGATTAAGAAAAAGAGAATTGAAAATGTGTATTTCATTGGGACTGATTTATGATTGATTAATTAATCCGGATTTTAAATGTTTGCTTTCCTGCGTTGAAAGCTTTTACAACCAGCAGGTATTCGTTTTGCGTTAACTTATTCATGTTGGTTTCGATTTGCACGTTCCGGCTTTCTCCAGGCATCAGGCATATAAAGTTGTCGGTGTAGAAGGATGGTCTCACAGGATTACCCCCGGTATCAAGCCATTGAATCTGAGTAAAGAAAGCAAGCGGGCTCCCGGTGTTTGTGAGTTGAAGTTCGATGAAATGTCTGTCGTCGCGTACCACGGTTTTGTATGCTACCGCGATTTTTGTTTCGGCCAGTTTGTTGATTTCCTGAAAACCGGCAGTAGCAGGTCCTGTAAGTGTTTTGGCTCCTTTGTATACGTTGTCGGATCTCCAGTAGAAATTACTTCCTACCTGCTTATTTTGTTCGTCGAACAGCCGTAGCTTGATAAATTGAACGGAGGTAGTGGTTCGTGGAAATTTCAGCTCGAAAATATCGTTTACAACCCCATCGGCAGGTAAATCGATTGTTGCCGCTTTTGAAAAAATCTTTTTCATATTCAGGTCGTACACTTCGGCAGTAACTTTATAGTTGGAAAAGGATTGATAGTAATCGTTTATAACCGAAACTGTATTCTTCAGGTAGTCGAACTGCGGGTGCAGGGGTTCACAAGCATTTTGAGCTGCATATAAAGCAGCGGTAGGTTCGAGTGACCAGTCCCACATGCGACCGCAAACCTGACGAATCGGCGAGTTGTGGTACCAGAACAAAAAACCCGAGGTATAGCGGTCGCCGTATTGCAGTTTGTTGTAATTCCATACTTCCCAAATACTTTTGTAGTTTAATGCACCTACAAACTGTGCTTTTTGAGCAAATTCGTCTATGCTTTTTGAAATACCGTATTCGTTTGTCATATCGGTGTACATGGTGGACATAAGGTGGAACCCATTGCCATCGGAATAGTCCCATACCTCTTTATTTATTGGCCAGAGGTCTTTTTCGTCCATCATCTCGCGCAGACATTCAACAGTAGGCAGGCATGGTGCTCCGTATTCAGGATTGAAACCATCGATACGACTACCTCGTTCGGAAGCTTTGTTTTCGTAATGCGCCATGATATTCACCTGTTTGTAAGGACTGCCATCATGTATGCCATCGCATTCCGATTCCATCTGATATCCACGTGTGCCATCCAGTCTCATAATCGTCTCTTTTGCCTCCGACATCTCTGTGTTTTCGTTCGACGATACATAATAGGCCAGACTGGGGTGGTTTCGTATGCGTTTGACGGTTGAAGTCAGGTTGGATAAGTACAAATCCTTGTCGGTGGGGTGTTTGGTGTCTCCGGTAAGCCAAAACTCCTGCCAAACCAGTATGCCCAGTTCGTCGCACAGTTGGAAAAAATAATCGGATTCGGTGATTCCACCTCCCCAAAAACGAATCAGGTTGACTCCCGATTGTGCGGTATATCTCAATTCGGCATACGTGCGTTCGTCGGAAGTGCGCAGCATGTTCTCCGGTAGCCAGTTGGTACCCCTTACAAACAAAGGTTGCCCGTTGACATAAAATGTTCTTGACTTGTCGGGGGTGTCGGTTGTGGAGTTTATCTCCCGGATACCGAAGCGCGTTGCAATGGAGTCGGTAATTACTCCGTCGATTTCAGTTTTAAGTGTGAGATGATACAACGCTTGAGCACCTTTGTTAACCGGCCACCATAGGCGAGGATTGTTAATAATTAGCTGAGGAAATTCTTCAGGAGTAAACACTACTTCTTTTACTTCCTCCCGGAATAATAAGACCTCTTTCTCGAAACGTATATTCCCTTCTTTTATTTCACCTGTTACTTTTACTTTTTGTCGCCGGTTTTGCGGAAGGTAATTCGGATATGCCACCTCGACTGAAATGGTTTGACGGGACTGATCGTATCCCGGTTTGTTTAACCCCGATTTTACGAAGGGATGACGCAGTACCGCTTTCCCGGTCGTGAAAATTGAAATATCTTTCCATATTCCAGTGTTCCGGTCTCTTATCCCATCGAGAAAAGTGAAATCCCAACCAACCGTCATGAGCTGTGTAACATTGCGACCTATCTCGCCGTTTCCCCCGTTCTGAAATTCGCCTGCGGCTCCGAATGATTTTCCCTGTTTGGGTTTGATAGTGCCGGGTATATCAACCGGATAAACTTTGATGGCCAGAATATTTTTTTGGTCGAAAGTAACATATTCGGTTATGTTGAGTTGACTTTGTTTAAACATCCCGGCTATATTTCCTACCATTGAGCCATTGAGCCAGACTTCGGCACGATAATTAATTCCATCAACCTGCATCCATATTTTTTTATCAGAAAACCCGGCTTTGTCGAGTTCAAATTCCGTCCGGAACCAATAAGTGTAGAAATCACGACCTGTATGGTGTAAGTCGGGGATTAGTCCCGACTCAAGCTTATTGTTCAGTCCGTAATAGGGTTCGGGATAAACCTGATTGTAAACAAGAGAATTCAATACTGTGCCCGGTACAATGGCAGGCATCCAGTCGGTTGTATTCAGGGTAGCGGTCGAAATGTCTTCAGCACTTACCTGTATTTCACCGGCCTTTTTCATCTTCCATACAAATGTTCCCTGATGACCGTCGGTCGAAGTCAGGGTGTAATTATAATAACGTTCTTTCCAGACTCCCTGCGCCGATAAAAACACAGGAAGAAATAACAATAAAAATAAACTTGTTTTCACACTATTCATGCTTTTCTGATATAATAAAGGTATCAGCCGGCAAATTTAATCTTATGTCTTTTAATGCAGGTTTTCATTGCTGCCAAATACATCCTCATAGTTGCCATGTGTAGGATGAGGACATATTTGGCGCTAATGAGGACATCTCCAAGGGAGCTTTTGTCCGGAAAAACCGGAATGTTCAAAACAAATCATGTATCTTTGTGCTAAATTCTCATGATATGAAATACCTTAAACTGATATTGTTACTCTATGTGACGACAGGGATTTCCCTGTATTTACAGGCCTATAATATTTCGCGAATCAGCAGCAGAGACGGCTTGTCGAGCAGTGCAGTCATTTGCATGCTACAGGACAAAGAACGTTATTTGTGGGTGGGAACTTACGATGGACTCAATAAGTACAACGGTACCGATATACAAATCTATAAACCCGATATCAGGAATAAAAACAGTCTCTCGGGGAATGTAATCCGAAAGATTGTGGAGTCGAAGGACGGTTATTTGTGGATAATGACCAAAGGGGGACTGAATAAGTTCTCGAAAAAGAAAGATCACGTAGAAGCCTTTTTTAGTCAGTTTCAGGAAGATTGCTCCATGGCTTGTGATAGCCTGGGTAATTTCTTTATTCTGACCCAAACCGGAAAATTATTTTATTACGACTTTACAGACGGCCAATTTGAGGAAACAGCAGTACCGGGGTTTCATCCTACCCGGAACTGGGTAAGCCTGATTATCGATTCTGAGAATCAGATGTGGATTACGAACAGCGGGGTAAGTATACAGTATTCCATCAGGTATACCGGTGATCAGCAGGTCAGGTTGCAACGAAACGGGGTTTTTAAACACCCGCTATCCATCAGTTATATTTACTATTCCGATGATAAGCTGATTGTAATTGACACAGGGGGAGACCTGTATATTGTTGGAAAGGGCGAAAAGAAACGGGTATGCAATATCAGTGAGGCCATTGCCCGTTACGGCGATATAACATCCATTGTGTTCGATGATGATGACATCGTAATAGGGTTTAGGACAAACGGTGTCATCAGGCTCATCAAAAATTCCGGATATGCCCTGGAAAGGATTCCGATAAACTGTGGCGTTTTTTCTCTGCTTAAGGATGACACACAGGATATCCTGTGGGTGGCTACTGATGGTCAGGGGTTGTATGCCTGTTTACAGGAGGGATTTGTGTTCGAGGGGATCAATCTGGATGAACTGCCCCTGAAGAAACAAAGGCCGGTGCGGGCTATTTATAACGATGTGCAGGGTGATTTATGGCTCGGAACAAAAGGTAACGGGATTGTCAGGATTAAAGACTTTGAGAATGTCAGAGAGTATGACAGGCAGCACATCGTGCATTATACAGTTGATAACGGGTTGAGTAATAACGAGGTGTTCTCTTTCGAAATGAGTCGTAACAATAAGGTGCTCTGGATTGGTACAAGTGGTACCCAGCTTAATTACTACTCGTTCAGCGACAACAGGATACACACACTCAAAAACAATACAGCCAATGTGTTTATTGAGGTCCACAGTATCATGGAAACTTCAGATACGACACTTTGGGTGGCATCGTTGTTTTCGCTATATAAAGTAAATATTCATAAAACAGGTAGCAGCATAGAAGCCCGGAGTATCCGCAAATACGAATTCGACATAAGAAACAAACAGCGGTACAACAAAATATATTCGATATGCAGGGAAAACGACTCCATCTTTTGGCTCGCCATGCGGGGCAACGGAGCCATCAGGTTCAATAGCAGAACCGGTGCTCACCGGCTTTTTACATTCGACGAAGGTGGAATTGCACCGATGAATGACATATTGAGCATGCATATCAGCAAGGAAAAGCAATTGTGGATGGGAACCAGTTATGGTTTTAATAACCTGAAACCCCTCTCGAACGGTCGTTTCAAATATCGTAATTACAATGAGAATGATGGATTGATAAATAATACTATTCACGGCATACTTGAAAACAAAGATGGAAGATTGTGGTTAAGCAGTAATGCCGGTATTACCCTGTTCGACCCTGCGAAAAATACATTCCGGAACTTCAATCAGAAGTCAGGTATCAAGGTAATCGAATTCAGTGATAATGCATATTATAAAGATGAAGAAACCTCCCGGTATTTTTTCGGAGGCATTGATGGGGTCGTCTGGATTAAACATGGAGAAAGCAGTAACAATAACTTTACACCTCCTGTTTATTTCACAAAGCTTCGTATCCTGAATGAGGAAGCCAATATCAACGATTTTCTTGTGAGCAAAAAAAATCGAAGTTTCCTGCGGTTCAAACATAATCAGAACTTTTTTACGGTTTCTTTCTCCACCAATAATTTCATTGAAGGAGCCAGTATTAAGTTCTCTTATATGTTGGAAAATTTCAACAAGGTATGGATGAATTCCAATGCCCGCGAAGCCCAGTTTACGAACATCCCGCCCGGCGAATATGTGCTTAAAGTGAAATACAATAAAGAATTTGAGGAGGAAAGCCAGATTGCAGAATTGAATATCGTTATTCTGCCTCCCTGGTACCTGAGCATCTATGCTAAGTTGTTTTATGTGCTGGCTGTGATGGGAATGTTGTACTTCCTGTACGTTTACCTGACCCGCAAATACGAAAGCAAAAGATTACAGTTGGCGCATGAACTTGACCAGAAGTATAAAGAAGAAATGTATGAAAATAAGTTGAGGTTTTTTACCAATATCACCCATGAGTTTTGTACACCGCTCACCCTGATTCATTCGCCCAGTGAGCGCATTCTTAATTATGAAGGGAGTGATCAGTATATAAAAAAATATGCTCATATCATTAAATCCAACGTCGAAAGTCTGAATAACCTCATTCAGGAAATTATTGACTTCCGCAGGATGGAGACAGGACACAAAACCGTGAAAGTTGAAAAATGTAACATCAATGAAATTTGTGGCGAAATGATGGAGGCTTTTACCGATATGGCCGAAGAGAATCATATTCGTTTCACGCTTCAGATTCCTCCTGATGTTACCTGGAATTCAGACAAGTCCTGTCTTACCAAAATCATGAATAATTTGATTTCTAATGCATTTAAATATACTGCTGCCGGTGGAAATGTCAGTATCAGCGTTGATGTTGATAGTGGAGAGCTTGTTCTGCGGGTATACAATAGTGGGAAAGGGATACGGGAAGAAGATATGCGCCTGATGTTCAACAGGTACTCGATATTGGATAATATTAAACAAAATTCAATCAAAGGGCTTTCGTCGAGAAACGGCTTAGGACTTGCCATCTGTAAAAGCATGGTTGAACTGCTTGATGGTAAGATTGAAATAGAAAGTCAGATTGACCAATATGCCGAGTTTATCGTGAGGTTACCGGTGCTGGAAATTGCAGAAACGGAAAATACTCGTCAGGAAAAGCCAGGTAAGGCTCCCGTCATCATGCAAACCGGAGCCGAAAAACGGCTGTCGGGACTGCGTGTTGATACGGATGGTAAGGATGAAAAAAAGAAATCAGAAACTGAAATGCAACCAAGAATATTGATTGTTGATGACAATGAAGAAATATTATGGATATTAAGTGATATTCTTTCGAAGGATTATATTATCACGACGGCCGGGGATGGGTATGCAGGTTTCGAACAGCTGACTAATGCTATGCCTGATTTGGTGATTACCGATATCATGATGCCCAACCTGGATGGTATATCGTTAATAAAACGCATAAAACTCAATCCGAACACAATGCACATTCCGATAGTCATTATTTCTGCGAAATCGGCTATCGACGACAGGATAGAAGGAATCGCTTCGGGTGCTGATGCCTATGTTTCGAAACCTTTTGATACGCAATATATGACAACTGTCGTCGCACAGCTGATTCAAAAGCACAGAAAACTAAGGGAGTATTACAACAGTTCTGCCAGTGCATTCGACTATGTGAATGGGCAGTTAATGAGTAAGGATGATCGCGATTTTGTTAAAACTGTAATACAAGTCATCGATCAGCATATCAGCGAAGTTGAATTTAATCCGGAGGACCTTGCTGAGAACCTGCGCATCAGTCTGCGTAGCTTGTACCGTAAGTTTAAGGACCTTGACCTCCTTCCTCCTAAAGATTTTATCAAAAAACAACGGGTAGAGTATTCGGCCAAGTTATTAATAAGTACCAATCTGACAATTCAGGAGATCATGTATCACGCGGGTTTTACTACCCGATCGCATTTTCACAAGGAGTTTACAAAGCGATTCAGTCAATCGCCGAGGGAATATCGATCTCAACATGGATTTAATGCTGAGTAATATAATTTTCTGTAAAAAATGAAGAGGAAGTAAAGCAACCCAAGTCGGCTCTCATCTGTTTATTTAGTTGCGTTCATACACGAACCAATATAACAGCCCTACCAATACCGATCCTCCCAGTATATTCCCAATTGTGGCCGGGATCAGGTTGTTGATGATAAATTCAGTCCAGGTGACCGGAGCGCCGTTGAAGATGGCTGCCGGGATGAAAAACATGTTGGCAATGCTGTGTTCGAAGCCGATGGCGACAAAGGCCATCACCGGGAACCAGATTCCCAGCATCTTACCCACGGTGTCTTTGGAAGCATACGCCATCCACATGGCTAAGGCGACTAACCAGTTGGCGCCGACTCCTTTCAGCAACACAACCATAAAAGGGGCTGTGGTTTTTACTTCAGCAATGTGATAAATACTTTCGAGCCAGGGTGATTTTGCGAAAATGCCGGTGAGGGTAACCATGAAATAAGCGACGAAAAGTGAGCCGATGAAGTTGCCGATGTAGACTAACGTCCAGTTGCGGGTCAGCGACCATAGCGAGAGCTTGCGACTCATCACCGGAGGAATGAAGTACGCTGTGTTGCCTGTAAATAAGTCGGCGCCGGCCAGCGTGCAAAGCATCAGCCCGATCGGGAATGCCGCTCCCATCAGGAAGCGCTGAATGCCCGGGTTCTCCGCAGCAATCCCGGGAACGCCACCGCCAATCACGACAGCCAATAAACCACCAATGGCAATGTATGCCCCGGCCAGAAAGGCCAGTACCAAGGTCTTTGAAACAGATGTCGAAGCTTTTGTCTTCGCGACATCGCTCACGATTTCTACGATTTGTTTTGGAGTGTTGTAAGTCATGTTTTTGTTTTTTTTTGTCAACAGTCTACGGTCTACAGTCTACAGTCAGGACGCTACCTACGGCAGCTCTATATGGGTCGTGATTTCGTCCAACCAGCCAGTAAACTGGCTGGTTACTAAGCTTCGCTTCCTCCGGAAGCAAAACTAAACAGCGCGGCTTTCCGTTTTCAGCTCTCCGCTTTCCGTTATTCACTATTCGCTCTTCGCTAATTAATGACCACTTCCCTCACATACTGCCCAAATATTTCCTTCGCTTTCTTGAGTTGTTCCGGTGTGTTTTGTTCCACGCCTTCCAACTCGTATTTCCATCCCAGCGATTTGTATTTGTGAATGCCCAATTTGTGATAGGGTTGTATTTCCAGTTTTTGAATATTCGTCATGGGTTGCAGGAATCTGCCGAGTTCGTGTAAATGTTCTTCGTCGTCGGTGTAACCCGGAACCAGCACATAACGCACCCACACGGTTTTATTGATTTCGTGCAGGTATTCAGCCATGCGTAGCGTAGCTTTATTTGTTATGCCGGTCATTCTCCGGTGAGCTTCGTCATTGATTTCCTTGATGTCGAGCAGTACGAGGTCGGTATATTGCAACAGCTCTTTCACTGCCTCGTTGAGGTAACTGCCGTTGGTGTCGATACAGGTGTTGAAACCTTCCGCTTTCAGCATACTGAAAAAAGGCGTAATAGCACTTGCCTGCATCAGCGGTTCGCCACCCGAAACCGTTATGCCTCCTTTTTTCCCAAAGAATGGTCGCTGACTGCGGGCCAGCTTCATCAGCTCCTCGTAGTCGTACGGCCTTGACTCCCCGCTTAATTCAATCGTATCGGGATTGGCACAGTAGAGGCACTTGAAATTACATCCCTGTAAAAACAAGACCATCCTGACACCGGGACCATCAAAAGTCCCAAGTGATTCAACTGAGTGTATTCTGATCATAATTTTTAGTCTCCGGACGCCAGACTCCAGTCTCCGGTCTCCAGTCTCCGGTCTGATGTCTGGTGTCTGATGTCTGGTGTCTGATGTCCGGCGTCTTATATTACATCGCTTCAAAGAAGCTGCGGGAAATAACTTCGAGTTGTTGTGCGCGGGTGAGGCGAACAAAGTTCACGGCATAGCCAGAGACGCGGATGGTCAGCTGCGGATATTCTTCCGGACGTTCCATGGCATCTTCGAGCATCTCGCGGTTCAGCACGTTCACGTTGAGGTGATGCGCATTTTTCGCGAAGTAGCCATCCATGATGCTCACTAAGTTTTCCCTGCGATTCTGATCACTTGGTCCGAGCGTTTTCGGAACAATCGAGAAGGTGTTCGAGATGCCGTCCATCGAATGGGTATAATCCAATTTCGATACCGAGCTCAGTGAAGCCAGCGCGCCGTTGGTATCGCGACCGTGCATCGGGTTAGCGCCCGGCGCGAAAGGCACCCCTTTGGCACGACCGTCAGGCGTAGCGCCGGTTTTATTGCCATATACCACGTTGGAAGTGATGGTCAGGATACTCAACGTTGGCTCCGCGTTTTTATAGGTTGGCAATTCTTTCAGCAAAGAGTTGAAATAAATCGGAATTTCACGGGCAAATACATCCACACGGTCATCGTCGTTACCATAGCAGGGGAATTCACCTTCGATTTTGAAATCTTTCGAAAGACCGTTTTCATCTCTCACTACAGTAACTTTGGCATGTTTAATCGCCGAAAGCGAATCAGCTACGATGCTCAGTCCGGCTGCACCATAAGCCAGGTTGATACGTGGGTTAGTGTCGATAAATGCCATCTGCGCTTTTTCGTAGTAATATTTGTCGTGCATGTAATGGATGATGTTCATGGAGTCAGCATATACACGCGAAACCTCTGTCATTGCCAGTTTGAAGTTTTCCATTACTTCATCGAGATTCAGCACGTCCGATTTGAGTGCCGGGATGCCATGCAGTACCTGTTTGCCACTGATTTCACAGCGACCTTCGTTGATGGCTAATAACAATGTTTTGGCTAAGTTACAACGCGCGCCGAAGAACTGAATCTGTTTGCCGATTTCCTGGTAAGAAACACAACAAGCAATTCCATAGTCGTCGCTGCAACGGCTGCTTTGCATCAAATCGTCGTTTTCATATTGAATAGAAGAAGTGTCGATAGAAACTTTCGCGCAGAATTCCTTGAATGCTTCAGGCAGACGTTGTGACCAAAGCACTGTCATGTTGGGTTCGGGCGATGGACCGAGGTTGTAAAGTGTTTGCAGGAAACGGAAAGAAGTTTTGGTTACCTTGTGGCGACCGTCAGTCATCGTTCCTCCGATTGATTCGGTTACCCAGGTCGGGTCGCCCGCGAAAATCTCGTTGTAGGCATCCATGCGCAGGTGACGCACCATGCGGAGTTTCATCACGAACTGGTCGATGAGTTCCTGTGCAAATTCTTCGGTAATATTACCGGCTTCAATATCTCTTTTGATGTAGATGTCGAGGAAAGAAGAAACATTACCCAGCGACATGGCGGCTCCGTCCTGTTCTTTTACCGCTGCGAGGTAAGCCATGTAAACCCATTGCACGGCTTCCTGTGCCGTTTCAGCGGGGCGGGTCAAATCCAGGCCATAAATTCGGCCGAGTTCTTCAACTTCTTTCAGCGCTTTGATTTGCTCCGCGATTTCTTCCCGCAGGCGAATGCGCTCGTCGGTCATGGGACCGTTGAAAATCAGTTGGTCTGCCTTTTTGGCTTCAATCAAACGGGTAGTGCCGTAAAGCGCCAGACGACGGTAGTCACCGATGATGCGACCACGGGCGTAGTTATCAGGCAGCCCGGTTAAAATACCAAGCGAACGGAAGGTGCGGATTTCGTTGTTGTACACATCGAACACCCCATCGTTATGTGTTTTGGCGTATTTGGTGAAAATTTCTTTCACGATGGGTGAAATTTCCACGCCATTTTCAGAACAAGCTTTTTCTACTACGGCAATACCGCCATAAGGTTTCATGGCGCGTTTCAATAGCATGTCGGTTTGTAGGCCCACGATGATTTCTTTTTCGCGGTCGATGTATCCCGCGGCATGAGAAGTAATCGTTGAAACCAGTTGATTGTCGATCGCGCGTACCCCGTTGTTAGCACGTTCTTCTTTAATCGCATCTAAGCAAATTTGCCACAATTGTTGGGTTGTTGCCGATGCGCCACACAAAAATGAACCATCTCCGTCGTAAGGAGTAATGTTGTTGGTCACAAAATCACGCACGTTGATTTGTTCCTGCCAGAGACCTGACTTAAATTTACCCATCTAAACTAAACAATTTAATTGTTAAAACTATACCTTAAAACTAATACCTAAATAACACCTTTTTTATCGAATGCAAAAGTAATAAACCTTATTTGTATGCTATATAACATAAAATAATGAGTTTTTCGGTGCAAATTTACGGCGATAATAATTATTTTATGCTATTGTGAATTAAAGAAATTTTTCTATAATAACCCCTTTCCCACGATTTTTATGCTGATTCCCTTAAAGCTTTGCCACCCCGATTTATCAGTCAACCGAATCATAAAGTGATAATCTCCTGTGTCAACATCTCCCGGGATATCAACAGAAACAGTCGCAGAATATTCGGTTAAATTATCAGGAATCGAGAATTCTTTGATATAAAGGAAAGGGTTGACTGCTGTTTTTACCGGATCGAATGCACATGTTACGACTGAAGTGCTGTGTGTATGATGGTCGAAGTTATTGTGTAACTCGATGCTGTATGATCCCAGTTCGACGTTATCGGAGAAGCGCGCTTGAAAGGCAAAACTTTCTCCCCGGTAAACCGTCACGCAGTTTTGAGGGAAAGCGTTGTTGCTGCTCATGTCTATCACCGGGATTTCATCGTCTGTTTCCACACAGGCGACCAACAGCAAGGTCAGCAGCAGAGCCGGAAATATCCGTATCATGCTGCTAACCTTTGAAGTTTTGTGTTTGGTAAACATATTTGCTAATGTCAAAATATGAACTTGTTTAATCACGGATTTTCTTTTCTGATTGCTGATGCCTGCGTTAAAAGCGTAATTTCCTCTTCTATCATCGACTGATTACCTTCCAAATCGGTTACATAAAGATGCAGGTGATAACTTCCGGGTTCAGCGTATTCCGGAACCTCAATATGCTCGTGGAATGTTGTGTTCTTTACATTGGCATAAACCCCGGTGTAAATCGTATCAACTTCCCATTCTTCAGCGTGTGCAGCTACTCCGTTGATTTTCATTTTCGGGGTATGGTCTGCACCTTCTTCTTCGTGATGGATTACCAAACGAATACTGGCAATTTTCCCGTCTGCGATGATGTCGGCTTCAAGATGTAAATCGTCGCCAATATAAGCCGTTTTCGAATTATTTAATCCTATTTCGACGTTTTTAATCACGGGTGCTGAAATTTCTTTTTCGCAGGCAACCAATAGTAAGGCTGCAATAGAGATGAAAAGCAAAGAATGAATGAATTGTTTCATGTTGTTGAAATTTAAATTGTTGATAGTTGGATTGTTATAATGAAATTTCGTCCTTGTCCCGGCACTTCAATCAGCCTGTAAAAGCTGGTATGATCGTAGTAACGTGTGTTTAAGAGATTGTTCAGCTGCATGTTCAGCCGGATGTTTAATTTGCCGGTTTTTACGCCTGTCCCAGCGTTCAGGTTAATGAGTGCATATCCCGCGGTTTTCTTTTCCGGCGGAACAATGTTGTTTTGTGGCCCGACTAATTTCAGCTCTATTCCCACTACCGGTTGTTGTAGAAACTGCTTGTTTGCGAATGTATAATCAGCTCCGATATTGGAAGTCAGCGGTGGAGAAAAGGGTAGGGTATATCCTTTTTTCAACCCCGAAAGCTGAACGGAATAGATGTATTCCATGTCGGCCGACAAATTAATTGCAGGGGTCAGTCTATAGCCGGCTGAAACCTCACCGCCTGTACGGAAGACCTTGCTCTGACTGTAATAATACACCTGCTGGGCTTCGTAATATTCCGGGGTGGGGTTCAGGTAAATATAATTCGGAAAATAATTAAGGAACGGACTGAATTCGGCATGCCATTTTTCTTTTTTCACGATCAGACCGAAATCCAACTGGTAAGATTGCTCCGCGTTTAACGTGGTATCGCCTTTCTCGTACCGGTACATGTGGTAATTAATCCCGTTGGATGCCAGCTCTTTGGCGGTAGGCATCCTGAAACTTTTGCCGGCATTGACTTTGGCTGTCAGATTTCTGCTTTGGTACCTTGCCCCTGTTCCCCAACTAAAACTCCCGAATGTACGGGCAAGCTTTTCGGCGCGTTGTACGTAACTGTTTGTTCCATCTTCCTGTGGGGTGAGGTACCAGTCGTGATAAGCCCTGGTATTTATGCTCCCCAGGTCGTACCGCAGACCGGTGTTGACTGTCCATTTGTCGTTAATGCTGATCAGGTCGTGCAAAAACATACCTCCGTTGACGCTACGGAAAGCGGGCAACATAAATCCCCATCCCCCGGCTTTGTTGTGCTGATATTCGGTGTTTATCCCGGTAGTCAGCTGATGCCTGTTGTGCACAGGAAATTCTAATTTCAGGTTGGCTGTCATCGTGTTTTTGTCGTACAGTCTTTCTAATGAATCGGGTGGTACAGGCATATATCCGTGTGATACTGCTTCCGAAAATTCCTGCCGGTAGTTATGCTGAAAGCCCAAATCGATGTTCAACTTGTAATCTTTGATCATCAGCAAGGAATTACTCAGTACCTTGAAATGATTTACCTGTTGATAGGGTAAATCAATGTCCCGGTTGGAGCGATCGTAATTAATAGTTGAATTTCTGATTTCTAATCCGTGGGCGTTGGCAAAGAAACCGCTTTTCGAGAAATTATCTGAAACATTCAGGTGTGTGGTGAAATAATCAGCCAGATAACCCAGCGTAATACTTCCATTTTGTTCTTTTCCGGCTGTATTCCTCAGCCTATTATCTTTTAGCTTGAAATAATAGGTCATGTAAGCGATGCTATCGGTTGGTACCCGGTAGTCGGCATAGTCATTCAAAGTCACATGCGCTTTCAGGTAAAACCGGTCGAAACGCTTGTGAAATTTTGCCGAAGTGCCATATAAATTGTTATTCGTATGCATGTTGAATAAAATGCTTCCCCCAACCGAATTTTTAGCCGGTGTAGTCAACTGGCTTAGGTTAATTACCCCACCGATGGCATTGGCACCGTACATCAGCGATGCCGGACCTTTGATAACTTCTATATTTTCTATGGTAAACTGGTCTATCTCCAATCCATGATCGGCTCCCCATTCCTGCGCTTCGTGTTTAATGCCGTTTTCGGTCACCACCACGCGGTTAAACCCAAGTCCCCGTATCACGGGTTTCGAGTGACCGGCGCCAATGTCCATCGAACTTACTCCGGGAAGTCGATTGAGCGTTTGCATCAAACTTCCGGCTGTGTTCATCTGTATGAAATTTTTATCCAACGTGCTGGTCATGAGTGAACTATCCATCCTGCCATTCCTGCCGGATTGTCCGGTGACCGTTATTTCATCCAGGTGTACGTTGCTTGAATGTGCTTTGTAGATGGTGTCGATCACCACGATTGAGTAGACGGGGTTGTTCCGGGCAAAAGCAGCCCGGGAAAATAAAAACAACAAGAGAATAAGATAACAGCCGGTTTTGAACGAATTTGATATAGGGTTCAATGACTGCATTTCTCACACGCTCCTTTGATGATGATGTCGCTGTCGAACAGTTTATAACCTGATGGCAGTTGGTAATCTGGTATGCGGACTTCTTTCAGACAGACTACCGAATGGCATTTCTCGCAATAAAAATGCGCGTGTTCGTTCTGATGTCTGTGTTCTTTTCCGTCACAACTCAGACCGTATTTAATCAGGGTGTTGTCAATCACGATTTTATGCACGATACCTGCTGATGTCAGTACCTGCATGTTGCGGTAAAAAGTAATCCGGTCGTACATTTCCTCCATCTGTGTTTTGATTTCGTTTTCAGATAGTGGAAGTTCGCTTTCCTGCAGGGCTTTCACGATGGCAATGCGTCCCGGTGTTTTTTTTATGTCGTGTGATTTAAGGATGTCTGTTGTATTCATATAAATGACAATATGTTGTAAGTGAAACAATGTTGCAAATATAGATGTTTTTTTTGAAACAACAAATTATCTTCACAATTTTTCTCACTGTTGTCTGGTGAAAAATATTAGATTCTTTGCTATGCTCTGAATGACAGTGTATTTCTTAATGCAAAATAAATTATCTTTGTGGGTCAATGTATAAAAGATACAACACGATGATCACTGTAAAAAGCCTCGACTTCAGGTACGCGAACAGCGGGAAACATGCCGTGAACGACATGAGTTTCGAAATAGGTAAAGGTGAAATTTTCGGTTTCCTTGGGCCAAGCGGCGCCGGAAAAACAACTGTGCAGCGCCTTATCATCGGTCTGCTCCGAAATTATGGTGGTAGTATCGAGGTCATGGGCAAGGAAAGGAAAAGCTGGAACAAGGATTTCTTCGAAAGCATTGGTGTAGCATTTGATTTTCCGAATCTTTTCCTGAAATTATCAGCAGGAGAGAACCTCAAGCTGATTGGATCTTACTATCGTAATAAACCTGCCGATATCAAAGGGTTATTAGACAGGGTAGGATTGCTGCCGGATATCAATACACGTACAGAAAACTTCTCGAAAGGAATGAAAATGAGGTTGAATTTTGTCCGCGCGATTATGCATCAGCCTGAGCTGCTGTTTCTCGACGAACCTACTTCCGGACTCGACCCCGTGAATGCCCATATTATCAAAGAAATAATTTTGGAAGAAAAGCGTAAAGGCAGAACGATTTTTCTCACCACGCATAATATGACCGTGGCAGAGCAGTTGTGTGACCGGGTAGCTTTTGTAAACGAAGGAAAAATAGTGGCGACCGACAGTCCGAAAAACCTGATGGTTCAATTTGGAAAACCCAAGTTAAAAGTTGAATATCAAAAAGATAACCTGATGTTTGATCAGGAGTTTGATTTGGAGGGTCTCGGGGATAATGTTGCATTTCAGGACTTGCTGCGAACTTCAGTCATAAAAACCATGCACAGTGCGGAGGCAACCCTGGAAGAGATTTTCATTCAGTTAACAGGGAGGAATTTATTATGAGGCTGTTAAATGCTTTGCTGGCTGATATGCATTTTCAACTCAAACAGGGTTTTTATTTCGTGTACGTGGCCATCGTTGTCATGTATCTGGTTATACTGCATTATTTGCCGGAAACGATTAAGCCGGTGGCTTTGCCACTAATCGTGTTCTCTGACCCTTCTGTGTTGGGACTCTTTTTTATCGGTGGTATCATCATGCTTGAAAAAAGTCAGGGGTTATTGCAGATTTTCGTGGTTAGTCCGCTTCGCACATCCGAATATCTTATTTCCAAAATGCTTTCACTCGGCCTTGTATCGGTGTTGGCAACAATCGCGATTTCTTTGTTTAGCGGCTATTACCAGGTTAATTGGTGGCTGATTGTTCCTGTAACAATACTCACATCAGGTATTTTTACACTTTGCGGTGTTTTAATCTCGGCTGGTTGTCGCAATGTAAACCAATATTTGCTGAAAAGTATTCCTTATATGTTGTTGTTTGTGCTGCCCTGTTTCTCGCTCATTGGTTTTCCATATTCGGAAATTTTTATGATTGTCCCTCCTGTTCCGGCGCTTAAACTGATGCTTGGCGCTTATGTCAATGAGGTCACGTTCACAGAGTCGGTGTTAATTCTCTTGTATCTGACTTTGATGAATTATGTGTTTTTCAGGTGGGCGACTGCTGTTTTTGAAAAAAGAATTGTCTTCGAAGAAAGTTAATCTTTTGTCTATGAAAACAATAAACAACTTCAGAAATGATTTTAAACTGATTACACGGGACGAAGTAACAGGCATCCTGCTTTTTGCTCCTTTGTTGATGATTGTTGTGTTTAAATTGTTGATATTGTTTCTGGTTCCGTTTTTACAGAGCAAAACAAGTTTTGATATTACGCCTTATCACGGATATGTTGTTTCGGTATTGTTGATTTTGTCATCGGGTATGCTTGGTATCGTTGCCGGCTTTCTGATGATTGATGACCGGGACGGGAGTATAACCGAACTCATGGCAGTTACTCCGCTGGGAAGAGGTGGCTATTTATTCAACCGGCTGTTGCTGATTGCTTTGCTGTCGTTTGTCTATACATTTTTAGTCTATGTTTTCTTTGCTGAAATGTTACCCGGTTTTTTCTTCGTGTTATTCCTGGCTTTGTTGCTGGCTATTTATGCTTCTATTGTCGGATTGTTGTTGTTTATGGGTGCAGAAGATAAAGTGAAAGGGTTGACTTATGCCAAAGCACTGAATATCATGATGCTTTTTGCCCTTTCCGATTTGACTGATATGCGCTGGCTGCACATTGTTTCCGGGTTCTTCCCTACCTACTGGTTCAGTAAAATGATACGTTCACTCGATTACACCGATATGCTTATTGGTTTGTTTGTTCATCTTTTATGGATCATATTCCTCGCCCTCAGATTTCTGAAAAGTCCGAACAAATAATAGTCGGAAATCTTGATGATAGACGTCATCAATATCATTATTGATTTTTTCTACCAAACACAAAGGCATGGTTTGATGTTTTACGGTTACATAAAAAGAATTATAGTAACATTAAAATATTATCATCATGAAATTTGAACTTCCCGCATTACCGTACGAAACAGGCGCATTGGAACCTGTAATTGGCAAACAAACCGTAGAATTACATTATGGAAAGCATTTCCAGGCTTATATCACCAATCTGAATAACCTGATTCCGGGGACTAAATATGAAAATATGGAGTTGGTTGATATTGTAAAGAGCAGCGATGGTCCGATATTCAACAATGCCGGACAGGCGCTGAATCATAACATCTATTTCCTGTCTTTTTCACCCAACGGGGGCGGTGCTCCATCAGGTAAATTAGCAGAAGCCATCAATAGTCAATTTGGTGATTTTGAAAACTTCAAAAAAGAATTCAATGCTGCTGCGGTATCCGTGTTTGGTTCAGGATGGGCATGGCTGGCTAAGGATGCCAACGGAAAATTGTCGATTGAGAAAGAACCGAATGGCAGCAATCCGGTTGTAAAAGGATTGGTTCCGCTGTTGGGATTTGATGTCTGGGAGCATGCGTATTATCTGGATTACCAGAACCGCAGACCCGACCACGTGAATGCCTTGTGGAATATCATCGATTGGAAAGCGGTGGAAAGCAGGTATTAAAAGAGATTTTTTAGCTATCTGAAAATAAATGTGTGTTTAGGTGGACAGGGGTAATCCCTGTCCTTTTTTTGTTCTAAACTTTTTTTTACCTTACATACTATTTTAAATATAAATGCGTTTTAGAATCAGAAACAAAAATAACTTATATATTGCCTATGCAAAGAACTATTACTCCGTTAAACAAAACTGATTTAAAACAAACGCCACAACAGTTTGATAACTGTTCAGACAACATGCAACCCTCTGATTCTACGCTTCAGAAAATTTTGCAGTTCGCTGCTAACTACCGGGTGCAGAAAATAAGTGATAATCAGTACATCGAAATGAATCTTAGTTGATCAAAAAAGACTCCCTGAAAAAAGGGGGTCTTTTTTTAACTAACCACTAATAACATACTTTTTGATTTATTCGTACGCATAATCACGAAAAACAGCTAACTTTGCGTGGTTTTAAATAAGGAATTATGCAAAGAATTATCTCTCCTTCCATATTAGCAGCCGATTTCAGTGATTTAAAGAGTGCCTGCGAGATGATTAACCGCAGTGAGGCCGAATGGATTCACATTGACGTGATGGATGGCGTTTTTGTGCCGAATATTTCTTTCGGGTTTCCGGTGCTGGAGGCAATCACGAAACATTGCACCAAACTGATTGATGTCCACATAATGATTGTGCATCCCGAGAAATACGTGAAACGCTTTGCTGAAGCAGGTGCGGAAATGCTGACCTTCCATTACGAAGCAGCTGGAAACCCGGGTGAAGTGATTGAACTGATTCGTCAGCAGGGTATTAAAGTGGGCATAACCATCAATCCGGATGTGCCGGTGGCTGCGCTGCGTCCATATATCGATAAAGTGGATATGGTGCTGTTGATGAGTGTCTTTGCAGGTTATGGCGGACAAAAATTTATCGAAGAGAGCTATGGCCGTCTAAAAGAACTCAAAAACATGATCGATGAACTGAACCCTGCTTGTATGATTCAGGTCGATGGCGGTGTATCGATTCAAAATGCCAAAAAACTTTTTGACCATGGCGTTAACGTGCTGGTTGCCGGCAGCGCCGTTTTCAATGCACCCAATCCGGTGGGGATGATTGCTGAGATGCTTTTATAGTGGATAGTTGATAGTGGTTAGTGGTTAATTAAACTAACCACTATCAACTAACCACTAACCACTAAATATACTGTTTGTTTATGTCCTTCCTGCAACGTACTCCGTTTTTCAGGTTGTTGGTTTCGTTGGTGTGCGGCATTGTCGTGTTTCAATACCTGGAACTTTTCAGCCTTACCCGCTTGGTATTACTCATCATAGCGGTTTTTCTTATGCTTATTTCTTTTTTCTTTCAGCAATCGGGATATGCTTACAGATTGCGGTGGTTGTTTGGCGCCGGCGTCGTGGTGTTGTTTTTTCTAATGGGTTATTTTCTATCGGAAAGAAAACAACAGCAAACGACCTTTGCTCAGCTGGGTGAAAAAGCCTTTTTTGTGGGTTGTATAAAGGAATCTCCTGCCGAAAAGGAGAACTCGATAGCTTGTAAAATGCAGGTGGAGGGAAAGTATACAAGTGCGCAATTTGTAAAAATGAACTCCCAGGCATTAGTTTATGTGAACAAAGACAGTGCTTCCTTATGTTTGAAAAAAGGAGATGTCGTGTTGTTTAGAACAGTGTTTCAGCGGCCATCGGGTGCGATGAACCCGGAGGGTTTTGATTATGCAAAGTATTTGGCGAATAAAGGTATCCGGGGCACTGCTTATCTTAAATCACACGAGTGGCGACTGCTCGCTCACCGGGAGGCGTTTTCATTTGCTGATTTAGCTGCCACATGCAGTCGTAAAGTACTGGGGACGTACGAAACCCTGCACTTGCCAAAGGATCAATATGCCGTGCTGGCGGCGCTTACGATTGGAAATAAAGATGCCCTGGATGCGGAGTTGCGGGAGGATTTCAGTCATTCCGGTGCGATGCACATCCTGGCGGTAAGCGGACTGCATGTCGGGGTGATTTACCTGATTCTACAAGCCATTTTTACATTGGTGTTCAGAAAGTCAAAATGGAAGTTTATCAGTACCGTTTTTACAGTTTGCACGCTTTGGGTATATGCTTTTATTACCGGCTTGCCTCCTTCGGTAGTACGGGCTGCGACGATGTTCTCGCTGGTTGCCGTAGGTCTTGCTCTTGAACGCAAATCTCAGATCTACAATACAATCTCAGTTTCTGCTTTTGTGATTTTGCTGTATGACCAGAATCTCTTGTTCGACTTAGGATTTCAGCTGAGTTATTGTGCTGTGATTGGCATTGTGTGGTTTCAGCCGAGAATCAGTTCGTTGTTGTATATGAAACAGAAAGGACTGAAATGGTGGTGGGACCTCACGGCTGTTTCATTGGCAGCGCAGATCGCGACGCTGCCGCTCGCGTTGTATTATTTCCATCAGTTCCCGAATTATTTTCTGTTGGCCAACTACATCGCCATTCCATTATCCACCCTGATTATTTACTTCGCTGTTGCATTTTTGGTCTTTTTCCCGGTGTCATGGCTGGCGTTTATCCCCGGATTGCTATTGAAGTCTATGTTGTGGTTGTTGAATGCTTCCGTAGGTTTTATACATGATTTGCCACATGCAATTTCAATCTGTTATCTGAACTTCTTTCAGTTGATTTTACTTTTTGCTGTGCTTATTTTCTTCTCCTTTTATTTGGAAAATAAAAAATACCTATCCTTGATGGCAACTTTGTGTGTTTTACTGATTTTCGTGTTAAGTCATGTTTTTGTGCATTATCAGACGCTTCGGTTGAATCAGTTAGTAGTTTATGCCGACCGGAAGCACACGCATGTGGATGTGATATCGCGGTATCATCATCAGGTGTTTACAACTGATTCATTAGCTGCATCTATGTCGGCTTCAAATTATTGGAAAAGCATGAAATTGCATAACCCTGCATTTGAGATGCTTAATTCAAGCTGCTTTTTTGTTTTTCAGGGAAAGAAAATACTGATACTGACCGATAATCTGTTGCACCGCAAAACAACAAATATCCCTATCGAGACTGATTTTCTGATTCTCGGCAACGGATTGAAACCCCGTGCCGCAGAATTATTGAGTTGTGTATTACCCAAAATCTGCATCGTAAATCAGGGTATAACTTCGTGGTATGTTAATCAGTTAAAAACAATTTGTCGGGAGAAAGGAATAAAATTTTATTCCATGGCAGAGCAGGGTGCATTCATATATGACTTTAAACAAGTCACTCCCTGAATCTATATCATATTTTTTTGTTATTTTTGTCCCCGTTATAAAACCAAGCCGATGATATCAAAAATTATTGCAGAAGAACTGGTTCACAAAGCCAAAAAAACGATTGATGAAGCAGATAAAATAGCCATCGTGGTGCATGTCGGACCGGATGGAGATGCCATGGGTGCCTCACTCGGGATGTGGCATTACCTGATGACGCAGGGTAAGTCGCCGGTCGTGGTGGTGCCGACAGCCTTCCCGGATTTCTATGCCTGGATGCCCGGTGCCGCTGAGGTGATTGTCTTTGAAAATGATATTGAAACAGCAACGGAACAATTACATGAAGCTGAATTAATTCTCGCGCTTGATTTCAATGTGCCTAAACGCATGGGTGGCATGTCGGATGCGGTGTTGGCAACTTCGGCAAAGAAAATTATCATCGATCACCATTTGCACCCGGGGGATTTCGCGGATATCGTGATTTCTTACCCTAAAATATCTTCTACAAGTGAACTTGTTTTCAGGTTAATATGCCGGATGGGACATTTTTCGGAAATCAACCTGGCTTGTGCAGAGTGCATTTACACGGGCATGATGTCCGATACGGGTGGTTTTACCTATAACTCGAATGAACAGGAGATTTACGTTATCATTGCTGAGCTGATTAAGTTGGGTGTGGATAAAGATGATATTTACCGGAAGGTGTTCAATACTTATTCTGAGCATCGTTTGCGACTGATGGGCTATTGCTTGTACCAAAAGATGAAAGTATATCCCGAGTATAAAGCGGCGTTGATAACACTTACAGCAGCTGAAATGGAGCAATTCAATTTTGTAAACGGTGATTCTGAAGGCTTCGTGAATATTCCGCTTTCAATGGCAGGTGTTGATTTTTCTGTTTTTATGCGGGAGGATTCTGATAAAATAAAGGTGTCGTTGCGTTCGCAGGGAACGTTCCCGACCAACAAATTCTCAGGTGATGTTTTTAACGGTGGCGGTCACCTGAATGCCTCCGGAGGAGAATACTACGGCACCATGGAGGATGCGGTGAAATTGTTTGAGGAAGCGCTGCCGGGGTATAAGGATTTTTTAAATTAAGATATTCAGTTTAAAACAAATGAAATATATCATTATTCTTGGCGACGGCATGTCGGATGAACCTATTCCGGCATTGGGAAACAAAACCCCCTTGCAGGTTGCCAATAAACCAAACATAGATAAGATAGCGGCATTGGGGCGATGTGGCATGCTGCATACCATCCCGGCCGGATATGCGCCAGGAAGTGAGATTGCCAACATGAGCGTGATGGGATACAATGTGCCTGAAGTATTCGAGGGACGCGGTTCGCTGGAGGCGGCAAGTATGGGTGTCGATATCGCGCAGGACGAAATGGCCATGCGTTGTAATCTTATATGTATCGAAAATGGAATAATAAAGAATCACTCTGCCGGCCACATCAGCAATGAAGAAGCCGAAGAACTGATTCTTTTTTTGCAACAGGAACTGGGTAACAAGCTTGTCAGTTTTTATCCGGGTGTTTCTTACCGCCATTTATTAAAGGTAAAAGGTGGCAACAAGAAGCTGAAATGTACCCCGCCGCATGATGTGCCGGGTACACCATCAGCCGATGTGATGATAAAAGCTGTTGATGCTGAAGCTAATGAAACAGCTGATTTGTTGAATGACTTGATTTTGCGGTCACAGGCTTTATTAGAGAATCATCCGGTAAACCTGAAACGTGCTGCAGAAGGAAAAGACAAAGCCAATAGCATCTGGCCGTGGTCGCCGGGTTATAAACCGGCCATGAAAACCTTGCAGGAACTGTATGGGATTAAAAGCGGCACTGTAATTTCAGCGGTGGATTTAATTCGTGGTATCGGTGTTTACGCCGGATTAAAAGTGGTGTTGGTGGATGGTGCAACAGGCTTGTACAATACAAATTACGAGGGTAAAGCCCAGGCTGCTATCGAAGCACTTAAAACCGATGACTTTGTATACCTGCACATCGAAGCCAGTGATGAGGCCGGACATGAAGGGGATGTTGACTTGAAAATCAAGACCATCGAATACTTAGACCATCGAATTGTAAAGCCGGTTTTTGACGCGGTTTCGGCCTGGGACGAACCGGTGACAATTGCCATACTGCCCGATCATCCGACTCCATGCGCCTTGCGTACGCACAACATGGATCCGGTGCCGTTTATCATTTACCGTCCGGGTGAAACAGGGGATGAGGTACAGGTGTATGATGAGTTTGCTTGCCGGAAAGGTAGTTATGGCGAGTTAAGAGAGATGGAGTTTATGCAGCATTTTATGCTTGACAAATAATCATGTCGATTAAAAATGAATACGGGCCAATCACCACACAGGGAATCAAATATGCCGGTTCCAAGCTGAAGATTATTCCGTATATCATAGAGATTGCATCTTCTTTGAAAGGAGTGAAAAGCGTACTCGACGGGTTCAGCGGAACCACCAGGGTATCGCAGGCTTTTGCCCAAATGGGTTATGATACCACTTCCAACGACCTGGCTGTGTGGTCGGAGGTGTTCGCTACCTGTTACCTGAAAGCAAATAAACCAGCGGCCTTTTATCAGGAAATCATAGATGAACTGAACGCACTGAAGGGATTCGATGGTTGGTTTACCGAGCATTATGGCGGAGATGAAGCAAGCTCAAAAAAGCCTTTTCAGCGGAAAAATACACGAAAATTGGACGCGATCAGGTGCGCAATTGATCAATTGCAGCTTGCATGGGAAGATAAATGCGTGTTGTTGACAAGCCTGATGCTCGCGTTGGATAAGGTTGATAGTACGCTCGGGCATTATGTAGCCTATTTGTCGAAATGGTCGCCGCGGTCGTATAAGGACTTGCTGTTGCAAGTGCCCAAACGTTATGAGTTGAAAGGAAACAACCGGGTATTGCGGGGAGATGTATTTGAAGCCATCAGCAATGAGGTATATGATTTCGTGTATTTCGATCCGCCTTATGGTTCTAACAATGGCAAAATGCCATCGAGCCGGGTGAGGTATCAATCCTATTATCATTTCTGGACATCGGTGATTCAGCATGATGAAGCCGAACTGTTTGGAAAAGCAAACAGGAGAGAGGATACCCGCGACCGGACTGCGGTTTCGGTATTTGAAGAATTTAAAAAAGATGAACAGGATAAGTTTATCGCGCTGGAAGCGTTGAAAAGGCTGATTGATGAAACGCGGTCGCGTTACGTGTTACTATCTTACAGTTCAGGTGGTAAAGCTACCAAAGGAGAATTGTCGGACATCATCACTTCATCTGGTAAACTTATCAAAGCCATCGAGATAGATTATAAAAAAAATGTGATGGGAAACATGCGCTGGACTAACGAATGGGTGAATAGCGATGGGAAATACCAAGAATATTTGTTTTTAATGAAAAAAGGATAAATTTAGTGGTTAGTGGTCAGTTGATAGTGGTTAGTTTTTCTGTCCACTAATCAATTAACCATTAACCACTAACCACTAACCACTAAAAAATATGCTTTATTACAGTACCAACAAAAAAGTAACCGGCGTTTCGCTGAGTGATGTGGTAATCAAAGGATTGGCCGAGGATAAGGGGCTTTTTATGCCGAATGAGATTCCGGTGTTGCCCGAGAAGTTTTATCAGAATATTGATAAAATGTCGTTTCAGGACATGGCCTATTCGGTAGCCTACATGCTTTTCGGGGAAGATGTGCACGCCAATGTGTTGCGGATGATTGTGAATGATACTTTGAGTTTTGATGTCCCTTTGGTGAAGGTTAGGGATGATATTTACAGCCTGGAGTTGTTTCACGGTCCGACACTCGCTTTTAAAGATGTGGGCGCCCGGTTTATGTCGCGCATGCTGAGTTATTTCATTCAGCAAAACGGAGATAATAAGAAACAGGTGAATGTATTGGTCGCGACTTCCGGAGATACCGGCAGTGCTGTTGCCAATGGTTTTCTGGGTGTGGAAGGTATCCATGTGTATGTATTGTATCCCAAGGGATTGGTAAGTCCGATTCAGGAGTGCCAGTTTACAACGCTCGGACAAAATATCACTGCATTGGAAGTCGACGGTACTTTCGATGATTGTCAGGCGCTGGTGAAATCAGCTTTCATGGATGCGGAGTTAAACGCGAAGATGAAACTGACTTCGGCCAATTCGATTAACGTGGCTCGTTTTATCCCGCAGGCATTTTATTATTTCTATGCTTATGCCCAGTTGAAGAAGATTTCGGAGGAGGCTGCTAATAATATGGTGGTTTGTGTACCAAGTGGCAACTTTGGAAATATCACGGCCGGTTTGATCGCGAAGAAAATGGGATTGCCGGTGAAACGATTCATTGCTGCAAATAACAAAAATGACATTTTCCTGGAATATCTGAATACCGGCAAATACAATCCGCGCCCTTCGGTTGCTACGCTGGCGAATGCCATGGACGTAGGCGACCCCAGTAATTTTGCCCGTATCTTAGATTTATACCGGCATAATCACGATGCGATTTCAGCCGAAATCAGCGGATTCAGGTATACCGATGAACAAATTGCCGACACGGTTAAAGTCTGTAAAAAGGAAACCGGCTACCTGCTGGATCCTCACGGGGCTTGTGGTTATCAGGCGCTGAAAGATGGTTTGCAGCCCGGAGAAACCGGTGTTTTCCTTGAAACGGCTCATCCGGCCAAGTTCTTAGATACCGTCCAAAATATCATCGGAGAAGAAATTGAAATTCCTGAGAAACTCAGGGAATTCATGAAAGGCGAAAAACAAAGCCAACCCATGTCAAAAGACTTTGAGGACTTCAAATCTTTCTTATTGAAAGAGTAGGCTTAATAATTAATAAACCATATAAGTCACATAAGAAAATATAAGTGATTCTTCTTATGTTTTCTTATGTGACTTATATGGTGAAAAATAAAAATAGAAAAAACAATAAATACAATTGCCATGTTCTCAGGAATCATAGAAGAAGCTGCCAAAGTTATTGCTTTGCGCAAAGAGCAGGAAAACCTGCACCTCACGATGGAATGTACTTTTGTCGATGAACTGAAAATTGATCAAAGTGTCGCGCACAACGGTGTTTGTCTCACCGTAGTGGAGAAAACAGATACAACCTACATGGTTACTGCCATCAAAGAGACACTTGAACGGACTAACCTTGGTTTGCTTGAAATTGGCAGCAAGGTGAATTTAGAGCGAAGTATGCTGATGAATGGTAGACTCGATGGCCATATTGTGCAGGGACATGTCGATCAGACTGCCATTTGCACCGAAGTAAAAGAAGCCGATGGAAGCTGGTATTTCACTTTTGAATATCAATTTGATAAAGAGATGGCTAAGAGAGGCTATATGACTGTGGATAAAGGTTCGGTTACGGTGAATGGTGTGAGTTTGACAGTTTGCAATCCTACCGCCAATACTTTCCAGGTTGCCATTATTCCATACACCTATGAACATACCAATTTTCATCAGATAAAAGCCGGAA
This sequence comes from Paludibacter sp., assembly GCA_034928085.1. Classification (GTDB taxonomy): domain Bacteria; phylum Bacteroidota; class Bacteroidia; order Bacteroidales; family Paludibacteraceae; genus Paludibacter. The sequence continues at coordinate 318,351 of JAYFPG010000022.1, forward strand.
CGGTCGTCAACCTTGAATTCGACATCATTGGGAAGTATGTGAGTCGTATGATGTCATTTCAATAATAAATTCAAATACTTGTTTTTTCTTAAAAAGCAGGTTCGACCAAACTTATTTCAATGTGTATTGTTTATAATGAAAGCAATACACATTGTTGTTTTAGAGAAGATGTTAAAGAAGTATATAAACGAGTCATTTTTCAATCCTATTCTCCATGTATTGCCAATATTGGCATTTCTGTTGGCAGAAGACTTCTTCGGAGTTACAAAAGCATGGATTATTTCTTTCCCCCTGACCATCCTGATGGTTGGTTACGTGCTCGTTTTGTATAAATCCATCCTGCCCTGGTATCTTGTTTCGGTTACCGTTTACTTCATTGTCGGAGTAATCGTTACTTTCATTTTGTTGAGTGATGTCCCGTTGCCCTATCATGTCGTAATGGGTGAACTGGTCGCGTTGGGTTTTATGCTGCTACTTCTGGCCTTCAGGAAAGCTATTTACAGATTGGTTGTCTCCATCTCGAGTAAAAAAATATCGATGGAGAACAACCTGGACGAACTGATACGAACAACCAATACGTTCTCGGTGATATTTGCCCTCTTTTCGCTGGCATATGTATCTGTGTATCTTTTTATTTTCAACCAGAAGTCAGCTGCACTTACTTTTGTTTATCAGGCTTATACTACCATAATTGTCGTGGTGAGTCTGTATGAGACTATTCGCGTGATGGCAGTCAGGGGAAATCTGCTGAAAGAAGAATGGTTGCCTATCGTAAATGAATACGGTCAGGAAATTGGCTCGACCAACTACCAGACCAGTATGGGCAACGACCGGCAAAAATACCTGCATCCGGTGGTAAGGGTCATTGTGTTGGAAGGCAACCGGGTTTTCCTGAAGAAAAACTCCTGTAAGGATGATGTCTATCCTGATCAATGGGATAATGCCATCTGTACACATGTCAGGCTCAAAGAAACCGTTGACCAATGTTTAAGAAGAGCGGCATCTGAGACCTGTGGGTTGACAGATATAAATCCCGTTTTTTTAGCAAATTACCGCATTGAAAACAGTTGTGAACATCAGTATGTACATCTTTTTATTTCCTGTTGTCCTACTCAGGAAAAACGGACTATAGATACCAGCAGTCAGGTGAAATGGTGGACAATTCAGCAAATAAACGCCGAACTGGAATCCGGAATCTTCACGCAGAATTTCCTCAAGGAATACGAGTTGTTAATCCGTAGCGGACTGATTGATACCGGTAGATGCCAGTGCGATTGCAAGTTGCGGGATGAATTACTCAACCCGCTTCCCCCATCTGTTTCCTGAATATCTTTGCCGCCTTGCTGTAATCAAGTTTACCACAGGGACCTGAAATACAGCCACCTTCACAGGCCATCACTTCAATGAAGTTGCCCGGGGCTTTCCCTTTGGCGTAGGCGCGCAGCAATGCTACATTCTTTTTGTGCAAATCTGAAACCTGTACGGGTTTTACAGCCAGATTAGGGTACAGCTGTTGTACGGCAGCTATAACGCCTCCGGCACGGGCGAAACCTCTTCCGGCCATGGGCGCTGTTTCTCCTGAGTTTGTTGTTGTTTCGATGTTAATATCCAACCCGGTAAGTAGACCGTCGATTTCTTCAAATGTCAGCGCATAATCAATGTCGGGGTTATCCATTACTTCTTTACGTTTACTGACGCACGGGCCGATGAACACAATTTTGGCATCCGGATAGGTTGATTTGACCAGCTCTACCGTATAATACATGGGTGAAGCAGTATGGGAAACAAATGGCTTCATTTCCGGAATGTGCTTGTTGACCAGTTCAACATAACTGGTGCAACAGGAGGTGGTCATGAATTGCTGACCGGTTTCCAGCTTTTCCTGTAACTCCTGTCCTTCTCTTTTGGTGGTTTCCATTGCTCCGAATGCTACTTCTATGGCTTCGGTAAAGCCAATTTTCTTTATTGCTGCGGCTATGTCGTGGATGGGATGATCGAATTGTGACATGATGGAAGGAGCCATGATCGCAACAACCGGCTCTTTTCGTTTTATCGAAGACAATACATCGAACAACTGTGAAACCTCGTATATGGAACCAAACGGACAGGCATTTACACATTTCCCGCAATAAATGCATTTGTCTTCGTCGATATGTTCGATGCCGTTTTCATCTTTCTGTATCGCCTTTACGGGGCAGGCTTCTTCGCAGGGAACCGGTATATAAACAATGGAATGGTAAGGACAGGCTTCTTTGCATATTCCGCAATTGACACATTTTACATGATCGATGTACGCCTGCCCGTTTTCCAGAAAGGAGATTGCATCCTTGGGGCAGTTCATGTAACAGGGGCGTCCCACGCAACCTTTGCAAAGGTTGGTGACAACATAGTTGGTCTTCACGCAGGCTGTACAGGCTTCATCAACCACTGTCAGAATGGTTTTCTTGGTTTCAGTGCGCTGCAGCGCTCCTTTTGCGTAAGCTGAGAGGGGTGTAAATTCGTCTTCTTCTTCGTCGATGGCATAACCCAGTATCGGGAGCATTTTGTATTTGAGAATCGCTCTTTCTTTGTATATACAGCATCTGCCCCGTGCTTTCGCATTCTTGGGTTTCATGTCAACAGGCAGTCTGTCGATATCCTCGATCAATCGGTCTTCCTTGAAAAGGGTAATTAATTTCGCCATCAAATCCCGGCGGATAATCATTGTGTTGTTAACAAACGCCATTTTCTATTTAAATTAATGATAAGTTAATGTTTGATTTCCGATGCAAAAATACGATAATTATTTGTATTAGGGAAAAATTTCTTTAATTGTTCCAGTTAATCATTCCTGATGGCTCTCTAAATTATAAAGTCTTGATTGTCATTTCGGACAAAGGGATAAATCTATGTAGTAATTTTTTTTTACTAAACAACAATGAATATAAATATGTCAATTATCGGGTTGCATGTTGCTTTACAAAATCCTTTGGTAGCATATTATACTGTTTTACAAAACATTTGGTGAAATAGGAAGCAGAACTGAATCCGACTTCATAGGCGACTTCATTAATACGTAATCCATCTTCCAGCAAAAGTTGTGTAGCTTTCTTAAGCCGGTAGGTACGCAAGTAATCACCGGGTGTATATCCACAGATACTTTTCAGTTTCCGTTGCAGGTTCGACCGGCTGATGAATAATTTGTCGGTTAGGGATTCAATCGAGAAATTACTGTTGGAAATGTTTTTGTCGATTTCCTCATTCAACCGGTTGATAAAGCTCATGTCGTTTTTGTTTGAAGTCAAAACAGAATAAGGTGTCAGGGGAGAATGGTTAAATGAGTCCAAAATCGCCCTGCGGTTAGCCAGTAGCCGTGCAATCTGGGCTTTTAAAAATGCTGTGGAGAATGGTTTTTCGATATATACATCGGCTCCCGCGTTTAGCCCTTCAATTTTTGTGATGTTGTCGGTTTTTGCCGAGAGGAGGATGACCGGGATATGACTGTAGGCAATGTTGTCGTGTAATTGCGCGGTAAACTCGATTCCATCCGTTTCCGGCATCATCACATCTGTAATGATGAGATCGTAGGAGTGTTCATCAATTAACATCATGGCCCCTGCTGCGCTTTCTGCAGTGTTCACATTATATTCCGCTTTCAGACTGTTTTCGATAAAATGAAGCATGTCAGGATTATCCTCGACAATCAGTATATTGGTTCTTTCACTGGGAATAAGCATGGTTGATTCCCGCATAGAATTTTCTTCCTCTTCCGGGAAATAGTCGGTAGCGGTCGGGGCTGTAAGTTCTCTGAATGTAAAACTGAATATGGAACCACCTGTTGGATTATCTTCTATTTTTATGTCTCCATTCAGCATTTCTGAAAGGTGTTTTGCCAACGATAAGCCGATTCCTGTTCCTTTGGTGTTTTCGTGAGATCTAATCTGGTAAAACGGGTCAAATATTTTGGCTTTGAGGGTATCCGGAATGCCTTTACCGTTATCACTTACTGAAATAGTATAATTACCGTCCGTTGAGAGCTGCATCTTCAGTACAATCTTGTCTTTTCCGTATTTCAGGGCATTGGTAAGAAAGTTTCCGACAATTTTTGTCAGGGCATCAGGATCAAAATAAATTTCGGTTTTCTGTTGCGGGACAATGATTTGAAAGTCGATATTTTGTCGCTGAGCGGTTTTTCTGAATCTTTCATAGAGCTCGTGTAAATGTTTGGTTACATCAAATTTATAAGGATTGATGGTGTACTCGGCAGCATCCATTTTACGGAAATCGAGCAGTTGGTTAATGAGCACATTCAGTCGTTCGCTGTTTTTATTGATAATCGATAAATTCTGTTTCGTTTCCGAGTTGCCATCTCCCGAGGATATAATTTCTTCAAGTGGTGCTTTGATAAGGCTTACTGGCGTGCGAATTTCGTGTGCTATATTGGTGAAGAATTCTATCTTCGATTTGAATGACAGGGTTTCCTGTTCAGTTTTATAGGCTTCCAGCTGTCTTTGTTGTCTGATCTGGTGTCTTCTGGTGTAATTCCGGAACAGAACATAGATAAGTAATATAACTGCAATTATATACATGATTTTAGCTGGTATAGAGAGCCAGAAAGGTGGAAGAATCTCGAAACGAAGTACGGCGCCACTTTCATTCCAGATGTTGTTGTTATTGGAGGCTTTTACCCTGAATGTATATTTTCCGGGAGACAAATTCACATAGGTTACGCTGCGGTTATTACCAATGTGATTCCAGTCCTCATCTACTCCCTCGAGTTTATAGGCATACTGGTTCTTGTCTGGCGCAATATAACTCAGGCTGATAAAAGAAATGGTAAAGGAAGCGTTGTTGTAAGGTAACCTGACAGCTTCGTTTTTGTTGATACAATTTAATATATAAGCTTCTTTTTCTTTGTTATTGTAACCCAGCAGCTGTAGTCCGGTGATTTCAATCGTAGGGATGATTTCGTTTATATTTGTGATGAGTTCCTGGGGGTAGAAGCTGTTGAAGCCATTTATTCCTCCGAAATACAATTTACCATCAGTGGCTTTGTAACTCGATTTATAGTTGAATTCATTGCTTTGCATGCCGTCACCTTGTGTGAATTGTTTCAGCGAACCGAGATCGAAAGGAGGAAATGAAGCAAGTCCTTTGTTGCTGCTGACCCAGAGGTTCCCGAACTGATCGTCGAGGATACCATATACGACATTGTTGGGGAGACCGTCTTTTTCTGAAATCTGTTGAAACCGGTCTTCTTCATAGTTATAAAGAAAGATGCCACTACCTTCGCTCGAAAACCACAGGCGTTTTTGATTGTCGATGTGAATGCCGGTCAGTTTACTGTTGACCATGGGATCCTTTTCGTTCAGGGTGTTTTGATAGTAAGTCCATTTACCGGTTCTCATGTTGAGTTTTGCTGCACCATTGTTATTATACATAGCCAGCCAGAGATTTTGATACGAATCTTCTTTTATGTCATAAATAAAAGAAATGGAGTCTGAAATAATCCTTGTGAAATTGTCATGCGTTGGATTGTACTTGTTCAGACCATTGGTAGTTCCAACGTATATATCACCAGAAGTCGTTCTGTACAGTGAAAAAATGCAGTCATCGTCGAGGGAATTTATGTCGTTGAAACGGTTGCGGTAATTCCGCAGTTTTTTTGTTTTTGTATTGTAAACATCCACCCCTCTGGAGAATGTGCCTATCCAGAGTTCGTCGCCCACCAGCATCAGCGGGTGTATATTGTGGTAGCTGGTTTTGACCGGTTGGGAGAACTTCTCGGTTTTCACATCGAAATAATTGAGACCTCCATCTTCGGTGGCAACCCACAGGTTACCTTTCCGGTCTTCACAAAACTGACTGACTGCCTTCCCAGAAAGAGCTCCCGCTTTGTCATTTGGTAAATAGTTTTTAATACTCAGTGCGTTTTTATTCAGGTAGTTTAGTCCCCCGAAATAGGTTCCTACCCAAATACCACCCTCCCGGTCGCGCAGCAAGCTATATACGTTCTGGTCGCCCAGGCTGTATTTATCATAAGGTACATCAATTCTGTCGGATTTTTTTGTGGTGGTGTTAAACAAATATAATCCGTCATCGGCCCCTACAAGCAGATTTGTTGCGTCATACTGAAGAAAAGCATGTATGTGGGTGACATAATGAGTTTTATCAGTCGGTCCGCAAAAAGCAACCGCCCCTTTTTGCTGCTTATTGTAAAATAAGATACCATCTGACCAGGTGCCGAGCCATAAATTCCCATTTGAGTCTTCAAATATGGTTAGAATTTCCATATTCGAGTTATTACCAAAATCGATAACACCAGGCACAGCTTCCAGTAATTTTTTATTTGGATTATACTGGAACAGACCGGAACGGGAGCCCACCCAGATGCCTCCCGATTTATCTTCAAATACAGTCCAGACCCTTGTTTTTGTCAGATCAAAATCCAAAGAGCGTATCCTGCTGAGTTTGGTGTTCTTAATGTCAAAGGTATATACACCTTCTTTACGGGTGGCAATCCAAAGCAGACCGTTTTTATCAAAAAGTAATGTCGAGACCGAAGTGATAATTTTGTCGACCACATTCAACTTTGTTTCGAGTTTCTCAAAACTTTCGTTGTTTCGGTCCATGATGAACAATCCATCGTCCGTGCCTACATAGATTGTGTTATTCTCTCCTTCAATTAATGTTTGTATATAGTTGTTCCCGATGGATTTCGGGTCATCGTCTTTATTGCGGTAGGCTGTGAAATTCACGCCATCGAATTTGTTCAGACCATCTTTTGTCCCCAGCCACAGAAAACCCTTGGCATCCTGCATGATGCAGTTCACTGTATTCTCGGTCAGTCCGTCGTTTACCTGATATTTCCTGAATTGAAATTGAGAAAAGCCAAGCGTTGGTATACAAAATGACAGCAAAAGGAAATAAAACTGTAATTTTCTCATGGTGGTTAACAAATAAGATTTACCCTGCAAAAATAAAACACTTTTTCCATCTCAGAAATTGTAAAGTTGTGAATTATGTTAATATCTGGTCATAAAGTGGTATTTGGTGGTCAGACGACGATTTTGTTCAGAAATTGACATTTTTTGGTCTTAGAGTCGTATTCTGTTATAGTAAGTAGTGCTACTTTTGATTCGCCTTCGGGTTAACCAATCAATACATCAATATGTACAAATCAACGCGATACATGATTATAAACAGGCTACAGTTGTGTTTTCTTTCAAACGGAGGGAAATACCTGTGGATTATTGTTATATGTATCAGTTTGTTTTCATGTGGGGGAGTCAACCGTAAAGAAGCTGTTTTGCTGGATGCGGAAAAATTTACAACAATTATCGATGAGAAAAACGTATCCCTGTATACCCTCGAATCGGGTAACGGAATTTATATGCAGGTTACAAACTTCGGGGCAAGGGTGGTAACGCTCTGGACTCCTGACAGGGATGGAAATTACGAGGATATCGTGCTGGGTTATGAAACAATAGATCGCTATTTAAAGAATGAAGGAGAACGTTTTTTAGGACCTGTAGTGGGGCGTTATGCAAATCGAATTGCCGGTGGAAAATTAATCCTCGACAGTCAATCCTATCAGCTACCTGTGAACAATAACGGACAAACCTTACATGGTGGATTAAAAGGGCTGGATATGGTTGTTTGGGATGTGGATATGATTTGCAGCAATGAAATTGTATTCTCTTATTTATCTGCCGATGGCGATGATGGTTTTCCCGGTAACCTGAGATTGAAAGTTTCCTATTTACTGACTCCGGAAAATGAATTTAAAATAACGTATACTGCAACAACCGATAAGCCAACGGTTGTCAATCTTTCACACCACAGTCTGTTTAACCTGAAAGGGGAAGGAAATGGTACCATTACCGATCATATTCTTACGATACCTGCAGATTATATAACACCTGTTGACGAAAAACTCATCCCTATAGGTGATTTCATGGAAGTAAAAAATACCCCATTCGATTTTAGAAATCCAACCGCCATCGGCAAACGGATTGATCAGGAGGATATGCAATTAAAACAGGGTGCAGGTTACGACCACAACTGGGTAATCAGCATGACCAGTCCCGGAGAAGTCGGGCTGGTTGCGACTTTATACGAGCCACAACATGGTCGCCTGATGGAGGTTTGGTCGGATCAACCCGGATTGCAGTTTTACAGTGGTAATTTTTTTGATGGTAAAGTAAAAGGGAAATATGGAAAAACATTGAATTACCGGGAAGGATTAGCCCTGGAAACCCAGAAATTTCCGGACAGTCCAAACAATCCGGATTTTCCATCTACCCGCTTAGATCCAGAAGAAACATATCAACAAACATGTATTTATAAGTTCTCAGTTAAATAATTTTTTTAATGTTAATCTTAGTAAAAGTATGATTGAAAGAACGATTCATTATTCAAAGTCCGGGAAGTCATTTTGTGATTTTATCAGGATCAGACCTGGTTATTTGTTCCTGTGTCTGCTTATCATCGGATTCTCATTTCCGTTAGATTTATGGGCGCAGCAAGGCCGGACAGTACAGGTGTCGGGAACTGTAACCGATAATACCGGTTTTCCGCTTGTGGGAGTAAATATCCGGGAAAAAGGTACGACACTCGGGACCATATCAGATCTCGATGGGAAATTTTCAGTAACAGTGCCTGAAAATGCGATGCTTGTGTTTTCTTATGTCGGATATAAATCCGTGGAAGGAAAACCTGCCTCAAGGATGACTGTCGTATTGGAAGAAGATGTCAATATGCTGGAAGAGGTGGTAGCAGTAGCTTATGGAACACAACGGAAAAAGGAAATTACGGGTGCCATCTCAGTAGTAGATACCAAACAAATCGAGAAAATGACCTTGCCGGGTATCGGGCAGGCGTTACAGGGTTTGGCTGCCGGTGTACGCGTAACCACTTCAGGCGTCCCGGGTTCAAGTGCTGATATCATTGTTCGTGGTATCGGTAGTTTCAACAGTGTATCGCCTTTGTATGTGATTGATGGTATGATTCTCGAAGGCTCACAGCGTGAATTCAACATGAATGATGTGGAAAGTATCCAGGTGTTGAAAGATGCCTCTGCAACAGCACTATACGGAGCGCGTGGTGCAAATGGTGTGGTGCTTATCACGACAAAGAAAGGGGAGGATGGAGCCACAAAGATCAGTTTTAATGGTACCGTTGGTATTGCTCATATTGCCAAACGGTATGAAATGATGAATAGCCTCGAGTTTCTCAGGGTTAATCGCATTGCGTATGAGAATGCCAATAAGGTGTGGCCGGGTGAACCGGCTCAGGGGCAAGTACTGGTCAACACCGACTGGCAGGATGAGTTTTATAAAACCGGTATCACCAAAGATTACAACCTGAATGTATCGGGAGGGAATAAAAACGGAAGATACATGTTCTCTTTCGATATGTATAATGAAGATGGTACCGTTATCGGACCTTTTCATAACCGTTTAACCATGCGAAGTAATACTGAGGTGAAAAAAGGAATCTTTACGGTTGGCGAAAATATCATGATCGGACATTCGGAAACTAAAACATTAGAAGGTAATCCGTTTATTGATCTGGCTCGCATGCCACCCATCATTCCGGTGCGTAATCCCGATAATCCGGAAGAATATGGGTTTGGTAGTTCTTCTTATCAAACTTACGGTACTAATCCCGTCGGTTTACAGGAAACCCGTGACAACAGGCAATATAACCTGAGAATCATCGGCTCTGCCTTCCTGCAGATTGAACCGGTTAAAGATTTACAATTGAAAACAAATGTGGGGATTGAGTATTTTAACTGGTTTGACAAGTCAAAAACTGTGTATAAACAACTTCGTTACTTGTCTACCAGTCAGTATAAAGATGAGTTGTATGAAGCCAATGGGGCTATGCAATCATGGTTATGGGAAAATACCGCATTTTACAAGAAAAGTATTGATGATCATAATTTTGATGTGCTGCTGGGTTATTCAGCACAGTTGAAAGAAAGCCGTGGTAACAGTATCAGAGGTTACGACCTCACACAGGAAGGGTTCTGGGTGATCGACAATGTTTCAAAAGAAACAGGATCGACCCCTGGAGTTGCGGGAAGTAACAGTGCAATTGCAATGACGTCGCTCATAGGACGTGTAAATTATAATTATGCTGATCGCTATTTGCTGCAATTAAATGTACGGCAGGATGGATCATCACTTTTTGGTGAAAATTACCGGTTCGGTGTGTTTCCAGGGCTTTCTGCTGGTTGGCGTATGAGTGGTGAAGATTTCATGCAATCAATGGATTGGGTTAACGATTTGAAGTTACGTTTTAGTTATGGTAAATCCGGGAACCAAAAAGCTGTGCCTGAGTATATGTTTGCAACATTTATTGTCTCGGGTGATCGTGTGGGTATATATGGAGTAGACCCTCAGTTGTATACAGGGTTGATTCAGAATGGGTTGGCAAACAGTAATTTGCGGTGGGAAACCCGTGAGACTTACAATGTGGGTGTTGATTTTTCTTTGTTTAACCAGCGTCTGTATGGCTCGGTGGATTATTTTAATGCACAATTGTTCGACTTGCTGATTATCAAAGCACAACCCTGGATGAAAGGAGTTGATGAAGATCCATGGGTCAATTATGGACAAATTAATAACTCTGGATTAGAATTGCAGGTTGGATGGCGTGAAACTCAAAAATCTTTCAAGTACGATGTTGCCCTGAATCTTACACATACCCGTAATAAAGTGCTTTCACTCGGAGGTGACGAATTTTATTATGCAGGAATAGGACAGTCAAGTTATTCTGCTGTTGGGCGATCTCTTGGTGATTTTTATGTGTTGCGTACGGATGGAATTTTCCAAAACTGGGATGAAGTATATCAATATACCAAAACGATTATAGATCCCGATACAGGTGTCGAAACAACTAAAATGATTCAGCCCAATGCCCAGCCTGGTGATATCAGATACAAAGATGTCAATAACGATGGTGAGATATCGGTGGAAACCGACCGTGAGTTTATAGGTTCGCCTTTCCCGAAATTTGAAGCAGGGTTGAACTTCAACTGTTCGTATAAAGGATTTGATCTCAATTTATTCTTTTTTGGCGTATTTGGAAATTATATTTTCAACAATACCCGGTACTGGCTCGAACGGATGGATGAAACTGCCAACCTGCCTAAAAATCTGGTTCCCTGGACGGGAGAAGGAACTTCGAATACTACGCCACGTCCGTATATGAATACAACTGACAATGTGCTGACAACATCCGACAGGTGGATTGAAAGAGGTGATTATTTGCGGCTGAAAAATATTCAGTTGGGTTATACGCTACCTCAGAATCTATTGCAGGCTACGAAGTTAATTGAACGTCTGCGTGTATACGTAGGAGCACAAAATCTGTTTACGCTTACGGGTTACTCAGGACTTGATCCTGAAATTTCAGGCGGAAGTATTTATGCTAAAGGATATGATGACGGACACTATCCTCCGGTGAGGACAATCACCTGTGGATTACAGATTTCTTTCTAACAACAAAAATGATAACGTTATATGAAAAACTATAAATTTATATTAGGTATACTTTGCATTACCATGTTGTTTTCCTGTGAAGATATACTGGATCAGTTAAATCCGAATAAAATGGATACTACCAATTTCTGGAAAACAGAAGAGGATCTGTCCGCAGGTCTGAATGCCACATACCGCTCGCTGCGTTTCAATGGTGCGTATCGTCGCTGGCTGCATTTCCTTTACATTTCACGGGCGGACGAGGGTTATTGTACATCGCCCGACCCGACCCTGATTTCTTATTCCAATTTTTTGATCAATGATTATACAAAACCAGCTGTTATATTTACCTGGCTCGATTTGTATAAAGGTGTTTTCTGGGCCAATCAGGTGCTTGATAATGCGCCAAAAATTGAGATGGATGATACGAAACGAGACTATATTGTTGGTCAGGCTTTATTTATACGGGGATTGCATCTGTTTAATATTGCCGGAGTCTATGGCCGTGGTGGTATTCCGCTGACAGCAGAGGCGGAAGGAGACCCTCAAATTCATGAACAACCGGAAATCTATCGTCAGGCTCAACAGGATTTTGATGATGCCGCAAAACTCCTGCCTGCTCAGTGGGCGAGTTCACTTGATGTGGGACGCATTACCAAAGGCGCTGCACTGGCAATGGATGTAAAGGTTTCGGCACAATTGCATGAATGGCAAAGGGTAATTGACAAAAGCGAGGATATATTTGACCTGGGAATTTACGACCTGAGGGATGATTACAAGGATAATTTTACAGATGTTTATGAAAACAATGAAGAATCGTTGTTTGAAGTGCAGTTTATGTCGGGTCCGGTAAATGGAGTAGGACAATTAAGTCATGAGCGCGCCAAATTCTTTGGATTACCTGCTACGGGTTGTTCATGGGACGATGCAACTGCAGGGAATATTGTTAAAACAGATCTGTCGAAAGAACTTACGAAAGATGGAAAAGTAGACCCACGCCTGAAAAACACCTTGTTTTATTACGATCCTGTAAATCCCAACGAAATATTTTATGGTAAAACATGGACACAATGGAGCCTGAATCAATCGAAAGTGTACTGGAAGAAATATACGCATTGGGAAACTAAAACGGCAGAAAGTCACGAAGACAATGGCATCAATTTGCGTATAGTAAGGCTGGCGGATATCTACCTCCTGTATGCAGAGGCGCTTAATGAACTGGACCGGACGGCAGAAGCTTATACCTGGATTAATAAAGTGCGTGAACGCCCGGGTGTTAATTTGCCCAAATTAGAAAACTCGACGGTTTTCACCAATATCGGAAATGATAAAGAAAAGATGCGCCGGCAGATTATGCACGAAAGGGTGTGTGAACTTTCCGGTGAAGGTTGGCGCTGGTTGGATCTGGAACGCTGGGGTATGTTCGATACAGCGGAGAATATCTCCTACCTCAAAAGCAGGGACAGTGAATTCGATAATTTCGAAATTGGGAAAAACAACCGTTTTCCACTACCGCTGAGAGATATCTATTTAATTCCGGGATTAGAGCAAAATCCGGGATATAAATAAATGGTGAAATATAATCAATGAGATCAAAATATATGAAAAAAATGAAAAGAATAATTTTATCAGGCTTTTGTTTGTTGCCTGTTACGCTTATGTTGTTCGCGTGGGCATGCACAAATGGAAATGAAGATGGAGAATTAATATGGAATGATCCACCAACATCAGCGGACACAATTTATCAGAATCCCTTGTTTGAACCTGATTTGGCCGACCCAACTGTAATTCGTGCTGCCGACGGGTGGTTTTATGCCTACGGAACACAAAATGCGTGGGCCCAGGGTGTAAACCGAATCACTCCGATTGTACGTTCCAAAAATTTGGTGAAATGGGAATATGTAGCAGATGCATTTACATCAACATCCAAACCTGCGTGGCACGACGGAGGAATCTGGGCCCCACAAATTACTGGCCCGACTACGGAAAATGGTGGGTTGTATTATCTGTATTACAGTAATTCGAAATGGGGTGACTCAAATCCCGGTATCGGTGTGGCAAAATCGCCCTATCCTTATGGCCCTTTCGAAGATGTGGGTAAGGTGCTTGATACGCAGTCCAGTGGAGTGGCAAATAGTATTGACCAGTTTTTTATCACCACCGGTTCGGGACGGAATAAGAAATCATATTTTGTTTGGGGAAGTTTTCAGGGTATTTACATGCAGGAAATAAATGCAACCGACATGAAAACGCTGATTGGTGCAAAGTTTCAAATTGCCGGTAAAGGGTTTGAAGGTTCTTATATCTATCCGCATGGTGGCAAATTCTGGTATTTTGCATCATCAAACAGTTGTTGCGAAGGTCCTGATACGAAGTATTATTTATCGGTTGCCCGTGCCGACCAAATTACAGGCCCGTATAAGACCAAAAACGGTGTAGATATAAAAACCATTAATGACTTTTCAGGTGCAGGTTCCACAAAATTCCTGGAAGGTGATGGTGTAAACTGGGTTGGTCCCGGACATAATGCGGAAATTATCGAAGATGACCACGGACGTACTTATATACTATATCATGCCGTTTCATTGGCTAAGCCCTGGTTGATTAATGCAGGTGGTGCAACCCGTCGTCCGCTCCTGATGGACGAGGTGTTGTGGGGTGAAGATGGCTGGCCCTACATCGAGGGTGGTGTGCCAAGTAGTACGAAAAAAACAGCCCCTTATTTTGATGTAAATAATTAAAAAAAAGTAGTTAGTAACCGGTGGAAAGTTGTAGTTTCTGCCAGCTACTAACTACTAACTACCAATAACAATTTAATTTTATTATCCATGAAAAAAATCTTTACTTTTTTAGCATTTGTGGTGGCAACATGGTCACTTAATGCGCAGTTTGTTGATTTCAATCTTGAAATCTGGAAAGGTATTTTCGCGGCAGCGGATATCGACAACGATGGCGATTTGGATGTGATTGTCAGCGGCGATGCTCCCGGCAACAATGAGGTAGGTGCTATTCTGATCAATGATGGAACGGGTAATTTTACTCCACAGACCGGAGATCGGGTAATCACGGCCGGACGTGGTGGTAATATCCGTTTCGGGGATATTGACGGAGATGGTGATCTGGATGTTATTTTTGCCGGGTGGGGACTTTCAAATGCTGTGAAAGCCGGTATCGCACTCAATGATGGTCAGGGCGTGTTTACGCTGGCCCCTTCAGAATCATATCCTGTATTGGGTATTGATAAAATTACTTCCTGTGGTTTTGCTGATTTTGACCTCAACGGTTTACTCGATTATTACTTCTTTGGTAATGGAAAAGGTAGTTGTGTGGTTTATTATCAGCAGAAAAATGGCAGTTTTACAGCTTCATCTGAGGCAATTCAGGCAACCGTTCGTTTTACCACTGATACCACTGCCATTGGCGATCCTGTTGCGTATAATTTTGTAGAACCAGAAGTGTCAATAATTGATTTTAATAAAGATGGTTATCCCGATATGTGGATCAATGCTGCTGACCTGAATTGTGTAAATGAGGGAGTACAGACACAACGCTTCTCATACTTGTTTGCAAACGACGGATTCGGGAAACTGACCCAGTTCTCCGGTGCTGTTGTGCCATTCAAAAAAGCTAATGGTGATTCGCAATGGGGTGATTTCAATGGTGATGGATTCCCTGATATGTTGTTGCATGGTGATGGTTATCTGAATTCCGGAGAAAACAACGATATGATGTACCGTGTCTTCAAAAATAACAGTGGCAATGCCATTGAAATGGGTTGGGAACAAAAAATCGGTCGTCAGGGTAGTATGCAAAATGGCTCTATCGTAGTCGATTGGGATAATGACGGAAAATTGGATGTGTTTGGTGGTGGCTGGAGTGGTACTGCTCAGGTTACTGAATTATACACGGGTAACAGTCCGGCTGAATTTACATTTACCAAAAGCAGTCTGAGCTTCCAGGGTGCCTCTGAACAGGGATTGCTGGTTGCAGATCTTAATGGTGACAACAAAATAGACTTGTTGCTCAATGGTTTTTGTGGAGCGCCATTAAATAAACGTGCCGCAGGTTATGTCCTGAATCAATCGGCAACAGCTTCTGTCGCGCCGGGAGCACCAACTTCGTTGAATGCAGTTGTGGATCAGGGAGAAGAAGTGATGGTGACATTTACCTGGAATGCACCAGCGAGTGAAACCGGGAAATATGGTACAACATATAACCTGTCGCTGAAAAATACCACGACAGGTAAATATCTTTATAACCCAATGGCCGCGGCTGATGGAAAGCGTAAGGTTGGTGGTCAGATGGGTAATGTGTTTACGAATAGGTCATTTGAACTGTATAACTTACCTTCAGGTGACTACGAATGGACTGTTCAGGCCATTAATGGAGCTTATCGCGGTGGTGCTTTTGCGGAAACAAAAACATTTACGATTGCAGGAGGAGCCTCGACAAATGAAATGGCTGATCGTAGTCTGAATATCTTCACTCAGGATAATAAGCTGATTGTAAAAGCATCAGATAACGCAGCAACCGGACAGATTCAGGTGTATGCAATCGGTGGAAATGTGGTTGCTGCCAGTGTGCTTGCTGAAAAAACAGAATTCAGTCTGCCACAAGGTGTCTATATTGTAAAAGTAATACGAAGTGGATATAAGAATACAATATCCAGGGTAATTGTTCAGTGAGTTTTTTATTAAAGCATATGATAGTTCCTGATTGTTAGTATTTCAAGATATTGAGAACTCAGATTCCATTTAAGGAAGTAATATGCTTAATTTTAATGATGTTTTCTCCGGGGTTAATGTTTTATACTTTTAAAATATTAGTTCCGGAGAAACTTTTTTACTTGTTTCCTGAACATATTTACCAGTCTGAATAAATGTATTTTATTAATTTTGTTGACTTGAAATTAATACGATGAAATAGAATCATGAAGAAAATTACAACTTTTCCACTCCTGATGGCTTGTGGCTTGCCTGTGATGTCGGCTGAAAAGCCTAATATCATTATTGTCTATATTGACGATATGGGTTTTTCTGATCCTTCTTGTTATGGTGGAGATTATGCCCCAACACCTAATATCGATAAACTTGCCAATGAAGGAATCCGGTTTAGGCAGTACTACTCTGCTTGTCCAATCAGTTCGCCTTCCCGCGTTGCTATCACTACCGGCATGTATCCTACACGTTGGGGAATAACCACCTATTTACATGATCGTGCTGGAAATACTGCGAATGAACAAAATGATTTTCTGGATGATAAAGCTCCATCGATGGCCCGTGCTTTGAAAGAAAATGGTTACGCGACAGGTCATTTTGGAAAGTGGCACATGGGCGGAGGACGAGATGTTTATAACGCCCCATCGATATATAATTACGGTTTCGATGAATATTCTTCTACATGGGAGAGCCCCGACCCCGACCCCAAACTGACTTCTTCTAATTGGATATGGAATGCAAAAGATGAAGTTAAACGCTGGAACCGCACCGCTTATTTCGTGGATAAAACACTTGATTTCTTATCCAGACATCCGGATCAGCCTTGTTTTATCAATCTTTGGCCAGATGATGTGCATACGCCATGGGTGTACGAAAATGATGAAACAACACAAAGAGAGTCAGCAGCCTCTTTTTCTGTAGTACTGGCTGAATTGGATGTTCAGATTGGCCGGCTCATGCAGGGCTTGAAAGATTTGGGAGTGGATAATAATACGCTGGTTGTTTTTACAAGTGATAACGGACCTGCTCCCGGTTTTCAGGGACAAAGGACTGATGCTATGCGGGGACAGAAAGCAACCCTGTATGAAGGAGGAATCAGGATGCCGTTTATCGTACGATGGCCGGGTGTAATCCCATCCGGACAACTGGATTCTACTTCAGTCTTATGTTCAGTCGATTTGTTGCCCTCGCTTTGTGCCATTACAGGTACACCTGTTCCGAATGAATATACCCTGGATGGTGAGGATATGAGTCCAATCCTGCTTGGAAATCCTCAGGCTGTACGCAGTAAACCTTTATTCTGGGAGTTTGGTAAAAATAAAGTTGACCGTGTTAGTCCGCACATCGCTGTTCGTGATGGTGAATGGAAATTGTTGGTAAATGCCAATGGCGCTGGTGTTGAATTGTACAACATGAATACAGACTATCTGGAGACTAACAATGTGGCCTCATCCAATCAGGAAATTGTTAATCGGCTTAAACCGATCGCCATTGAATGGTTTAATGATTCTTTTCGGGAATATGCCGATCAAATCATCCATGTTGCGGTAGATGGAGATGCCAGAAAGGATGGTTCTTCGTGGCAAAACGCGACGACCCTGACCCATGCGGTAACTATGTCGGCCCAGCTTCCGGGAGCAAAATTATGGCTTAAGTCTGGTACATATCAAATTACAACATCTGTGAATTTTGACGGGTTGGACATCTATGGTGGATTCGCAGGGAATGAAAATCAGATTGAAGAAAGAAACTGGGCTTTAAATCAAACAATCCTGGATGGTGGAAATCAGGTGTCACCCATCAGAAATTATACCCTGGGCTCATCCGGTGGTGGAATATTGGATGGGGTAACAATACAAAATGGCGTTAATCAGGCTGATGCAAATGGTAATGGTAACGGGGGCGGTATGATTCTTTCGGGAGGAGCTGTGATTAGGAATTGTGTGTTTCGTAACAACAGAACACAAAACGGGAAGAACGGTGCAGCTCTTCATTGCCATTTGGGCAATATCAGGATAGAAAACAGCCTGTTTATCAACAATACTTCAACAGGAAATGGAGGGGCAGTGCAGATTGGAGGTGGAACCAGCACGACAATCATAAATTGTACATTTGCCAACAATAGTTCAATAAAGCCCGGAGGTGCAATAGGTTTGGGAAATAACACCTCAAATCTTACCGTAGTTAACTCTGTCGCATATAATAATATGTATGGAGAAACTGTATTTAATAGCTACGGACAGAATGATGATATTAATGCCGGTGGAACTGTAATTTCAAGAAATTCAGCTATTGAAAGCTCAAGCACCAAGTTTTCTGATGGCAATGATATTGGACATATCATGCTAACACGTGAAATAGCTCCCGGTTTTGTTGCTTCTTCTTCTGTTGTTGGTCATACCATGAACCTTTCTGAATTTGAAATGATTACAGCCGCATCGTATCAGCTTGCGGAGGGTTCATTGTGTATAGATGCCGGTGATGTTGCTTCTCTTTCGAATGAAATATTGCTTGATTTGGCTGGAGAGAGCAGGGTGCAGGGGAGTCAAATAGATATCGGCGCTTACGAGTTTAAAGTTCAAACTTCAATTCCCGGTATTTTGCCCGAAAATGAAAGAGCCGTAAAGGTTAAAGAAGGGATAATATACATCACAGGGACAAAAAAAAATGAAATGCTGATGATTTATAATCTGAGTGGTAATCTTGTTTATAAACGTAGGCTTAATTCAGGATCAGAATCTGTAAAATCGACAGATCGGGGCATTTACTTTCTCAAAATACAAAATGAAGTTTTCAAATTGTTGATTCAATAAGGAGAGAATTGCTTTTTTGGTATGGACAATCTGAAGGCAAAATTTTTTATTTCATGATGGTTTTTGCATAAAATTTTTATCTTTGTCGAAATAATACCAAAAAACACAATCAGATGGAAACATTACATTTTGCAGAGTTAGTTCATGCTCAGGCTAAGAAATACGGTGGAAAAGTCGCGTTGAATCATCGGGAAAATCTGACGGATGAATGGAGTCAGATTAGCTGGATCTCCTTCTCTGAACAGGTTATGGCTATTTCCAAGGCTTTGTATGAGCTGGGTGTGAATGAAGGTGACAGGGTAGGACAGTTTTCTAACAACATGGCTGAAAACCTGATTGTTGATTATGGACTTTTTTCTAACCGTGCTACCGTAGTCCCGATGTATGCTACGTCGACTGCACCCCAGATAGAATTCATCATTAACGATTCTGAAATTGCCATTCTGTTTGTAGGAGATCAGTTACAATACGACATTGCACTTGAGGTTAGGGAACGCAGTCGTTTTCTGAAGAAAATTATTGTGTTTGACAGGAAGGTCACACTGAAGGAGGATGGTTCGATGTATTTTGACGAATTGCTCAGGCAGGGTAAGGCTTCTAACCGCCATTTTGAAGTTCAAAGCAGGATGCACGAAGCGGTGGAAACGGATTTGGCCTGTATACTTTATACTTCAGGTACAACAGGGAATCCTAAAGGGGTGATGATGCCGCATTCATGTTTGAATGAAGCTGTACGCGTGCATACTGTCCGCATCCCCGAAATAAATGAGCATCAGACTTCTATTGCTTTTCTTCCGCTATCACATGTCTTTGAGCGGATGTGGTGTTATGTCTGTATTGCCAACGGAGTTGAAATCTATATCAACCTGCGTCCTGTTGAAATTACAGATGCCATTAAACAGGTACGTCCTACCATGATGTGTGCGGTGCCTCGTTTCTGGGAAAAGGTGTATGCTGCGGTGCAGGATAGTATTTCGAAAATGTCTCCATTCAAACAAGGCATCGTAACCTGGGCGTTGGCTACAGGTAAGAAATATAATATTGATTATCTCCGGCTGGGTAAGATTCCTCCGGCAACGTTAAAGCTTAAATATTTCATTGCTGATAAACTGATTTATTCGAAAGTAAAGAAAACAATTGGCATTGAGCAGTCGGTGTTGTTTCCCGTAGCCGGAGCAAGATTATCCGACGATATCAATATTTTTCTACGGAGCATGGGTATTCCTGTTGTGTATGGTTACGGGTTAACAGAAACCACGGCTTCAGTAAGTTTTTTCGATCATAACGGTTATGAATTCGGTACTGTTGGCAAGATTATCCCCGATTTGGAGGTGAAAATTGGTCCGGATAATGAAATTATGGTGAAAGGCAAGACTGTTTTCCCCGGATATTATAAGAATCCGCAAGCTAATAAAGCCGCATTCACTGAAGATGGATTCTTTAAAACCGGGGATGCCGGTTATATCAGAGGTGAAAGTATTATACTGACCGACCGCATCAAGGATTTATTTAAAACATCTTACGGAAAATACATTGCTCCTCAGGAAATTGAAACCCGGCTGATTCTGGATAAGTGCATCGAACAGGTGGCGGTTATAGGAGATGAAAAGCCTTACGTAACTGCGATTATTGCACCATCTATACCCGATTTGGAGTTGTATGCCGCGAAAAACAATATCAAATATAGTGATGTTGAGGCATTGTTGTCGCATCCTGAAATATACAAATATATGGAACAGCGTATTTTGCGTATGCAGGCGGGTATGGCTAATTATGAGTTGATAAAAAAGTTCGCACTCATTGCGAAGCCTTTCAGCATACAGGGAGGCGAACTTACCAATACCCTCAAGCTGAAAAGAGCAGTTATATTACAACGTTACAAGGTGCAGATTGATGAGATGTATGTTTAATAGCATGTTTTTGTAAGACATTGTTAGGTGTGTCGATGTGTATTTGTGTTTTATAACATATTTTATTATCTTTGTGCCGAAAATGAAGGACTTACAGTCCGGATAAAAAATTATAACTTATGAAAAAAGAAGAAATCGGTAACAATGCAGGTCTGGTATGGCAGGCATTGCAAAACGGCGAAATGGAAGTAAAAGCCGTAAAAAAAGCGACTAAGCTGACTGAGAAAGACCTGAACCTGGCGCTCGGTTGGTTGGCACGCGAAGGAAAAGTGAACTTCAACGAAGTTGAAAAGGAGCTGTTCGTTAGCCTGGCTTAACGAAAAGAAGAAATTAAGAAAGAGGGCGGAAGAACATATCTTTCCGCTCTCTTTTTGTTTGAATATTGAATCAGTAGCTGCAAAGCAGCAGACTAGTCGGTGATGGTTATTCTGTTTGCTTTTGTGTATATTTCTTTTTCGATTGTTTTTATTCTGGCGCGATAGAAGTAGATACCGGAAATAACTCTTTGTCCCCCGTTGGTTGTTAAATTCCACGTTATTCTATTTTGTCCAGAAGCTGAAAAGGTGCAAATATTTCTTCCAGATACATCAAAAATGTCAATTGTGCAATTAACAATCTCATTATCCGTGTTAATGACAAAGCATGTCTGTTCCTTTGCCGGGTTAGGGTGATTTACCACGGTGATTTCCGATGAGAGATTATCGGCATCGGGCGTAATAACTGCCGAGGTATTGTCAATTCCACCGATGATAAATTCTTCAAAGTAACCTTGTGCTTCGTAGTCATTTGCGTTGTCATGAGCATAGAAATTAATCCTGCCGAACCCGTACTCTTCATGAATATCTTTTGGCAGGATGAAAGAACAGGAGAAATCTCCTTTTACAACTGGGATAGCTTCAGTGTGCAAAACATCGGGACGGTCATTGTACACGAAAGCCTTTTCATTTTGGAAATTGCTGTTTCTTAAGGTGGTGATAGTTTGTGTTTTGCCGTAAAAGCTAATATACACCGTCCCGTTAAAACCAGTTACCTTGTTAGAGTTTTCATCTGCAATGTAGCCTTTTATTGTATTTGTTGTGTTTGCTTTTAAAGTATCTGTACCTAAATTCCCGTTTTCATTGATGCTGCCTGTGATAATTTGATAATTATCACCATAGTTTAGTTTTATGGCTGGGTCGCCTAAATAGACAAAGGATAATTTATTGATCTCCTGTCCAAGGTTGTTTTTTGCTTTTCTGATGGCATCGCCGATCCGTACATGTTGTCCGTTTTCTTTGGCAAATAAATACTGAATCAGGTAGTTGTTTAAGTTGAAATTCTGAGAGGCATAGCTGGGTCGTGCGGCGGAAAATACGCCTATACCACCTCCATAAGGGTTTAGGAGCACGTTTTCTCCCGCGGAAACAAACCTTGAATCAAATTTAACGAAATCTGTGGTTGCTCCTATCCAGAGGGGTAAATGTTGGTTTGTTAGGGTGTTAATATCGTTATTTGTCATAACTTGTTCATTTGCCAAAAAATCTCTACCACCGTGACCTGTGTAATTTAACAGAAATACCCCATTTTTTAAGGCATTAAACAGACTGTCTTTGACTGATGGATACCTGCCCCCGATCTCAAGACTGTCTTTTTTGAATGCATCCAGGTAGATTTTGTTGGTATGATACGATTTGTAATTATTGCTCATGTAAGATGCAAGGCTGTCGGCCATTGTCATGTGGACGTTATAGTCACCATCATCTCCCACAAAACAGAGTTTGTTTTTCCATCTTCCTTTGTTGCTGTTGTTCATGTAGCTGATTGTTTTGTTTACCACATCAGTGGCCTGTTGAACGGTTGTAACGGGGAATCTTCCTATGGCGATATCCATAGAATGTGAATGTATTTGCAGTCCTTCATTGTTTTCTAAGAATGTGAAATAATCGTCAGTTACGTAAGATATTACTTCATTTGTAGAGTTGTCGCCCTGGTATGTGAGTATCAGGTTTTCGCCGGATTCGGGCAGTATCTTCCTGTTGTCGAAACTTCCCTTTCCGAAGAGTAATAGGTACTTTGGGGAATTTGCCGGGTTTCCTGATGTTGTGGCGCGGTCATAGAGCATTTTCAATATCCGGCGATAGGCCGTTGCATCCGGAGTGCCTGATGAGAATTCATTGTAAACCTGTTCGGTTGTCACGACTGTAACCGTTATGTTGTCCTTTTGGCGGTGTGCCTGTGCCAGTGTTTCGGCCTGAGTCAGGAAATTGGGGTGAGTGATAATAACCATGTCTGCCTGTTCAATGGCGTGGATATTTTGATTGGGTATCGTTTCCATAATTTCTGGTTTTGGGAAGGCTGAGGCAACTGTAGGGTCGATTGCCAGATAATGCCTGATGTCATTCCCGGTATCTATGAAACTCATTTTCCCATCTTCGTCCCCGGTTATGATGCTGTATATGTTGTGTTGATCGGTGATGTCCCATATCTGTACGTTCGGATTGTTGTTGGTCAACAGATACTGATTGAATGTGTTTTGTCCTAAATAATCAATATTTTGAAATTGCATTGCCGATCCAATCATAATCAGTTGTCGACGGGCGTTGATCTCCAGGTAATTCAGATATCCTTTTGAGGTTGGAGTAGGCATTGAATAGGTTAGATTAAACTCGAACAGGTCGTTTCGCGGGGTAAAATTGAAAATACCCGCGTTTCTTTTTGCTCTCTCGTAAGGATCGAAAGAGTTGTGCGCGGCAACTGTTATAGATTTATATTGGGTGCTGTTTAAATTAAGAATAAATGTTGACTCAGAAAGGGAAGTGGCCGCAACATCCAGATTTGCAGTCATGCTATTTTCACTTAATACCGGATTTGGGAAGCTGAATATAAATTTATGATTAGCCCCGCTGTTAAAAGTCTCGCCATAAAATTCTTTGCCGGCATTCACTAAGTTGATAAGATCTCTTTCGTGCACCTGATAGTCGGTAAATTCACTGACAGGATTGATAGTGGCGTTTGATGGGAGTGTGATGGGTTTCTCCTGTATCTTCTTTCCGGGTCCGGCATCAGAAGTTATAAAGTAATATCCGGCATCAGCATAAATGTTTCGTGTGTGTGTGAACATCGATTTACTTTTATTGTATTGCCAGCGTGTGGTTCCCTGGGTATAAAACAAAATATAATCTCCGGAATTAAAAATGCCATCATTTCCCTTTTCAACCCAGATGGGAGTTTCTGGTAGATCATCGATGAAAGGTAATGAAAAGTCTTGCTCAAGCATTCCGCCGCCATAGCCAAAGATACGAACATTTTCCGGGATAATTCCTATTGAAGTTAGATCCTCGAAAGTAAGTTTGTAGATTCCTGTGTCTGTGATTTTGATTTTGTGGAATGTGCCTTGAGATAAAACCGAATTTGAAACGTAAGAATGAGATGTTTTGGAGGTGCTTTGGTTCAGCTTCTGTTCGTCTGAATCAATCATTGATTCCTGTGCGCTCATGATGAACAGGTTCAGGATCATAAGAAGAAAGGGAATGGCAATTTTAATTTTCATGTCAGAATAGAATAAATGTTAGAAATTATGTTGATTAAAAAAAATAATCAGTTGAAATGATATTTCTCGGGTATTTATTTATTCATAGACGTGGAGTGATAGATTATGGGGGTATGATGATTAATTAATGAAAAACTGAAGTTAAATATTGTTTAGACTTTAAACGAAGTCTAATAAAATTTATTGTTAAAACAAACAGTCGTTCAGAAAATTCGGGAATTGCTCTGATTTTTTATTCAGACATTTCGCAAAATAAAAAAAACTTACTATATTTGCAGCCGCTTTGTAGGAGTGCATGCGTTATTGCTTTTAAAGCAAATTTTATTCAAAAAGAATACAGCTCAGTTGCAAAGGATAGACACGATGGTGCTCTACCAACTGAGGTATAAAGTAATAAGATTTAATTTTGCGAAAATAGCTCAGTTGGTAGAGCATAACCTTGCCAAGGTTAGGGTCGCGGGTTCGAGTCCCGTTTTTCGCTCAACTCTTATGAGTCACAGGAATCATTCCTGCCCGGATGGTGGAATGGTAGACACGAAGGACTTAAAATCCTTTGGCCTCACGGCTGTGCGGGTTCAAGTCCCGCTTCGGGTACTAAAGACCCCTCTTAATCGATTGATTGAGAGGGGTCTTTTGTTTTGTTTTGCATCCATGGCCTGTAGGAAGAATAAGTAGACCATTTTTGATTGCATAATTTCCAGATTCTTTTATCATGGGGTGTAAGAATGAAAAATCTTATTCAGATTTGTTTGTCTTCTGTGAATTTATGTTACTTTTGAAAAAAAATATCTTCTTATGAAACAAATCATTCATCTTGTGGGTGCATTCCTTCCACTTATTCCTGCTATACAGGCAAATGCTGCAACAAACCCCATACGTCCGAATGTGGTCTTGATTATGGCCGATGATTTCGGGTATGAAATACCGGCTGTAAATGGTTCAACTGATTATGTGACACCCAATCTTGACAAGATGGCAGAGCACGGAATGAGGTTTGTCAATTGTTTTTCACAGCCATTATCTTCTCCAACAAGGGTGCAGTTACTTACCGGGATGTACAATAACCGCAATTATACTCAATGGGCAGTGTTATCGAAGAACGATATAACAATTGCTCACATGTTGAAAGAGTCAGGGTATGTTACGGCGCTTACCGGTAAATGGCAGTTGAGTAATGAGGGACTTTTTCCTGGAGATGCCGGATTTGATGCCAATTCCTTCTGGGCCTATGGGTTCGATCTTGAAAAGATTGGGTTTAAGCTCAAATATCCCAAAGGAACTTCGGATAATTATTATTACAAGGAGAGTGATCCAGACATAAGATACAATGTAGTTAATAAAAATACGCCGTCCACGACTTCCAGGTACTTTTATCCTTGTTTGATTCAAAATGACTCTGACTTTGTGGTAACATCAGAACGTGATTATGGTCCTGAAATAAATACACAGTTTGCGCGGCAATTCATTGAGAAAAATAAGGATAAACCGTTTTTCCTTTATATGCCGCTTATTTTGACGCATGATCCTTTCGAACCTACACCGATTACTACGGGTGTAAATGCCATGACCCTGGACGAAAAGTTAACGGATCATCCGGATCATTTTAAATCAATGGTCAAATGGATGGATATGCAGGTGGGGAGGGTAATAGACAAACTTAAAGAGCTTGGTTTGGAAGAGAATACCATCGTAATTTTTACCGGAGATAATGGGACTGCAAGGGCTATTAGTACCAACATGAAAGATGGAACTGTTTTCAGAGGGGGAAAGGGTTTGACGATGGATGCAGGAATTCATGTGCCGTTGTTTGTGCAATGGAAGGGTAAAATTAAAGGGAATAGTGTGTGCGAGGACCTGATTGATTTTACGGATTTTATGCCTACTATTGCCGAAATAACGGGTGCAAAACTTCCTGATAATGCTGATTTTGTTGCTGACGGACGCAGTTTTTTGCCTCAATTGCTTGGAGAAAAGGGTCGTAGTCGTGATTGGGTTTTCTTTCATTACGATAGAAATCCTGATGTGGCTGCTGTAAATCCGGCATATAAAAGAGCCCGGTTTATCAGAAGTAAAGCCTTTAAGCTATATGATAATGGGGAAATATATAATGTGCAAACAGATCCCGATGAGCTTCAGGTTGTTCTTCTTGAACAGTTATCGGCAAAAAATCGCAGGCAATTAAAGAATCTCCAATTGGTTCTTGATACGATGCCCAATCCATTAAATGTCAGAACCCAAAATAAGGAAGTGAGGTATTAATCTTAATCAATGCCCACCACCTTTCAGCATTACCACGACGCCTTTCCAGATTACATAAAGATCAGTCAGGAATAGTTTCCAGGAAGAATAATGCAGGCAGCGGTAAACGTATTCGTATTCGTAGATGGGTTTCCCAAATTCAGGAGTACCTTTGCGCACATGGCCATAACCCAGCAGTCCGCCACGTATCAGCTTGCGCGTTACATTGCCCTGTGCCATGTCGCGTTCGTAGTGGTGAATGGCTAATGGGCGCGGACCCACAATCGACATATCTCCTTTTAGCACCATGTAAAATTGAGGAATCTCATCTAAGTAAAATTTCTTTACAAAGGCACCCAGATAAGTACGGGCTTCAGGCTTCCATTCGTTTTTATACGCGTGCCAGTCTCCTTTTGCTTGTAATTCTTTG
This sequence comes from Paludibacter sp., assembly GCA_034928085.1. Classification (GTDB taxonomy): domain Bacteria; phylum Bacteroidota; class Bacteroidia; order Bacteroidales; family Paludibacteraceae; genus Paludibacter. The sequence goes on from JAYFPG010000022.1 coordinate 345,457, forward strand.
TCGATATAAGATGTTTTAATCAGGCGGATTTTCCACTTTTTAATGATTTTGCCCTGACTTACCGCGTTGTAGTAGAAAAATAGTGGCCCTTTGTTTTCCGGGATAAAAAGACCCTCAATAAAATTAAAAATCAACAGGATGAAGATGGCTGGTGAAAACAAGATTAGCAGGATGAAAGCGACTAACTTGTCAAATACTAATTTTAGAAAACGAATTTTGATGGGTTGATTCAGTTCGAATATCTCGCGGTATTTTTCTTTAATCTCCTCGGTAGGTGGTGTGTACGGAAACGCTTCAATTGGCTCGGAAGTAGCATTCGTCATAGT
>JAYFPG010000011.1:0-58144 GCA_034928085.1 Paludibacter sp.
GTCATATATCATCGAATTGATTTCCCTAACAAAAGTATGGAAATATTTTTATTTAGCTTGAATTTGGCTTATTACTATAACAAAATTAATACCCATAAGTTTTTTTTAATATTTACTGCTATTTTGTCAGGCGAAAATTAGCGAATAGCGAATAGCGAATAGTGAATAGCTACTTACAATTTTCACTTTGCCTTCGATTTTTCACAGAAAATCTTGTAACTTTGCCTTCTGAAAATGGCGGAGACGGGAGACTGGTGACATATAATATTCATAATTTATAATTTTAGCGATATGGAAAATAATGCATTACTAAACGAAGTGTTGGCAAAAGCGCAAATCTGGCTTGATGGCAATTACGATGCGGAAACCAAAGAAGCTGTTCGTCTTATGATGAAAGCTGAGGATAAAACAGAATTGATTGAATCATTTTACCGTGACCTTGAGTTCGGGACCGGTGGCTTGCGGGGCATCATGGGCGCCGGGACTAACCGTATGAACATCTATACTGTCGGTGCTGCCACACAGGGTTTGAGCAACTACCTGAAGGCTCAGTTCGGCGATTTACCACAAATCTCTGTGGTTATTGGTCACGACTGCCGCAACAACAGCCGGAAATTTGCTGAAATTTCGGCTGACATCTTTTCTGCCAATGGCATCAAGGTATATTTATTCGAGGATTTAAGACCAACACCTGAGATTTCTTTTGCCATTCGTCACTTCGGCTGTCAGAGTGGCATTATTCTGACAGCTTCCCACAACCCGAAAGAATACAACGGCTATAAAGCCTATTGGGACGATGGCGCCCAGATGATTGCTCCGCATGATGAAAATGTCATCAGCGAGGTTATGAAAATCACGAATGTAAACGACATCAAATTCAATGGTAATCGTGAGTTGATTGAAATCATCGGAGAAGAAGTGGATAAATTGTTTATTGATAAAATTAAAACACTCACACTTTCTCCTGATTCCATCAAAAGAAATAAAGATATGAAAATTGTCTTTACCCCGATACACGGAACGGCTGTTAAGCTTGTTCCATGGGCATTGAAAGAATACGGATTTACCAATATCATTCACGTGCCTGAACAGGATGTGGTAAGCGGTGATTTCCCTACGGTTTATTCTCCGAATCCCGAAGAACCGGCTGCACTTGATATGGCCATCAAAAGAGCCATTGAAACCGATGCTGAACTGGTTATGGCTACCGACCCCGACTCCGACCGGATGGGCATTGCCATCAAAAATGATAAGAATGAGTGGATACTGGTAAATGGTAACCAAACAGCACTGATTTTCGTATATTACCTCATCCGCAGGTGGAATGAACTCGGCAAACTGAAAGGCAAAGAATATGTTGTAAAAACCATTGTAACTACTGAAATCATCAAGGAGATTGCGGAAAAAAATGACGTGGAATGCTTTGATTGTTATACGGGTTTCAAATGGATTGCAGGTGTAATCCGTGAAAACGAAGGTATTAAAGAATATATAGGTGGAGGTGAAGAAAGTTATGGTTTCCTTCCGGAGACTTTTGTCCGCGATAAGGATGCCGTTTCTTCCTGTACACTGATGGCTGAAATTGCAGCATGGGCAAAAGATAATGGCAAAACTTTGTATGAATTACTACAGGACATCTATTTAGAATTCGGTTACGGAAAAGAAAAAGGCATTTCTGTCGTAAGAAAAGGCAAATCAGGTGCAGAAGAAATTCAGCAAATCATGAGTAACTTCCGCAGCAATCCGCCGAAAGAACTGGCTGGTTCTGCCATAAAAGTTATTAAAGACTACAAAACCCTGAAACAAACCAATGTCGCCACGGGAGAAATCATCGACCTGGACATGCCTGCTAGATCCAACGTATTACAATACTTTACTGAAGATGGAACCAAGATATCCGTTCGTCCATCCGGAACAGAACCGAAAATCAAGTTTTACATCGAAGTACGTGGTGAAATGAATTCCCGTGCAGATTACGATGCTGCCGATGCCGCTGCCAACCAAAAAATTGAAGCAGCCAGAGCATCGCTGGGCGTATAATTACCAGACACATTTTCAGCGATTTAATCACACAAACTGCACGGTGAGACCATAGTTTTCATCGTGCAGTTATTGTATTTAGGTCACAATCCCCGATGTTAAATAATGTTAAAATTAAATAATTGTAATTATTTTAATTATTTTTGTCACCTAAAATTAATTCTGTTCTATATGAGAACAAACTTGTTGATTTTATCCCTGCTGGTGCTCTTCACCACAAACATGCACTCACAATCTTCTGCATGGTTTTCCAGTTCTTCTGAGGCAAAGGCCTATGCGCAAAAAAACAATGTTCCTATTTTGCTGGTTTTTGCTGGTTCCGACTGGTGCAAACCCTGTATGATGCTGAAAGCCGAAATTCTTCACAGTAAGGAGTTCGAACAGTATTACCCGTCGCAGTTCGCGCTGCTTTATCTTGATTTCCCCATGCAATCGAAAAATAAATTATCACCAGAACTTACAAAACAAAACGAACTGCTTGCCGAGAAATACAATAAGTCGGGATTCTTCCCTAATATGGTTTTAATTGACGTTCAGGGGAAAATACTGGGTACATTAACATACAAACATCAGACTCCCGAGGTTTTTATCAATGAGTGTAAAAGCCTGATTGAAAAAACCAAAATTAAAGAATGAGAAAAACATTTTTATTGTTCTTCTTCTGTTTTTTCATCTCACAACTACAGGCTCAGGAAGTTTTCTCTGAAAAAAGAATCTTAAAACTCATGGGCTGTAGGTTCGAAATTACAGCCATTGCAGTCGACAAACCGACAGCAATCAAAGCCGTAGATGCCGGAATAGCTGAAATATCGCGTATTGAGGATTTAATCAGTGAGTGGTTACCATCGTCGCAGGTTTCAATGATAAATAATCAGGCCGGAATTGCTCCGGTTAAAGTTGACAAGGAGCTGTTTGACTTTATTTTTCGTTCAAAAAAAGTTTCTGAACTGACCAATGGCGCTTTCGATATCTCATTCGCATCCATGGACAAAATATGGAATTTTGACCGGAACGAACAGGAATTACCCGATAGTGCTACAGTAAAGAATGCCGCCCGATATATCAATTGGCAAAACATTCTGTTAGACATTCAGGAACAAACTGTCTTTCTGAAAGAAACTGGCATGAAAATAGGATTCGGAGCCATTGGAAAGGGCTATGCAGCCAACCGGGCAAAGTTGATTATGAAGGGGATTACGGGAGTAACAGGCGGACTTGTAAATGCGAGCGGAGATTTAATCGCGTGGGGACAAAGCAGCCATAAAGATGGCTGGAGTATCCAGATTGCCGACCCTAAGGACAAGAACAGGGTGCTTGGATGGATTAGATTAAATGACCTGTCCATAGTCACTTCAGGGGATTATGAAAAATACTTTACTTCAAAAGGCATTCGTTACGCTCACATTGTCAATCCCAAAACCGGCTATCCGGTCACTGCCATAAAAAGTACAACAATTATCTGTCCTGATGCCGAGTTATCGGATGCTTTAGCAACATCCGTCTGTGTATTGGGGGTAGAAAATGGTCTAACACTGGTGAATCGCATGAAAGGCGTTGAATGCTTAATTATTGATGCCAACGATAATATTTTCACTTCTGAAAAATTACAACTAAATTATTACAAATGAACAAATCGTTTATTTTATTCGTCTTTGCGATTTTCACCAGCCTGACATTCAGCAGTTGTGTCTCAGTAAAGGCTTACCAGAAGATGTATCTGAATGACTCCGAGATGGAGTTATCAGCAAAGAAAATTGAAATGTTTGAAACAAACTACGAAACCTACCGTGAAGGTGCTTCAGGAGCAAACGGCGGTAAGGTTGGTGGCGGTTGTGGGTGTAACTAAAAAATGATGCACATATGAAAAAAACAATCATCATACTTACGCTCACAACCTGCATCAGTGCTATTTATTCACAGGAACTTTTTGATGCGTTTTCAGACACGACACAAAACAAGTTAAAAAGCAACTATCAGATGAAAGCCAATTCGAACGAAATTGAGGCTAATTTTTTGAGCAGCTATTATAACCAGGATGGGAATAACTCACCGGTAACCGGAGGGGTTGGAACTGAAGCATTGACCGATTTTGCCAATGTATTTATCATCAATGTTCCTATTGATAGCGTCAACGCCATCTCATTATTCGGAGGCGCTGATGCTTATACCTCAGCTTCTTCCGACAACATAGACTCCAATGTTTCGTCGGCTTCGATGAACGATACCCGTGGTTACGGGACACTCAGTTACAACCGCAAAAACCTGAAACGATCAGAAACTTACGGCATCAGGGCAGGTTACTCGAAAGAATTTGATTATCAGTCATTCTCAACCGGTTTCTCCTACACCAAAGAATGGAATGAAGGAAATACCGAGTTAAACTTTACCGGTCAGGCTTTTTTTGATAAATGGCTGGGAAAAGAACACAGTACGGAGCTTATTTACCCTGAAATGTGGCTGGGAGATTTTCTGGGGTATGAAAAACTTGCTAATCCCAACCGGTATTCCTACAATGCACAACTTTTTTTATCACAGGTATTAAGTACCCGGCTGCAAATAGGACTTTCGGCTGAAATCATCTATATGGCAGGCTTACTTTCCACTCCTTTTCATAGTGTTTATTTTGCCGACAAAGAAGACTATGAGTTCGACATTGAACGGCTGCCTTCTTCACGTTTAAAAATACCTTTTGGTGTACGGTTGAATTATTTCCCACTTGATTTTCTTGTATTACGAAGCTATTACCGATATTACACCGACGACTTTGGCATCAATGCTCACACAGTTGAGTTCGAGACCCCACTGAAAATCAATTCTGCTTTCACCGTTTCACCTTTTTATCGTTATCACACACAAACCGCTTCAAAATACTTTGCACCGATGAAAGAACATTTGTCAAGCGAAACTTATTATACATCTGACTATGATTTATCGGGTTTAAATGCGCATAAATTAGGAGTTGGCTTTAAGTATTACCCAACGTTCGGACTTTTACGCTCAAAGCCTGTCTTCAACACGCATGGTGTTTTCATGTTTAAATATGTTGAACTCAGAACCGCTTTGTACAAACGCAGTACTGACTTTACAGCTTTCAATGTCAGCATTAATTTAGGATTCGGTTTTAAATAATTTATAAATAACTCCCATATGAAAAGAAGTATTTTTCTATTCCTACTGATTGCTGCCGTTTTTAGTTTACAGGCTCAAACCGACGGTACACTTAAAGTATCGGCAACCACAAGTAAAACCAGCACACCCACTTATAGTCCTAGAAATATTGTCGCTATGTGGATAGAAGACAGCAGTGGCAAATATGTCAAAACTTTATTGGCCTATGCTTCAGAGAGAAGACAGTATTTGAAAAACTGGAAAACTGCCACTACTGTTGCGGGTGCGGCCTACAATACTGTTGATGCTATTACGGGAGCGACTCAAAGTTCGCACGCAACCCGCACCTGCACCTGGAATGGCAGAAACCGATCATCAGTATTGGTTCCCGACGGCAGCTATAAACTCAAAATGGAAGTAACAGATAATGATGGCGTAGCCCAAAATCTGGTATCTTTCACTTTCACCAAAGGGGCAACAACACAGACACTCACACCAACAACAACCAATGGCTTCTCCAACATCTCCATTGAATGGGTACCGCTGAATACCGCTGTTGATGATGTTGAAGCCAGTTCTGTTTACCAACCCTATCCCAATCCGGCAACCAACAAATTGTTCGTAAATGGCAATGATATAAAAAGAATTGACATTTGCAATTTAGATGGAAAAGTGATTCTCAGTTCAAGATTACAGGAAATATCTGTAAACTTGCTTCCAAAAGGATTTTACATGGTTAATATCCAAACAAAAAACAAAAATTATATCAGGAAGTTTCTGAAAGAATAAATGTAAAAATTAATCCCTTTTAAACAAGAGCTGTAATTCCGGAAAGTTATTCCCAATTCAGGATAACTTTCCCGCACATCCCGCTTTCCATTACTTCAAATCCCTGCTGAAAATCATCGATGTGAAAACGGTGTGTAATGACAGGTGATAAGTCTATTCCGGTAATCAACATTTGTTCCATCTGATACCAGGTTTCCCACATTTCCCGACCATAAATCCCCTTGATTGTTAGTGCTTTAAATATAATTGTATCCCAATTAACCGACGTAGATTCAGGTAAAATCCCGAGTAGAGCAATTTTCGACCCGTTATACATATTTTCCAGCATACTCTCGAAGGCAACCGGCGAACCCGACATTTCCAGTCCGATATCAAATCCATGCATACGCAATTGCTTGATGGCCTCTTCGATGGTATCTCCTTTCGATGGATTGATAGTCAGCGTAGCACCCATTTGTTTGGCTATATTCAGCCGGTAATCGCTTAAATCGCTGACTACAATATTACGCGCACCGGCAAACCGACAAATTGCCGTAGCCATACAACCAATTAAACCGGCACCCGTAATCAGCACATCTTCAGCAATCAGCGGGAACGACAAGGCTGCATGCGCCGCATTACCAAAAGGATCCATGATAGCTGCCATTTCGTCCGAAATTCGTGTATCTAACTTAACAACATTGGACGCCGGCAACGACAGGTATTCGGCAAAACAACCATCCCTGTTTACTCCCACACCAATGGTATTTTCACACACGTGTAGTTTACCACGCCGGCAATTCCTGCAATGCCCACAGGCTATATGACCCTCACCCGTAACCCGGTCACCAATTTGGATATTCTTCACCCCGCGGCCTTTCTCCACCACCTCACCCACGTATTCATGTCCGATAATCATTGGTGTTTTGATGGTGCGCTGTGACCAGGCATTCCACTTGTAAATATGCAAATCAGTACCACATATGGCAGTCTTTTTGATTTTAATCAGCACGTCGTTGATTCCAACATGCGGCAAAGGCATATCCTGCATCCAGATGCCTTTTTCGGGACGGAGTTTGACTAAGGATTTCATTTTTATTTTTTTTTACCACAGAAGGCACAAAAGAAAATTAAGAGAACACAAAATTGCGAATAATGAATAGTGAATAAGGTGATTCTATAACAATCCTAATGCCTTCCCGGTTTTACAAAACGCATCAACACACCGATCCAGTTGTGCTGTTGTATGGGAGGCAGAAAGCTGAACCCGAATGCGCGCTTGTTCTTTCGGCACTACCGGATAATAAAATCCAACAACGTAGATTCCTTCATCCAGCATTTGGGCAGCAAACTCCTGCGCCAGTTTAGCATCGTATAACATCACGGCACAGATGGCCGATGCTGTCGGCTTGATATCAAATCCCGCCATTTTCATTTTTGATACAAAATAGGTCGTATTTTGATGCAGTTTCTCTTGTAGCTCATTATTTGTCTCTATCAGTTGAAACATCCTGATGCCGGCAGCTGCTACCATGGGTGGAATTGAATTAGAGAAAAGATAAGGACGGGAACGTTGACGCAGCAAATCAATGATTTCTTTCTTACCGGTCGTAAAACCTCCAATAGCACCGCCGAATGCTTTCCCCAGGGTTCCTGTGATAATTTCGACTTTCCCTTTCAGTTTAAACAATTCAGTAACACCACGACCAGTTTCGCCAACAACGCCGGCTGAATGGGATTCATCAACCATAACCATCGCATCGTATTGTTTTGCCAATTCATAAATGCGGTTTAATGGTGCCACATTGCCATCCATTGAAAACACACCATCAGTAACAATAAGCCTGAAGCGTTGCTGTTGAGCCAGTTGCAACTGTTGCTCCAACTCTGTCATATCTGCATTGGCATAACGGTATCGTTGAGCCTTACACAAACGTACCCCATCAATAATCGAGGCATGATTCAAAGCATCTGAAATGATGGCATCTTCTTCTGTTAACAGAGGTTCAAACACCCCACCATTGGCATCAAAACAGGCGGCATAGAGGATGGCATCTTCTGTTCCGAAAAAACGGGAAATTTCGGTTTCAAGTTGTTTATGGAGATCCTGAGTACCGCAAATAAACCGCACTGATGACATACCATATCCGTGGGTCTCCAGCGCATCAGACGCAGCTGCTTTCAGCTCAGGGTGATTTGACAAACCAAGATAGTTATTGGCACAAAAGTTCAACACTTCCTTCCCGTCTGCAATACAGATTACAGCGTCTTGCGGAGACAAAATAATCCGCTCGCTCTTATACAGACCTGCGGATTCTATTTCGGACAAGACCTCTGTCAGGTGAGTTTTAAATCTTTCGAACATGATTTTGCGATTAGATTTAACGACCCACAAATATAACTGAAATCGGGGATAAATTTTCGTTAAATTTAAATATTCTTCGTATGAATATTTATTTAACTGAAAATTAGATTATCAAATCTGAAAATCTGAATTGAACTTCTTTTTTCTGAAATCAGTTTGATAAATCAAACGATATACGAGGGGATAAATTTTACAAGCCACGCAAAAACCAACGGCAGCTTCCAACAGGGCACAAATTCCGAAGATAATGGTAAAAACCACTGCTGTAGTACTTAAACCGAATAAAACAGCCAGGGCGATTATGACCGAAAACAACAATCCGATGCGGGCAGCGAAAATCTTCGGACCAGCATTGATTAATTGCGGATTTACTTTCAACCTGGTCAGTATGAATTTTGAAATAATCGCCAGCGGACTGTATTGAGGCCTTTCGATGCTGCGTACAAAAAAATCAGCAACTAAAAACAACACCGGAATGATGCTGTATGTCAGCAAAAAAACAACCAACAAAAGAACGGTAAAAAATCCGTTTAACCGGGCTACATGTTCATCAATCTTCTTGAATGATATCGGACAAAATGCATTATTACTCATACCTTTAATATTATCTTATTAATTACGATACAAAAATAAAGGTGTCGGGACAAGCTCCCAATACCCTTTTTGGCGTAATTCAATACCATAAACAAGGTATTTTTACAGAAAAGAATCCAACGTACCGGTTTCCAACACCTTATATTTACCGTTTGATTCGGTTACCGTACAACATTCAGTGTAGGCATCGTGTTCGAAAATAATGATTTGATTGTGTGCGATGGCTTCGTCCAGTAAGATTTTCTTTTCTGTCATGGAAGTTACCGGGAAAGTATCATATGCCGATACCCAGGCCAACGGGACATTGGGCGCTGCAGGAATTACATCACCGGCATAAACAAAAATTTTATCTCCATTGCTGATGTAAGTCACCAACTGACCCGGGGTATGACCATTAAATAACTTCAGCGTTACACCCGGACAAACATCCGTGGTATCGGTGACCAACTTCAGGCGACCGGCTTCCTGAACCGGCAACATGTTCTCCGGAAAATATGAATCACCTTCTCTTACATTCGGATTCAGAAAGTTTTCCCACTGGGTTTTACCAACCCAGTAATCAGCATTGGGAAAAGTCAGCACCAGTTCTTTATTTTCATTATACCGGGTGCAATCGCCACAATGATCAAAATGCAGGTGAGTTAATATTACATCTGTAATATCATTACAACTGAGTCCAAAACCCTGCAAAGCTTCTTCAAAATCAATAATATCTTTTATACCATAAAAACGCAGGTAATCCTTTTGTTTATTACCGGTGCCGGTATCAATCAGGATTTTCTTCTCACCTCTATCGATAAGCAAACAGCGCATGGTCAGTTTGCAAAAATTATCCTCATCACAAGGGTAACGCTTTTTCCACACCCGCTTTGGCACAACCCCGAAACAAGCTCCTCCATCGGCGTTAAAATGTCCTGCTTCAATTTTATATATGTTCATTGTTCTTAATTTTTTATTACTTTTGCTGATTCTTTTAAACCGGTACAAAATTAAATAAAAACCGTATTCTGACAAATCAATATGCAGCGTGTACATTTCATAGCAATAGGTGGAGCAGCCATGCATAACTTAGCCATCGCCATCAGTAAAAAAGAAAATTATGTCGTAACCGGCTCAGATGATGAAATCTTCGAACCGTCCTACAGCAGGTTGAAAGAACATGGTTTGCTTCCGGAAAAAACAGGTTGGTTTCCTGAAAAGATTACCAAAAACCTGTCGGCTGTGATTCTGGGTATGCATGCCCGCGAGGATAATCCGGAGCTGATTCGGGCAAAAGAACTGAAATTGAAAATCTATTCTTTCCCGGAATATCTTTATCAGCAAACCCGTAACAAAACGAGGATAGTAGTGGGTGGCAGTCATGGCAAGACTTCCACCACCGCGATGATATTGTATGTACTCAAGAAGTTAAAAATAGAAGCTGATTATATGGTCGGAGCACAGATAGAAGGCTTTGACAACATGGTGAAGCTCTCCTACGAATCGCGGATTGCCGTATTTGAAGGTGATGAGTACCTCACCTCACCCATCGATCTGCGTCCAAAGTTTCACCTGTATAAACCCCATATTGCCATCCTGACCGGTATCGCGTGGGATCACATCAATGTATTCCCTACATTTGAAAATTATGTAGCGCAATTCAGCAAATTTGTCGATTTGATGGAAACGCAGGGACGACTGATTTATTTTAAGGAAGATCCGGAACTGCAGAAAATCACAGATAACCTGCGCAGGGACATCGTTCCGTTTCTTTATCAAACACCTGAGCATGAAATTGTGAACGGAATAACATATCTGAAAACACGTAAAGGTAATGTGCCCTTGAAAATTTTCGGAGAACACAACCTGCAAAACCTGCATGCTGCACGTTTAGCCTGCAAACAAATCGGGGTAACCGAAGATCAGTTTAACAACGCTATATCCGACTTTCCTGGAGCTTCGAACCGGATGCAGAAAATTTGTGAGACCGGTAATGCTGTTGCATTCAAGGATTTTGCACATTCCCCTTCGAAATTAAAGGCTACAGTCCATGCCGTGCGAACGCAATATCCGGATAAAAAACTCGTTGCCTGTATGGAATTACATACTTTCAGCAGCCTGACCGACGCTTTCCTGCCTCAATATGCCGGATGTATGGAAGAAGCGGATATAGCTTTCGTGTATTTCAATCCTGAGGTCATCAAACATAAAGGACTGCAACCCATTGATCCTGATAAAGTGAGAAATGCTTTCGAAAGCAAGAATCTTAGCGTTTACACTGACTCACAGGCATTACAGACAACATTAAAAAGTATGCAATACGACAATTCCGCGCTTTTACTGATGACATCAGGAAATTTTTCGGGCGTGAATCTGGTGGAATTTGCAAAAAAACTATTAGAATAAATTGCCACCAGAATCCAGTCACCAGACTCCAGAAATCAGGCTACTGACTGGAGATCGGTGACTGAAGACTGGAGACCTGAGACATTAAAGAAAATGGATACAAAACAAAAACTACTTGATCAACGTTACATGCGCATGGCGCGCATTTGGGCAGAGAATTCATATTGCGAGAGGAGAAAAGTAGGAGCACTCTTGGTAAAAAACAAAATGATTATCTCTGATGGTTACAACGGTACACCCTCCGGATTTGAGAACAAATGCGAGGACGAGAACAATGTATCCAAACCATACGTATTACATGCGGAAGCCAATGCCATCAGCAAAATCGCCCGTTCACACAACAGCAGTGATGGTGCTACGTTGTATGTAACCGCATCGCCCTGCATTGAATGTTCGAAGTTAATCATTCAGGCTGGAATAAAAAGAGTTGTTTATGGAGAGGAATACCGCATCATGGATGGTGTTGAGTTGCTGAAAAAAGCGGGCATCGAAGTTGAACTGCTTAAACCGGATCAGGATTAAGCTTATTTTTTACAGAAAAAGAATCAGACAACATGGCAAAAAAGAATCTTTCATTAGTTATCATCGTACTGGCAGCAATCATCAGCGGTATTTTGCTGGGCAATTTAATTGCTTCCAGGCAACAAAAAGGCATAGATGCTGCATTTGGTAATTTATTCAAGAACATTTCATCTTCTGATAATAAAATATCTGAAATACTTCAACTTATTGACAGTTATTATGTTGACACAGTTGACGTAAACAACCTAACCGAAGAAATGGCGACTGAGTTGATTGCCAAATTAGATCCACACTCGGTTTACATACCGGCAAAAGACCTTGAAATCGTCAACAACGAACTGGAAGGAAGTTTCTCAGGCATTGGCGTACAGTTTAACATTCAAAACGACACCATCATGATTATTTCGGTCATCAGCGGCGGTCCGTCAGAGAAAGTTGGTTTATTAGCCGGCGACCGGATTGTCATGGTTGACGACTCTGTATTTACCGGAAAACAAATTAACAACGAGAAGGTATTACGTAAACTTCGCGGTCCGGTTAACACCAAAGTTAAACTCGGCATCAGAAGACACGGCACCAAAGAACTGCTGACATACACCATCACCCGTGGTGAGATACCCGTAAGCTCGGTCGACATCAGTTACATGGTAGCGCCTCAGACCGGTTTAATCAAAGTCAACAAGTTCGGCGAATCAACTTATTCCGAGTTTTTGGTGGGCATTGCCAAATTGAAAAAAGAAGGAGCAACCAAATTCATCATCGATTTACGTGAAAACAGCGGTGGTTACTTAGAACGCGCTATATCGATGATCAATGAATTTCTACCTGCCGGTCAGCTGATTGTTTACACCGAAGGTAAATCCTATCCACGTTTCGATGCGAAATCAGACGGAACAGGAAGTTGCATCAACAACCCCATCGTTGTGCTGATTGATGAATTCTCAGCGTCAGCCAGTGAAATCTTTGCCGGGGCAATTCAGGATAACGACAGAGGAACCATCATTGGCCGAAGATCTTTCGGAAAAGGACTTGTACAGCAGCAAAAACCACTTTCAGATGGTTCGGCCATCCGCTTAACGGTGGCAAAATACTACACCCCATCCGGAAGGAGCATCCAAAAGCCCTATCAAATCGGGAACAACGAAGATTACAACATGGATTTGTATAACCGGTTTCTGCATGGCGAATTCTACACGAAAGACAGTGTACATCAGGCAGATACCATCGAATACAAAACCGTTTCCGGCAGGACTGTTTATGGCGGTGGTGGTATCATGCCCGACATCTTTATTCCGCGCGACACGACTGAATTTACACCCTATCTGAATAAGGTTGTCAATTACGCGCATTTGTATCAGTTTGCTTTTGCCTATACCGATAAAAACAGGCAAAAACTCAGCAAGTACAAAGACTGGAAAGCCATGTTAAAGTACCTGGACAACCAGCCACTATTACAGGAGTTTGTTGCTTATGCCGAAGAAAAAGGCGTAAAAGCTATACCGAAAGAAATCAAACAATCAGCAAACTTCATCCTGATACGACTGAAGGCATACGTATCCAGAAATATGCTGGGTGATGCCGGATTCTTCCCTATCCTCTTTAAAGATGATGAGGCGGTAAAAAAAGCCGTTGAAGAGCTGGCAACGAAATAAAAAAACGCCCGGTTTATCAGTATTGATAACCGGGCGTTTCAGTTGACTTACCAGGATTCGAACCTGGACAGACAGATCCAGAATCTGTAGTGCTACCGTTACACCATAAGTCAGTTTGGTGTTTGGGGATGCAAAAATAATATAAATTGATTGAAAAACAAAAAAATCAATTAAAAAAAACATTATTGTCCGGCAACCTTTTAATAATGTACAAATCCAAGATTTCTCAATACGTTTCCTTAGTTTGCAGTTTAAAAGATTTTATTTATTTTTGGATGTTGTCTCAAAATACAGGTATCTTTGCCCGGCACATCATGAAAAACATGAAAAAATTTGTGTATGTCTGTTTTGGTTTGTTCCTTATTCTGTTCAGGAGTTATGCTTTCGATCATACCCGCGACAGTCTGGATGCTCTGTTGCACATACAGTTAGGCAAAGACAGGCTAAATACCCTCATCGAACTATCTGATCACATTACTTACTCATCGCCGGCTGAAGCCATTAGCTTAGCAAATGAAGCCATCAGGTTAGCAGAGAATCTTGACGAAAAAAGACTCCGGTTCAAAGCCCTTAAAGTCAGAGGATATGCGAATGGATATGCCGGAAACATTCTTCAATCGGTGTACGATATGCAGGAAGGTTTAGAACAATATACGATAGAAAATGACTCTGTAAAAATTGCTGAAGCGCTGAGCGATTTGGGCTATTTATATCAATCACAGGGTGCTTATGACAAGGCATTACGAAATTTTCAACAATCGCTTTCAATTCGCGAGAAAATTAGAGACCAAAAAGGTATTGCTTATTCTCTGAACAACATAGGAGCTTTGTATTGGGAACTGGGCAAAGCAGAAGAAGCACTTGATTATCATCTTCGGGCAATTGCTTTTTTTAAAGAAAATAACATGGAGGAAGAAACCGGCATTGCCACCGCCAACCTCGGGGAAATTTACCTGATAAAAGGAGAATATGATAAGGCATTAGATTTCTTTAATCAGGCTTTGGCATTAAACAGGAAACTGGGTCATCATATCTTCGAAGCCAATAATCTTAACAGCATCGGGTCTGTTTATCTAAAAAAAAATGAACCCAGAAAAGCATTCCGATATTTTAGTTGGGCTGTCGTCATACAAGAGAAGGCCGGCGACAAAAACGGTTTAGCTCTATCCCATTACCAACTTGGGCTCACCTATCAAATGCAAAACCGGTTAAACGAAGCGCTCCACCATTTCAGCATCAGCTCATCATTTGCTGATACCATTCACGGGAATAACCTTCTGGTAAAATCTCTGGTACATGCTGCTGCAATTAATAATCAATCAGGGAATTACAAAACTGCCTATGATGAACTGAACAGAGCTAAACAACTCAATGATTCCATTTTTAACCTGGAAAGAGCCCGACAGTTCGAGGAATTGAAAGCAAGGTATGAAACCGAAAGACATATATTAGAAAATAAAAACCTGAGACAGGGTAATATCAGCAATAACATCATCATTAGCCAGCAACGCATCATGCTGATAATGACCATCATCCTAAGCTTATTAATCGTTCTCATGGTTTGGCTGTTTCTGCAAAAAAGGAGATCGGCAGATCGACTGAATGCCCTGGAGTTGGAACAAAAACTTCTCCGTAGCCAAATGAACCCCCATTTCGTTTTCAACACTTTAACAGCCATTCAGAATAACATCCTGCAAAAAACGGTTCGCGAAGGGGTTAATCTGATTTCATCGCTGGCTTCTCTGATGAGACTGACACTTGACAACAGTGCAAATGAATTCATCCCATTTGAAAAAGAACTGCAATCATTGCAACTCTATCTGATGCTACAACAGGAACGTTATAACGACCATTTCGATTTTCAAACAGAAGTTGACCCGCGTATCAAAGAAAATGATTTTTGGTTACCACCCATGTTGACACAACCATTCGTCGAAAACGCCATTGAACATGGTTTCTGCGGCATAAACTATAAAGGAATAATCTCCATCACTTACCTGTTGGTCGAAAAAGGTATATTGTGCGAAATAACTGACAATGGCATTGGTTATCATTCCGGTATGAATAAACAAAAAGAAAACTGCAATCATCATTCTTATGGTATCGACATCACGAGACAACGCATTAAAATACTCAGAAACAAATACAGACTCGATGCCCGGATTGATATATCCGATTTATCAACACAAAATCTTTCCGGAACAAGAGTAACCATTCTGATGCCCATCAAACAACTATAAACTATGGCAAACCTACGTACCCTCATCATCGATGATGAAGCTCCCGTCAGAAACCTGATTAACGGAATTATTCAGCAATACTGTGAACAAGCTGAAGTTATTGCCACTGCTGAAGGCGTAAACAGCGGACTTGCTGCTATCAAAAAACATAAACCTGATCTGGTTCTGCTGGATATCAAGTTAAATGACGGTACTGCTTTTGATTTATTGAAACAATTGGAAGAGATAAAGTTCGACATCATCTTCATTACGGCATATGAAAAATATGCCGTCAATGCTTTCCGGTTTTCAGCGGTAGACTACATCATGAAACCAATACACATCGACGAGCTCATCAATGCCATCCGCAAAGCATCTGAAAAAACAGAACAGCAGGTTTTAAGTCAGAAGTTGAAAAACTTTTTCGACAACATGAACAGCAAGCCGGAAGACAAAAAAATTGTTCTGAAAACCTCGGAAAGTATTTTTATCGTCAAGGTCGCTGATATCATCCGCTGCGAAGCTGACCATAACTACACAACCTTTTATTTAATCAATGAAAAGAAAGTGCTAGTATCCAAAACTCTGAAAGATTACGATGAAATGCTTTGCGACTATTTCTTTTTCCGCACCCATCAGTCACACCTCATCAACATCAACCACATCGTGAGTTTCGAAAAAAACGATGGAGGATACCTTCGGATGGCAGATGGCAGTTCGGTACCGGTATCGAAAAGAAAACGGGAGGAATTGCTGGAGTTGTTTAATCAGATTTAATTAAGTCCTACCGCTTAGACAACCAACACGACCGAATTTTCATTTAACTTTTGTTTTTTGTACAGATTACTTAAAATTGTCTCAAAAAACAATTAAAGTGTATGATGAAACAAGTTCGAACATTTTTTATAATTGTATTTACTGGTGTTGCTTACATGCTACAAGCACAGGTTACTGTAACGATTGGTTCAGGGACAGCTTCTACAAGAGAAATCCCTGTTACAACAACCAGAGCCTACACCTATTCTCAACAAATTTTCCTGCAAAATGAAATCAATCAATCAGGTACAATTACCAAGGTTCGGTTTAACATGACTTCGACGGCTTCGTTGTCCAATTCAAATAAATGGGTTATTTATCTTGGACATGTTGGTCAGTCTTCATTCTCAGACTACACCGACTGGATTCCGGTTTCTGCCTTGACACAAGTGTTTTCGGGCTACGTATCTACTTCACCTCCGCAAGGCTGGTACGAAATCACACTTACTACCCCTTTTGAGTACAACAACACTCAAAACCTGGTACTGGCAGTTGACGAAAATCAAGCATCAAGTGGTTCTTTTAATTATAGTTTCTATGTATGGACTCCAACAATCGCTAACAGAACTATCATCCATTCTTCGGGAACTAACCCAAGTCCATCCAATCCACCGGCAGATGCAACCAGTAAAACGATGAGCATTGTCAACCAGGTGCAATTTGAGTTTTTAGTACCTGCCGGGGGTGATAATCCCACTAACTTCGTTGCAACGGCAACAGAAGGTGGAAATGGAGAGTTAGAAGGTAGTTATATAGAATTATCATGGGATTTAAATTCTTCTAATGATTCAGTTATGCTTGTCTGGAACAACACCAACGAGTTTGGAACCCCGGTCAATGGAGTAAATTATGCAAGTGGAGCCGAAATACCCGGTGGAGGTACCGTGTTATTTACATATCCTGTCGAAACATATCGACATAAACTCCTTTCTGATGACACGCCTTATTACTACAAAATCTGGTCAAAAGCCAGTTATGGCGGATACTCCACCGGAGTAACAGCCAGTGCTACTACGCTATGTGCTAACATATCACCTCCCTATTTTGAAACATTCCCTGAAGAAGAAAGTTATTCATTCCCCCCATGTTGGAAACAGCGACAGGGCATATTAACTGATACACTTGTTTTTGGAACAGATCCTCTAACATTTGATAGTAATTGGTGGAAACAATATTTTGCCAGAGCAGATAATATTGGATCTAAAGCTCCGGCTTTAAACATTGCTGAGAACAAAGCAGATTGGTTGATAACACCGGCTATTGATCTGGGAACTGACAAAACTATGTATTTACAATTTGATATAGCTTACACCTCATATACCGGATCCGGCGAAACTATTTATCCTTCGATGGATGGATATGATGATAAATTTGCCATCGTTGTCTCGACTGACCGAGGGGAGACCTGGTATGCCGCCAACACCATACGTTTGTGGGATAATGACGACTCCGAGTATGTACTGAATAACATCCCACATTACAGAACGACTCAAACAATTTCTCTTGCAGATTATACGGATCTTGTAAAAATCGGCTTTTACGGAGAATCCACTGTATATAACGCAAACAATCAGATTTTCATCGATAATCTTGAAATAAGTTCATGTCCAAAACCCACGGCAATCAATACAACCAATATAACTACGAATACCGCTTTGCTTTCATGGGAATATGATGGACCCACAGGTATTGTTTTCGATATCTATCATGGTTTAACCTCTTCTATTATTGAACCAACACAAGAAACAAGTCCAACAGTAGGTGGAATCAGCTCAACAAATTATCAGTTATCAGGATTGGCACATGTTAATGAATACACATACTATATCCGAAGTAATGGAGGCGGAGGTGATGTCGGCTCCTGGCAGGGTCCCTACACCTTCGAAACGGAACAAATTCCGGCAACATTACCCTATGCAGATGGATTTGAAACATGGCCGTATGGTTGGAAAGCTTTAAATAAAGAAGAAAAATCTTCTCAAACCACTTTTTATCAATGGTATTATTATTGGGTCGACTATCCCAACATTTGGTCAATCGGTACAGAAACAGCCTCTACAGGTACTCGTTCAGCATACATTTCTTATAATAATGAATATTCATACATCAACTCAACATCAATCGTTACCCTCTACAGGGATATTTCATTCCCATCCTCAGATAATTCTTATAAAATAAAATTTGACTGGAAATGTAATGGAGACTATGAAAATCACATGACTGTCCATCTAATACCCGATACGATTATTCCATATTATGATATTGACATTAATGACTATAAAATTGGAAAAGGATTATTTGATAATACAAGGTTTAATGGAACAACAGAATGGGTAAATGAAACAATTGAAATTACAAATGCTGATTTTGCAGGTGAAACCAGAAGATTGGTTTTTAAATGGTGGTCAAGTGAGTTTGAGGTTGGAGCTAATACCTATCAACCACCCGCAGCCATTGATAATATAGAGGTATCTACTTTCAACCCTTTGTCAACAAAGGAAGAAGAAATTAAGCCTGATACCAATCCTGTTATGTATCTTATTAATAAACAAATCCACGTAAAAGATCTGAAAACACATTCAACTATAGAAATATACAACATGCTGGGTCAGCAGGTAATTCAAATAAGTACAGGCACCAGTAACAGTATAATAATCAATTCAGAACAACTGAATGGGGTATATCTGATTTCAATATGCCACAACGATAAAAGAGATACAAAAAAGATTACTATTCAATAGTATTACAGCACAGGTAAAATGAAAGAAATAATAATACATAACAAAATAAAAATAATAGCTGGTGAATCCTGGTATTTATTAAATCCGGAAGATATATTGTTTTGTGTTGCAACCGATCATTCCTGTATACTAACACATGTAGATGGGCATAAAATGGAAATCAAACTTACTTTAAGTGAGTTGGAACAGAAATTCAATACATTTTTTCTGATTAACAAGACATATTTAATTAATCTGGAACATCTGAATAATGTATCTGACCTTGAAAACGGGTTTGTTCTTATCAACAATTACCATAAGATTCCTATTGACCGGGATAAAAAACAATTGTTATTTGAAGCTTTAAGCAAATTATCTTAACAAATTAATATTCACTCAAAATTTTAGCATTATGAAAACACTTCTTTCTCTCTTCTTAGTAGTAGCTTTTACGCTAACAGTCAGTGCACAGGCTGTGATTGTTGTGCAAAACGCGACAGAAACCCGCACGTTTCAAACTTTGAGTGCAGCCGTGGAGGCAGCTGTGGATGGAGATAACATCTACGTTCCGGGTGGTTCTTTTGTGGTAAGTCCATTGTTAATTAACAAACGACTAAACATTATTGGGGCCGGACATGTGCCTGATTCAACTACAGCCACCGGCCAAACATTGGTACACGGAAACATCCATTTTGTTAATGGATCTGATTTCTCTACTATTCAGGGGATATTTTTTACAAACACTATCTTTATGGGATACGCCGGAAATAATGGCAATGTGTCCAATATCCTGATTAGCAGATGTAATATGGAATCACTTAAATTAAGTGATCATTTTAATGATCAGAATTTAGGTGCAAACAACATCCAGATAAAGGATTGCGTTATCAGATCCAGTTTGAATTGTACGAATTCTCAGAATCATGTGATTGATAATTGTATTATTGGTGGAAATGTTGTAAACATAAATGGAGGAATTACATTTAATAATTGTGTATTCCTTTTCAATCCAGGTAATAACTATAATTTATATGTAGTAAATGCTGCTATTTTCAATAATTGTATCTTTACTGAAACACGTAGAAGCGGCTTGCTATATTCTAACTCTTTAAGTCCAAGTTCATTTAATAATTGCATATTTGCTTTTGCTACCACCCAAGATATTGGAACAAATTACGGAGCATATTTCAATAATTGCATTGGCAATGTTCCTGACATATTGGGTTT
This sequence comes from Paludibacter sp., assembly GCA_034928085.1. GTDB lineage: Bacteria > Bacteroidota > Bacteroidia > Bacteroidales > Paludibacteraceae > Paludibacter. The sequence continues at coordinate 20,417 of JAYFPG010000011.1, forward strand.
ATATGCCAGTGTTCCTGAAAATAAGTTCGACTACACGTATAATTTTCATTTAGCTGAAAACTCAGTAGCCATTGGAGCTGGTATTGAAGGGACTGATTGTGGTATATACGGGGGAACTAACCCATACAAAGAAGGAGCTGTCCCAATGAACCCACACATCCAGGCCATCAGCATCCCTACTACTACAGATGGAGAGGGTAAATTGAAAATTTCGGTGAAAGTAAAGGCTCAAAACAATTAACAGCCCAACACCATGAGAAAGTTTTATCTAATCCTGCTAAGCCTGTGCACAGTCTGCACGGTGATGGCACAAAATTCCATAATCGGCTACCGGTATTGGTTTAACAAGGATGCAACTGTAAATGATATCCTGGTTACTCCGGCTGCTCAGGCTGATTTAGATTTTGATGTAGATATAGCGGCATTACCACCCGGACTGAACGTGTTGCATCTTCAGATGCTGGACGCCAGTGGAAAATACAGTTCTGCTGTTTCGGGCATGTTTTACAAACGGGCTGCGAATAATGCCATGATAACCGGCTACCGATACTGGTTCAATCAGGCGGTTGCCGATGCTGTTGATGTGGAGATTAGTCCTACACATCAAGTTAACCTTAGTGCTGCTTTGAATGCGGAAGCGTTAAACGAAGGACTCAATGTATTACACCTCGGTTTTTACGACGATTCACGGCACTTTTCATCTCCTCAATCTTACTTCTTTTACAAAACAAAAACGGGAACAGTTGCTCAACCAAAAATCAACGCGTATGAATATTGGTTTGATAACGACACCAGTAAATCTGTTTTACAGGATGTTACCCCTGGTTTCGATGTCATGTTGACAGCCACAATTGAAACCGACAGCTTGATTCGGGGTTTACACCGGTTCAATATCCGTTTCCAGGATGAAAACAAAAATTGGAGTCAGCTTAACACTTCGTTTTTCTACAAGCCAACGACGGTTAAAGCCGCCCATCAATTTATTACCGAATATGAATACTGGTTTAACGACGACAAGGAAAATTTGACTTCTGTGGTATTGGATACACCGGTTGATCCATTGGAACTGATGCTTACCTTCGATATGGAGCCTTATCCGGTGGGAGATTACACCTTCAACTTCCGGAGCAAAGATGCGTTCGGTATGTGGAGTGTGGTGAGCACCGATACGTTCCACCGGGCTGAAATTCCGCTGATGTGGGCAGATCAAACTATGTTCTGCGATTCGGCCGTGGTGCATTTCTTTAATAATACCGACAGTCTGCAATTTGACTATCTGTGGAATTTCGGAGATAGCACCAGCACGACGGAATTTGCACCGGTTCATGAATATCCTAATCCGGGTATTTACACCGTTAGTCTGACCGCCATCGATAAAGTTACGCTGCAAGACACGACGGAACACATCATGATATCTGTCGGCAACACTTTCATGGAAATTACCAAAACCAATGTAGAAGTGGGTGATTCGCTCGAATGGCGTGGAAATTTCTACAAAGAAGCTGGTAACTACCACGAATTCTTCGTGTCGAGCTTCGGTTGTGATAGTATCTATGTGCTTGATTTGATTGTCACCGACAGTTTGATTTCGGCACCTAAAGATATTATCCTGGCACCCAATATCATCAAAGAAAATGAATCACCGGGAACGTGGATTGGTGACTTCACGGCTATTGATATTGACGAAGATGATTCGCATGTATTTAGTCTCTACGAAGGAGATACACAGGCACACAACCAGTATTTCAGCATCGAAAACGGGAAGCTCTACAGCAAAGTTTCATTCGACTATGAAAAACAAGCAGCTTATGTCATCGCCGTAGAAGTAGTCGATATGCAAAACTACCGTTACATGCGATTTATAGAGATAAATGTAACAGATGTCAACGAGGCGCCTGATTCATTGATGCTTTCAGCCAACACGATTCCTGAAAACATGCCATTCGGCACAACTATCGGGACATTGCACACCCGCGATCAGGATGCAAACGATCAATTCACCTACAGACTGGTAAGCGGCGAGGGAGATACTGACAATGTGCTGTTCAGCATCGATGGCAATAAGTTGGTTTCAAAAGCTGTGTTTGACTTCGAACTGAAAAACGAGTTAAGCATCCGGATTGAAGTGGAAGATAAAGGTGGATTAAAGTACAGTCAGCCTTTTGTTATCAGGATAATTGATCAGAACGATAACCCGACTTCCATCAACCTGTCGAACCATCAAATCCTGGAAAACCAGGCTCTTGGCACTTTGATCGGACAATTCACCACTACTGATCAGGATGCAGATGAAAACTTCACCTATACATTTACATCAGGTGAAAACGACATCGACAATGGAAGCTTCATCATATCAGGAGATAGTTTGTTATCAGCAGAAATGTATGACTTTGAAAAGAAAGCAACCTATTTCATCCGAATAAAAGTAACGGATAAAAATGGAGGTAGTTTCAGCCGTAGTTTCACCATCGTGATTTTAGATATTGATGAAAATCCGGTGCCAATTACCGACATCAGACTAACCAATCACAGTGTGGATGAAAACAACGAACCTTCTGTTTTCTTAGGGAAGCTCAGTACAGTTGGAGGTATCGGACCAAATTTCAACTACAGTTTTGTAACGGGTGATGGTGATTACGACAACAAACTTTTCAGTATTTCGAATGACTCTCTGTTTGCAAAAACAACATTCGATTTTGAGAGTCGTTCTCTATATTTTACCCGTGTTGAAACAACGGATGAAGTAGGCGCCACCTACAGCAAACTGATGTTACTACTGGTGAACGACATCAATGAAGATCCGTATGCCATGTATCTGACCAACAACACGGTAGATGAAAAACTACCGGAACTCAGCTTTGTTAGTAAAATCATCACTTTTGATGAAGACCGGATGGATTACCATACCTACAGTTTGATTGAAGGTGAAGGTGATGCTGATAACGCGTACTTTACTATCCGGAATGACAGTCTGTTGACAAATGAAGTGCTTATTTACGAACAGAAACAAGCCTTTAATATCCGGATTCAGACACGTGACAAGGGAGGTAAGACTTACAGCATGAAGGTTATTGTAAACCTGAACAACACCAGTGGTGTCGATTTGGTATCCGACAACAGGTACAATGCATACTTCAGCCAGGATATGCTCGTGGTAAAATCACCTGAGAGTGGTTCTGAAATGAGGATAGAGATGTATAACATTACCGGGCAGATTGTTCTGAAAGAAATGCTTGAATCTGATGAAAGTAATTTCAGACAACCCGGTATATCCAAAGGTGTTTACATCCTTAACTTCATTGAAAAAGATCAGGTGGTACAACAAAGAAGGATATTGAAATACTGACAGAATTCGCATATTACATCTTAACTTTGAACTAAATCCCGGAGAGGCTGTTACAGAAATGTGGCAGCCTCTCAATTGTATGACCAGATTTAAAACAGGGTTTAAGTATAACCCCAAATAACTATCATAATTTGGAATTCATGCAGGATATGCTTAACTTTAGGCTTCAATAGGTAAAAATTAGAAAGATCATGGCAAAAAAACGAACAGTACTCATTACCGGAGCGTCCGGATACATCAGCGGACATCTTCAGCAAAAACTCAGAACGCAAGGTTATCAGGTTCGTACACTCACGACAAACATGCTGAATTCTAATGTAGAGGATTGCTTTTACTGGAACCCCGGAAATCAGGACATCAACCGGAAAGCCTTTGACGCTGTAGATTACATCATTCATTTGGCAGGAACCAATATCGGGGCAGGCCGATGGACCAAAAAACGAAAACAGGAGATTTTAGACAGCCGTGTTAATACCACCCGTTTTCTTTTTGAAAAAGTACAGTTATATAAGATTCCGTTAAAAGCCTTCATCACGGCTTCTGCAACAGGTTTCTATGGCACGGTAACCAGTGACACCATTTTCGATGAAGAATCGCCGGCAGCACATGACTTCCTGGGAAATACTTGTTTTCTATGGGAAAATGAGGCCGAACGATTTCAGAACGAATTGGGTATTCGTACTGCTAAGATCCGAACCGGGATTGTATTGAGTAACGATGCCCCGGCCGTAAGAAAGATGTTGATGCCTGTCAAATTGGGATTAGGCAGTCCGCTTGGCAGTGGCAAACAATACATGCCCTGGATTCACATCGACGATTTATGCGAAATTTACCTGAAAGCCATTGAGAATAAATCCTTTTCAGGAGCTTATAATGCCGTAGCGCCTCAACACATCACCAACAGGGAAATGATGAAAACGCTATCGAAAATACTTAAAAAACCTTTCTGGTTTCCTGCCGTACCTGCATTTATATTGAGAATCCTTTTCGGAGAAATGGCTGACATCCTGCTAAAAGGGAGCAGGGTGGAGCCTAAAAAGCTTATCGAAGCAGGGTTTGAATATCGTTTCCCGGAAGTTGGGCAGATTTTATTATAAACCATATAAGTCATATCAGTAAACTTAAGTTTACAACTCAACTTTTAAATAATCACTGATTATGTCATCTGGTAAAAACAATAATACCAAACTTATATATACTGATATGACTTATATGGTATAAAAATAAAATTATTTTTTTCGGTTTCTTGCCCACTCCATCACATTGGCCGGCGACCGCTTAAAGAACAACTCATTCGCCATGAACTCCATATAGGGTTTGGTATGACGGTAATACATCTTAAACCCGGCACACAGGTAATTTAAGCCCGGCTCGCCTGTAGGTGTTTTGATGATGCGATTTTTCGGACATTCCCCGTTACACAAATTGAGAAATTCACATTGTTTACACTGTGTCGGCAGTTTATCCCGCTTGTCAGATCCAAAACGAAGTTGTTCCTCAGAAAACATCATTTCAAAAATTGTTTTGTGTTTGATGTTGCCAAGCTTATATTCAGGAAAAACAAAATGGTCGCAGGCATATACATCACCATTGAACTCCATAACCGAAGCGTGACCACATTTTTCGGCATAAATGCAGGAACCTGGCTGCTCTCCAACTGTATTTGCCAGGGTAGCATCGAAAATCTGCACAAAATATTGTCCTACGTCATTGCGTACCCACTCATCAAAAATTTCTATATAAAATTTCCCAAATTTGCGCGCATCCACTGTCCACGGTGCAATCACATAATCATCATCCTCTTCAGGTCCCATCAGTTTCAATCCACTGGGCACATCATTTTTATGCATACGCTCTACAATCGGTGAAAACTGCATGTAACGGCTACCTATCTCTTTGAAGAAATTATAAACCTCAAGCGGATAGTCAACATTATAATCGTTGATAACCGAAAGCGTATTGAACTCAACGCCATGTTTCTGGAGTAATTCAATGCCGCGCATCACCTGTTTGAAGGTTCCATTTCCTCCCTTGTTTTTACGATATACATCGTGACAATGTTCCGGGCCATCAATCGAGATGCCGATCAGAAAATTATTATCTTTGAAGAACTTACACCAGTCATCCGTTAACAAAACGCCATTGGTTTGCAAACTGTTGTCAATCTGTCTGCCACGTCCATGCTTTTTCTGATATGCCAGCGCTTTGTTGTAAAACAACTTATCACGCAGCAGCGTTTCTCCGCCATGCCAGGTGAATAAAACTTCAGGAACCGGTTGTGCCTGAATGTAACTCTCGATGTATTTTTCAAGAACTTCATCACTCATGTGGTAACTTTGCTTCCCTTTATATAAATTTTCTTTTTCAAGATAATAACAATAGCTGCAATTCAGGTTGCAGATTGAACCCACCGGCTTTGCCATTACGTAGGTAGGCATCGAAAGGGGATTAAATATGGCGGTCTTTTTCATGGGCTTCTATTTACTAATCAAAATTTCACAAAAGTAACTAATTTAGTATCATTCTACAAACGAAACAATACTTAAAACATGTTACTGATACTGAATATAAATGGGTTGCGGTTTTAATTTTAACAATTCTGGAGGTGTAAGCATGCGATTAGGCGATTTCTTCAAATCGTTTTTGTAAAACAACTTAAATCCGGTAAACTGCACTGGTTCCCGATAAATATAACGATTATAGGTGCTGTTTTTCAGCACCGGTTCACCCCATCCATCCATGTGCATGACAAGTTGCACTTCCGGATAAAGTTTGATGTTTTTATAATTTTTCACCATGCCCTGCGTAAAGCGATGCACAATCAGCATTTTTGGAGGAAGGTTATTCTCCTGCACTAATTTGGCCAGATATTCCGAGCAAAAATTGATATCCTCCGCATCGTACCAACCTATTTTCTTACCCGGGATACTCCCGTCTTTCATAGAAAACTCGGGATCGATACCCAAATGTACATTGGACATTTTCAGATACTTTTCTAATAATGGCACTTCATATTGCAAAGTACTCAATCCGACCTGTATGTCTAAAAAAACGATGGCATCACCCATGCGAGCGATTGATAAAGCGGAATCAATCTGTGCATCCGGCATACGTTTGCAGTAAGTCCCATCAGACATGGGGATACTCTGCGCCACCACGGCAATGTAATGAATTGCCGGTTGCACGGGTGTAGTCGGGTCGGCCATTTCCCAGGCCTGCACTTCAGCATTCAGTCTCTCCCACATTTCGTTAGGTGGATATTCACCCAACGCACCCATCTTTTTCGAATAAAGATTACCGTAATAAGCTACAATTCTTTTAAACGGCAAAATTGCTCCGGCTAATGGATAAGGCTGATTTTTAACCGGCCACATGCCGGTGGTGTCTCCGTTTGCCAAAGCTGTTAATTTGTCCTGATAAGCGAGGGTATCAATTGTAACAATTTCTGTCTTAACATCTTCTCCTGATACTGTATTTTCTTCTGATGTTTGTTGTTGAACATCTTCCTTATTTTCCTGTGTCGAATTGCGAACACATCCGGTAAACAACAAGGAGCATATGAAAATAATAAGATAAAATAATTTGCTTTGCATATATAACATATTTAAAATCACATTAGTCACATTAAAAACATTAGTAGTGTCGTTACCTACGGCAACTCCGTGAGATGATGGCCTCTACACACCCCAGTAAGCAAGCTTACTGGTTACCAAACTTCGCTTCCTCCGGAAGGAAAAATAAATAAACCGGATTCCCATTATTCGCTATTCGTTATTAGCTATTCGCTAAAGAAAGTACGTTTCATTGAATTCAACAACCCCTGTGGAGTCAGTTCAGGAACAATCATACGGCGAACAGTTTGTAGTGGCTGAACAGAATCACGTTTGTTCGACAAAATAAACGAGAGCTTAAAATACCTGCCAAGTTCCGTTGCCGACTGATGATTATAAACACCATTCGGATAGGCCCAATAATCGACAGGCTTACCCATAATCCCCTCTAATTTTGCTTTTGGATTAACAACTTGTTGTTGCCAGTCGGATTCCTCTTTGTATTTTGTTGCCATCGTATGATCCCAACTGTGTAAGCCAATTGCATGTCCTTTCTCAGCAAGCTCCTTAATCTGCTCCGTTGACATATAATTCTTCTTATTATATGTAATGGTCATAATAAAGAAAGCTCCCCTGAATCCATATTTTTCCATGATGGGAGCTGCTACCGCGAAATGTTCAGTGCGGGAATCATCAAAACTGATCATTACTGGTTTTTCGGGTAAAGGATTGTTAAAAACCAGGTAATCATATAGCTGATCGGGTAAAACGGCTCGAAAACCACTATCTGCCAACACTTTCATGTGTGCTTCAAATGTAGCAGGGCTGACTGAGTAATCTCCTTTTGCACTTTCACTTATCCGGTGATAGCACAGGATGGGTACTTCAGCTTTATGGAGGATTTGAGAAGCTGTGTTTTCAGTTATTTTAATAGCAGAATGTTCTTCGACTAACTGTTTATCTATGGGAATCTTATTGCTTAATGAATCACTCTTATTTGGACTCTTATCCGTTTCGGAGCAACTCAATGCGACAAGTATCAACAACAGGAAAGGAAACAGGAAAAGTTTGTTGCGCATTTGATTCACATAATTACAATCCTAGAACCTTTACATCAACAAAAAAAACTGTGCTTATATCAATTTTATAATCCGAACCGAGAATTTCCCTTGTAACTGTGTTAAGTTTTAGTTTAATCGATTCTTTTTTGATGTATTCCTGCAAATCATCACCTGACACATCAAGTTCCAATATTTTCCCTGTAGTGAGAGGAACATCTTCTTTCCATGCGATTTTAATTTCCGGGAGGTCATCTGCTGAAAGGAAGACACCAATGGATTTGAGAAATCCAAAATCTCCGTTTGAAGGTGATTGAATAGTTAATTTTATTGTTTTCAGTTTGATTTGTTCCACCAAATCCATACTGGCATTGTTCGCAGCAAAATCCGACTCAGTATTGGTTTCTATATCCGGGGTAAATACATTAAACGGCAAATTAACTCCTGTTGATGCTGGAATAGTGGTGCTTGTATTAAAGTCCAGTTCAAAGCGTGTTAACTCTTTAAGCGACTCACAGGATGAGAAAAATAAAACTGTTAATGTAAAAAATATAGTTAATGATTTCATGCGTGTATGTTTTATTAATTGAATTACTATTTATTATTTGTTTTTCCCTTACTTTTCGTCACTGACTTTTCATCATTATCACCATCAGCAGCAATTTCATCCAACACTTCCTTCCACAAGTCCTCTTTCATCTTGATAGTAAGCAACCCGGTTCTCTTAATAAGATAATAAGCAATTGCAAGGGAGATAATCAGTACGCCTATCCCAATCAATAACTCTCCGGAAAGCTGTTCAACCTCAATAATCACAATTTTACGTGCTAAAGCTATGATGGCTACCAATACAACCACTTCAACATGCACCACGTTTTGCTTTAAATAAACCTTGATTGTGTCAAGTAATTCAATGCCAATTAACACCAACAGGAAAACACCGAATAATCCGGTAAGGCCATTCAGCGAAATTAGCCAATCGCCTTCGTTTCCGATTGCACTGATAACAAACCTGGCTAATTCAACTGTTGCGAGTAACAACACAAATGACATCATGAAAATCAGGGTGATGACAATGATTTTCTCGATTATCTGCGTAAATTTCTTCAGAAAATTAATGACGCTTGTTAGTTTCATGCTGATATGATTGAATTATCGTTAAAAATATGGACGTAAAGATACTTTATTTCACTTATTTACTAACAAAAAAACAACGAATTTTGTTGCACTAAATCAATTTCTGAAATATAACACTGCAAATTTAATTGATGTGAAAACCCTGACTCAACAATTCTGCTGATTTAAACTGATTGTATTTCTCCTCCAGCAAGGGATAATCCCAACATCCCAAACTATGATAAACATCTCCACCGAAACCAATTTTAAATTTATACAGTCCGTACAAAGGATGCGCAGTATCAGGATTTGGCGCAACACCAAACATGTCATATTCTGTACAACCAAATTCCTTTGAAATTTTCATGGCTTCCCATTGCAGGGCGTAAGTCGCCATCAGATTCCGGTTTGTAGAAGAAGACGCCCCGTAGAGATACGACCCTCTGTTTCCGGTCAAAACCAAAAACATGGCAGCCAGCGGGATTTTGTCTGATTCAGCAATCAGCAAGCGTACTTCAGCAGGAGAAGAAGTATGTTCAGCCCTTGCTTTCAGAATCGCTTCGAAATAACGGATATCATTGAGGAAGAAGTTGTTTCTGGCGGCAGTTTCTTTGTAAAGCTGATACCACACATCCATGCTTTCCAGTCCGGCCGAGCGCACAGCCACTCCTCTTTTGAGCGACAATCCGATGTTGTAGCGTGTTTTGGGTTTCATCTTTTTTAAAACCGTTTGTTCATCCGGCTTCAAATTAACAAAGATGGTATTTGAAGGCAAAATATTAAAATGAGCCTTCTGAAAATTCCAGTTGGCAGTATTAAAATTAAACCTTAACTCCTGTGCATTAATTTCAGGTTCACCAAGCCAGTTGGCGTGTTCATCAAAATGAGCAGAATCTTTTGCCCAGTACGACTCCCAGCATAAGTCGTAGCGAATCAGAATGCAGTTCAATGGCAGAAAGGATCGCAAACTTTCCGACATTTCTTCCAAAAACCGCCCCTGATTTTCCTCATCCGGTTCAATTTCCGGTCCGTAAGGCACATAAGCGATACAGTCATGCCGGTTAATTTGTTGCAAAATCACCAACACATCCGAATGAATATAATCATCCGAAGCATCGTCCAGAAACAATCTTCTTCGTTTGGATTTAAAATTTACGGCAACAGTAGAAGCCCCTAACTGATTTTTTACGTGCGACCAAAAAGCGGTTTGCTGCACAATCGGAGTTTGATACAGTTCATCCACTCCTTTTCTACAAACATCTGAAAGCATGATACATAAAACCGTGAAACGGCAATTTTAACGTTCAACAAAAACAACCGGCAAAGGTAAGGAGAAAAGGTGGTAGAAAAAAACGCTCTATACTTTGGCTCACAAATTAACAATGTACTGTTTTCAAAATCATTAATGCCACTGACAGAAGAATGAAAACGAGATAATCAAATTATATAACTGTTAATAATAACAAAATTACCCCCCCCCATAAAACAAATATTTGTTAACTGCTTGGTTCATTTGTAAAACAATTAATTTAAGTTAAAGATTGTCAATCAAACCATTACCCCACGACATCGATTCCCACTTAACCTTTATTGACAACCTTGTTAGATTCTTGTTAGAAAAATATACAGAGAATTATGTATAATATTGTGGCGTGCAATGTACACACTAAAATGTATTACACCAATAACAAAAAAATCACATTCAAATCTATCTTGTTAGCCTCTTATGAAATTAAATCACGTGAACATCATGCGACCGCCGGTTATGTGTGTCTTCCTGAATTTACTATTTACCTATGTTCAATCTCCTATTTGTATTTGCTTTTTTATCATTGATTTTACCATTTAAAAAAATAATAATCGTATGAAGACAATTAAAAAATTTACAGGTGTATTAATCATGCTTTTTCTTTTTCAGGCAATAGTAATGCCGGTAAAAATGCTATCTCAGAACGAAAAAAGTAAAAATAATGATTTCGTGGAAGTTCATCTTACAAAAATGAAACAAAGTATAACTCTCACAAGTGATCAGGAGCGTGAAATCCGCAGCATATTAGCAGAACTTTACACGTCTCGTGAAAACACACAAAAGAAAAAAAGTGTGAATAGTGAGAAAATTCTTGAGAAGAAAAACAGTCTGGATAATTACAAAAATAAACTGGATAATATCCTGACAGAAGAACAAAAGAAAATACTGTTCGAGAAAACAGAAAACAAAACTATGAATGCACAAAACAGAATCAAACTTTAAAACAACCTGATTATGAATACACGAGTATTTTACAAAAAAGTTACCTTGTTATTGTTGACCGTTTTATTTCAGATCAACATGCTGGCAACAACAATTAATGCAACCAGTGGCAGTTTCAGTCTAAATCAGAATCAGTATCTCGATAACATGTATCAGGAGTGGATAATTGAGTCCGGCCAAAACTTTCCTTTGCTGATTTCTTACGAAGTGGACATTGAAGCGGATTGTGATTTTCTTTACATATACGCCATAGACAATTATGACAATCTACAGCTAATTAAAACAATTTCAGGTTCTGATGCAGGAGTATGCTCGACACAATTGCCAACAGGAAGAGTTCTGGTCGTTTTCGAAACAGATGGTTCCGTGTGTGGTTTAGATGAAGGTTATCAGGGATTCACTGTTAATTTCGGGTTAGAGAATCAACAGAACGACACACATATTATCAACCGGCTCTATGTCAAAGAAAATTCATTCGTAAATGGGAACTCATCAATTACAGGGAATCTAAGCATTGGACAATTCAATACTGATAGTAAATCTGTTAATATTTATAATAATCAGAAAAACCAATTCGGGTTATATGCATATAGTTACAAATCCTGGTCATCACACACTTACGGCATTTATTCACGTGCAATTAATGGAACAAGCTCTAATTCAGGAAATGTGTATGGATTATATTCATCTGTCACAGGTGCAACCGGTAAGAAATGGGCAGGCTATTTCACAGGAGGGGATGTGGAAGTTAACAGTGGCAACCTGAAAGTGAGTGGAAGTTCTACTCTTATGGGAAATGTGGGAGTAGGAACATCATCACCTTCAGCTAAACTTCATGTTGCACAAAGTGCAGAGGATTTTAACAGTGGAATAAAAATAGTGGGGAGCACATCTTTAGTGTCAGGAAGAATATGGATGGGGGAAGAAAATCTAAAGATTGATAACGCAACTGCCGGAACTGGTAGTGGATTTACACTAAAGAAAGATGGTAATATTGGAATTGGAACATCTAATCCATTACACAAACTTGATGTTGCAGGAAGAATCCAAGCCAATGATGAACTAATTGTAACAAAGTCGAATATAGATATAGGAGGAACTATTAGCTTAGTCAACGGAGCGAAAACCGAACCAGGTCAGGCATCTGTCTGGAGAATATTCAACATGGGAGGAAGTAACGGGAACTCATTACAATTCTGGGCATACGACAATATTGGTTGTACAACAGGTGGTTTGTGTAACAATCGGTTTACCATTATGGATGATGGAAAAGTGGGCATAGGCACCTCTGCTCCCGATGAAATGCTAACCGTGAACGGAAAAATACACGCTAAAGAAGTTATTGTGGCTTTGACAGGCCCTTTGGCTGATTATGTTTTTGAACCGGACTACCGCCTGAAACCCCTTCATGAAGTGGAACAATTTGTCAAAGCCAACAAGCACCTGCCAGGCATTCCTTCGGCAGCCCAAGTTAAAGAGAAAGGATTGAGCATGGGTGAGATGCAGAACAAACTGTTGCAAAAGATTGAAGAGTTGACGCTGTATATCATTGAGCAACAAAAGCAGATTGAAGAATTAAAAAAATCTGTTGCAAAATAATTTTCCTATAATAATACCTCTTTCACTAAAAGGTTTAACCTCTGTAGTGAAAGAGGTTAGATTGTACTTTCACGCGAATAATAAGAGAAAAATCATGAATAAAATTTATTGCATAATAGTCCTCCTGTTATCATACTCTTTTATTGCATCACAAACTACAAATGTTGAGTTTAATTATGATGCTGATGGTAACATGATATTACGTAAAATAATTGTTGTCCCTTCCAACATAAAAGGCAACCCAAATCAGGATGATGTAATTAGTGAAGAGATTGGGCAACAGAAAATTAAAATTTATCCGAATCCTACCAATGGAATTATAAAGCTCGACATTTCTGAAATTGATGATTTACTCAATAACTATTGCCTGATATACTCTCTTAACGGGACATTGCTATTGAAGAAAAAAATATCCGGCAGTTTGACAGAAATCGACTTATCAAGTTATGAAACGGGATCGTATTTGATGGATATTTGTTTGGGTGATAAAACATCACGTTGGAAAGTTATTAAACAATAATTGCTAATACTATGAAAACTAAATATCTTACAATATGTTTTTGGGTTTGTTTTGCTAATCTGGCATACTCCCAATTTCAAAATTATGAATTAAACAATCCGGATAATGATTCGAAAACTTATATTGGTCGTGATTATGTGAGGCTTTTGCCAGGTTATACGTATGCTGCAGAAGATGGAAAATCTATGAATGCTAGAATTCAGGCTGATTTTACTTCTTCATCACTTGAAGATATACTTTACGATACCTTTGACTATTGTAATACTGTACCTTGGGGACACCCTTATGATTATTATCCATACTTATCATTTGCATTGAGTGATAATTATGATGTGGGAGAAATACCGATATCATCAACAATAGATAAAAATGGAGCAAAGTGCTATATGGTACCTATTAACGTTCCATTAGGAAATGATGGATTTCAACCAGAACTATCTTTTTCATATAATAGCCACGATAATAGAATGGGAATAATTGGAGAAGGATGGAGCGTATCTGGTCTTTCTGAAATCAAGCGAACAAGAAAAAATATTTTTTTCGACAACCAAAATAGCATGATTAAACTTTCAGATCAAGATATGTTTATGCTGGATGGAAACAGATTAATCGAAATAAACAGAACAGAATCAGCTATTAATTACGAGACAATAACCGGGAATATCTCTGCCATTGCTTATATGTTATCTGGCGTAATTAAGTATTTTAAAGTACTTTATCCTAATGGGAACATTGGGATGTTCGGGTTTCAGGATAATAATGAAAACAGACTGTCATATCCTCTCACAGAACTTAAAAACTTAAAAGACAATATTATAACATATAATTACATTAAAGATTCAGAGGAGATAAATGAAGATATTCAAAATGAGGTGTATTATATTGACGAAATAAAATATGGGAAATGTTATGACTCCGACAATTTTGCTTCTGTAAAATTTATATTTTCTGAACGCGGTCATAAAGTATTTTCAATAGAGTCAAATATTGCTTGTAAATATAGACAGAAATTGATAGGCATTACCTGCAAAACACATGATGTAAAAGTTAAGTCATATAATCTCCGTTATTATCATGAAAAATATTTAGCAATAATATCGTGTTCAACAGCTACAAAAAAATTATTACCCTTAAGATTTTATTATTCAAATATTGATAACGAGAATGAATCTACTCCACAAACAGCAACGGTCACATTAGTTTCATCAAATTTTGATGTTACTAAAACAAATGTTTTCAGATGTAACTTCAATAAAAATATTTCAGATGTTTTTTGTGTTTATCCTAAGAAGAATTTTTACACTGAAAGTAGTTTCGTAAATGATAAAATTTTTTCATATGCTTATCCGGCTGATGAAAGTATTAAAATTTACACAAATATTGACATATCAAATTCATCACCACATGTAACAAATGCAGGAGATGGGTTATTAGGAATTATACCTGCTAATGTTGATGGGGATATATATGAAGAAATAATCAAAATTAATTCTGAGGTTCAGAATTATATTGAAAAAATTACTTTGACAATTCTGAAAACAAACCAAAATAATAATATTATTGATCAGGATGAAAAACAATTCAATGCCCCTTTGAAAATAATTTATGGGGCAAATAACTATCTAATAAGTTCTCTTATCCCAAAAAAGTTTTATTCGGGAAATTTCAGAGGAGCAGGTTACTCAGAAATATTGTATATCCCAAAATATGTTAATCCAGGAAATTATAGTATAAATATATTTGATTTACAAAGTTCAAGTATAGTTCAGTGTGGATCAATCATTCAGAACGAAAATGATTCAATATATGTTCTTGATATTGATGGAGACGGGCAAACCGAGTTGATTCAGGTTTCGAATAATCAAACAAACTTATACAAATACAACGGCACAGAATTTTTGAGTGTTGGTTCCTGGACATTGAAAAAAACTGATTTTGAAAGACGGGAGGTGTTCTTTAATGATTTAAATAGTGACGGTAAAATTGATGTAGTACTATCTCCGAAATCAGTTATGCATTATCATTATGATTATTCTGGGCAAACAATTCCAATCGGTCAGGTTATGAAATGTCCATATTGTGGTGCATTGAATGAACGTTTTTTTGATGAAGTGGAATGTAATTGTACAAATTTATTTCTTATCCTAAGAACTTCGTCGCCATGTATAAACTGTCATAATGTGTTTGAT
The DNA here is from genome assembly GCA_034928085.1 of Paludibacter sp. Classification (GTDB taxonomy): domain Bacteria; phylum Bacteroidota; class Bacteroidia; order Bacteroidales; family Paludibacteraceae; genus Paludibacter. The sequence goes on from JAYFPG010000011.1 coordinate 36,047, forward strand.
AGAGGATGTCTGACTTGTAATCAGGGTAAATGTTGCATATGCAATTCTTTAATGTCACGCAATGGAACTTGTCCTAAATGTAACATTTCTTCATTGATAAATTATGCGTATGATTCGGATTTAAAAGACAATGTCTGGACTTATTGTTTCTCGGGAGGAAACTCGACACAATATATTGTCAATAAATCATTATTTAATCGGGAAGACAACCATCAGTATTATATTCAGGACACCAATGGAGATGATATTCCTGAATTAATTTTGAGTACAGCAGGTCAATTGAAAATTTATCCGTTTAATAGTAGTACTTACTCTTTTGAAACATCGGTTGATTATTCAATAAATATCCCTCAGAATTCTGTTATTGTAAATTTTGACGTTAATGCTTATAAGACAAGGACAAATATATTTACATTTAACGAAAACAGCCTAAACAAAACAACGTTTAAAAACTCATTCACCACCTCAAATCTTGTTAAAATCATGGTTAATAGTTATGGAGTCACAGAAAAGGTAGAATATGATCAGCTTTTTAATGATGGAGTTAATTATACTCAAGGAGATGAGGCGGTGTTTCCGTATTGTGATTTTTCAGGTTCAATTGACGTAGTAACTCAAACCAGTAGATTATTTAATAATAAAGTTCTTGATAATAATCGTTTTAGTTACGCTGGAGCTATTATACATAACTTAGGTTTAGGTTGGTGTGGATTTAAATCTTTTACAAATATAAATTTAATGACACACAGGTCGGTGATTCAGGAGTTTGATCCATATAAATTAGGAGTAATAACCAAACAATGCTCTGATGTGGAAGAAACAAATTATGAATACCAGTTTACTGTAGCGGAAAACAAAAAAATGACCTTGTTACCCGTAGAAAAGACGATAACGGACAAGATAAAAAATAACACGATTATTGTGACATATCCTGAGAATGAATATGACGAGTATGAGAATGCGAAAAAAGAAATAATTGATTATGGTGGCGGGATTAAAACAACTGTCATTAATACGTATGAAAATCGTATTGGTAATGTTAATCTGATAGGATTACTGACTAACAAACAAATAATCAATGAACGGAACGGGCACATCTCCTCTGAAAGTGAGAGCTTTACATATAACGCGGAAAACCGTCTTCAATTGTATAAAAAATATATTGATTCAAATTTGTTGACTGAGATTGAATATACCTATACGCCTTACTATGGCTCCTTGACCTCTGAATCAGTGCATAACATGCTGACGGGTGATTTTATGATTACTTCTTATACTTACTGGAATAACGACAAATATTCTTTAAAAACAAAAACAGACCCGTTAGGAAGAGTAACAAGTTATACATATAATTTTGACAAGCGTTTGTTGACAGGAATTACGGATTATCTTGATAATACAGTATTTTATGAATATGATGAATGGAACAGGAACATTAAAGAAACGCGGACTGACGGGACTATTTCAGAGGTGTTTTTCGACAGGAATCGTTATAGTGATTTAACACAAGATATTAGTTTAAAGTGGATTACGTCTCAAACTCAAACATCTACTGGACAACCATCCATAACCCGATATTTTGATCCTTTCGGACGCGAAATCCGTACTGCCGTTAAAGGTTTTGATGGAAACGATGTATTTAGCGACAAGGAATACGATAACTTTGGACGGTTGAGGCATAGTTCTGCTCCTTACAAAACAGGCGAAGCCATATTATTGACTACTTATGACTATGATAAATATAATCGTCCGGAAAGAATTATACAACCTAATGGCAGAATTACAACTTATGCTTATGCCGGTAATTCGACAACAATAAATACGGATGATATCTCCACAACTCAAACCACCGATGCTACAGGAAAACTGATTAGTTCAACCGACCAGGGAGGTATTATAACTTATACATACCGTCCCGACGGACAACCTGATAAAATCATAACAGCAGGAGTAGAGACTCGTTTTGAGTACAATGATCCTTACCACCGGCAAACAAAGTTGATTGATCCAAGTGCCGGTAATGTATCTACGTATTATGATGATACAAACCGACAAGTTGTCCAAACATGGAACAATGGAAAAACTGTAATATCGAAATATAATGAATACGGCCAACTTATCTCTAAACAAACTCCCGATTTCACTACAACATACGGTTATATAAACGGGAGAATTGCCTCGGTTTCAAATAGCGGAGGTGCTGTATCTTATGCCGAGTCTTATGATTATGATAACTTTGGACGGATATGGAAAAAAAATCAAGGTATGGCAAATAGAACCTATCAGGAGATATATTCCTATTTGGACGGACAGATAGAACGGATTACTTACAATACAAATACTGGCACAAACACTCTTTCGTTTCCAGTTGTTTACAAATATAACCCGAATGGTTATTTATATCGTTTGGAAGATGCATCTGGAAACAAACTTCGTGAAATAAGCACTGTCAATTCCTTAGGGCAGGAAACTTCGGTTAGTTTCGGAAACGGACTAACCACCCAAAAATCCTATACCCCCGAAGGATTACCAACCAGTATTATTACCTCGAATAACATGCAAAACATGGGTTATTATTTTAACAGGCTCAATGGCACGTTGAATTCGCGTACCGATAATAAACGAGGACTTTCCGAAAGTTTTAGTTATGGTAGTTTGTACCGGCTCGAAGGCTATGGAACAACTGCCAACAGGCATACTGTAAATTATCATTCCAATGGCAATATCCTGAGTAAAACGGATGCCGGCAGTTTTACCTACGATGTAAGCGGACAACCTTATACTTTATCGGAAATAGCAACTCCTGCTTCATCGGTTTTAAGTACGCTGTTGGATATAACTTACACTGTGCAATCAAGACCGACATCCATCACTAACGGAACTTATACGGCAACTTTCAACTATAACGATGCTTATGACCGCATTTTCGAGCAACTCAAACAAGGTGCCACAGTACAATCTACCAAGAATTCCTTGGGAGGTGGACGATATGAAGTAGAAACGACTGGGGGTGTGGAAAAACAACGGTTATATTTAGATGGTTCTCCTTATTCAGCAACAATAGTATTGGAGAAAGTAGGTTCTTCGCTGGCAGAACCTTATTATCTGCACAGAGATTATTTAGGTAGTGTTACACAAATTTCAGATAAAAATGGTAATTTAGCCGCCGAGTACAGCTACGATGCGTGGGGACGCATGCGGAATATAACCAACTGGCAGGTTTACGCTCCCACAAGTCAGCCAGCATTGATGTTCGGCCGGGGTTTCACGGGACATGAACACCTGAATCAATTGGGATTGATTAATATGAATGCCAGGCTGTACGACCCGGTACTGGGGCGGTTTCTGGCAGCAGACCCATTTATTTCAGCGCCAAACTTTACATTGGATTATAACCGGTATATGTATGCGAGAAATAATCCGTTAATGTATGTTGACCCCAGCGGAGAATCTTTGAAATCTATGTGGAACGATTTTACGAACTGGTTGCGCCGGATTGCTCCTAACGGATTTGAATTAGGATGGAACTCCAACAGTGGTGTTTTTGTAAGACCCACGATGAATGGGGCTCCTTATCCTTACATGAACAACCCGACAGTGGGGTATAATCAGGGGTTCACCATGGGAAATTCGGTCACAGGGTTTGCTCAGACGACGAGGGTTAATAATTCTTATAGTTCTCAACCAACAACACACATAGGGCAAGAGGCAAGAAACGCTCATTTTATGCAAAAGACTTTTGAAACTATATGGGAATCTCTTACCAGTGCTTATGATTATATGTTCGGGCCAAGTGAGTACGAATTATTGTATGGTGTAAAAGATGACTATAATAAACAATTCTTATCCACTTCTTCGAACGCAATAGGCATTACAGCAGCCGTTGGAGGATTTATTCCTAATGCTAAAGGAGCCGGATTTATGAGAGGAGTTAGTTTTGCCACAGGGATTTACAGTACATATTCTGCAATAAATAATATTCGAAGTAATAATAGTAATTTTATTGATTATTCAGATGCCTTTATTGGAGGAGTTGGTGTTAGTGCAGCCATAGCAAATGGATTAGGTTATTCTATTCCATATGTCAACACTGTAGTTTTTGGTTATGGTATATTTCGATTAGGATATGATTTTTATGATGGAAATTTTTCTCCATACAATTTTTCTGAAAAGAAATACCCAACATATATACCAGTATATAATCGAAACCTACCTTACAATCATTATGATTATCCTTATTAAAGATGAAAAAACAAAATTTTTATTTTCGTGTTTGGGCAAATACCATAAGATATTTTCTACAAAACAATCAGAAACTCAAAAGCAGGAATTGGAAATTATATCTGCTATTATTAACTTCAGCTATATACAGTTCAGGAATTGCTGCTTTAGAGCTATTGTTGAGAATAATTTTTCGTAACAATGAAATAATGCTTTTTTTAGATATTGACATTTCCATTTTTCCATTACAATCTTTAAATAATGCCGTTGCAACTTTTATAGTTATAGGATTACCAATAATCTTAATTAATTATTTTCTTATATTTTATAAAGATCATTATAAAAAGTTGATAGAAGATTGTGAAAATATGGACAGGAAGCATGTTTTATTATTTTATTTATATGTGATTTGGAGTTTTTTTATTGTTGCAATAATACACGGCATATTAATGAAGAATGGCTGGTATTCATAATTTCTTTTTTGAGGAGCAAAATGACCTAATCGATATCAATATCGGACTATATTACCATGTTTTATAGCGTTTTTGACTCCGGATTTTATTTGAAGTTTGATTCACAAAGGATTACAACCGGAATGCTTATGTCCAGAATAATCCGTTGATGTATGTTGACCCCAGTGGGGAACAGGATACCTATCCGGGAGGAGTCTTCCCACCAGAATATGATCCCTGGAACAAACCATGGAAACCAGAAGGAGGAGGTTATCCGGGAGCAGCTGGTCCGGGGTTTAACAATGGGTTAGGTTATACCTACAATGAATATGGAGGATATGGTAATTATGGAGGAAATTTTACTTATAATTCATCGACAGGAATGAATGGTTTGGGAGGGTTGATTGTTTTTGGAGGAATATTAATCTATGACTTGATAAAAAAAGGATTTAGTTCCTCGGGAACAGCCCATTATAACGATCCTCACCCGACAGCTTATATACAGAACTATCAATCTGTAAGCCTGCAAAAGTATGTTGGAGGTGGTGCGAGTACGGTTTATCAGGGAAATGGAAAGAATAATGGAGGAGGGCTAATATTAGATAACTCCCAAAAATACCAATTCCCATCTCAGTTATTTGCCGGATTAAGTGCTACAACTGCTTCTGAAATATTCTACAGCGATTTCTTCGGCACATGGATGGGTAAAGACTTTAAATTTAGGACTATCCATGGACGTACTGGAAATGGGAATCAGCATGTGGGTGGAAAATACAAGTTTGGTAAAGCAATGAGTAATGTCTTTAAATGGGTTAATTGGGGAGTTACTGGTTATAATGCGATTGATTTAATAAAACAACGCTATATAGATGAAACGATAAACGATTATCAATTTGTTTCAGAAGAAACATCAAATGGATTATCAGTTATTCCTATATGGGGTACAGTTTGGGGTGCTGGCTGGGAAATAGGTCGCAGTATCACTTATACTTCGTGGTATCAAAAATCTACATTTCAATATTGGTATAATCAAGCAATTAAACAATGGGGTGTACCTTCGGAATATAATCATCTATTATGGGACCAATGGTTGGAAAACCGGTTTAAATATTACTATAAATCATTTTAAAGCATGGAAGCAAAACCTCGTTTAAAATTAACTTTGATGCAAAGGATCACACATTATTCAATGATATTTTTATGGATAATCCCAACTATTGCTTCATTTGTTTTTATCGTAAAAGATTACTTGGGAACGTATAGTGGGCAATCAGATGTTAAATCTTGGCCTTTTATTTTTTTTCTTTGCATCTTAATTTTTTTATACATTTTACAATATCGCCGTCTTTATTTTAAGAAAATAGAAATCACATTTACCGAAAGCCAGTTTCAAGATGCAATAAAAAGAACAATAAACGAACTTGAATGGGATATTGTGAAAAACAACAAGAAAATGTTTCAAGCAACCAGAAATGATCTTATTAGCGCTATTATGGGTGAATTAATAACCATCGTCAAATGTGACGGATATATACTCATTAATAGTATCTGTGACCCAAACAAATGGACTAATATATTGCCGTTTCGCAACAATGAAAATATCAGGGTTTTTCTAAAAAACCTTCGAGAAGTTGTGAGCAGTATTCCGGAAGTTCCGAGAGTGCAAATCGTAGAAAATGAATTGTCATTCAAGCGTATGTTATTTCGAATAATCATATATCCGATTTGTCTGATAATGATTTTAGTCGGTATCCTGATGATTTATTATCACATTACGTTGCGCAATGCGCTGGCCGGAGTTGGATTGATTGCTCTGGCTATTGTTATTTTGTATGCCGATATCAAATTGTTCTTCAATTATAAAAAGAAAAAATACGAAAAAAAGAGAAATACAAAAGCCTGATTTCTTCTTTACACAAATGCGTATATGAGTAAGATAAAACAATTATTGCGATCACTGTTTTATCTTACTTGTTTCCGTCCGTATTTTGACTTTCGACCCAATTACGCCCTACTTTCATTTTATATCATACTACTTCTCATTTTATGCAGGGCTATTTTCAAAAAAAGGTCCTATACTTTGATCCATAAATAAACGATGTGCTGTTTTTACATCGGCGATGTGCTGATTCTACATCGCCGATGTACCGATTGTGCAAGCCCGATGTAAGACCCATACATCGCTGATGTAATTGTTGTGCATCGCTGATGTAAAAGGCGTACATGCCTGTTTTGCCTTCACTCGAACCGAACGATTCGAATATTTCTGTTCGAACGATTCGAATCGTTGAACGAGATACCTTTCATCTCAAACCAGATTTACCTGATTAATCCTGAAAACCTTAACAATCATCAAAAAAATCACGCAAACCCAAGTAAAAAAATTATCTTTGTGCTCCAAATTACATCGATAATCTTTTCATGCTATATGAAACAAACAATCTTCAGCGCGATTCTATTTACGCTTTTATGCTTTACAGGTCAGTTATATGCCCAGAAAATTACACTGGAAGGCGGCTATTTCAATCCTAAAAGAACCGGACAGGCAACCAGTGAAACTTATTTCGATGCCATCCGGTTGGGGGCACAAGCTGAATATGACCTGAAGTACAATTTTGGATTTCAGACCGGTTTATTCTATAACATCGGTTATTCGAATAAAATTCAGAAATATGGTGTAACATCCGACAGTGCAGTTTATAACACCTGGAGTCATGCCCTCGAAATTCCGTTGCGAATTGTATATAATCAGCCTTTATTCAAAGACTTTAAGGTCTTTGGGTTTGCCGGACCCAACATACAGATTGGGTTGTTCCAAGATCAGAAGGTTACTTCTTTTCTGAGCGATTATTGGGCAACTGAAACAGGCATTCAGTCAGGAAAAGTAAACCTGTACAAAAACGACCTGTATCGCATCAACTTCCAGTTGGGTGCAGGCGGTGGTATACAATGGCGTCAATTTATCCTCAAAAGCGGCTACGACTGGGGTCTCAACAGTTTAGACCGTACCAAAAACGACCGCATCACGCAAGGTCAGTGGTACGTTACTTTCGGATACCAACTCAAATAAATCACCCTTTTAAGGTATATTGTCATGGAACTTTACGACATCTTCCTTGAACATCCTGTTATCACAACAGATAGCCGCAATTGTCCCGCCGGGTCCATTTTCTTCGCGCTAAAAGGAGATAAATTCAACGCGAATGAGTTTGCCGCGACGGCATTGGAAAAAGGTTGTGCCTACGCGGTGATTGACGAACCCGAATTTGCCCGGGATGACCGCTATATTGTCGTGAAAGATGTACTGAAATCGTTGCAGGAACTGGCAACCCGGCACCGGAAAGAAGTGGGTATCAAAATCATCGGCATCACCGGCACGAACGGAAAAACCACGACCAAAGAGCTGATTGCTTCCGTTTTAAAAGAAAAATACAAGATTCATTATACACAGGGAAACCTGAATAACCACATCGGCGTTCCGTTGACTCTTTTACAGCTGCGAACAGAACATCAGCTGGCCATTGTCGAAATGGGAGCCAATCATCCCGGTGAAATTAAAGCCTTATGCGAAATCGCGCAACCTGACTTTGGCATCATTACCAATGTAGGCAAGGCGCATCTTGAAGGATTTGGCTCTTTCGAAGGAGTTATGAAAACCAAAGCTGAACTGTACGACTACATTGCCGCCGATGGGCTGGGTATCTTTATCCATGCTGATAACGAATACCTGAAACAGATGGCTGAAGAATCAAAGGTTCATCCGGACAAACAGGTTGCTTATGGTATGAAAAGTCATCCGGACTTGTCGATGGTGACCGGAAAAGTGATTGCTGGCGATCCATTCCTGACCATGGAATGTCAAACAGGCACTGTTTTTGATGTAAAAACGCGGCTTATCGGGACTTATAACGCTGAAAATGTGTTGGCGGCTGTGGCAATCGGACATTTTTTCGGGCTGAAAAACAACCAGATCAAACAGGGAATCGAAAACTACGAGCCGAAAAACAACCGCTCACAGTTTGTCGAAACCGGGAAAAACAAGTTGATCGTGGATGCTTACAATGCCAATCCGACCAGCATGCAGGCTGCTATACTGAATTTCGCGGCCATGCAGACTGAAAAGAAAATGCTGATACTGGGTGACATGCTGGAGCTGGGCGCTCAAAGTGCTGAAGAGCATCAGTCAATCATCAGCCTGTTGGAAAACAATGGTTTTGAACATGTTTTACTGGTAGGTAAAGAGTTTCAAAAGACAAAAAACACTTTCAGGGTATTTGAGAAAATTGAAGAGCTTTCAGCTTTACTCAAAGAACAATGTCCTGAGAATTATACAATATTAATTAAAGGCTCCAGGGGAATTCAACTGGAGAAAATCATTTCATTGCTTTAAATAGAATTATGTTCAAATCGAGAAATCTGATTATCATTGTACTGATTTTAGTGGTACTGGCATTAGCCGGCATCGTTTATTATTTCTACAGCGACGCGAAACAAAAAGAGCTTGAACTCGAAGAGGTGACTGAAATCATGAACCAGGAAAAAGAACGCGTTGAGGATGAATTTGTAGATCTGACCTATCAGTTTGATGGCTACACCTCCACCATCCGGAACGACTCTTTGTTGAAACAATTAGACAGCGAAAAGGCAAGGGTTCAGGAATTGTTGGAAGAATTAAGAAAAACCCGTGCAACCAATGCCCGAAAAATTAAAGAATTAAGAGATGAGCTGGACTCAGTAAGGAAAATCATGATGCATTTAGTGGCTCAGATTGACTCCTTAAACACGGAAAATCAGCAATTACGCACCGAAAACACCCAAATTAAATTAAAATATCAGGAAACCTCGCAAACGGTTGAACAGTTAGCCAAAGAAAAAGAAAACTTAAGCGAAGTGGTTACCCGGGCTTCCAAATTAGAAGTAGTGCAATTTAATGTTACCACGCTCAACGACAGAAACAGGAAAACCGGCATCTTCAGTCGCATCGCCCATCTGCAGTTCGATTATACCATTGCCAAAAACATTACTGCCGATCCGGGCAAAAAAGTGATGTATGTTCGCATTACCCGTCCCGATGGAGAGTTGCTAACCAAAGACAATAACAATGTTTTTTCTTTTGAAAACAGGAAAATCGGTTACTCAGCCAAAAAAGATTACGAATATGGCAGTGAAGCGTTGCAGGATGTGATTTACTGGCATGTGGAAGAAATACTGTATGCCGGAACTTACCGGGTTGATTTCTTTACCGATGGTGATTTGATTGGGAGCTATACCTTTGTACTGAAGAAATAATTCAACTGAACGGCCAATCCATGAAAGCCCGGGAATTCAAAACAGCATCTGAACAAATTGCCTTCGATGTTAATCACCGCAAAACGATTGATTTTAACATCGGCAGGTACGATAAGGCTGTTTGCGCCGGCATGGCCCGTTATAAAAACGTAGAATTGGCAAAAGACAGGGCTGCTGCAATCAAAAGAGAGGTGTTGAACAACTGGGAAAAATACCTGATCGAGTTTGAAGCAAATTGTCTTGCAAATGGAGCAGAAGTCCTTTGGGCAAAAGACGACACCGAAGCGACCCAACACATCATCAGCATATTACAAGAAAACAAGGCTACTTTGCTGGTAAAAAGCAAATCCATGACTACCGAGGAAATCGAGTTGAATCACACAGCTGAATCGGTAGGATGTGAATCCATTGAAACGGACTTGGGAGAGTTCATTGTGCAGTTTGCGGGCGAAAGACCCTATCACATCGTAACACCCGCCATGCATAAATCGAAAGAGGACATCGCGGTGTTGTTTCATGAGAAATTCAGCACACCACTAAACAGTACGCCGGAGGAACTAACAGAATATGTGCGGGTTTTACTGCGCAAGAAATATACCACGGCTGATATTGGTGTAACCGGCGCCAACTTCCTCATAGCCGATATTGGCGGTATTTCGGTGACTGAAAATGAGGGTAACGGATTGATGACTACTGCCTTCCCTAAGGTTCACATCGTTATTGCCGGCATTGAGAAAATCATCCCGAAGATGAGTCAGCTTGGGTTGTTTTACCCTTTACTGGCGGCTCATGGTACCGGTCAGCAATTGACCGCTTATAACACCATTTTCACAGGACCCCGGAAATCAAACGAGACAGACGGTCCTGAAAAGATGTACGTAATTTTACTCGATAATGGCAGGACATCAGTATATGAAGATGTTGAAGCGTATGAATCCTTGGCCTGCATCCGTTGTGGCGCGTGTTTAAATGCCTGTCCGGTTTACAAAACCATAGGTGGTTATACTTACGACACCACTTACAGCGGTCCGATTGGTTCGGTGTTAACTCCTTTCCTGAAAGGATTCAAGGATTTCTCTCACCTTAGTTTTGCTTCAACACTCTGTGGTAAATGCGTGGAGGTTTGTCCGGTAAAAATACCGTTGACCGATATCCTGCTGACAAACCGCAGGAAAAGTGTTGAGCAGGGATTGCGTCCGGTAGCTGAAAAAATGATGATGAAAGGATTCAGTCTGGTCAGTTCCAATCGCAAAACAATGGACATGGTGCCCGGAAGTATAAAAAATTTTGTAACTTTACCGCTCAATTTTTCAGGATGGGGACCAAAAAGAAGTATGCCGGCATTTGCAGGAAAGTCTTTTTCTGCCCAAATGAAAAAAGGGAAAAAAGGGAAAAACAAATCTGATAATAAATCAGTCTAAACAAATAACACAACTCATTAAACGTTAAATATTAAACTTTTAAACAATAATATTGTCCATGCAGTCAAAATTCAAATATATTTTCATTCTCCTCCTTGCAGTCATAGTTTATTCATCCTGCGATGAGGATAAATATGCCGACTGGAAAATTATCAACGAAACCTGGTTGGAAAACTTAAAAGAAGAAAATAAAGATAATCCGGATTTTGTTGTTACTGAAAGCGGTTTATGCTACCAAATTATCCATACTGGCAGCAGTACCAGGCCCAATGGGGGAAGTTACATTGAAGCGACATATAAAGGCACATTAATTTCAGGCAAAACCTTTGATAGCGGAGAATACAAACGTTTATTATCAGAGGCAATCCCCGGATGGAGAGAAGCCATACCGAAAATTACACGAGGTGGACGCATGATTTTATACCTTCCTGCAAGTCTGGCATACGGAGATGATGGTTCGGGTACAATTCCACCCTATTCGACTTTGAAATTTGACCTGACTTTAGATTACGTCATCAATTACTATTAACCAACCAATTCCCTGTGGAATATAAAAATTATCAATATGAAAAAAATTCTCGCAGGTCTGATTATTTTACTATCACTAACTGCTACAGGTGCGGTTTATAATTTAGAGAACATTCCCAATCCTAAAGTTGCGGATAGTCGTACTTATGTTAGTAATCCCGACGGAATTATCCGGCCTGAAACCGCGCACGAATTAAACATCCTGCTCGATTCGCTGGAAAAAGCTACCCGTACCGAAGTAGCAATTGTATTAGTAAAATCGATTGGTAACGAAAATACAGAAACTTTTGCAACTTCATTATTCAAGAAATGGGGAATAGGAAAAGCAAAAGAGGACAATGGCTTACTCGTTTTACTCGTACTCGACCAACGGGAAATCCGTTTCGAAACAGGATACGGTATCGAAGGCATATTGCCTGACGCGCTAATTTCACGTATACAGAATCAATACATGTTCTCTTATTTTAAGGAGAATGATTACGACACAGGGATGCTTAAAGGCATGCAACAAATCGTATCAGTTTTAAAACAGGAGAACTTCGTAGCAGAAAAAAAGACCATTGCCTGGGGGGTGGTTCTACCCGTTGTTGCTGCCATCTACCTGATCATCATGCTGATTTCTTTTGTATGGATAGGAGCTTCCGTTAAAAAAATCAGCAACAATCCGATGCTGAAAACCAACATGAGCAAATACAAGGCATTAAAGAGTGAAAAAGCCGGTGTATTGGTTGTACTAAACATTCTGATACCCGCAATCAGCTTGTTTGTCATCATCATGTTTTCCGATCCGATATTACTCGTTTTCCTTATCGGAGTCCCCATTGTAACTCTTCCTGCCAGTTTATACGGCAAACTCATGATGCGGAAAATCAGGCGCAAACCCATTCCATGTAATGAATGTAATGGAACCATGCATATTCTGTCAGAAAGAAAAGAAGACGCACACCTGAAATTATCACAACAATTTGAGGAAGAATTGAATGCGGTTGATTATGACGTGTTTGTGTGCGATGATTGCGGAAACGAAGCCATTTTCACCTTAGATAAACCAAGCGCCTATACCGAATGTCCGAAATGCGGAACGAAAGCTTTCATTTTGCATGACAAACGGGTTGTTGTAGCGCCGACATTTATCAATGGCGGAACAGAGCGAACAACCTACAAATGCAAGTTCTGCGGATACGAAGAGAATAACAACACCCACTTACCCCGCTTGTCGAGAAGCGGTTCACTCGCCGCCGGTGCTGCTGCAGGAAGTCTTTTCAGCGGACGAGGCGGTTTTGGCGGTGGAGGATTCGGAGGCGGCAGCTTTGGTGGTGGTCTGTCTGGTGGCGGCGGTGCGACGGGAAGGTGGTGATAGTGGATAGTGGAGTAAAAAACGAATAGCCCGGCAGGGGTGACATATCAATAGCCTCGGGTTTTAACCCGGGGTAGAATATAAATCATAGAAATTTTATGAAAATATGAAAAAAACAACGATTATTTTAATTTCCATAGTAGCCATCCTGGTTATTATGGTGTTTTCAGGAATCAGCAAATACAATCAGTTGGTAGGTCTCGAAGAAAACGTGAACAGTCAGTGGGCTAATGTTGAAAATCAGTACCAGCGTCGTGCCGACCTGATTCCAAACTTAGTAGCAACTGTTAAAGGATATGCAGCACATGAAAGCGAAACGCTGGAGGGTGTGATTGCCGCACGGGCACGGGCTACCCAGATAAGCGTAAATCCGGATCAGCTGACTCCGGAAAAACTTCAGGAATTTCAGGCGGCACAGGGACAGCTGAGTTCCGCGTTGGGAAAACTGTTGATGATTACCGAAAATTACCCTGATCTGAAAGCCAATCAGAACTTCAGGGATCTTCAGGTTCAGTTGGAAGGAACTGAAAACAGAATCTCAACCGAGAGAACCCGTTTTAATGAGATGAGCAATGGTTTTAACTCCACCATCCGTCGGTTCCCAAACAATATCATCGCTTCCATGTTCGGTTTTGAAAAGAAAGTTTATTTCGAAGCGGAAGCAGGAAGTAATCAAGCTCCGGAAGTGCAATTTTAATGACTACGTGTCATAAGTACCATCTTGCTTCGTTACTTTTGATATTCGAACTCGAAAACAACAAAACTGTTGCATTTAACGTTAATAATAAAAACATTGTGTACTCATGTGACTAATGTGGTTAATATTCAAATTAATGGTTTAAAAATTCAACAAGTCAAATCATGTCTGAAAAGAAATATACAGCATCTGATAACCGATACAAAGATGTGATAAGTTATCGTCATTGTGGAAAAAGCGGTCTGAAACTCCCCTTATTGTCATTGGGTTTATGGCATAATTTCGGAGATGTGGATAGTCGTGAGGAAGCAATACGCATGCTTCGTCATGCTTTCGATCATGGCATCACCCATTTCGATTTGGCGAATAACTACGGTACGCCTTTTGGAAGCGCAGAGCGAAACTTTGGTGACATGATGAAGAGTGATTTCGCGCCTTACCGTGACGAACTGATTATCAGCACCAAAGCCGGACATGAAATGTGGCCGGGACCTTATGGCGACGGAGGCTCCCGTAAATACCTTATGGCAAGTATCGATCAAAGTCTGAAAAGGATGCAATTAGACTATGTGGATATTTTTTATTCGCACCGTTACGACCCGAACACCCCGCTCGAGGAAACCATGGGCGCTTTGTCAGACATTGTAAAGCAAGGGAAAGCCTTGTACGTGGGAATCTCAAAATATCCTGAAGAAAAAGCCCGGGAAGCCTACAGGTTATTAAAAGAAAACGGCACACCCTGTTTGATTTATCAGGGGAAATACAATATGCTGGCGCGTGAAGTGGAATACACTGCATTTCCGCTGGCTCAAAAAAACGGCGTGGGCTTTATCGGGTTCTCTCCATTGGCACAAGGTATGCTAAGCGACAAATACCTCAATGGTATCCCGGAAAACTCAAGAGCAGCACTCAGTCATGGCTTTCTGCAGAAAAATCAGATTACACCGGACATCATTGGAAAACTAAACCGGCTGAATGAAATCGCGACCAAAAGGGGACAAACGCTTGCACAAATGGCATTGGCCTGGTGCTTCCATCAACCAGCTGTCAACTCTGTTATCGTAGGAGCAAGTTCAGTTAAACAATTGCAGGATAACATCGACGCACTCAAAAACACAGCGTTTACTTCCGAAGAACTATGGATTATCGGAGAAATCGCAGGATGATTTTCAGGATGTTATGAAGACCAGATTCCTTTCAATTACAGGAAGTTTACTCCTTTGCTGGATGCTTACGGGATGTGAGGACAATTATATTTCTTCCATCCCGAATTATCCGGTCAGTCTGGAATTGAATCTGACAGCCTCCTACCCGACCTTCAAAGACAACCCTTATCAGTTTCTTGTTTTTGAGAAACCACGATACGATTATGAATACCTCGGCTACGGAGGAATACTGGTCGTTTGTGGTTTTGGCAGCGACAGGCCTTATGAATATTATGCTTACGATTTGGCTTGCCCACACGAAGCTGATGCAAAAATAAAAGTCACACCCAACGGCGAAGGACAAGCAATTTGTAACACCTGCGGATCGGTCTACGACATCGTAAATGGCTTTGGCAATCCAATTGATGACAGTCCGGCTAAAGAACCCCTAAAAAGATACAAAACTTACTTAGATTCAAAACCTTTTGGTGAGTATCTGATTATTACCCGAAAATAATTATCAACCCCTATCACCACTTTTTTCTATTTTGAAATACTGAGAACACACCAACTCCTACAGCATAAACCGGATATAACAGCGATAATAATAAAACATGCAACACCTTTATTTTCAATTGAAAAAAGGGTCTGATGGTCATCAAAAACAACGCATCAATCATAAATTTCAGCAAAAAAACAACTCCGAACAACAACCAAAGCTGTAAATAAAACACAGCAGAAACAGCTAACACAGGCATTAATAAATTGATAGCGGCCACAATCATTCCGATAACAATCGTATCTACATCTTTATATTCAGTGGTTTTCGAAGCCCATCTGAGTCGTTGCCTGCAAAATGACTTCAATGTTTTCTGATAACCGGTAACCACCATGGCCTGCATTGATTTCAGCACCGCTACCTTCCCTTTTCGCTTTTTTATACTATGCAACAGAAAAACATCATCGCCCGATAGCACTTCTTCGTGTAAATCTCCGGCACTCTCAAGCCAGGCTTGTCTTGTAAAGGCCATATTTGCGGCATTACAGAAAACCGGCATACCGGCGCCCGCCGCACCCATCCCAGAACCCACCAGTGTTGCAAATTCAAGTTGCTGGATTCGCGTGAACAAACTTTTGCCACGGTAAAACTTAACCGGAGCAATAATCAAATCGGCCTGCTGTTGCGATTGAAAATCAACCATCGTTTCAATCCAGGTTGAAGCCGGAACACAATCGGCATCGGTCGTTATGATGAAATCTCCTTTTGCAGCAAGGATGCCAGCCCGCTGTGCCTGCTTTTTACCAGGTACCGGTGACTGGATTACTTTTGCATCAGTAAAATGAATGAGCGATTTCTCCAGTACCTCCTGAGTCTGATCAGTGGAATGATCATTCACCCATATTAACTCGAAAGACTGACAACCCTGATTTTTAAGTGCATCAATTAAAGCTGGAAGATGATGCGCTTCATTCCGGCAGCAAACAACAACAGAAGGTTTATGCTGCTGTGCTAATTCTTGATGTGTGGGAGTGATTTCAGCATCAAAAAAGGGAGTTTTATTCCAAGCCCTGATAAATACCACAATCAGCGACAGATAAGCAATCAGGATAAAAACTGAAATAATCACCGGCAAATCGAGCATCAGAACATATAATTCAGGTTGATATACATGCCACTATCTCCATCCTGAGGATCAAAAGCCTTTCCATAATCTACCGAAATCACAAAATTCTCGTTCCAGCCGATTTTCAGTCCGATACCTGCCGCCGAATGCAATTTGCCGGATTCGTAATCCTGAAGCATCAATTCATCTTTAACGGCTGATGACATCGAGTCATATCCGGCAATCTCAATGGGTTTCAGAATAATTCCCGAATCAAAGAAAATATTCGTTCCCAGGTAAAAATTCTGTTTGAATGCTTCGAATTTCAGGAACTTGTACCTGAATTCAAAATTTCCGAAAGCGATATCATTCCCGATAACCCGGTTGCGCAGTACACCACGAATCGACCGTTTACCGCCAAGACCCTGATTATCTGCCGCAGTCAGGAAACTGGTAATCAGCAAAGGTTGCGCATAATAAGGGACTTTGTTCTTACCTAATGTGGCCTGGTAAGTAAGCCGATAAGCCAGCACCATGTCCTTCATCAGTGAAAAATACTGGCGATGAATCAGCGCGAATTTGGAGTGAGGCATTTCATTAATAAAACCAGGAGCTGTTTGAATAACTGCTTCTGTCCAGATGCCCTTTGAAGCAAACGCTCGCTGGTCGCGCGTATCATATTTAAAACCGGCCTTCAGATAATTGATGCTACCGCCATTGGCTTCTTCTGTGCCAATCAAACCATGTTTTACATAACGCTGATACAAGGACCCACCAGATACCGATGCTAAGTCAAGTTTATTTATATTTACAGAATCTATATCAAAGTTATAAAAAGTATAACCACCTATCCAACCAAAATCGGAATCTCCGAAGTTGCCCTGAAAATCGGCCTTGGCGCGAAACATATTGCGTTCCTGACTGTAGAACAACCGTGGTTTTGCAGCGTCATATTCCGACTGGTAACCATTGAATCCATAAAACGGCAACATCTGATCGGTGTAGTAGGTTACATCAACTGTTGTCCGAATACCCGGCAACAATTTTTCTGTATCATACATGATTCTGTTGATCCCTGTTCCCTTTGTGTAGCGCGATAACTCCATATAAAGCGAATGATCGTACTTCGGATAGTTGGTTCCATCGCCATAGTGAAACAGGTTCACAATGGCACCGTACTGAAAGCCCAAATCCGAGTCAAAGGAAACTGCCGGTAATGCTCCAAAACCGAAACCCGTTTTTACTTTCTCCTGTGAGAGGACTGACAAAGAGAGCAATAACAAACCAAAGAATAATAACTTGCCTTTCATATTATTTAGTTTTACAGTTTAAACAACAAATATCTTTGAACCATATAAGTCATATAAGGAACATATAAGTAGTTCTTCTGTGTTAATATTGCCATTTAAAATTATCTCAATTAAAGTTTAATTTTAAAACTTATATGTTCCTTATATGACTTATATGGTTCAAAGATAAAAAAAGCACACCAAATATGATGTGCTTCTTACTATTATTTTTAGTTTCAATGTCCCAGACAAGACTTACAAGTACCGTAGTACGAGATCTCAACTGTATCCACTTTGAATTCCGGCATAACCGGCAATCGGTACATTTCAGCTTTTACATCAAAAATGTCATATACTTTACCGCAACAACGGCAATAAAAATGAGCATGCTTCGAAGTATCAGCATCATATCTGGCATTCTTGTCGTCGATGGTCAGCATTTGAACAGCTCCTTTTTCGACAAGCAAATTCAGCGTATTATAAACAGTTGTTTTAGAAAGCGTCGGGATTTCCGGATTCAGGGCAACATATATTTCATCAACAGTAGGGTGGGTAGCGTGATTCATCAGGTAACCCATCACTGCCGTTCGTTGAACAGAAGGTCTGATTGCAAATTTGATCAGATGCCTGTGTACATCGCCAAATGTTTTCATTTTGTTTCCGAAAAATTTTTATGGATGCAAAGATACTAATTATTTCCTTCAATTATGAAAGCACATTAATTTCTTTGAGTACATCATTGGTGGCCCTTACTGCTGCAGCACTTTTTGTGAACAAAGCCATCTCTGTTTCATCAAGCTTATAATCAATAATTTGCTCTACACCATCTTTACCGATAACCACCGGCACTCCAATACAGATATCGTTCTGTCCGTATTCACCTTCAAGAGAAACGCAGCATGGAATAACCTTTTTCTGATCACGCAGGATGGACTCAACCAAATAAGCTGCTGCTGCACCCGGTGCATACCAGGCAGAAGTTCCGAGTAAGCCTGTCAGCGTAGCACCACCTACCATGGTATCGGCAACCACTTTGTCAAGCACCGCTTTATCAAGAATTTCGGCAACCGGACGACCTCTATATGAAGCAAAACGAGTCAACGGAATCATGGTAGTATCACCGTGACCACCAATCACCATGCCTTCAATTTCATTTGCAGGCGCATTCAATGCCTTACTAAGGTAACATTTAAAACGTGAACTGTCGAGCGCACCACCCATACCGATTACTTTGTTCTTAGGCAATCCGGCTGTTTTAAGTGTCAGGTAAGTCATGGTATCCATCGGATTACTTACAATCACCAGGATAGCATTGGGCGAATACTTCAGAATGTTTTCTGATACAGTTTTTACAATGCCTGCATTTACCCCGATTAATTCTTCGCGGGTCATACCCGGCTTGCGGGGAATACCTGAGGTAATCACAACAACATCTGAATCGGCTGTTTTTGCATAATCGTTTGTACAGCCTGTTACCACTGTATCAAAATCCAGCAATGTTGCAGTTTGCATGATATCAAGGGCTTTCCCTTCAGCAAAACCTTCTTTCACATCCAGCAATACGACCTGATTGGCCACCTCATTAATTGCTAATACATTTGCACATGTTGCGCCCACATTTCCGGCGCCCACTACGGTTACTTTTGACATAAATACTTTTTTTCTTGTTAATCTTATTTATACTCTTAATTAAGCGACACAAAAATACAACTTTATCTCTAATTAAAGAAAAATTTCTTTAATTATTTCAAATTATTAACTAACTGCGATTTATCCCTGCACCGACTTCAAAGCCAACTTGCGCACCAACACGATGAAAAAGCCTGTCAACACGAGATTAAGCACCAGTGTCAACACGGAAATTGCCAGCAACGGTCCGCCGATATTATATCCAATGGCTATGAAAATAATACCCGCACCCACTTCACCCCGGGTAAACATTCCGATTGAAATGGCAAGTCTTTCAGAAAATTTTCTGTCGCGATAATGCAACAGAGGATATAATTTACCAATATTCGATAAGACAGTTACGATTACTACATGCAAGCCGATTTCGCCCCAGGACATCACCGGTTGCATCATATTACCAACACTGTCGACGTTTACACTTTCCAGTTGATTCATGAAGACCGGCATGCTCATACCAACCAAAAACATGAAAACATACGAAATCAGGTTCGATGCACTAAGATCTGACTGCCTTTCGTTATGTTCATTTTTGATAATCATCCCCAACACAAAAGCCGGAAGCAAGACCTCAATGTGAATCCCATTTGTAAATACCATTTTGGAAGTATGGTAAATAGCTTCCGACAGAAACACCACCGCAACAGCATATAAAACAATATGATACCAGCGCTGTGGCAACTGAAAGGCATTCAATTTTTTCCAACCCAAAAACAACAATGCAAATACAACAAAAATAACAATGTGTAATTCCCATTGTAACCCGACCATTAATATCTGCAAAGGAATCATCAACAAAATCGTATCCAGGTCATCGAAGATAGCCAGGGTTTGTATCTTTTTGTATATCCAACTGGATTTGAGTCCCACTGCTGCCAACATGGTAAATAAAATCCCTGCGGATGTGGGAGCAGCAAAACGGCTCAACAACAAGTTGTTTTTCCATGCGTCCCAATTGCCAAACATGCCATCAGGCATCAGCCACATATAATATACCGCGACAAAAATCCAGGGTAAAGCAGCCGTCATCATCGCCACATAATAATCCAGCGAATAGGAACGCCATTTTTTTTTATCCAGATCAAATTCACGCCCCACATTTATCATGATAAACGACAGTGCAACAGACAGCGTCAGTCCGGATACAAGTTTAAAGTTATCATAGTTATTCCCGAGGATATCCGGAAGCAATTGAGAAAAAACCAATCCGACAACCAAACACAGGGAGAATAATACTATTTTCTTCATCTTTAATTAATAAAATTAGAATATTTATAATTTTGAGCCGCAAAAATACAAAAAAAACAGCTTTCCTGAAAGACATAAGTATGCTTGCTGTATGATAATTTGGAAAATTATATATCTTTGTGCCCAATAGTTTAACAAATTATCAAACAAAAAGTTAGAATCAACCGAATCAAATCAACACCCTCTTCAAAAATTCTCCTTCACGAGAATCAGGGGTTAAACATTCACTATCATGAAAAGAAACATTTTATTTTTGCTTTTTGCTATCGCTTTCAACGTGTTGGCACATGGTCAGATCGACCAGATTCTGGGCAGGTGGAAAACCATCGACGACGAAGATGGATCCACGAAATCAATTGTATATATTTTCAAAGCCACAAATGGTAAATATTATGGTAAGATTGAACATCTTTTCAAGAACCCGGATAAAAAATGTACCGAATGCACAGGCTCCAATAAAGACAAAGCAGTTTTGGGCATGCTGATATTAAATGAGATGACTGAAAAGAACGGAACCCTCACCGGAGGAACAATTTTAGACCCTAACAACGGAAAAATCTACAAATGCAATATCAGTTACGATGCAAAAACGGGTAATCTGAATGTCAGGGGTTCCTTAGACAGGGGAGGTTTTATTGGAAGGACTCAAACCTGGATAAAAAACAAATAATCATATTACACTGATAATGTGCAATATACAATCAAACACACAAATCCATATAGTTAATCTATGTTAAATAGAGCGAATTTCTTGAAAAACATGTTGTACAACATAAAAAAACGCTTTATATTTGCACTGTGTTTTTCATGGTATTAGATTTAAGGTTAATAAAAAGATTGGGTTGTCGTGATGACAACCCTTCTTGTTTTTATACACCCCACAATTCCCTCCAATCAAAAAGTTTTCTACCAGCATCATCAAAAGTTAATTTTCAGTTACAGTATGCTTTTTTATTGTCCCATTTCAACATTTTTATTAATTTTGCACCTGTTTAAACACGCAAGTTACAACTAACAACGCACAAACTATGACGAATGCTACTTCCGAGCCAATTGAAGCGTTTCCGTACACACCACCTACCGAGGAGATTAAAGAAAAATACCGCGAGATATTCGAACTGAATCAACCCATCAAAATTCGTTTTCTAAAATTAGTATTTG
>JAYFPG010000032.1:0-9748 GCA_034928085.1 Paludibacter sp.
ATATCTTGCTTCCAGATGCTCTGGCGCAAAAGGGTTGCAAAGTTAATCACTTTTTTATTCCTGCCAAAATTTTATCGAAAAAAATTTATAGATAAAATAGCCTGGCCCCCTTTTCTTTCTCTTATCAATCCTTTCGAATTACGCTTATCTCTCAAAGCGGGTGCAAAGATAGAGACTTTTCACAAAACAGCCAAACAAAAAGTGAAAAAATATTCAAGAAAGTTTCTTACATGCTCATTTCAAGAACGTTCAAAATAAAAATTCATTATAAACCCAATAAAGGATCAACTTGTTCTCGTTCAAAATGGCAATATTTATACAAATAAGTTATCTTTGCAAATCTGAATCAAGTCATGATTGAAAATATTATCAAAGGAATTATTATAGGATTATTTATTTCTGTTCCGCTGGGACCGATTGGAATGCTTTGTGTGCAACGGACCTTAAACAGAGGGCGAAAACACGGCATTGCAACAGGACTTGGTGCTACTCTGTCAGATTTAATTTACACGATTGTTGCTCTTTTTTTTGTTGGATTTGTCGTAGATTTTTTAGAAGAGAAGAAAATCATCATTCAAATTATCGGCGGCTTGATTGTTGTTTTCTTTGGAATATTTATTTACAGGAACAACCCAACCAGGCAACCTATTCCCAACCAAAACAACAACAGTAGTATCATGAGTGACTTTTTCAGCTCGTTTATACTCACTTTATCCAACCCACTTATATTGTTGATTTTAATTGCTCTTTTCGCCAGATTTGAGTTCCTGAATGAAGTAACAACTACATTCAATCTGGTTACAGGAATTTTATCCATTCTGGGTGGTGCCTATCTCTGGTGGAATACATTGACTTTTTTTGTCGGAAAATTCAGAAACAAGTTAAGTTACAGCGGAATAAAACTACTAAACCGCATTATCGGCATAATCATAATTGCAATTGGGTCTTTTGGCACCTTTTACAGTCTAATTTTACTGATATTCTAACAAATTATCCGTTTTATGACTCTTAATTGATGTGTATACTCTCCGGTTTTTGATGAAATTATTCCCTGTGAATCAATATTTTCTATTTTCACCCAACCTGAAGCATGGATAATACTGGCGTTGTCAACCAGGATTCCAACATGCGTTATACTACCTTCATCACTCCCAAAAAAAGCAAGATCGCCCGGCATAGACTCGGAGAGAAAATCAACCAACTCTCCCTGAATGACTTGCTGTGATGCATCTCTTGGCAATAAGTAGCCCCCTATACCATAAACAAGCTGAACCAAACCGGAGCAATCTATTCCTAATACAGATTTTCCACCCCACAAATACGGAGCATTTAAATATTGTATAGCTGTTTCTAAAATACGATGTACATCAAACTTACCAATTGCAAGTGAATCGGGTTCAATCAAACTCCAGATTTCACCATCAACACTAAACTCATCCCCGCTCAAATCATAAATTATACTTCCACCCGGCAGGAGTTTACTTTGATTTATTTTTGTATTGTATATAATGTTATAAGGATGTAATAAACGGTTGGCCTTTTGTTGTCTGCTTATTAGAAATGCACTATCCGTGACCGGATTAATCATCCTGATATCAGCCCAACCTGCATAACCATCTGTAATATTCTCAACATAAAGCCATTTCTCTTGTTTCTCAAGAATTTTCACATACTCCCCGAAGAGTAACTGGGAAACCATTTCACTACGTTCACTGTTATAAGCACGTAACGGAACCAATGGGTGTGTAATTAATCCGTACATATTTAGTTTAATTATTAAACTGAAAGTATTTCACAAAAGTACTTAATTTTTAATATATTTGCATTCAAATACAAAATTTCAATCATTATTATTGTATTCGACATTATTTCGGGTTTATTGGTCTGACTAATATTTGTTTAAAAACAATTACACAAATATTGAGTAAAAATCTTCATTAACAATGAAACTTCAATTATCAAAAAACAGCCTGCATAATTTGCTTAAATCATTCTTATTTATAAGCGTGATTACAATTATTGCCTATTTATTACCCAATCAGGACTCTTTCAAATATCAGTTTGAAATTGGAAAGCCCTGGTCCTATGATCTTATTACCTCTTCTTTTGATTTTCCAATTTATAAAAGCGAGACTCAAATTCAGCAGGAAAAGAAAGTAATTTTACAAAACTTTGTTCCTTTCTATAAACTGGATACCGCAGTTTTATATGAACAATACTCCAGATTTAAGAAAGACTTTTATGACAAACATGGAGAACAACATCAGTTTGACAAACTTATCTGGAATAAATTTAAAGCAATTTATGATAAAGGAATCGTATCTGCAGAACAATATCAAAGGCTTAATGAGGAGAAAACCCTGAAAATTAACTGCATACTACCCGATAAAGTCATTCATACATTGAACTCTGATGAGGTTTTTTCTCCTAAAACGGCTTACCTTGAATTTATGAAATCAACCCCGGAGAAAATTGGGTTCTATAATATTAATTTATATCTCACTGAAAATTTGAAATATGACAGTATAATTTCCAACTTGTCCAAAAAGGAATTATTGAAGAACCTTTCTCTGACTTCAGGAATAATACAGGCAGGAGAGCGCATCATTGACAGAGGAGAGATTGTAAATGAAGAGCTTTACCTGATATTAAATTCAATGAAAATTGAATATGATAAGCGTAAATCATCCTTTCAGCGCTCTACCCTGGTATTAATCGGAGAAATCATTATCATTACAGGGCTTATTGTACTGTTCTTCCTGTATCTTCATTTATTCAGACCCAGAATTTTCAACGATCTGAACAATCTGATTTTTATCAACCTGATGATATTAATCATGATTGGACTATCCTCGGTAATCATTCAGTATACCTCTGTCAGTTACTTTGTTTTACCTTTTGCACTGTTACCGATTATCATACGGGTATTTTTCGACTCCCGGACGGCGCTTTTTGCTCACATTATTACAATCACAATCATTTCACTGATGGTTGATAATCCGTTTCAGTTCCTCCTGATACAGATAGCCATCGGTATGACAGCCGTTTCCAGTTTAAAAGATATGACACAACGGTCTCAGTTAGCTCAAACTGCTTTGATTATCCTGATTGCTCATTTTTTGATTTATCTGGCGTTGGAGTTTATGAGCGAAGGAGAATTGAAACGAATCTACTGGCAACCTCTGATCTATTTTACGATTAGCAGTAGTTTTTTACTTTTTGCTTATTTATTGATTTATATCTTCGAGAAGATATTTGGGTTAATTTCAGCAGTAACACTTCTGGAACTTACTAATATCAACAGCGATTTGATGATGAAATTTGCAGAAAAGGCACCGGGCACCTTTCAGCACACGCTTCAGGTTTCAAATCTGGCAACAGAAGCTGCGAAGAAAATCGGAGCAAACAGTCTGTTAGTCAGAACCGGAGCACTTTATCACGACATCGGCAAAATGAAACATCCGGAGTTTTTTATTGAAAATCAATTTGGCGGTAACAATCCATTAAGCGAACTGGATTTTGAAGTGGCTGCCAGAACCATCATCGGACATGTTTATGACGGGGTGGAGATTGCTAAAAAAGAGCATCTTCCCGAACAAATTATTCATTTCATCACAACACACCACGGATTAAGCAAAACAAAATATTTCTATAATTCATTTGTCAATGCAAATCCTGATAAAACACCCGATGAATCTGTTTACACCTACCCGGGACCCTTGCCCGACACAAAAGAAACCGCGATTCTTATGATGGCAGATGCGGTAGAAGCCAGGGCCAGAAGTTTGAAGAACTATACAGAAGAAAGTATCAATAATTGCGTGGAAGACATGATCAATAGTCAGATTGCAGATGGACAATTCAAAGAAGCACCAATCAGTTTCAGGGATGTAGAAACGGTCAAAGCAATTTTCAAAGAAAAAATCATGAATATGTATCACACCAGAATCGCATATCCTGAAATTAAAAAGTAAACGGGTAAAAAAGATAAACGGGCAGCCGGATTTAATTCCGCTACCCGTTTTCTGCTAATTATACCGAGGATAAAAATTCAACTTACAATTTATCAATCGCTTGTTGTATATCTGCTTTGATATCGTCAATATTTTCTATTCCGGCAGAAATTCTAAGCAGTCCGGGTTCAACACCTGCTGCTTTTTTATCTTCCGGAGATAATTGTTCGTGCGTCGTTGCTGCGGGATGGATAATCAAAGATTTTGCATCCCCGACATTGGCAACGTGACTCAACAACTTCACATTATCAATCAATTTATCAGCCAACCCGGCATCTCCTTTGAGTTTAAATGTCAACACACCACCAAAACCTTTTTTCAGGTATTTTTTGGCCAGTTCATGATATTTGCTGCTTTTCAAACCGGGATAATTCACATATTCTACTGCCGGATGTTGTTCGAGCCACTCAGCTAAAGCCTGAGCATTTGCCACATGGCGTTCCATTCTCAACGATAAAGTCTCAATACCCTGAATCAGCAGGAAGGAATTAAACGGACTGATGGCATTACCCCAGTCACGAAGCCCTTCAACACGGGCACGTATGTTAAACGCAATATTCCCAAACGGACCATCCGTTCCAAAAACATCCCAGAAAACCAGCCCGTGATATCCTTCAGAAGGTTCTGTGAAAGCAGGGAATTTTCCATTCCCCCAATTAAATTTACCACTATCGACAATAACACCTCCGATGGAAGTACCATGTCCGCCCACCCATTTTGTGGCAGATTCAACCACGATTGCCGCTCCGTGTTCAATTGGACGGAAAAGATAACCACCGGCACCGAAGGTGTTGTCCACGATTAAAGGTATGTCGTATTTCTTTGCTATTGCAGCAATAGCATCAAAATCAGGGATGTTCAAATCCGGATTGCCGATGGTTTCAAGATAGATGGCTTTTGTTTTATCATCAATCAACTTTTCAAATTCAGCAGGCTCATCGGTTGGCGTAAAACGCACCTCAACGCCAAGACGTTTGAACTGCACTTTAAACTGATTATAAGTTCCGCCGTACAAATGCGCCGTTGAAACAAAATTATCCCCGGCAGCCAGGATGTTATTAAGCGCTATGAACTGAGCCGATTGTCCCGATGATGTTGCCAATGCCGTAACTCCTCCCTCGAGAGCTGCTATTCTTTTTTCAAAAACATCGGTAGTCGGATTCATCAGACGGGTATAAATGTTTCCAAACTTTCTTAATCCGAAAAATCTGCTCCGTGTTGAGCGTCATCAAAGAGATAGGATGTGGTTTGATAAATAGGCACAGCCCTTGAGTTAGTAGTTTTTTCAACTTCCTGACCTGCATGCACTTGCAGGGTCTCAAATTTATAATTTATTGACATATTATGAATATATTTATGTGTGAATTAATTAAAGTGGATATTCTTCAAATGCATAAAGCAGCGTGGATAAATAACGTTCCCCTGTATCAGGCAACAGTACGACGATGTTTTTCCCTTTATTTTCCGGACGAAGTGCCAGTTGAGTTGCCGCATAAGCCGCCGCTCCGGATGAAATACCGACTAACATACCTTCTTCTTTGGCCAACTGACGGGCTGTGAGAATCGCCTGATCATTCGAAACCTGTATGATTTCATCAACTACTTCAGGATTGAAATTTTTTGGGATGAAACCTGCTCCGATACCCTGAATTTTATGAGGTCCTGGATTACCGCCTGACAAAACCGGAGAATCTGCCGGTTCAACAGCCACAATCCGAATATTCGGATTATACTTTTTCAAAGTTGCACCAACTCCGGTAATTGTACCACCGGTACCTACTCCGCCGACAAAAATATCTACCTTACCATCCGTATCCCTCCACACCTCTTCTCCTGTTGTTTCTGCATGTACTTTAGGATTAGCTGCATTTTCGAACTGCTGAGGTAAGAAAGCACCTTTTTCAGTAGCAATTTCATTTGCTTTAGCAATAGCTCCTTTCATTCCTTCCGGTCCGGGTGTTAATACCAGATTAGCTCCCAGCGCTTTTAAAAGATTCCTACGCTCCACACTCATGGTTTCGGGCATTGTAAGCGTCAGCTTATAACCTTTGATTGCAGCTACAAAAGCGAGTCCGATACCGGTATTTCCACTCGTAGGTTCTACAATTTCCACTCCCTTTTTGAGGATTCCTTTCGCTTCAGCATCTTCAATCATAGAGAGAGCAATACGTTCTTTCACGCAACCGAGTGGATTAAAAGACTCGAGTTTGGCAATCACATTAGCAGTTAATCCTTTATTAACCGCGAAATTTGATAGTTGCACCAACGGGGTGTTTCCTACCAGTTCAGTTAAATTTTTAGCAATTTTCGACATACCTTTTTATTTTAATTGGATTAAACATTTAATACTTTTCAATGATAATGCAAAAATACAGCAGCCCTGAAGCTGCTGCAATAACAGGGTGATGGTATTTTCATACCCTGTTTATGGTATGTGGATGATCTCTGATTAAAATTTGAATGTAATACCGGCTAAGAAGTTGATGCCTGCTTGTGGAAAAAAGCGTAAATCATTCTCTCTATTTCCATCTAAATAATAAGTATACCAAACATATCCATTTGAAACATACTTAACATCAAAGATGTTATTAACCAACACACTAAAATCAATTGATTTCATGTTTTTAAGTCTTAAAGAATATTGAACACTCAGGTTATTAATAAAATAATCTGGAATAGATCGGTCATCATCAGAGGAATTATCAATATATTGTTTACCTACATAATTTGAAATAAGTCCACATTCGAATTGATTCTGTTTGAACGTTAGCATGCTATTTGCCACAACATTGGGTGAATATGCAATATTCGTAGTTCCTAGCTCATTACTTTGACTATCTATCCAATTCCAATCAGCATCATAAACATCAACATCCTGTTCAGTAAAATCAATTATTTTATGTTGGCTTAAAGCTACATTTGCATCCCATTTCAACCAATCCGTAATTTTAACGGCAGCTGACACTTCAATCCCCCTTCGATAACTATCCGGGATGTTGGTTGTCAGCAACTCACCAATTTCACTTATTTTTCCGGTTAAAATTAATTGGTTTTTATATTTCATATTATATAGATTAGCCTCAAATCTAAATCCGGCAGATTTAAAACGATATCCAAACTCGGTATTATAAAGCCTTTCACTTGTTGGACGTTCATTCTCTCCGGCCTCAGTATAATTATTTCTGTTTGGTTCTCTATTAGCAATTGAATAAGAAGCATATAAGTCGTTATTATTGTTCAAACTATATGTTGCTCCAACTTTAGGATTAAAGAAATGAAATGTATGATGCTGGGTAATATCTCGCATCAATCCTGCATCTTTATCATATTTATCATCTCTACCAGTCATTTGATAATCAATATATCGATATTGTAAATCAACATTTAAAAATAAGTTATTAAAGACTTCAGAACTAATTTTCCCAAAAATATTGGCATCATCCTTTATCCCATTATTTCTATACCATTCATCTCCAATATCTAATCCCTGTGCATTTCGGACCCATATAACTTTACCAAAATGATCTCCATCGTAACGGTTTACTGCACCACCAAGAGTAGCAGAATAATTTTGGCGTAAATAATTCAATGACCAGGTAATACCTCCAAAATGATTATCAAGCCATTTTTGTCTGATTAAATCTGTTTTTGATAATGTAACTCCATTTACAACAGCCGGGATTAAACCGTATTCCTGATATTTCCTGTCTTGTTTGTAATCCTCATAATATCCAATACCACGTGTATAATGAGCACTAATATTCAGATTTAAATCCGGATTCAGTTGATATAACCAATGCAACTGATAATGAGTTTGATTGTAATTATCAGTCTGATTGTTGTAATATAAAGTATCTCCTTTGGTATCTTGATATTCACCCAGTTCGTTATAAGTACGATTAGTGGAAAGAGAATTAGTCTTTACCCCATTCCACGCCTGATACGTTCTTTCATTTCCTCCAAAGGTGATAAATCTCAAGGTAGATTTTTTCCCGTAATACCCTCCTGAAAAATAATATGACTTCATATCCACCCAGGCACGCTCAATATACCCATCTGAGGTGATGTTCGAAAGGCGGGCATCAAACGCCCAACGATCATTGATCAATCCTGTTCCTGCTTTCAACATATTTCTATTGGTATTGAAAGAGCCATAGGTTGAAGAAATTTCTGCATACGCTTCAGGATTGAGTTTTTCAGTCTGCATGTTGATACTTGCACCAAAAGCGGCAGCGCCATTCGTAGAAGTTCCAACACCACGCTGAATCTGTACAGACGAAAGTGATGATGCAAAATCAGGCATGTTCACGAAAAACACCCCGTGCGATTCCGAATCGTTGATTGGAACTCCATTCACTGTAACATTTACGCGATTGGCATCTGTTCCACGGATACGATAACCCGTGTAGCCAATACCTGTTCCTGCATCCGAAGTCGCAACAAATGATGGTGTAAGTGACAACAGATAAGGAATATCCTGACCTGCATTTCGTTTTTCGATTTCTTCAGCAGAAACATTGCTGTAAGAAACGGCTGACTTTTCATTGGCACGCAGGGATGAAACAGTAACCTCATCCAGCATGATGTGCAATGAATCTTTTTTCTGTGTCGATTGTGCCGAAACTGACACAAAGGCAAGCAGCACAGAAACTGCCATACAAAATTTTCTCATAACAAATTAATTAAATTGTTGATTAATAATTTATTCTGAGAGTCCAAAAATTATAACGGAGATTTGCTTTTTCCCTCGACAGCATTATCCGTCCAGGTTCAAAGGGTATGATCTCAGCCCGTATTTATTAAAGGCACCCCCATCGGTGAATGAAACAAAGTTATAAATGATTTGCTTCAATTCCGACGACAAAGATACACATATTTTCGAAAACTGTGCAATTTGAAAATATTTTCATGCAAAACGTCAAATAATTACTTCAGCATTGTATATACCTGAATTGAAAATTAAATTTGCAGAAAAAACGATAATAGACTATGGAACTCCAAATTGTTCAAAATAAAATCTTTGAGATTAGAGGTCAAAGAGTAATGCTTGACTTACACCTGGCGGCATTATACCAAATTGAAACGAGGGTTTTAAAACAAGCTGTCAGAAGAAATATTGAAAGGTTTCCATCTGATTTCCTGTTTGAACTCACGAAAGACGAATCTATATCATTGATAAACAACGGGGTGTCACAATCTGTGATACCCCAGGGATACAATATCGGATCTACCAGAATATTTGCTTTTACATAACAAGGAGTCGCTATGTTGTCATCAGTTTTAAGAAGTAATACTGCAATAGAGATTAATATCCAAATCATGCGTGCTTTTGTTGAATTGAGAAAACTAATTCATGGATATGATGAATTAAATCAAAAAATAAAACAATTGGAACTTAAAACCAATCTTCAGTTCAATGAAATATATCAGGCATTAACAGAACTTGCATCGCAAAAGGAAAAAGAACAAAAATCTGTTAATCCGGTAGGTTATTTGTCGTATGACTAAAAAAATAATATTTTTTTTGCCTTAAACTTGTTGTTTTATAAAAATAATGTATCTTTGCACACGCAACTAAGTAATGTGCAATGAATAACAATTTTCTACATATTTTACTACTCGGTATTATTATTCTTTTACAAAAGCAGTAAGAGTGAGTTTGGTATGTAGATAAGTATAAGAAATATTGAAAACCTTTCTCACTCGATGTGAGAAAGGTTTTTTCATTTAAAAAC
>JAYFPG010000074.1:0-4959 GCA_034928085.1 Paludibacter sp.
ACGAGCAGGTAAATTTTCATAGCAAAAAAAATCGTACTTTTGTGTCCGGTTATCAGAACTATACATCATGCGTCATTCATCCAACATATTAATAAAAAACAAGCGGGCAACCTTTGATTACGAAATTATCGAACGGTACACCGCCGGTCTGCAGCTTTTCGGCACGGAAATCAAATCGATACGCGACGGAAAGGCTTCCCTGACTGACACCTACTGTACCTTCATCAACGATGAAATGTGGGTAAAAAACATGCACATCGCGACTTATTTTTTCGGCACGTATAATAACCACGATGTACGACGCGACCGTAAGTTGTTACTAAACAAGAAAGAACTGAACAAACTGGCACGTGCCACCCGCGAAACAGGGTTAACCATTGTGCCCATTCGCATGTTCATCAACGACAAAGGACTGGCAAAATTAGAAATCGGACTGGCAAAGGGAAAGAAAAACTACGATAAACGCCAGTCGATCAAGGAGAAAGATGCTAAAAGAGAAATGGACAGGCATCGGGAGTAACCTGAAACAAGCCAGAATTTAAAATACACACTGTCTGAGCCTTGAAAAGGCGAGTTTGTGGATTTTAAATTTCGGCTTGTTTCAGGTTAACTTTTACTGCTAACTAAACCGTATGAATCACTTCTTTTTCTTCGTATACAAAAACCGCTTAATCTTCTGCGAAGCTGTTTTCTCAAAAGGTTCATGCATGACATCCACCCTTTTCAACTGCGAAAACTTATTGAGTTTTTCATTGATTTCTTTGGTGAAATGTGTCATCCATTCATGATACTGAAGTTTCTTTTCATCAATAATAGATTTCAGATGCTCATAATGCTTTTCCAATGCTTCCAAATCGAGCAGCACTTTTGCAACTAAGTAGCCATCCTCTTCCACGACCAACGATTCCAGCACATACTGATTATTGTTGATAACCGATTCGATATCTTCAGGGTAGATATTTTCTCCACTGGCACTCACAATCATATTCTTCATTCTACCTTTGATAAACAGGCGCTTTTTTCTGTCTGTACGACCATAATCACCGGTTCTGAACCACCCGTCTTCGACCAGCACTTCCGCTGTTGCTTCCGGATTCTTGTAATAGCCCTGCATCACATTCGGACCTTTTGCCCAAATTTCACCTATACCTTTTTCATCGGGTTCGTGAATCTTCAACTCAACGCCTCTGATGGCAAAACCGGTTGAGTGCAGCTTAGTCTGATGCGGAGCTGCTCCGGCCAGCAATGGCGCCGTTTCTGTCAGGCCATAACCAATGGCATAAGGCATGCGGGCTTCTTTCAGAAAACGTTCTACACGGCCATCTAATTTTGCTCCGCCAATACCAAAGAATTTCAATCTTCCGCCAAATGTCTGATATAGCTTCTTACCTGCAATCCGGTGAATTAATATCCTGAAAAGAGGTGTTTTATAAATCATCCGGGTAAAATGATTTTTTGCAAATTTGCCCTGTACCTGTACTTTATAAATCTTTTCCATAATCAATGGAACGGACAACATCATGGTCGGACGAATCTTTGCCAACGCCGGCAATAAAGCTGCTGCAGTGGGAGGTTTTTCCAAATAGAAAATGGAAGCGCCATACATAATCGGATACAACATTCCAATCGCGTTCTCATAAGTATGAGATAAGGGCAGGAATGATAGAAAAACATCTTCATGGTTGATGGGGAAAACCGCGAATGAAGTTGCCGCAACAAAAGTCATATTTTTGTGCGTCAGCACCACTCCTTTCGAACGCCCTGTGGTTCCGGAAGTGTAAATAATTGACCCTATGTCCGATTCATCAACCAGAACATCACCTGCTTTGCTCTCAACCGGATCTATTTCGCTTTTGATAACCGAGAAATTATCTAATTTGATGATGGTTTTCAGTGTTGGCACTTTCAGATTTTCAATTCGCGGATACAAGCGCTCGCTTACAAATAAAACTGTCGATTCTGAGTGTTCTAACACATTCAATGTTTCGTCAGCAGAAAAATCGGGCAGAATCGGAACAATGACCAGACCTTTTGAAACTACCGCGAAGAAGGCAATTACCCAGTTGGGCATATTGTGACTAAACAACGCTACTTTATCGCCTTTTTGCAAACCATAAGCATACAGTAAATCGGCAATTTTTTCAATTTCTTTTCCTAATTGCGTGTAATTAATGGGCTGACCTTCGACAAATGAGATGGATGGATTATCCGGAAATGATTTTACAGAATTTTCAATAAGACACTTAAGCGTCTGTGTTTGAAGATGAATTTCTTTGTGCATTTAATAGTTTTGTAATTTTCAACGCTGCAAATATAGAAATAAATTGCAATAAACTGCACATATTAAAATTTATTGTGCAATTAACTACTTATACAGAATGAATATGCAGGGACGTTTATTCAAATCAGGAAGATTTCCTTTCCAGCCCTGAACTGATTTGGTTTTGATGTATTCGGTTGACAGCGTGATGTCGGCCGCAATGCACAATTTTGTTTCCGGCTGACAAACAGACAGGATATCAGCCAGCGTTTTCATATTCCGGTAAGGTGTTTCAATAAAAATCTGGGTCTGACTTTCAGCATAGATTCTCCTCTCGAGCATTTTAAGCGTTTTTACCTTCTCATTTTCCTGAATCGGCAAATAGCCATTGAAAGCAAAACTTTGTCCGTTGAAGCCCGAAGCCATCAGGGCCAGTAAAATAGAAGAAGGTCCGACAAGGGGAATAACCTGTATGTCACCCGATTGAGCCAGCGCGACCACATCGGCACCCGGGTCGGCAATGGCAGGACAACCGGCTTCTGAAAGCAATCCCACATTACTCCCCTGCTTTAGCGGTTGGATAAAAGACTGCAAATCAGCCGGAGATGTATGCTTATTCAGCACGAAAAAAGTTAGTTCGTCAATATTGAATGCCGGATCGCATTTCTTCAGGAACCTGCGTGCCGTACGCACATCTTCGACGATAAAATATTTTATTGATGAAAGCAGGGTGTTATTATACACCGGCAGTATCCTGTTAAAATCAGTATCTCCCAACTGGGTGGGAAAAAGAATCAGTTTTCCGGCCATATCAGTTATTTTTTATTTCTTCAAGGGCTTCACTTAAAATTTCCCATTCGTATAACTTCTGTTCCAGTTCTCGTTGCTTCTTCTGAAATAACATCACAAATTCACCATCCGAGGCTTTCTCAGGCTGCTGTAATTGCGACTCCATCTGTTTAATCTCCGCTTCAAGAGCTGCTATTTGCGTTTCAGCATCAGCCACTTCTTTCTCAGCTTTTCTAATTTTCCTGCTCAGCTCCTTGCGCGCTTCGTAGTTTAGTTTGTTTTCCGAACTTGTCTTTTCCTCCAGTACTGAATCTTTCTTTTGCTGTAGGGTGTTGACTTCCAGTTCCTGCAGGTTTTGCATCTTTTTATACTGAAGAAAATCGTAAATTCCACCGAGATGCTCCCTGACTTTCTTGTTTCCGAATTCATAAACCTTGGTCACCAACCCATCCAGAAATTCACGGTCATGCGATACCACGATGGCTGTGCCATTAAAAGCTTTGATGGCTTCTTTCAGCACGTCTTTCGAACGCATATCCAGGTGATTGGTTGGCTCATCGAGAATCAACAGGTTGACCGGTTCCAGCAACAGGCGAATCATCGCCAACCGGGAACGTTCACCACCGGAAAGAACTTTGACCTTTTTATCCGATGCTTCTCCGCCAAACATAAAAGCGCCGAGAATGTCCCGTATTTTGGTACGGATATCCCCTACCGCTACATTGTCGATGGTTTGAAAAACGGTCAGGTTCTCATCCAATAAAGAGGCCTGGTTCTGGGCAAAATAACCAATTTTCACCTGGTGACCTAATTTCAGCTTCCCCGAAAAAGAAATTTCGTCCATGATACATTTTACCAATGTACTTTTCCCCTCACCGTTTTTGCCGACAAATGCCACCTTTTCTCCCCGGTTGATTATCAGACCGATGTTATCCAGCACCAAATGATCTCCGTAAGCTTTCGAAAGATGTTCAATTTCTACCGGGATGATGCCGGAATGGGGTGCCGGAGGAAATTTAAGGCTAAGCCGGGAGTTGTCTTCCTGATCGACTTCAAGACGATCCAGCTTTTCCAATTGTTTGATGCGCGACTGCACCTGTACCGATTTGGAAGCTTTATACCGAAAACGTTCGATAAACTCTTCGGTGTCCCGAATCATTTTTTGCTGGTTTTCGTACGCCCTGACCTGTTGTTCGTGCCTTTCCTTCCTTAATTCCACATATTTGGAATAATTCACCTGATAGTCGTAAATCTTACCCAGTGAAATTTCAATGGTTCTGGTAGTTACCGCATCGATAAAAGCCCTGTCGTGCGAAACCAGCACCACAGCGCTTCCTGAACCAATCAGGAAACTTTCGAGCCATTGAATGGATTCTATATCCAGGTGATTGGTCGGCTCATCGAGTAACAATAAATCTGGTCGTTGCAGGATTATCTTAGCAAGTTCGATGCGCATTCGCCATCCTCCACTAAATTCAGCACATTGCCGGTTAAAATCGGCACGGTCGAAACCCAGTCCGACCAATGTTTTTTCAATTTCAGCCTGATAATTTCCGCCATCCACAATCTGAAGATATTCCTGCGTATGAGACAGCTTTTCAATGATGCGATGGTAATCCTCACTATCATAATCAGTTCTGGTGGCCAATTCGATTCCCATGCGGTCTATATCCTGTTTCAGCTCTTTGATGTGTTCAAAAGCCTTTTCGGTTTCCTGCATCACGGTAGTACCTTCGTTGTGAATCATGTGTTGAGGCAGGTAACCGACAGTGAGGTCTTTGGGAAGCACAATACGCCCTTTAGTGGGCGACATTTTTCCGGATATCAGCTTTAATAAAGTAGTTTTGCCCGCGCCGTTTTTTCCGACGAGGGCAATTCTGTCTTTTGGATTAATGAGAAATCCTATATCA
>JAYFPG010000081.1:0-13431 GCA_034928085.1 Paludibacter sp.
ATATATTTGATTTAAACATGCTTTCTTTAATCATGCCAATCGCCATTTGCCTTTATCAATTCAACCAACTTGTCGACGGCTTCATCTTCGTTGATATTTCTTTCCAGAATTTCTTTCTTTTTATATAAGCTTACCTTACCGCGACCTGCACCCACGTATCCGTAATCTGCATCCGCCATTTCTCCGGGACCGTTCACGATACAGCCCATGATGGCAATCTTCAGTCCTTTCAGGTGTGAGGTGGATGCTTTCACCCGGGCTATAACTGTCTGCAAATTGAACATGGTCCGACCGCAACTGGGACAGGAGATGTATTCCGTTTTGGTCACCCGCACCCGGCAGGCCTGTAAAATGCCAAAAGCAACTGCATTGATTTGCTCCACGCCAATTGATTTCTGCGACATTTCTTCATCCTTTTCAAGGAAGATACCATCACCAAAACCATCTAAGAATAATACACCCAAGTCAGCAGCTGACTGTATCTGCAAGGATGCCAAATCATTTACCACATATTTCCGGCAAAGAATAACCGGGTTCAGCAACTTATTATTCAACAGGGTATGAAAGAAAGCACGCATCTCGCCTACCTGATTCTGATGATCTGAATGCAGTAAAATAATGGTATTGCTTTCCTTTTTCAGACAATCCAGTACCTTTTCATTTAAGTCCGGATAGCTGAGCCGAATGAATTTCATTTCAGCCTCATCCTGCATTAATTGATCAATTTGTTCAGTAGCATAAACAGGATAAACTGCACCGGTCTGACTAAACACCTGATTCTCTTTCAGCAAATAGTCCGGAATTGTAGTAAATCCACCATCCCTGTTCATCAACACCACCGGCACCTGATCGCCACCGATATTCAAGATCTGGTTTGTTTTTCTGCGGTTGTATTCAAACACCGTAAATTCAGGAGAAGCTGTGGCCTTAATTTCGGGATGACCTTTTTTCCTGGTGATGTAATCGACAAGTTGCCTTGCCACCGGAATTTCGGCTTCAGGCTCTTCACTCAACGAAACACGGATGGTATCACCGATACCATCGTGCAACAACGCACCGATACCGACCGCAGATTTAATCCGCCCATCTTCCCCGTCACCAGCCTCGGTAACACCCAGGTGCAGCGGATAATGCATATCACGCTTTTCCATTTCTGAAGCCAGTAGCCGGACAGCATGTACCATCGACAAGGTGTTCGAAGCTTTCATCGAAATCACCACATCGTGAAAATCTTCTTCCTGACAAACCTGTAAAAACTCCAGACAAGATTCAACCATCCCCCGGGGCGTATCTCCCCAACGATTCATCATTCTTTCACTCAATGAACCGTGGTTTACACCGATTCGAACAGCCCTTCCGTGGAGTTTGCAAATATCCAGCAACTGCTTAAACCGGACTTTAATCTTTTCATATTCAGCCTGATATTCTTCTTCCGTATAATCAGGAGAATCGCGCCTGACTAAACCGATAAAGTTACCCGGGTTGACCCGCACCTTTTCAACATATTGCGCAGCCACATCAGCAGCATTGGCATTGAAATGGATATCGGCCACCAAAGGCACATCAAAGCCTTGATTAAATAATGCTTCCCGGATATTTTTCAGATTTTCAGCCTCACGCACTCCCTGTGCCGTGAAACGGACAATTTCCCCTCCGGCTTCAACAATCCGGATGCATTGCGCAACTGAATTTTCGGTATCATTGGTGTCGGTGTTGGCCATCGATTGTACCCTGATTGGCTCAGGGCCACCGAGTAATACCTTGCCAACCCTTACTGTATCTGATTTTCTTCTTTTGTAGTTAAATTGATTGTACATGCTTGTGTGTTAAAAGCAATGAGTTTCTTGATGAATATATTGTTAACATTTCTGAATACAAAAAGTTGCATTTCAGGTTGATTTTATTGTATTTATTTTTCATCACCGGACAGAATCAGGTGCAATTTTGATTCTTTTCTTATAATGTTCAATAAAAATATTGGGTTCAGATCTTTCTGTAAAAAATGGTTCATTATTATCAAAATCAATTTGTGTGGCATCAAACACCAATCCGGGAACTCCATTTTCCTCCATCGGAAGATAGGCATCACCCGGTTTGCTCCTTTTATTCATAATCCAGTCGAACATGACACTTGGTTCATAAACCGAATAGGTTACATAATCCACATTCGGCTGCCCCTCTCCCTCATACCAGCTATCAGTCTTCCTGATGGTAGAGTATTTTACCTTTTTCCCATTATTAAATTTCCCTCCAATCAACTCCATCGGTATTTTTACACTCAGTTCCCATTCTTGCACATGCTCGTCAGGCAATAGATTTACCAAATCCAACAGGGCCATTCCAAAAGCCGAACAACCAGCTCCTTCGTGATGAAATCTAGGCCAAAAAGCGCCTCCATAAAAATCAGAAGGAGCATAATGTTCATTCATCTTGGCCGAATATCGCGCTACAAAATCCAGCATACGCTTCATAGCCGGTTCACTTACCCTATATCTGATGAATGCCAGTTTGTCCCTTTTTGCATACACATCCAACTTATGTCTTAGCTCCTCATGTCCTTCAATTCTACCCTGCAAAGCTGCTCCGATAATCGCGTATCCAACTTTATGCTTGAATATCAAATCCAGCTTTTCTTTTAATTCTCCTGAGGTCTGCGCAACCAACAAGGTATCAGGAAGCAATGGCGTATTAAACCCGACAGCAACGTGTCCCAACAAATAATTATCTTTAACACCGATGGTTTTGATGTAACATTTGCGCATGGTTTTATACAATGCCGAAGGACTTTCCCAACTCAACGGATGTAGCGTGGGCATCACGAAAACCGTAAACTCATGTATATCAGCACTTTTACTTTCCGGCTCAACGGCTTGCACCTTCATCAACAATATAACCAGAACAGCAATCAAAACGCTAAATCTAATAAAATGACCCATAAAAAACTGAAAACTTAATAATTTTGATAAAGCACGTAAAAATAAGCAATTTTATTACATGACACAACCTGATTCTTTTTTTTATTTGAATAATTTTGGCGTTATATCGCTTATTTCTGTCTATCAACAAAAATAGTCGCATTTATGTTTATCAAGATTGGATTTACCATTAATAAACCATACTTTTCAGCACATTTTTTTACTTTTAATAAGAAAAAAGCATTACCTTTGCAACGTTTCTAAAAATGTATATTTATGCGTTTTCGACCAAAACTATTTGAAGTATTTAAAAATTACTCAAAAGAACTTTTTTACAAAGATTTGATGGCCGGCATCATCGTCGGAATAGTTGCTCTCCCTCTTGCCATTGCATTCGGTATCGCGTCCGGCGTATCGCCCGAGCAGGGACTGTTTACCGCCATTATTGCCGGCTTTATTATTTCATTTTTTGGTGGCAGCAAAGTGCAAATAGGGGGACCTACCGGTGCATTTATTGTAATTGTATACGGAATTGTGCAGGAATTTGGTATAACCGGACTCGCGGTTGCTACCATCATCGCAGGGGTTATGCTGGTTGCCATGGGCGTACTAAAGTTAGGTGTTGTTATCAAGTTTATACCCTATCCAATTATTGTTGGGTTTACGAGTGGAATCGCGCTGACCATATTCGCGACTCAAATCAAGGATCTTTTCGGCATGAGCATCGACAAAGTACCGGCAGATTTCATCAGCAAGTGGGGCGTTTATGCACAAAACATCGGCACAACCAATCTACCTGCATTGATAATCGGCATACTGACCATAGTCCTTATTGCCGTTACCCCGAAGTTCACTAAAAAGATACCGGGCTCGCTTATTGCCATTGTATTGATGACTTTCGTTGTGTACTTCTTAAGAGAACACTTCGGTATGACTTCAATCGAGACTATCGGCGACCGTTTCAGCATCAACGCGGCCTTACCCAGAGCTGAAAGACCGGTCATCACCTTTGAAATTATCCAGACCCTGATGCCGGCAGCCTTTACCATTGCTATGCTCGGAGCCATCGAATCGCTCCTGTCAGCCACCGTTGCCGATGGGGTGATTGGCGACAAACATCATTCAAACACAGAGCTTATCGCCCAGGGAATCGCCAATATCGTCACACCCATTTTTGGTGGTATTCCGGCAACAGGCGCGATCGCACGGACGATGACGAATATCAACAATGGCGGCCGAACCCCTGTCGCGGGAATTATCCATGCCATCGTACTATTGTTGATTCTCCTGTTCCTTGGAAACCTCACCAAACACATCCCGATGGCCTGCTTAGCCGGTGTATTAGTCATTGTAGCTTATAACATGAGCGAATGGCGCACCTTTAAATCACTACTGAAAGGACAAAAATCGGATGTGGCCGTATTGATTGCCACATTTCTGCTAACAGTCATTTTCGACCTGACCATAGCCATAGAACTTGGTCTGGTATTGGCAGTTGTACTCTTCCTGAGAAGAATTTCGGAATCTACGCAAATATCCATCTTCAAACATGATATTGAAGAAGCTGAATATATTGAAGGAAATACAGAAGCTGAAAAACTGGTACTCCCTAAAGGTGTGGAAGTTTATGAAATTGAAGGTCCGTTTTTCTTTGGTGTTGCCAATAAATTTGAAGAAACCATGAAAATGCTGGGCGACAAACCAAAAGTAAGAATAATCAGGATGCGCAAAGTTCCGTTTATCGACTCTACCGGCATCAATAACCTGAAAAGTTTGATCCGGATGTCGGTGAAAGACAAAACAAAAATCCTGCTTTCAGGAGTAAATGATCAGGTACAATCAGCTCTTGAGAAAGGTGGTATTGCGACCCAGATTGGAAAAGAAAATATTTGCAGCAATATCACGGATGCATTAGTACGAGCTGAAGAAATTATTATCAATAAATAATGTGGAAAATTTGATTTTTCCGATTCATTTAACTATTTTTGTCTGAGAATTTTTAAAAAAGATGACAAATCGTTACGAGGAACTGATAAACGCATTTGAAAAAAAACTGCGAAAATTGATTTCGGAGTACGAGTCATTACAAATTCAAAACAAAAGGCTACAGGCTGAACTGGTGCAAAAACATGAAAATCTGATTATTGCACACGGTGAAATTCTGGAGTTGAGAAAAAAAAACGAACACCTGTCATTGGCAAACCAGCTTAGCGGGCCCGGTGAGGGACGAGCAGAGGCAAAAAAACAAATTGACAGGATGGTGCGGGAAATTGATCAATGTTTGGCTCTTTTAGATGATTAGAGCGTATGAACGACGATATTTTTACTATAAATGTACAAATCGGAGGCTTTCCAATGGCACTTCGGATTCCCCGTGGCGACGAGGAAGTATATCGGAAAGCTGAAAAGCTGGTCTCCAATCTGATTGAAGAATTTCATCTCAGGTATAAACAACGTGCCTATG
The DNA here is from genome assembly GCA_034928085.1 of Paludibacter sp. Lineage (GTDB taxonomy): Bacteria > Bacteroidota > Bacteroidia > Bacteroidales > Paludibacteraceae > Paludibacter. The sequence goes on from JAYFPG010000081.1 coordinate 5,380, forward strand.
AGGACATTCTCAAATTAGTGGCGTACCAGTTAGCCGTAAGGGTCTCAAAAAACGATCTGACTGAAGATACAGCTCCTCTTGCCGATAGAATCAGGCAACTGGAAAAAGAACTGGATGCTGTACTGAATCAGGAATAAGTTTGTCGTAAACATCAATCATTCCCGCATGTCATCATGATTTTTATCATGCTTTGACGTGCGTTTTTTTTGATCTAACGACTGTAGACCGTAGACTGTAGACTTTTAAACAATTAAACTTTTTAAACTTTTAAACAAAAAACATAAACAAACATGGTACTATACATCATAATCGGACTGGTTATCGGCGGGGGGACGGCTTACCTGGTGCTGACCGGCATCCATAAAAAGACGAAGCGGGATGCTTTGGCTGAGATAGAGTTGCTCAAGAAAGATCAACTTATAGAAGTAAAAGAAAAATTCATTGCACTGAAAGCAGAGCACGAACAACAAGTTCAGCAACGCAATGCCAAGGTGCAGGAACGGGAAGTGAGAGCGCAACAACGCGAAATGCAACTGAACCAAAAACAGGGGGAACTGCAACGCAAAGCGAATGAAGTTGAGGTGCTCAGGGAAACACACGAACAACAACTGCACTTGCTCGAAAAGAAAAAAGCGGATCTCGACCACCTGACCCGTCAGGCTCAGGAACAGTTAGAGAGTATCTCCGGTTTATCGGCAGAACAAGCCAAAGAAAAGCTGGTTGAATCCCTGAAAGATGAGGCTAAAACCAATGCCATGTCGTACATCAACGACATCATGGAAGAAGCCAAGATGACTGCAAATAAAGAAGCAAAACGTGTCATCATCAACACCATCCAGCGGGTATCGACTGAAACGGCCATTGAAAACTCAGTCACTGTTTTCCACATCGAATCCGACGAGATTAAAGGTCGCATCATCGGACGGGAAGGACGAAACATCCGTGCCTTAGAAGCCGCTACAGGCGTTGAAATCATTGTTGACGACACGCCCGAGGCCATCGTATTATCTGCTTTTGACCCGGTACGCCGCGAAATTGCCCGCTTGTCGTTACACCAACTCGTTACCGATGGTCGTATTCACCCGGCTCGTATCGAAGAAGTTGTGAACAAGGTGAAAAAACAAATCGAAGAAGAAATTATTGAGATAGGAAAACGCACCACCATCGACCTGGGTATCCACGGATTGCATCCCGAACTGATTCGTTTGGTCGGAAAGATGAAATACCGTTCCTCTTACGGGCAGAACCTCTTGCAGCACTCGCGTGAAGTTGCCAACCTGTGCGCCACCATGGCCTCAGAATTGGGATTGAATCCCAAGACAGCCAAAAGAGCCGGTCTGCTACACGACATTGGTAAAGTACCCGATGATGAACCGGAATTGCCACATGCTATCCTCGGGATGCGTTTAGCAGAGAAATACAAAGAAAAACCAAACGTTTGCAACGCCATCGGTTCACACCACGACGAAGTGGAAATGGAAACCCTGATTGCTCCTATTGTACAGGTTTGCGATGCCATCTCCGGCGCTCGTCCGGGAGCCCGCCGCGAAATCGTGGAGGCCTACATCAAACGTCTGAAAGACCTGGAAAACTTAGCAGCCCAGTATCCCGGTGTAGTGAAAACTTATGCCATTCAGGCCGGTCGCGAATTGCGTGTCATTGTAGGAGCTGACAAAATTGATGACAAGGAAACAGAATTACTGTCATTCGATATCGCCAAGAAAATTCAGGATGAAATGACCTATCCGGGACAGGTTAAGATCACGGTAATTCGTGAAACAAGAGCCGTAAGTTACGCTAAGTAATTAAGAGCAAGTCAGACTGAAATAAATTTCAGCATTGATGTTTAAATTTGATTTTGAACATTAATGCTGTTTTTTTTTACTTAAATGAATGTTTACCATTTCATTTACATTTAATTTTGCTGTAAATTTATAAATTCAATACACATGAAGCGTACAGTTTATTCAGTCATTTTACTTTTATGCATGCTGAGCATCTCATTCACAGGTGCAGCAATAGGTAAATCAAGCAATCAGTCATCCGATCAACAAAAGCCTTTATCGTATTTCAAGGCATACAAAGGCAACTCACACGCGCATACCATTTTCACCTGGACACACGGTGCTCATCGTGAAAAAAGTGTTGAGAAACTTTCAGATCCGACTCCATTTCATCCAGATTTTCAGGTACCCGAAGGGATGGACTGGAAAGACTACAAAACAATCAGTCTGGATGCAAAAGCATACAAAAACCTGCAAGCACTTCCCGACAATCATTATGAACTTGCCATCAAGAATGGTTATGACTTTTATGTAGTAACCGAGCACAGTCACGAACCGGTACTCCAGCCTGTTTCTGCTGAAAATGCTATATGGAAGTACATGCAAAAAACGGCAAAAAAATATACAAAAAATGGTAAATTTATTGCCATGGTTGGTTTCGAATTCAGTCGTAATACGGATGCAAATGGAGGTGAAGGCCATATCAACGTCATCAATTCAGCTGATTATGGTAGTGCTGATTATGGTCAGCGCGGTCCGGCACCGGCATGGCCTGAAGCCAACTGGACCATTCCTCAATTCTACAAATGGACAAAAACAGCCAAACCTTATGCCAATAAAGGCTCCATAGCAATTGGTTTCAATCATCCGAAAAACGATCAGTATGGCGACTGGGCTCACCTGGATGAAGAGGTCGTAAAACAAATCAGCACCTTCGAAATCCACACCAACTTTAAAACCCCACGCTGGGAAGCCTATGTCAGAGCATTGAACAAAGGGTGGAAGGTATCTCCTATCGGCGTTTACGACAATCACAGTATCAATATTATAGCAAACAAAGACAAGTTTCCGCCCACGCAGGTTATTGCTCTCAAACTGACCCGGGAAGAAATTACCCGTGCCATGAAAGAAAGACGTACCTATGCATCCTGGATCAGGGATGTTGAAATTAAATACGCGGTAAACGGCAACATCATGGGGTCAACCATCCAAAAATCAGATGCCTATCAGTTTGAAATCGTACTGAACACAAATCCGGCAAATCCGGCTGATTGTGCAAAACGTATTCAGATATTAAAGAATCATCCGCAAGGCAAAGACGACATGATCGTAGTAGAAGAAATCAATTTCGATGACAATAAATCTGCAATCAGCTGGAAACCTGTCATCAAGGACAAAGACGCCAAATTCTTTTTAGTCCGGGTTTACCATGAAAGTGACAAAAATAAAGAAGGTGAATTTAAAAAACCCGGTTCAACCTTTGCGGCCCCGGTTTGGATAAATTAGCATACACAAAAGAGGTGATTAACAACAAGCTAATCACCTCTTTTTTTATCACGAATTAAATGCTTACAGACTCTCCTCAATCAGGGTTATTTTCTGCTCAATCAAAGCCGCTTCTTCCTTCAGCGCTTCAATTTTCCTTTCCATTTCTTTGATTAATCCACTGCCCTTTTTATTGGTTGAAGTCAGGAACCCGATGTTATTCTCATACGTGGCAATTTCAGATTTCAGGTGTTCATAAGCCCGCATCAGCTTTTCACGTTCGCGCAACAGTTTATTCTCCCCTTTTGTCGACATATCCTTCAGGTTGGTTTTGAAGGTATCGAGACGACGCTGATTGGCATCCACGTTGAGCTTTTCAAACATCTTATCTACAGCAGAACGATATTCCTTGTAAATCTTATCCTTATCCCGGAAAGGCACGTGACCAATTTCATTCCACATGGCAATGTATTCCCTAAGTGTTGTCAACACTTCAGCAGGAGTTTTATCCTCAGCTGTATCCAGTTCATTGATTTTAGCAATCAACTCTTTCTTCTTGGTCAGATTCTCAAGCTCTTCAGTTCTCTGACCGGAAGAATTCTTTTGCTTTTGTTCAAAGAAATAGTCACAGGCTGAAATAAAACGCTTCCAAACCTCATCGGAATACTTTTTGGCAACTGGACCGATGGTTTTCCATTCTTTCTGTAAACGGATCAGGGTTTCCGCAGTTTCTTTCCAGTCGGTACTATCTTTCAGCATTTCTGCTTGCTCACAAAGCGCTTTTTTCTTTTCCAGATTTTCACTCAACACGTTCTTGGAAGCTTTGTAGAATTCAGCCTTAGCATTGAAGAAAGCATCACAGGCTGCGCGGTACCGGTCGAAAATTTTGTGATTTGATTTACGGGGAGCAAAACCAATCGTGCGCCACTCTTCCTGCCATCCCATGATGGTTTTGGTGGCTTCATCCCAGGCTTTATAACTGTTCAATGACGCGAAATCATAAGCTTCAATTTTTTCGCATAAGGCCGTTTTGGCAACCAGGTTATCTTCTTCAATCTTTCTGATTTCGTCGAAATGCCCCTGATGTTTGCGATTGATAACAGCTGAAGCCGCTTTGAAGCGATTCCATATATCCTCTCTGAATTCCCGTGCAACCGGACCGGTTTCGCGCCACTCATCGTGCAGTTTCTGCAATTGATGAAACGCGGAAATTACGTCGCTCTCTTCATCCAAACGTTCGGCAGCCTCACAAATAGCGGTTTTTAATTCCAGGTTCTTCTTGAAATCGTATTCACGTAATTCATTATTTATTTTGATTAAATCCCAAAAAGACTCCTGACAGGCAGCATAGGATTTCCACAACTCGTTGACATGTTCCTGAGGTACCTGACCAATTATTTTCCATTTCTTTTGCAACTCCCTGAACTCGTTAATATGAGAGGATACATCGTCATTACTTTCAACCAACACTTTCATCCGTTCCAGGATGTGTTGCTTTTGAATCAGGTTATTTTCTTTATCTGCTTCTGTTTTAGCAATTAATGCTGCCTTTTTGGTTTTATATTCATTCAGCAGGGTTTTCAGCTCCTCATCCAGTCCGTCTTTTACAGGCTTGTAATCATGCTCCTCGCCTCCGCTTTCAAGAAATACTTTCTTATTTTCCTCATTATCCGCTTTTAACTTTTTATAAAAAAGTAACTTGACGTGTTCTACCTCATCTTTGATAGCTTCTATTTCCTGGGTAAGCAATTGCTTCAAATGCGCCACCAGCTCTTCCCGTGACAAGGCCTGCAAATCAATAGATTTGGATTCCGGAACAACCTGTTTTTCTTTTTCTTCGGAAACAACTTCTGCAACTGCCTCTTCTTTTGGTTCAACAGCTTCAGTCGCTGCAACTTCAGGGGTTACTGCGGTTTCTGCTTCATCCTCCGGTTGAACAGTTTTAGCTGGCTCTTTAGCAGGAAGTTCTTCCGTAACCTGTGAATTTGTCTGATCGGGTTGTTGGGTTAAATCGTTGTCTACGATTTCAGCATCCTTGTTTAATTCAAGTGGGTCCATTTTCAGCAATTTTTTCAGAATAAATCTTCGTTAAGAAAACTATCTATGTTGATTTAATTGTATTTAGCTCTACAAAAATAGATTAATTTTTTAAATATCCTTGTGTTTTATTAAAAAAACCTGATTAGTCATTCAGGATATGTCCCATCCTGTTCTTCTTGGTTTCCATGTAAAACTTGTTGTGCGGATTCGGTTTGATGACCAGCGGAACATTTTCTACGATGGTCAGATTATAAGCTTCCAAACCGATGCGTTTCACCGGATTGTTCGACATCAGTTTCAGCTTTGTTACCCCCAGATTCATGAGAATCTGAGCTCCTACTCCGTAATCCCGTTCATCGGCATTGAATCCGAGGTGCAAATTCGCATCTACCGTATCAAGACCCTGTTCCTGCAGTTTATAGGCTTTAATCTTATTCATCAGTCCGATTCCCCGTCCTTCCTGATTCATATATACCAACACGCCTTTCCCTTCTTTCTCGATTAACTGCATGGCTTCATGCAATTGTTCTCCACATTCGCAACGCTGAGAACCAAAGATATCGCCAGTCATACAGGAAGAGTGAACGCGAACCAAAATCGGTTCATCCTTTTCCCAGGTACCCTTAATCAATGCCACATGCTCCATGCCGTTGGAAATCTGGCGGAAGGGAATCAGCCTGAAATCACCATAAGCGGTAGGCATATTGACTTCAACACCCATCTCCACTAATGATTCAGTCCTGAGTCTGTATGAAATCAGGTCGGCTATACTGATAATTTTCAGTTTAAACTTTTTTGAAAGTTCGATAAGTTCCGGCAAGCGGGCCATGGTGCCGTCCTCGTTCATGATTTCAATCAGGGCGCCGGCAGGATACAAACCCGCCATCCTGGCCAAATCCACAGCTGCTTCGGTATGCCCGGCACGACGAATCACTCCGCGGTTTTTTGCACGCAAGGGAAAAATATGTCCGGGGCGGCCAAAGGTTTCCGGTTTCGATGCAGGATCGCACAAAGCCTGGAGCGTGGCAGCCCTATCGTTGGCAGAAACACCGGTTGTACAGCCTTCCAACTTATCGATAGTAACTGTAAACGGAGTTGCGTGTACCGATGTGTTATTGGTAACCTGCATATCCAAATCAAGTTCTTTACATCTGTCTTCAGTCAGCGGCGCACAAAGCACCCCACGACCGTGTGTAATCATGAAATTGACAATTTCTGGTGTTATTTTTTCAGCAGCACAAATGAAATCACCCTCATTTTCACGATCTTCATCGTCAACAACAATGACTACCTTACCTTCTTTGATGTCCTGAATCGCTTCGTCGATTGAATTTAAAAACCTCTTCATATATTGAATTATTTTGATTGATCAGGTTCATCTTCTATGGAAACCCGGATGAACTGATATAATTTTATTTTAATGGTATGGAAAAACTTTACATAAGTTTCAGGGTTAAACAAGGTAGCATCCACCGCTGCTTTATAAGTCAGGAACACCCCAATCGGGAACAACACGGCTGCACTGAGCCACATGCCCTGATAGGCTTCCCAAATGCCTTCCCGCGCCATCTTGTAACCGGTCAGGTCGATGATGTAATACACCACGAACATCAGTACCGAGATAACTACCGGAAGACCAAAACCCCCTTTCCTGATAATAGCTCCCAGCGGAGCTCCGATGAAAAAGAAAATCAGACAGGCGAATGAAAGTGCAAATTTCCGGTGCCACTCACTGGCATGGCGGTTCATATACATCTGAGGTTCACCGAGCAACAACTTGTTATACTGAATATGGTCGAGCATGCTTTTAGAACGTTCAATGGCATTATCGACTGCCATCGTCATTTGATCCTTTTCGAGTTTAAGAAATGCAGAATCAGGATTGTAGTGCATTAAATCAACATCCGGTTTCACATCAAGGAAAGCTTGTGAACCTCCATAAGCCATGAAATACCGGTATTGTAACATTTCCTGTACCTGTGAGGAACTCCTAACCTCAATAATCTGTTTTATGGAATCTATAGATTGAGATAATTCCTTTATATTTTTGCTGACGTGTGTATCTTCTAACAAAGACTCATCATACCGGTTGAAATCAGAATCAAAATCATATAAAATTTCTTTCAGAGAGAACGTTTCTCTGCGGTATGGTATATTCCGGGTGCCGGCCAGTTTTTGTTGCCGGAGATTCTCGAAACTTTCGCCATTATACAGGGTAAGCAGCAGGTGCTTTTTATCTCCAGTAGGCTGTATTCTACCTGAATCAGCCAGCAATACGGCGGCATTGTCGAAACCATTAGAGAAATCATAAATCATCAGGTCCTTCAACAAACCCTTTTCTTTTGCCCGGACATACAGATTCACACCATTGATACCCGAATAGAACTCCCCGACCGGCACATCCAGTTCCGGAGATTTATGCCGGATGGAAAACAGGAGCGTGTACATATTTTTCTGTGATTTCGGCAATACGTTATTGGAAAAGAAGAAAGCTGCGACGACAATCAATCCGACAGTAATCATCAGGGGACGAATAATCCTGAACAAAGAAATACCCGCCGACTTCATGGCGGTCAGTTCGAAATTCTCACCCAGATTACCAAAAGTCATCAGCGAAGCCAACAACAAAGCCAGCGGTAAAGCCAGCGGCACTAAGGTCATGATGGCATACATGAAAAACTCTGCCAGCACATCCCATCCGATACCTTTACCCACCAAATCCGCGAAATGCTTCCACAAAAAC
>JAYFPG010000024.1:0-15563 GCA_034928085.1 Paludibacter sp.
GAGGCATTTAAGTCCTAAAATAGATTTGACCTGCAAAAATAATCAAATATTTTAATTAATTTTGCACGTTTATTTTTTTAAAGAAATATTATGGAGTACAATTTCAGCGAGATAGAAGCAAAGTGGCAGGCATACTGGAAAGAAAAACAGACTTACAAAACAGATGTTGATTTACAAAAACCCAAATATTATGTATTAGACATGTTCCCGTATCCTTCCGGAGCCGGTTTACACGTGGGACATCCACTGGGATATATCGCATCTGATATCTACAGCCGCTACAAAAGACTTCAGGGTTATAATGTTTTACATCCGATGGGATATGATGCATACGGACTGCCTGCTGAACAATACGCCATACAAACCGGTCAACACCCTGCTGTAACTACAGCAAAAAATATCGCCCGTTACAGAGAGCAATTGGATAAAATCGGCTTTTGCTACGACTGGGATCGCGAAATCCGCACTTGTGAACCAGATTATTACCACTGGACTCAATGGGCTTTTATTCAAATGTTTAATCATTATTTCGATACGAAGTTGCAAAAAGCGATGCCGGTTGAGCTGTTGGTTAAGCATTTAGAAAAAAATGGCACACAGGACATTAACGCTCATGGAACCGAAGAACTTTGTTTTACTGCTGCTGAATGGAATTCAAAATCAGAGAAAGAACAACAGGAAATACTGCTCAACTATCGCATCGCTTACCTGGCCGACCTGAAAGTAAACTGGTGCCCGGCTCTCGGAACAGTGCTGGCGAATGACGAAGTCAGCGAGGGTCTCTCCATTCGCGGAGGACATCCGGTGGAACAAAAAGTTATGCGTCAGTGGAGTTTACGGGTTTCGGCCTACGCACAAAGACTGCTGGACGGACTATCGAAAATCGACTGGACGGACTCGCTGAAAGAAACACAGAAAAACTGGATTGGTCGCAGTGAAGGTGCTGAAATGTCATTCAAACTGAAAGAAAAAGAAATTAGTTTTGATGTCTTTACTACCCGTGCGGATACCATATACGGTGTCACTTTCATGGTGCTCGCTCCAGAAAGCGAGTTGGTTGAAACATGCACTACTCCTGAACAAGCTACTGATGTACAAGCCTATATCAATGCAACAAAAAAACGAACCGAACGGGAAAGAATCGCTGACCGTCGCGTTACCGGGGTTTTTTCAGGCTCTTACGCTATCAATCCGGTCAGTGGAACGGAGATTCCCATCTGGATTTCGGATTATGTACTGGCCGGATATGGAACCGGAGCCATCATGGCGGTACCGGCACACGATAGCCGCGACTATGCTTTTGCCAAAGACTTCAACCTGCCGATTATCCCATTAATTGAAGGTTGCGATGTATCTGAGGAGAGTTTTGATGCTAAAGAAGGCATCATGATGAATTCGGGGTTTCTGAACGGCTTGTCGGTTAAAGAAGCCATTGAAAAAGCAAAAACTTATGTAGAAGAAAAAGGAATCGGTAGGATCAAGGTAAATTTCCGCCTACGTGACGCCATTTTCAGTCGCCAGCGTTACTGGGGAGAGCCCTTCCCGGTTTACTACAAAGATGATATGCCCTACATGCTCGATGAAAGCAAATTACCATTAATACTTCCCGAGGTGGATAAATTCCTGCCGACTGAAAAAGGTGAACCACCATTAGGCAGGGCGAAAAACTGGCAAACAGCAGATGGTTTCCCATTGGAATTATGTACGATGCCCGGATTTGCCGGTTCGTCGGCATACTACCTGCGCTACATGGATCCCAAAAACGATAAAGCATTGGTAAGCAAGGAAGCGAACGAATACTGGCGCAATGTCGATTTATATATCGGTGGGACGGAACATGCTACCGGTCACTTGGTTTACAGCCGTTTCTGGAATAAATTCCTGTTTGATCTTGGGTTGGTTTGTGAAGATGAACCGTTTAAGAAACTGATTAATCAGGGAATGATTCAGGGAAGAAGTAATTTTGTATACAGAATTAAAGACACCAACACCTTCGTTTCATTGAATTTGAAGGATCAACACGAAACAACTCCCATTCATGTGGATGTTAATATTGTATCAAACGATCATTTAGATATAGAAAAATTCAAAAACTGGAATCCGGAATACAACAATGCTGAATTCATCCTCGAAGATGGAAAATACATTTGCGGATGGGCAGTTGAAAAGATGTCTAAGTCCATGTTTAACGTGGTGAATCCGGATGATATCGTGGAAAGGTACGGAGCCGACACCCTGCGTTTATACGAAATGTTCCTCGGTCCGCTTGAACAATCGAAACCCTGGGACACCAACGGTATCGATGGAGTGCACCGTTTCCTGAAACGCCTCTGGTCGCTGTTCTACAAAGAGGGTGTAGCCTTACTCAACGACAATCAACCTTCTGCAGAAGAACTAAAAATCTTGCACAAGACAATTAAAAAGATTACTTTCGACATCGAAAACTTTTCATTCAACACTTCTGTTTCTGCTTTTATGATTTGCGTGAATGAACTGTCGGCGCTCAAATGCAGCAAAAAAGCAATTCTGGAACCTTTGGTGATTTTGCTGACTCCATTTGCACCGCATATCGCGGAGGAACTGTATCATGCACTTGGACATACCGGCACTGTTTGTGATGCTGCATTCCCGGTTTGCAACGAAACATACTTAGTTGAATCGACTGTGAAATATCCGATTTCATTCAACGGGAAAGTAAGGTTTACGCTGGAACTTCCGGCCGACATGAACAAGGTGGATGTGGAAAAAGTGGCACTGGAAAATGAAAATACAATTAAACAACTGAACGGAGCAACCATTAAAAAGGTAATCGTTGTGCCCGGGAAGATTGTGAATATAGTTATTTAGCGGAGAACGGAAAGCGGAGAGTGAATAGCAACGGGCTGAAAAACCAAATATAGATTTAGATGGGATTGCCACGTCGTTCTCTTCGTGAACTCATCGCAATGACAGACCAGCGACTGTAGACCGTAGACTTTAGACTGTAGACAATATTATGACATTACAATCAAGCACAAAACAAACCTGGATCAGCATACGTCAGTATGTTCTGATTACCTTCGGGTTATTCCTTTATGCAATTGCATGGAAGGGCTTGTTGATTCCACACCAGATAACGGGTGGAGGGGTTACCGGTGTCGGAGCTTTACTTTTTTACGCGACAGGCATCCCCATTTCAGTCACTTACCTGACCATCAACCTGATATTGCTTATTGTTGCATATAAAACCGTCGGTAAACAGTTCAGCGTTCGAACCGTGATAGGTGTGGGAATTCTGACATTCTTTTTAAGTGTTATACCTGAGTTTCCCCGGGGCACTTTTGTACAGGAGAGTGAGAGCTTCATGGCTTGTGTGCTGGGAGGATTAATCATGGGTACCGGAATCGGCCTGATTTTCACAAACAACGGCAGTTCAGGCGGAACAGATATTATCGCAAAAGTTATAAACACACACCGCAATATAACCCTTGGCAGGGCCTTGTTATACACAGATGTATTAATCATTTCGTCTTCTTACTTTCTGGAATTCGGCAGCTTAGAGAAAATCGTTTACGGACTTACCACCTTAGCTGTTTCAACCGTGGCCGTCGATATGGTTGTAAACGGGGTCAGGCAATCGGTACAATTCTTTATTTTCTCGAAGAAATACGATGAAATTGCCAACAGGATCAATTCGGAACTGCACAGAGGAGTAACCATTTTAGACGGCACAGGTTGGTATTCAAAAGAACCGGTCAAGGTTATTACCGTGCTGGCAAGAAAGAATCAGTCGGTAGCTATTTTCAGAATTGTAAAGGAAATTGACCCCAACGCGTTTGTATCCCAATCATCCGTAATCGGGGTTTACGGAGAAGGATTCGATGTAATCAAATCGAAATAAATATTGCATGGCAGGATTTACCGCTGTTTTCAGCAAACATACCATTACACAGGACTTACCTTTCGCAGACAAGTCTTCTTCTGAAAACTTCGATAATTTCAGTTTGAAACACCTCTACGGAACTAATTACCGGATCGAACAGTTTACGGTTGCCAAATTCATGGTAGAGAAGATTTGTCAGGAAGATGAGCATTTGCTCATTGTAACGGATGGGGTACTACTGAATTTAAATAGTTTACAGCAAAAATATCAGGCTGACTCTGTTTTTTCACTATTAAAAACGCTCTACACCAATAAAGGTGAAACATTTGTAGATGAATTAAGAGGTGATTATTCGGGACTGATTTACGACAAATCGAACAACAAATGTTTTGTTTTTACAAATCACACCGGCTCAAAACGTATTTTTTATCTTTTGCACGGTGATTATTTTATCTGTTCGTCTGATTTAGCCGAGATATCTCATCTGATGAATGAGTTTGGCATAAACAAAACTCTCAATACACAAGCAGCATACTTCTTGTTGACAAACGGATTTATGTTGGAAGAACATACCGTGGTGTCGGAGGTAAAACGAATGATGCCAGGGAATTACCTCGTGTATGAAAACAGTAAAACAAGGGTCAATAATTACTTCCACCTGAGAAATGTCAACAAAACAACCGATAGCAAGAAGCAGATTATCGACAATATTGATGCGTTGTTTTCTAACGCGGTAAGACTTCAGTTTGAAAAAGACAAAGCTTATGGCTACCTGCATGCCGCTACCCTGAGTGGCGGACTGGATTCACGTATGACGATACTGGTCGCGCATAAATTAGGCTATACCAATCAACTGAACTTCACTTTTTCTCAGGAAGGATATCTGGATGAAAAAATTGCCCGTAAGATTGCCAAAGATTACGGACATGAATTTATTTTCAAGTCACTCGGAAGCGGTGATTACCTGAAAGAAATCGACCCGACTGTCAGGTTGAATGATGGATTGGTCATCTATTCCGGAGGGGTGCATGTACTGGATGCCATCCGGCGTGTCGACCTTAAAAATTTCGGACTGATTCACACCGGATTAATAGGCGATGCCGTAATAGGATCCTTCTTATCGGCTCCCAAATCGGTAAAACCTGGCATTACAGATGGCATGTATTCAACCTTGCTGGCTGAAACTATAAAACCCGTACTAACTGAAATAACCGGAAAATACGAGAATGAGGAATTGTACAAGTTCTACAGTCGGGCTTTTTTGGGTGCCATGAACGGCAACTACATCTTCGATCAGGTTTCTCATGCCGTATCGCCCTTTCTGGATGTAGATTTTTTAAGTTATTGTTACTCCATTCCGGACGAACTTAAATATAAACAACAAATTTACATTGAATGGATGAAGGTAAAACATCGTGATTTTGCCCGGTATCCATGGGAGAAAACAGGTGTATCGCCTTTAAAATCAAACAATCTCCTTAAGTACACTGATTTAAGGTATTACGAGCGGATGAGTCTGAAGGTCTTCGATAAGCTTTCGGGTAAACTCAAATCGGGGATGAATCCTTTTGATTACTGGTTGACTGAAAATAAAACACTTGCAGCGTATCTGGAACAATACTTTCAGGAACACATCGTTTTACTGAAACTGACTCCAACATTACAGGAAGATTGTATCAGGTTGTTTCAAACAGGAAATGCAGGAGAAAAATTTCAGGTGTTAACGTTATTATCAGCCATAAAACTACATCAGATAAGAGCCTGATATGGGAGACAATCTGAAAAAACATATGATCGGCGCATTGGCCTGGAGTTCCGTAAACATCTTCGGGATACAATCAATTCAGTTGATTATCGGAATTATTCTGGCCAGGATACTCATGCCCGCCGATTATGGAATGATAGGTGTTCTGTTCATCTTCATTGGTGTTTCAACCGTGCTTATTGACGGAGGATTTGCGCAGGGATTAATCCGGAAACAGGATACAACAGAAAAAGACCTGAGTACGATTTTCTTTCTGAACATACTGACTTCTGTAATACTGTACCTGATTCTGTTTTTTTCAGCGCCCCTGATTTCGCGGTTTTTCTCACAACCGGCATTAGTTGAATATTCCCGCGTGCTTTTTATCGCGGTACTGATATTTCCACTGTATTTAATTCAGCAAACACAACTGCTCAAAAAATTAGACTACAAATCAATTGCCATCGTTAACATCATCAGTGTAGCCCTTAGCGGCACATTGGCTGTTGTATTGGCAATTAAAGGATTTGGAGTTTGGACCCTGGTTTATCAGCAACTGGCATTTCACGGACTGAAAGCAATCACATTTCCCTTTTTTCTTCGCTGGAAACCAAAACTCTGTTTTACAATTTCAACCATTCAGAACTTGTGGAAATTTTCCATTCCATTGCTCGGACAAACCAGTCTGAACGCCATTTTCAATCAGCTTTATTTTGTAATCATCGGTCGGTTTTATCCCATACAACAAGTCGGGTATTTCACGCAGGCAAACAAATACAGTGAAACTGTAAATGCAGCCACACAAAGCATCTTATCTTCGGGAATCTTCCCTGTATTATCCAAAATTCAGAACGATCAGCCCCGGTTGTTACGGGTATACAGAAGATTAATCACTTCTGTTTCAACCATTACATTTCCTTTTGTTATATTCCTGATCGTGGCAGCTCAACCCATCGTGGTAACCTTAATAACCGAAAAATGGTTATTCTCCGTTATCCTGTTGCAACTGCTCTTGCTCGCCAATCTGTTTACACCCATGTTCACGATCAACATCAACGTCTTAAATGCTCAGGGACAGTCGGCAACCAGCCTCAAACTCGAGTTAATTAAAAAAACGTTAATTGTAATATCCATTATCTCCTGCTTCAGTTTTGGCATTGAAGTCATGTTGGCCGGATTTGTGGCAGCCAATTTTTTGGCCTGTCTTGCTTCCATGGTATCAATCAAAAAATCACTGCATCATTTTTACAGACATCAGGTTGGCGATTTAATTTCAACGCTGACTATAAGCTCTTTAATTGGTGTAATTACCTGGATTATCCCCTATCCGGCAGGTACTTCAGCAATGAAGTTGTTATTCATGGGTGTTACATTTGTAGTATTATATCTGTTAGCTGTAATGATTTTTCTTCCTGAAAAGTGGGGTGAAATAAAAGAGGCTGTAAAAAAACTCAGTAAAAAAAGCTGAAAGGTTGCTACATTTCAAGAAATGGATTACATTTGCATCGTTATGCACCCTAAATATTATAAAATGAAATACATACCTATTCTGATATTTGTATTAACAATAACCGTAGTCCACGGAAAACAAACCTATCCGGAATTAATTACCTCCTCAGGCGCAGATTATATTAATCAAAACATTCAACTATCCTGGTCAATAGGAGAAATAATTTCTGAAACTTATGATCAATCAGGAAAACAACTCACGCAAGGTTTTCAGCAAACGGACAAAGCAACCCAGACCGGACTGGAAAAACATCCTAATCTTGAAAATCAAATACTTGCATATCCAAATCCTGCAAAAGGCAAAATATATTTACGCACAGATCAATCCTTGTACAAATACCAATATAGGATATTTGATGCACTCGGCAAGTTGGTTTATTCAGGAGAAATCATTACGACAGACAATACCATTGACATCATACACATCCCATCCGGCATGTATTTTATGAAAATATATTCCAAAGAAAGAAATCTTATATCTACATTAAAACTTCAGATAATCAATTAAACCACAAACTCATAAAACATTTTAACGATGAAACTACCGGCTATCTTAATCGCGGGCATGTTAATATCAATTCATGTCGCATTCTCTCAATCGCCACAGGCATTCAAATATCAGGCAGTTGCCCGCGACAGTGCAGGGACAGTACTCTCAAATACAGCTATCAGTCTGCGCATCAGCATCATCAGAGGATCCGTTTACGGTTCTGCTGCTTATGCTGAAACACACAATGCGACTACAAATTCCCTGGGATTAATCAACCTCGAAATAGGAAGCGGTGATATCGTTAGCGGAAGTTTCAGCAATATCGACTGGGGTACAGATAAATACTTTGTTAAAGTAGAAATGGATGCAACAGGTGGCAACAATTACATCACGATGGGAATATCGCAATTATTGAGTGTTCCCTACGCATTATATGCCGAAAAAGCGGGAAATGTGAAATGGCAGGTGAATTCACCGTACCTTTATTACAATGGAGGGAAAGTGGGATTGGGCACGAATACGCCGGTAACAGATTTGCATGTGCAAAACAATAGTTATCACTCACTTATAAGAATACAAAGTGCAACAAGGCAAAGCGGTTTAGAGTTAGTTTCAGGATTAAATAGCAATCCATTTATTAACTTTGGAAAGGATGGTGAAGCCGGTTCAAAAGGTGGCATATACTGCGATGTAACTAATAATCAGATTATTATCAGGGCAAACAAGGAGTTTGCCAATGAAAGAGAATTAGTACTTCAAGACAATGGGAATTTGGGAGTTGGAAAGAAATTTCCGTATTACAAACTTGATGTTGCAGGTGATATAAATTTCACCGGTGATATATACAAGAATGGTGAATTGTATACAAATTCATTAAATCTGATTACAAAGAACGGGCAAACCACCTACTTTAATAATACAAAAGTAGGTATAGGCACAAACAATGCATTTGCCGACTTGCATTTATACAACACCACTGACAGTTCAGTTATAAGAATTGAAAGTTCTGTTAAACAAGGAGGAATTCAATTGATTTCCAAAAACAACTACTCCCCTTTTATTGACTTCATCTCATCAGAGTCATCAAGCAACAAAGGTAGGATATCCTTTGATGCCGTTAACAGACAAATCACATTAACAACAGACAGCACCTTTTCTCCATTAAAAGAAATTGTTATTAATCAGGACGGTAATCTTGGAATTGGAACTAAAGCCCCAAAAGCAAAAATTGAAATTCAGGATGGAGATATTTATATAAACAATTCTTCGCATGGAATCATACTTAAATCTCCTGATGGAAATTGCTGGAGAGTTACAATAGATAATAATGGCGAATTTCAAAAGAGTCAGATAGATTGTCCTTAATTTCTTATTTGTTTCCATGTTAGATTGATGTATCAAAATGAATATCTTATTTTTAACTTCGTGGTATCCAACTGATGACATGCCCCATGCAGGATTGTTCGTCAAAGAACATGCATGTGCAATTCATAAAGCAGGTAATAATATCATAGTTGTTGCACTTATTGTAAAACCAAGCGATAAGATATTTAATACAGAAATAAAAGATTTTGTTGATGAACATGGGATGTCTACACAAATTATTTATTTCCATACGAAATACTATAATTTAGTTCATTACTGCCTTCCGTTACAACTTTTTTACTTGGGAAGATTAGTAAAAAGAACAAATTATAAATTCGATATAGTGCATTCTAATGTTATATTTCCTTCCGGTGTTTTAGGTCATTTGATTGCAAAAAAACTTCATATTCCACATATTATTACAGAACATTGGAGTAGAATAAACCGGATAATGAAGATGCCTGTATTTTCTGGTTTATGTAAGCATGCGTATATAAAATCACGAAAGATTTTACCTGTATCTGCCTATTTAAAACACAACATACAATCACAGATACCTGGTTTACATTCAGATAAATTTCAAATAATTGGCAATATAGTAAACCCTGATTTATTTAAATACACTGAAAAAAAAACACATAAACTCAACAATATTAGTTTTTGTGCTATTGCTACTTGGGCAACAAAAAAAACACCCGACAAACTACCGGAATTATTTATTGAGGCTCTGTCAATTTTGAAAAATGAGTTAAAAATCGACATAACATTAACAATGATAGGTGGTGGGGATAGAATTGATGAATTAAAAAACTTATGTCGAACAAGCGGATTGAATGCAAAATTTACAAATCACATTGAAAAGCAGAGAATTGCATCTTTATTACAACAATCTGATTTCTTTCTACATGCAAGCACAATAGAAACTTTCAGTATTGTAGTTGCAGAAGCACTTTACTGTGGAACACCTGTTATTTGTTCGAATGTCGGAGCTTTACCTGAACTTGTCAATGAATCAAATGGAGTTCTTTGTGTAAATACTGTGGATGCATGGGTCAATGGGATAAAAAAGGCCCTGACTACCTCATATAATCACAAATCAATTTCAGAATCAATTGACAAAAGATTCAACTATGTTTCCATTGGTGTACAAATCAATGAAATTTATTCTCAATTAAAACATTAATTTATTGCTGATTAGAATTAATTACTTCTTTTCATAAATATAGAAATCAGCAAGTGAAGTTGTATCAGCATGAGTTTCATCAAAAGGATATTTATTGGGGATATGTTTGATTAATTTAAAATCGGGTTTATTTGTCTCAATCCAGGAAGTAAATTTACGATGTTTCACATGTTTATATAATGGATTTAAATTATTGTCATCAAAGTTAGAAGAATAAACGACTATAAACTTTGAAGACGCATCAAACAACATGTTCATGTAATTTTCGAACACATCATCTTCTACTAAATGGTAAATTACATCCAGACTCATTGCCAAATCGGCATACTGTGTCTTAAACTCAGAAATATTATAAAACTCTTTAGTGTTGTCATCAGCAAACTTCCCCCTGCATATTTCAACCACAGCATCACTAACATCATACCCAATATATGTGTTAAATTCAAAAAGTTGAAGTTGATTTCCATCACCACACCCCAATTCAACTACTGATTTAACATCATTTTCTTTGATAAAGGCATTGATAATTTCAGCCTTAAATACTGCCAGATTATTGTATGAACCAGAACCGGAACCTCCCCCTGAACGATATCTTTTTTCCCAGTACTGTTTTGAATTTTGAAACCTCCTTGACGGGAAGAGTAAACTTTTTGTCTTATATAACAAATAACTTCCTATTCTTGTTTTTTGCATTTTTCTTTCAAATGCTGAATAAAGTGACATAATCTATGTGTTTTACAATTTATATTTTCTATTTACATGCTCCCAATCTCTCCAACCGCTCTTTCCGCAGCCTTCCCATTTCCATACAAATCGACCGTAAAATCTGATTTTTTATGACTGAAATACCGAAACGCATCCAGCAACGAATCGGTGTTCGTACCGACAATCCGGTTAAATCCATGTTCTACTAATTCCACCCATTCGGTTTGTTCGCGTAAGGTGATGCAATGCTTCCCGAAGAAAAATGCTTCTTTCTGTACGCCCCCACTATCGGTCACAACCAACTTGCAATGTTGTAACAGCATGATCATATCAAAATATCCTACCGGGTCGATGATGGTAAATGCCGGTTTCAGATTTAGTTGTTGCAGGATGTTACGGGTACGGGGATGCAAGGGGATTACCACCTGAACCTCTTTGTTTATGAGATTCAGGCCAGTGATAATATCTTGTAACTTAACCGGATTGTCGGTATTTTCCTGCCGGTGTATCGTCGCCAGCACGAAATCAGTTAAGCCATGCTGACTGATAATCCGTGATTTCTCCTGAGCCATTTGTGCGTAATACATAGCGGCATCCTGCATCACATCTCCATTTTTCACGATTTGCGCGGTATAGTTATCGAAACCTTCGTGTTTCAGGTTCTGAACTGCGGTGTCAGTTGGACATAACAACAGGCTGGAAATCCTGTCGGTGAGAATGCGGTTGATTTCTTCCGGCATTATCATGTTAAACGAACGTAAACCGGCTTCGACATGTATAACAGGAATATGTAGTTTAACCGCTGCCAATGCTCCGGCTAAGGTCGAATTCGTATCACCAAACACCAACACGCCCTCCGGTTTTTCTTTCAACAGAATCTGCTCAATTGCTTCCAGCATCCTGCCGGTCATAGCCCCATGAGAAACTCCGTGAATGTCTAACTGATAAGCAGGTCTGGGAATCTCCATTTCTTCAAAAAACACCTCCGACATATTGGCATCGAAATGTTGCCCCGTATGAATAATCTGCTCCTTAATACCGCAAAGCGTAAACTGACGACTTAATGTTGCTGCTTTTACGAATTGCGGACGAGCGCCTACGATGGTTATGATTCTCTTCATCTACGTATAATTTGGTTAGACAGGATTAACAGGTTGCGATTTCTGATAAAGCTGATCCAATAGCCCGGTCAGTTTTCCGGTCAGTTTTCTTCTGCTGAATTGACTGATGACTTCTCTATCTGCATCAATAGACAAAGTTCCGGCTTTATATTGCTGATAATAAGCCTTTATTTTTTCTTTTAACAACACAGCATCTGAGAAATCAAACATCACACCGGCATTGGTTTGTTTGAGTATAGTAGCAGCATCGCCATCTGTGTAACCAATACCGATAACCGGCCGACCGGCCTGCAAATACTCAAACAATTTGCCGGTAACAATGGATTTAGTTTCGGGATTCTGTACCAGACAAAGTAACAACAACTGTGAACCGCGTTGCAATCTTATCGCCTCGTGATGTGGCACATAAGCTGATAATTCCAGATTAGCCTCCAAATCGCTTACTTTGATGTCGTTAAGCACTGAGCCATCCACGCTTCCTGTCAACCGTATCCGTAAATCTTTTCTAAAATCTGCGTTTTCAATCGCAATTTCCTGTAACACCTTCCAGAGTACCTGTGGATTTTGCTTTTCAGTCAGCAGTCCGGTATGTGTAATCACAAACTGTTCATCCGGTTTAACTTCCTCCTGCACAAAATCTTCCTCATCATATCCGTTGGTAACAACAGCGAGTCGCTGATACCGATATCGCGAGAATTCCTGCTTCATGTGCTCCGAGACAACGATAGTCAAATCGGCTTCCGCTATTGTTTTTTTCTCTAACAGTCGATGACGAAAATCTGCCGGAAGACTTAACCTTAACTCTTTATAATAAAAGATGCCGGTCCACGGATCCCTGAAATCTGCTATCCAGGGTATTTCAAAAAATTGCCTTTTCAACCGGCGACCGATTAAATGAACCGAATGCGGCGGACCGGTCGTGATGATAACATCAACAGGATTGGTGCTCAGATATTTTTTCAGAAAGCGAACCGAGGGACTTACCCAACACACCCGGGGGTCGGGTATAAATAAATTACCTCGCAGCCAAATCGACAACTTATCTTTCCAGTTTTCCTGCTTTGCATCCGTTACAAATCCTGCTTGTATGGATTTGTCTTTTTTACCTGTAAATTTACGGTACAGCGCGTAAGGCTCCCAAATCGGGCGGCGAATAACCGTAATATCCGCTGGCAAGTCCTTTTCAAAACTTGCATCAACTACCGGATAATCCGCATTATCAGGAGCGTAGATTACGGGCTCCCAACCATAATCACGCAGGTACTTGACAAATTTCACCCACCGTTGCACGCCTGAGCCGCCACTGGGAATCCAGTAATATGTAATAATCAGCGCTTTCTTCATGAAACGGCAATCAGATAACGTAACTTATTTTCCGATAACGTCCAGGGCCCTTCTTAACCTGGTCAGTGTTTCTTCTTTTCCGATGATGTCGATGATATCAAACATGTGCGGACCTTTCGACTCTCCTACGATGCAAAGCCGGAAAGCATTCATCACAGCCCCCATGCCATAACCCTTTTCTTCCATCCAGTTTTTAACAACATATTCGGTATTGGCTGCTGAGAAGTCCTCTGTTTTTTCGAGCAATTCCATCAAACCCAGTATGTGATTTGGAGATTCTGCTTTCCAGCGTTTCTTAATAGCTGTTTCACAATATTTTTCAGGAGCCTGAAAGAAGAAAGAAGATTGCTCCCAGATTTCCTGCACGAAATTGGCTCTTTCCCGTACCAATCCGACAATTCGTTTTACCTTTTCAGAATCCTCAATAATATCTTTTTCAATCAGCAAGTGCTGGAAAAAATCCGTAATTTCTTCCAGTGGTTTCAGTTGCAAATACTGATGATTGAACCATTTCCCTTTTTCATAATCGAACTTTGCCCCGCTCTTGCTTACTCGGTCAAGAGAAAACAACTCAATCAATTCATTCATAGAGAAAATCTCCTGTTCCGTGCCGGCATTCCAACCCAGCAAAGCAAGGAAATTCACCACGGCTTCCGGGAAGTAACCGGACTCCCTATAACCGGAAGATACTGAACCCGATTTGGGATCGTTCCATTCCAGCGGGAAAACCGGAAAGCCCAGTCGGTCGCCATCTCTTTTGCTGAGTTTGCCATTTCCGTCAGGTTTCAGCAACAAAGGCAGGTGGGCAAACTGAGGCATATTCGCTTTCCAACCCAAATATTGGTACAAAAGCACATGCAGCGGAGCCGATGGTAACCATTCTTCTCCACGAATTACGTGCGAGATTTCCATCAGGTAATCGTCCACCACATTGGCCATGTGATAAGTCGGCAACCCATCGGATGATTTAAACAACACCTTGTCATCAATAACCGAAGAATTGATAAGCACTTCACCCCGGATTAAATCCTGCACTTTAATTTCCTGATCCGGTTCAATTTTGATACGCACCACATACTGTTCACCCGAAGCAATGCGATTATTGACCTCATCAGCCGGCAACGTAAGCGAATTCTTCATCCACCCGCGTGTTGTTGCATCATACTGAAAATTGGGGATTTCCGCTCTTTTCGCCTCCAGTTCGGTCGGCGTATCGAAAGCGATGTACGCCAGTCCCGCTTCCAGCAACTGATCAACATATTGTCTGTAAATAGATTTCCTTTCACTCTGGCGATAAGGAGCATGCGTACCCGGCTTTTCAGCACCTACCCCCTCATCAATATGAATACCCAGCCAGTTAAGCGCCTCTACAATATAATCTTCAGCACCCGGCACAAAGCGTGCAGAATCGGTATCCTCGATACGCAGCAGCATGTCGCCGCCATGCTTTTTAGCAAACAGGTAATTATATAACGCGGTTCTCACACCCCCGATGTGGAGCGGTCCGGTCGGACTCGGGGCAAATCTTACTCTTACTTTCTTCATTGATTTTTAGTAAATAATGTGCAAAAATAAGAAAAAAGAAACTCATGGCAAATCATTTACCTGTATTAATGAGAAACTTATATTGACGTTACTTACGGTAGCTCCATAAAGAGAGAAGTCATCACAATCCAATAAGAAAGCTTACAGGTTAATAAACTTCGCTTGCACCAGAAACTAAGACATTGTGATTGGCAGTTTAGCTGCGAAAACAAGCCTTGCATTTTGATGTTACAAGCCTTGCAAATTGATGCAACAAGTAGCTCATTTTGATGCTGCAAAGGGCTTATTGAGCTATTGAGCAATTACATTCGGGGAAGAAAAGCGACATCGCTCAGGATGATCGTGCAACTGCGTTCGATATTGTTGAGCTACATTGCTCGCTTGCAAAGAGCAACGTTGCTCTATGGCGATGAACTACGTTGCTCTTTAGGGAAGGTTTATAAACGACAAAAACCGACTACATGTCGGTTTTTTCAAGTGGGCGTTGACGGATTCGAACCGCCGACCCTCTGCTTGTAAGGCAGATGCTCTGAACCAGCTGAGCTAAACGCCCGAAAAGTTGTGTGTTTTATAATAATATCGATTTGATGTGGGCGTTGACGGATTCGAACCGCCGACCCTCTGCTTGTAAGGCAGATGCTCTGAACCAGCTGAGCTAAACGCCCGATATTTTACATCAAGATCTTTACTTCTAA
>JAYFPG010000023.1:0-28261 GCA_034928085.1 Paludibacter sp.
AGAAAGGATAAGCTGTCCTTTTTTGTCTTCCTGGCTTTCGATATACACTTCAACCTTGTCGCCGATTTTCAAATCAGGATTATAGCGGAATTCGCTCATCGGAACGATACCGTCTGATTTGTAACCAACGTTTACAACTACTTCACGTTTGTTAATCGAAATAACCGTACCTTCAACCACTTCTTTGTCCTTGATGGCATTCAGTGTGTTGTCATAAATGTTTTTAAGTTCTTCTCTGGCTGATACGCTCAGGGCATCACCTTTTTCGTAAGCATCCCAGTCAAATTCAGCTTCTACAACGGGCG
Source organism: Paludibacter sp. (assembly GCA_034928085.1). Taxonomy (GTDB): domain Bacteria; phylum Bacteroidota; class Bacteroidia; order Bacteroidales; family Paludibacteraceae; genus Paludibacter. Next base: position 306 of record JAYFPG010000023.1, read on the forward strand.
CTGCAGGTGCTTCCTGTTTTTTGGACGGTGCTTCTTCAATAATTTCCGCAGGTTTTACTTCAGGAGCTGCTTCTTCTGCAACTACTTCAGCAACTTCTTCGGTGGCTTCTGCTTCAACAGAAGTGGATTCAACAACCGGGGTTGCTTCTTCCGGGTTTGTTTTCGGCTCTTCAGCCGGTTCCATGTTTTCTTTCATTTCTGAATTTTTGTTACTAATAAATTAGTAGGTTAGACATTATGTTGATTAAAAAAATGCGGCTGCAAAGGTATAAAAAATAATTCAATATACCAATAAACTTCTTTTAATGTGGAATTTATCTTTAAAGTGAATGTCAGAAATCACTGTATACAACCTGTGCTTTAATGGGTCTTTTCGGGTGATTACCGCCACAAATGGTTACTGCATTTAATAAGTACTGTTGGGCAACTTCTGTAATTGTAGTGCTACTACCTGAACTGCTGGTTTTTAATCTCACAGGAACCAGTAAAAAATTAGATTTTTCAGGTGCAGTGGTATTATTTGCTTTAGCTTGCTTGAATTCATGTGCAAGAAGACCGGCAATATCAAATGAGTAGTAATAGATATACTCACCGGTTTCACTGTCTTTCTCGTAGGCATAAGATCCTAATATGGCACAGGAGTCTGTTGGGAGCTCTTTTTTGTTAAAAAACCGGTTGAGTGAAGATTCACGTATCAGCAATACATTCGAAGGAATGGACTGGGCAAAGTCTTCTTCATTCAGGTTGTTGATGTCAACCCTCAGTTTGGCATTGTTGATGGCAAGTCTTCTGGTTTGGCTCCCTTCCATCTTTTGTTGCATTCTTTTGAGAGGCAGACTCACCCGGGTGTAAATGTTAGCGGGTGAAGAGATGTGATGAATCTGCTCACTATTACTTTCCAGCTGACTGATGATGTTATTCTTATCAGGATGCAGGAATCGATTTATTCGTCGTACCCTCGGGTTTGCAGTAAATGGCACAGAAACATCAACTTTTACGGTGGAGTCGTTGCCGTTAACATCTTTTGTAGTGTAGGTGTAATGATGGTAGTAGATCATCTGAATCTGACGTACATACAGCATGGAGGCCGAACCGAATTCAGTAGTAATGTATAACCCTTTGAAAAAATCAAGGAATTTCGCCTCATCCGTATAGATGTTGGATGGGGCGTTGTAAAAACGTTGTAAAAAAGGGTCCGATAGTTTGATGGCAACGAGCGTCGAGTCAGTCCCGTTGGCATCGACAGCCGTAAAAGTTTTTTCTCCTATTAATGCTGAAGGGGCTGATTTGTCAACAAAAACATCCGGATTCAGATTGGTTGGATAGGGAGTCAGGTAGTTGAATGTCGTGTCTTTGTTCATCTCATACACGCTTACCTGCATCGGGGAGTATTTGTCTCCGAAGTATTTCAGGTACGAGATGTAAAGTAAAATTGAATCCGGAACGGTAGTAGAAGGATAAACGTGGTTTTTTGCATATTCCACCTGTGCAAAAATATCGGCGTGTACTGTTCCGTAAGTTTGATCGTAAAATGTACCTAACAAGAATGAATCAGGACGTGAAAACATAGAACTTACAGCGTAATTTTCAGAAATAATGCTGAAAGTGTCGGCAGCAACCAGAATCTCATCACCGGGAGGCTGAATGCTGCTTCCCATGTCGGTTATATTGCTGTCGTTACAAGAGATGATAAATATCAGAAAAGACGCGATAAGCATCAAAAAACGGTTCTTCATATAAAAAAAAGATATAAATAAATCTTTTAGTTAACTAACACTGTCATAAAATCTTACATAATCATCGGCATAGTCCTCATCATGTCTGTAAGGCAGGAATTTCTTCTTCTTCTCCCGGATGTATTCTAAAACCTGTTCATTTGTTCCCGGCACTGATTGGATAATGCCATCTGCATGATCAATAGCGAGTTTATTTAACGAAACAAAGTCGATTTCATTGCCCTGTAAAGAGGTTAAATCAGTCTTTTCGATACCTTCAAGTAGCAATTTATCTGCAAACAGTCCGCGGAATGGATTTTTAAAATCATCAGCAAACAAAGAGTAAATGACTTTGGAATTTTTAAAGAAAGGATCCTGGTTGTAAGCTTTTTTGATGTATAATGGGGCTAATGCAGTCATCCAGCCAAGACAGTGAATTACATCCGGTGTCCAGCGCAGTTTTTTGACAGTTTCCATTACGCCGCGGATGAAGAAAATGGTACGTTCATCATTGTCGCTGTACTCTTCCCCGTTTTCATCCGTTATGGTATGTTTGCGCTGGAAGAAGTCCTCATTGTCAATAAAATACACCTGCAAACGTGCAGACTGAATGGAGGCTACCTTGATAATCAGCGGATGATCGGTGTCGTCTATGATTAAATTCATGCCGGATAATCTGATTACTTCATGTAACTGATTCCTGCGTTCGTTGATTGCCCCGAATTTGGGCATGAAAGTGCGCGTTTCCCGTCCCCTGTCCTGAACAGCCTGAGGCAGATATCGACCCATATTCGCGATTGGAGATTCCGGTAGGTAAGGAAAGATTTCCTGGGAAATGTAGAGGACTTTATTGACTTTTTTCATGCAAATGATAAGCCTGGCTTATTTAATATTTTATAAATGAACACGCAAAGATACAGAAAAAAATTGGAATAAAGATTTTTCGGAATGAATCCCGATAAGTTTTTGTATTTTTGCAGACTTTTTATGAATTAATTGAAATATGATAATAGCATATACTACGGATAGCCTCGAAGAAGCACTTGCTGCTGTTCGTTCCACAGGAAATAAGCGCATCGGATTTGTGCCGACGATGGGTGCTTTGCATGCCGGTCATATCAGTTTAGTAAAACAATCGGTTTGTGAAAATGATTATACGGTAGTAAGTGTGTTTGTCAACCCGACTCAGTTTAATAATCCGGTTGATTTAGAAAAATACCCGCGGGATCTTGAAAAAGACGCTGAGTTGTTGGCTATGTCGGGATGTGATTTGATTTTTGCGCCGTCGAAGGAAGTGATTTACACGGAAGAAGAGCTGAAACAACCGTTTGAATTTGATTTCGGAGGATTGGACCAGGTGATGGAGGGTCAGTTCAGACCCGGGCATTTTAACGGGGTTGTGCAAATTGTAAGTAAACTTTTCAGTCTGGTAAAACCTCAAAAAGCGTATTTCGGAGAAAAGGATTTTCAACAGTTGTCGATTATACATCGTATGACTGAGTTATTTGGTTTTGATATTCAAATAGTTGATTGTCCGATTGTTAGAGAGGGGTCGGGCCTGGCCATGAGCAGCCGTAATGAAAGATTAACACCGGATCAACGAAAAATTGCCGCCGGAATATCGAAAGTTTTATTTGAATGTCGTAACTTTGTACCCTCCTTTTCTCCTGAAAAGTTAAAACAATGGGTTGAAAATGAGATTAATCAGATTCAGGGATTAGAACTTGAATATTTTGAAATAGCCAATACAAAAACCCTGCAACCTGCAACAGACTGGGAAAAACCTACCGTAGGTTGTATCGCGGTGTATTGCGGGGAAGTAAGGTTAATAGATAATATCAGATGTTCGTAACAGTATTAAAATCAAAGATTCACCGGGTTTCGATTACCGAATCCAACCTGAATTATATTGGGAGTATTACCATTGATGCCGATTTGATGGATGCTGCCAATATTATTCCCAATGAAAAGGTGGTGGTAGTCAACAATAATAACGGAGCCAGATTTGAAACCTACGTGATTACCGGTGAAAGAGGGTCGGGTGTAATCTGTATTAATGGCGCTGCTGCTCGTTTGGTACAGATGGGAGATGTTGTGATTATCATGTCTTATGCCATGATGGACTTTGAAGAAGCTAAAAGTTTCAAACCTGCCGTAGTTTTTCCCGATACCAAAACAAATAAACTTGTTCAGTGAGTAAAACGGTTATTATCAAATACAACGCCGGTAATATTCGTTCGGTACTGTTCGCTTTGGAGCGAATAGGTATTGAAGCGGTTGTTACCGATAGTCACGATGAAATACGGAATGCCGACCGTGTGATTTTTCCCGGGGTAGGTGAGGCTTCTTCAGCCATGCAGTACCTCGAACAACGGGGCATGGTAGAGTTGATTAAATCACTGAAGCAGCCTGTGTTGGGTATTTGCCTGGGTATGCAGCTGATGTGTGCTTTTTCAGAAGAGAACAATACGAAATGTCTGGGTATCTTTGAACAAAAGGTGTTGAAATTTCCGGAGACAGCTGGTTTTAAAGTGCCGCAAATTGGCTGGAATAATATTACTTCGCTGAAATCTCCTTTGTTTAAAGGAGTGGAAGAGGAGGCTTTCATGTATTTTGTACATGGATATTATGTTGAAAAATGTGAGAACGCCATCGCGACTACCGATTATATTCAGCCCTACAGCGCTGCCATTCAAAAAGATAATTTCTATGCCGTGCAATTCCACCCCGAAAAATCAGGGGATGTGGGGGAGCGGATTTTAAGAAACTTCATAAGTTTAAGCGGTGAGCGGAAAGCGGAAAGCGGAAAACTGAAAGCAAATAGCGAAGATGAAATTTGTTTTTGAAAAATAGCTTTCCGCTTTCAGTTCTCCGCTTTCCGCATTAAACACATTAAAATTTTTATGGACTTCACCCTTCTACATACCGATCCAAACTCCAACGCCCGCGCGGGATTTATAACCACCGATCACGGGACAATTGAAACGCCGATATTCATGCCGGTGGGGACAGTCGCATCGGTAAAGGCGGTACATTTTCATGAACTGAAGGAAGATATCAAGGCGCAAATTATATTGGGTAATACCTATCATTTGTATTTAAGACCTGGCCTGGAAGTGCTGGAGCAGGCCGGAGGTTTGCATAAATTCAATGGATGGGACAGGCCTATTCTGACGGATAGCGGTGGATATCAGGTTTTTTCGTTGTCGGCAAACCGGAAACTGAAAGAAGAAGGTGCGTATTTCCGTTCACATATCGATGGGAGTAAACATCTGTTCACACCAGAAAATGTGGTGGATATACAGCGGGTGATTGGAGCGGATATCATGATGGCATTCGACGAGTGTCCCCCGGGCAATGCGCCTTATGATTACGCGAAAAAATCTCTGGCCCTGACTCATCAGTGGTTGAAAAGGGGCGTGAAGCATTTTGATGAAACAGACGGTAAATACGGCTATTCGCAGACTTTTTTCCCTATCGTACAGGGTTGTGTTTATACCGATTTGAGAAAGCAATCGGCAGAGTTTGTGGCTTCGCTGGGACGGGAAGGAAATGCCATCGGTGGTTTGGCTGTTGGCGAGCCTACCCATACAATGTATGAAATGATTGAGGTGGTAAATGAAATTCTACCACAGGATAAACCCCGTTACCTGATGGGGGTTGGAACGCCTCAAAATATCCTCGAAGCGATTGAACGGGGTGTTGATATGTTCGATTGTGTGATGCCAACGCGTAATGGTCGCAATGGCATGTTGTTTACATCCGAAGGAATTATGAATATGCGGAACGAGAAATGGAAAAATGATTTTTCGCCCTTGGATATTAACGGGACTTCTTATGTTGATCAGGCGTATACCAAAGCCTATTTGCGTCATCTTTTCATCAGCAAGGAATTATTGGCGATGCAAATAGCTTCCATTCACAATTTAGCATTCTATTTGTGGCTCGTGGGTGAAGCGCGGAAACAAATAATGCAGGGTACATTTGCTGCGTGGAAAAAGGAAATGGTGGTGCGACTTGGAAGAAGGCTTTAAATATTAACCATATAAGTCATATAAGAACCATATATGCTGATTTACTTTAATTCAATTGCATGATTGAGCAATTTATTTAAAAGCAATACTTATATGGTTCTTATATGACTTATATGGTTAAAAATTAGATCCAGCGCACGTAGCAGAAATCCTGGCGGTGAGGTAAATCCTCATTCTTGGGGAACATCCGGAATGCATATTTGAATGAACCGGCCAGATTCATCTGGTACTCCATGCTGAAATACATTTTTGAACCTTCTGTACGAACTAAGTTCAGTTCTTCAACATCGTGGAGTAAATCTTTATTGTTTTTGTCTTTTTTTACTACAACCAGTTCTATTCCTATTCCTTTGTCGTTCAATCCTTTCGTGTCGATAACTACCTCTAAGGGATAATCTTCGCCTACATGTGGGTCATGAATCAATTTTTCGGGGATGTTAACCTCGGTCACTTCAATTTCATGCCATTTTGAGGATATGTTTTCTTTCCAGGCTGCTATTTCCTTCGCTTTCGCAAAGTTGTTTTCTTTTAGCATTGCCGAACGTTTGGCTAATTTGAAATAGAATTTATTCAGATAATCATCTATCATCCTTTTGGTGGTAAACCTTGGGTTGATTTGCGCAATTGAATTCTTGATAAACTGAATCCATTCTGTAGCAAAGCCTTTGGTGTTTTTCGCGTAGTACAACGGGATGATTTCATTTTCGAGCATGCTGTATATGGTCGCTGCATCCAGCTGATCCTGATGTTCCTGGTTTTCGTAGGTGCGTTTGTCAGTCAGTGCCCAGCCGGCTCCTTTTACATAGCCTTCAAGCCACCATCCATCTAATACCGAGAAGTTTAATACACCGTTCATCTGCGCTTTTTCGCCGGAGGTACCCGAAGCTTCGAGGGGACGGGTAGGGGTGTTCAACCAGATATCCACACCTGAGATCAATCGTTTAGCTAATCGCATGTCGTAGTTTTCAAGGAAGATAATCTTACCCAGAAACTGAGGCATGCGTGAAATCTCCACGATGCGTTTGATGAGGTTTTGTCCACCGCCATCTGCGGGATGTGCTTTCCCGGTAAACAGGAACTGAACCGGTTTTTGCGGGTTATTCACGATTCTTTCTAACCTTTCAAGGTCTGTAAACAGCAAATGCGCACGTTTATAAGTTGCGAAGCGGCGACCGAAACCGATAATCAGTGCATTCGGATTGATGGAATCGAGTATGGAAACAATGCGCGAAGGATCTCCCTGATTTTTAAACCAATTGTCTTCAAATTGTTCCTTGATGAAATTGACTAATCTGTTTTTCAGGAACATGCGCGTATCCCATATTACCTGATCCGGAATTTGATAAACTGCTTGCCATATTTTTGGATTTGACTGATCGTTGTAAAAGTCAGGGGAGAAGTATTTTTCATATACTTTCTTCCATTCTGAGGCTGTCCATGTTGGCAGGTGTACTCCATTGGTTACGTAGTTGACATGCAGTTCCTGTGGGAAATAGCCTTTCCAGATAGGATTGAACATTTCCTGCGAAACCTTGCCGTGCAGCCAGCTAACGCCATTAACTTCCTGACTGGTATTGCAGGCAAACACGCTCATGGAGAATTTTTCTTCCTTGTTTCCCGGATGTTCCCGGCCCATATCGATGAATTCATCCCAGCTGATTTGCAGTTTAGCAGGGTAAGCGTTCATGTATTTCATGAAAAGCTCTTCTGTAAAGCTGTCGTGACCGGCAGGAACGGGTGTGTGTACTGTGTAGAGTGAACTGGCGCGAACGACTTCTAATGCCTGGTTGTGTGTAAGTCCGGCCGCCATGTAATCCACCAGGCGTTGCACGTTGATGAGGGCGGCATGCCCTTCGTTACAGTGATAAACCTGTTTTTCGATGCCTAATTTTTGCAAGGCCAATATGCCTCCGATGCCCAGCATGATTTCCTGTTTCAACCGGTGTTCCCAGTCACCACCATAAAGCTGATGGGTAATCGGGCGGTCGAACTCGCTGTTCATGTCGTTGTCAGTATCCAATAAATAAAGCTTAATGCGTCCAACGGAAACTTTCCAGAGATATGCATAAACTGTTCTGTCGGGATAAGGAACTTCCACTACTAAAGGGTTGTCGTTTGCATCCTTGACCTGCTCAATTGGTAGCGAATTGAAGTTTTGTGGCTCGTATACGGCAACCTGTTGTCCGTCGACCGAAAGCGATTGGGTAAAATAGCCATACCGATATAAAAAGCCGATGGCAGTCATGTTGATGGCGCAGTCACTTGCTTCTTTCAAATAATCTCCTGCCAGCACGCCTAAACCACCTGAATATATTTTCAGAATTTCAGTCAGACCATATTCCATGCTGAAATAAGCGACAGATGGCTTTTCGGTGTTGAACGGAGTATTCATGTATTGGGTAAACCGTTCGTAAATGCCATCCAGTTTTTTGACAAAAGCAGCATCGTTACCCAGTGCTGTCAATTCTTCATGTGTCAGGATGTTTAGTAAGCGGATGGGATTGGAACCCGCCTCTTTCCAGGCTTCCGCGTTGATGGTGCGAAACATGTTCTTCGCATCGCTGTTCCATACCCACCAGATATTGCGGGCAATTTCTTCCAGTTTCTTTACACTTTCCGGGAGGTTGGATTTAACGTTCAGTTCTTTCCAACTTATATCGTTTACTAAATTTGTTTTTATCTTCATAACTTCAAAATGCTTGAGGTGAATGTTTTATTTGAAAACAGTATATTATATGTTTTATAATACACTTCGCAAAGTTATAATAATTACACAAATAAAATATATGTTTTAAAACATATTAATATGTTTTTTATGCAAACGATTGAAAAAAGCGTAAAGCAAACAAATAGTGAATAGCTGTAACATCTCCACTAACCCTAAATACTTAAAATATAAACCACTATTTACTCTCCGTTTTCCGCTTTCCGTTTTCCGCTTTTTGTTCTTAAAAGCGCGTAATCATACGCCTCCTCATAATACCGGATAAAGTGTTTCCAAAGCGCTTTTTCGGCGATTACAGCTGCTTTTTCACGAATAGATTTGACAGTTGCAGGATTGCTGATGGTAAATTGATAAATCATGTCAGCAATCTTCACAGCAACTTCATGTCCATTGTAGTCCGACCGGTGGATGATGCCTACACCCGTTTCAATTCCCTGTGGCAGGTCCGAGACCCATTCCCCGAAACCAGACAGGTCGGTTGTGACTGTCGGTACCTGAAAAGCCACACTTTCGAGCGGGGTATAGCCCCAGGGTTCATAATAGGAAGGGAAAACTGTTAAGTCCAGTCCGATGAGTAAATCGTAATAGCTTTTGTTGAAGATACCATCGAACCCATTCAGGTATGCAGGCACAAAAATTACCTTTACCGCTTCCTCTTTCAGGTTTTTCAGGTGAAACCATTCCAGCGATTTCATTACATCATCATGATGTGTCTCGTGCAAATCGTGGGTGGTTATCCTGTTTGAACTGTGCAGTTTCCGGTCGGGATGGAGCAGCACGTTAGCCAAATCCTCCCGGTGACCTTTTATCCAGGCAGGTACCATGATAAAGGCGACTACCTGTTTATGCAAATCTTTCCGGTCGTTGAGGTGTTTCAGCGATTCGATGAAAACATCTAATCCCTTGTTTTTGAATTCGTAGCGTCCGGCTGTGCCCACGAACAACGCATGATCGCTAAGCTCATACCCCAGCAGTTTTTCAGCGACCTGTTTCATTAACTTTCGGGCCTCATTTCTTTTCCGGCTGAAAACCTTCCCTTTCGGTACAAAATCGTCCTCAAAACCATTGGGGGTAATCACATCGGGCTTTTTGTCCAGTAACTGTTCACACTCTTTTGCCGTTATTTTGCTTACCGTAGTAAAACAGTCTGCCAGATGAGCAGCTTGTTTTTCGGTAGAATGCTTCGAAACCATGTTCAGTTCCTGTGCCATCTGATCTCCATAATACTCATTCAGATAATCGTATAGTGGTTTGTGATTTCCCGCGATGGAACGACCGATGGAGGTTGCATGGGTAGTGAAAACAGTGGCTACAGCCGGCAATTTTTCTTTGATGTAAAACACACCGAAGGAAGTCATCCACTCGTTAAAATGAGCAATCACGGGTGTTTCCGGTTTCAGTCCGAAAAACTGGTAATAACTTTCGATGATCATACCAGAAGCGTAGCCAAACATCGACGATTCATCGTAATCGCCGTAAGCCATTAGCGAATTCACGCCGGACGTTTCCCAAACCTGACCGTAAATCTCGTTTTTCTTCATCATCAGGTAATAGAAATCCACGAGTACGGCTATGGGGCGACCCGGGATTTTCCACCTCCCGATGCGAATCGACAGGTTGTATTTGCTTGACGTATAGGCTTTCCATTCGGGGTATAAGTCGGGTAGTTCCTCAAAATAGGGGTTTTGTTTCCCGCACCACACATCGGGTCCGATAAAGACTAATTTGTCGCCATATTTTTCTTGTAATGTCGCGGCTCTGGTCGATAAAACGGTGTAAATGCCACCGACCATGTTGCAGACTTCCCAGCTGCTTTCAAAGATATATTCGGGTTGTAAGTTTTTTTGCATGTTGAAATGATTAAGTTGCAAATGTAGTGTTTTTTTGCTGAAATTTTATTTCGATGATTGCAAAAACGTCTTGTTACACCCATTTTAAATCTTTGCTTATTTGTTTTGTAAGAATCAGTGAATTTGCGTGCTTTTTTGTTGTTTATGATGAAGAGAGAGGACGAATCAGTATTGATTTGATTTATTTGTGCGTATAACCATAAAAACATTAAAATTATTATTATCTTTGTGGTCATAACCATAAAAAATGATATTCAGAGCAAGATACATAGAAATACTTCGAAACTTTATCGATAAACCGTTGATAAAGGTTATAACCGGTATCCGACGTTCAGGGAAATCAACAGTTTTGAATTTGTTGAAAGAGGAATTGTTGCAGCGTGGTGTAAAAGAGCAACAGATTATTGCAGTCAATTTCGAAAGTTTTGCGTTTTCTGAGCTAACGGATAACCAAAAGCTATATGCTTACGTTCAGGAAAAAATTCAGTTAACAGATCGATATTACTTGATACTGGATGAAATACAGGAAGTGCAAGCCTGGGAAAAAGCCGTGAATGCTTTTTTGGTGGATTTTAATGTTGATGTTTACCTGACAGGATCTAATTCTCATTTGCTTTCTTCAGAACTGGCGACACATGTTGCCGGAAGATATGTACAGATTCCTGTCTATACGCTTTCGTATGCAGAATATTTGGATTTTACGAAACACTATGCGCCTCAAAAATTGATTGATAAGGCAAACTCATTTCAGGATTATTTGATAAAAGGCGGTTTCCCGGTGATACACACCACAAACTATGATGAAGAAACAGCATATAGAGTGGTGTATGACATTTATTCTTCTGTGATTTTGCGTGATACTGTGCAACGATACAAAATCAGAGATCTTGAACTCTTGGAGCGTATCATCAAATACGCTTTCGATAATGTTGGTAATACCTTTTCAGGTAAGAATGTGGCAGATTTTTTTAAAAATCAGCAACGCAAAATTGACATCAACACCGTTTATAATTATCTGAACGCGTTGGAAGGCGCTTATATTTTGCATCGTGTTTCTCGTTACGATATCAAAGGGAAAGAAATTCTGAAAACGCAAGAGAAATTTTACGTGGGAGATGTATCTTTGCTATATGCCACGATGGGGTTTCGGAGCAGGATGATATCCGGTATATTGGAGAATATTGTCTTTCTCGAACTAAAAAGAAGAGGTTTTCAGGTTTATATTGGAAAATTAGATACGAAGGAAATCGATTTTGTGGCAGAAAGACAAGGTGAAAAGATATATGTACAAGTGGCTTATAAATTAGAAAGTGAGCAAACCATCGAACGTGAATTTGGAGCTCTTTTGTCAATTGATGACCAGTATCCTAAATACGTTGTTACAATGGATTCGTTGTGGAAAGACTCAATCGATGGTGTCAAGCATTTGTATATTAGTGATTTTTTATTAACTGAATTGTGAGAAAATACGCACATTCTTACGCTGAAGATTATTCATGACATCATCCGGAGCCGGGTTTAAAAATTACCTTTTATTATTTATAGGCATCATTTGCATATCCTGGTCGGCCATTTTTGTGAAAATGGCTGATGTAAGCGGCATTGCCTCTGGTTTCTATCGCTTATTTTTTGGTACTCTTGCCATTATACCGATTTGGTTGTATTATAAAAAACCGGTGCAAGACAAGCGGGGAGTGGGCATAGCTATTATTTGCGGTGTATTGTTTGCTTCGGATATCGCCTTGTGGAATACCTCCATCATGCTTTCAAAAGCATCGGTTTCGACTTTGCTGGCCAATTTAGCACCTGTCTGGGTAGGACTGGGTGCTTTGTTTTTCATGAAAGAAAAACCCGGTAAATTATTTTGGATCGGCACTTTTGTCGCGCTGATTGGGGTGCTGATTATTGTGGGTAGCAAAGAGATTTTCGGTACCAAGCTCAATTTGGGAAACGGCCTGGCGATTTTGGCGAGTGTGTTCTACGGTGCTTATCTGTTGACCGTCAGGAAAGGTCGTTCCGGGCTCGATACCTTTTCATTTACTGCCATCTCGATGATAACCAGTACCATCACCCTGGGAGTTATCAGCCTTGTTTCGGGCGTTGCCATGGGTGGTTTCGAAACCAAAAGCTGGCTCGCGCTCATTGCCCTCGGTTTGGGTCCGCAGGTAATCGGCTGGCTCACCATCAACCAGGCCCTCGGACATATCTCTCCGGCTGTTGCTTCGGTTAGTCTGCTCAGTCAGACCGTGTTTACGGCTATATTTTCTGTGCCGGTGCTCGGAGAAATGCTGACCGTGAAAGAATTACTCGGCGGGGTGGTGGTGCTCACGGGGATATATTTGGTTAACAGTCGGAACCTGATTTTTAGAAGAAAAAAGAGGCAAGTGGTTGAAACAAGCCTCTTTGATTGAAATACACATAATCTGTTTACCCGTGGTTTTGTGTTTCAGTACGGTTGGTTTAACAATTATTACAGTAGCACAATAGCTATGTTCGATTGTTAAATCCGGATTTTTAGTTTGTTTTCTTCAGAATCATAGCGCTTCTTGCAGGTAAATAGAGCATCAGCCATTCTTTTCCGCTTTCATGAACCGGTTTCGACAACGTCAGGTGCTCAATGCTTTCATCCACCAAGTCGTATCCGCCGTATTTTGAATTGTCGGTGTTGAGGATTACTTTATACTTGCCTTTATCGGCCAGAATACCGTAATCCACAAAAGATTTGTCGCCGTTGAAGTTGTAAACGAAAACCAGATTGCCACGCTGATAGGCAAGTACCTTGTCGCCTTCGTTGTCCCATAGTTGCTGAATAGGTAACTGGTTAAATTCATGTACGGATTTAATCAACGTAATCATGTCGCGATCGAAAACACCCAGGTCGTGATACAGGTATTGCGCATTATCAACTAATTCCCACTGACGACGGGCGTACTTGTGTGACCAACCGTTACCTTCCCGCGGAAAATCAATCCATTCGGGATGACCGAATTCGTTCCCCATGAAATTGAGATAGGCTCCGTTGATGGTAGTCGCGGTGATTAGCCGGATCATTTTATGCAGTGCAACGCCTCTGTCGACCGTAAGGGTGTTGTCTCCTTTTTGCATGTGCCAGTACATTTCAGCATCAATCAGTCTGAAAATGATGGTTTTATCTCCAACCATAGCCTGGTCATGACTTTCTGCGTAATTGACTGTTTTCTCGTCTGCCCTGCGATTGGTCAGTTCCCAGAATATATGTCCGACTTTCCAGTCTTCGTCGCGGACTTCCTTGATGTATTTTATCCAGAAATCGGGGATCCCCATGGCCATGCGATAATCAAAGCCTATACCGCCATCTTCTGTTTTTACGGCCAGCCCCGGCATGCCGCTGACTTCCTCGGCAATGGTGATGGCGTTTGGGTTTACTTCGTGTATCAGTTTGTTAGCCAGTGTCAGGTAGCAGATGGCATCTCCGTCCTGATTCAGGTTGTAATAAGATGCATAATCGCCAAAATCTTCCCCGAGTCCGTGACTTCTGTATAACATAGACGTAACGCCGTCGAAGCGGAAACCGTCGAATTTGAATTCTTCCAGCCAGTATTTACAGTTCGATAAAAGAAAATGTATAACGGCCGGTTTGCCATAATCGAAGCAAAGGGAATCCCAGGCCGGATGTTCCCTGCGGATACCACCATGGAAATACTGATAAGGAGTTCCGTCGAATCGCCCCAATCCTTCAACTTCATTTTTAACCGCGTGAGAATGTACAATATCCATAATGACGGCTATGCCGTTTTCGTGTGCTTCATCAATCAGTATTTTTAATTCATCAGGAGTTCCGAAACGGGATGATGCCGCGAAAAAACTGGAAACATGATACCCGAAGGAACCGTAATAAGGATGTTCCTGAACGGCCATCAGTTGGATGCAGTTGTAGCCGGCCTTAATTACCCTTGGTAAGACATTGATTCGGAATTCGTTATAGGTGGAAACTTTTTCATCACTACCCGACATGCCGATATGGCATTCATAGATGAGTAGTGGTTTTGTTTGCGGTTTAAAATTCTTGATTTTGAAATTATAGGGACGTAAAGGTTGCCATACCTGCGCGCTGAAGATTTTTGTTTCGTGGTCTTGTACGACCCTTCTGGCCCATGCCGGAATTCTTTCTCCTTCACCACCTTCCCATTGTATAAGAAGTTTGTAGAGTTGACTGTGTGTGATGGCATATTCTGGTAATTTAATTTCCCAAATGCCGTTTTGAAGTTTTTTTAATTGATAGTCAGGATGCTTCTGCCAATTGTTGAAATCCCCGATCATGTAGATGGAAGTGGCATTCGGCGCCCATTCGCGAAAAACCCATCCGTCAGTAAGCCGGTGCAACCCAAAGTACAGATAACCGGTTGCAAATTCAGACAAAGAGTGGCTTTCTGTAAGCAATCTCTTTTCAATCTGACGGAAATAATCGTATCTGCCATAAATTGCAGCTGCGTATGGCTCCAGGTAAGGATCGTTTTTAACGAAGGGTAATATTTCCATATATTAATTGTTTAATCAGTTATTATGCTACTATCAGGACACTTCATCAACCGTAAAGTTAAGAAAAGCATTCAGGGGCTGAGCCGTTTTCAGGATGCGGGCAAGTTGAGCGACAAAATCTTTTTCAGCCAGTAAACTTTCCGGTAGAGTGTACTCGACCATATAATGCTTGAGTTTCAGTAAATCAATGTCCGGAAAATCTTTTGGAAATCCTTTCGGAGCTGTTTTCAGTTTTTCTTCCTCATAAAATCCCTGAAAGTATTGTTTGAAAGCTGGTTCACCTGTTATTTCTTTCAATTCTTCAATATTGTCGAAGATGCTTTGCCGGAGTGCCTTGAGTACATCAGGAGGAGGGCACCAGACCCCGACGGCCACAAAAGACTTACCGGGTTCGAAATGCAGGTAATATCCTCCACGTACACTTTTTCTGCCACCACCGGCAGCAATGAATACGCCATAATGTGTTTTATAGGGAGTCTTATCCTGTGAGAAGCGGGTGTCTCTGTAAATTCTAAAGACACAATCTTTTGCTGAAATGTGTTTGATGTCTTCATCAAAACGTGCAATTTCGTTGATGAGGGATTGACTGATAGCTTCAAAATCAGCTTTGGTTTCCTCATAACGATGTTTGTTCTCGGCAAACCATTCGCGGTTATTATTTTCTTTTAAATCACTTAAAAAATTCAATATACCTGCTATGCTCATATTGTATTGTCTTTTTCAAACACACAAAAATAAGCTAATATTTTCGATATTTCGAGGGTTGTGAACGAAAATATTCTATTTCGGGGATATTTGCGAAAAAATCATTAATTTTGCAGGCTAATAAACGATATGTTGGAATGAAAGAAAGAATAAAAGCATTGCTGAATGAAATCAGGAGTTTGAGTGCTACCCGCGTGGATGAAGTGGAAGCCCTGAGAATTAAGTTTTTGAGCAAGAAAGGTGAAGTGTCGGTTTTGTTCAATGAATTCAGAAATGTAACCAATGAAGAAAAACGTGAAGTAGGGCAGTTGCTGAACGAGCTTAAAAATGAAGCTCAGGATAAAATCAACAGTCTGAAAGAAGCCCTGAGTGATGCTGCCGGTCAGGCTGAAAAATCGGATCTGACAAGATCGGCTGAACCTGTACGCCTGGGTACAAGGCACCCGCTGTCATTGGTTAAAAATGAAATTATTGACATATTTTCCAGAATCGGTTTTACCATTGCCGAAGGTCCTGAAATTGAAGATGACTGGCATGTGTTCAGTGCCCTGAATTTTGCACCGGAACATCCGGCGCGGGATATGCAGGATACTTTCTTCATCGAACAAAATCCTGATGTGGTACTCAGAACACATACTTCATCGGTACAAACACGGGTGATGACAAAACAAAAGCCCCCGATTCGGATGATTTTCCCGGGCAGGGTATATCGCAATGAAGCCATTTCATACCGCGCCCACTGTTTTTTCCATCAGGTAGAGGGACTTTATATCGATAAAGATGTATCGTTTGCCGATTTGAAACAGGCGCTGATGTATTTTGCCAAAGAAATGTTTGGTGAGTCGACCGAAATAAGGTTACGTCCATCTTATTTCCCGTTTACCGAACCCAGCGCCGAAATGGATATCTCCTGCAACCTCTGTGGCGGAAAGGGTTGTCCTTTCTGTAAATATACCGGCTGGGTGGAGATTCTGGGCTGTGGCATGGTGGACCCGAATGTACTCGAAAACTGTGGCATCGATTCAAAAATCTATTCCGGATACGCCTTCGGGATGGGAATTGAACGTATTACCAACCTGAAATATCAGGTTAAAGACCTGCGCATGTTCTCGGAAAACGATGTGAGGTTTTTGGAGCAATTTAAGGCAGCGTATTAATTTAGCGAAAAGCGGAAAGCGGAGAACGGAAAGCTGAG
This sequence comes from Paludibacter sp., assembly GCA_034928085.1. GTDB lineage: Bacteria > Bacteroidota > Bacteroidia > Bacteroidales > Paludibacteraceae > Paludibacter. The sequence goes on from JAYFPG010000023.1 coordinate 17,048, forward strand.
AGCTGAATTAGCTTTCCGTTCTCCGCTTTTAGTTTTAAGCTATCCTCCCCCCTCTTTCTCTTCTTTCTTCTACTTTCAGTGGGTTGGAGCGAATTTCCTGATCTGATTTCCTGTTTTGCAGGATGTCATACGCCATGAACAAGGCTTGTCGGAACGACTCTTCTGAAGCCAGGTTTTGTCCGGCCAGGTCGTAAGCAGTTCCGTGGGCAGGAGAGGTGCGTACCGCTGATAATCCGGCGGTGTAATTAACCCCGCTGTCCATCGAAACGGTTTTAAAAGGAATCAATCCCTGATCGTGATACATGGCTAAGATACCATCGAACTTATTGAAATGTCCGCTGCCGAAAAAGCCGTCGGCTGCATACGGACCAAAGCAGAGCAGTCCTGCTTTTTGCGCTTCTTCTAACGCGGGTTTGATAATGGTTTCTTCTTCATCGCCAATTACGCCTTCATCTCCTGCATGTGGATTCAAACCCAGCACCGCAATGCGCGGACGAATAACCGTGAAGTCCTGTTTCAGTGATTGATTCAGTGTTTTCAGCTTTTCCAGGATTAATTCTTTGGTGATGACAGAGGCAATGTTTTTGACCGGGATATGCCCGGTTACGACTGCAACCCGCATCACATCGTTCACCAGCAACATCAGGGAAGAGTTTTTTTCTCCGAAAACCTGTTCGAGGTATTCGGTATGACCGGGGAAGTGAAATTCCGCCGACTGGATGTTTTTCTTGTTGATGGGAGCCGTAACCAACGCATCTACTAATCCTTTTTGCATGTCGGCAGTTGCTCTTTCGAGGGCGGCAAACGCGGCTTTACCTGCTTCTTCGGTTGCTTTGCCCGGCTCTACCCGTATGTCTTCATCGGTGCAGTTGATGATGTTGATTTTTTTTGCGTGGGCTTCTTCAACGGAGTTGATAATGTTCAGATTGAGACCCTGAATGTCAAGTTGTTTGCGGTAAAATCCGGCTGCTTTTGAAGAACCATAGATTACCGGTACGAAGTCATCATAAACCCGTGGTTCAGCTAAGGTTTTCAATATGACTTCATAACCGATTCCGTTGATATCTCCTTGTGTAATGGCTATGATTGTTTTGTTGTTTATCATCTTGTGTGAATTTTATTTAGTGTCTTTTTTGTCGGCAACAACTGATACTTCCTTTATTACATTGATTTCCTGCGGAAGTTTCACCGTGTATATGGCTGCTTCTAATTGCCGGATGTGATTACGTTTTTTAGCTCCGGGAGCGAAAACAAATCCTTCTACCGTGATTACCCGTTTGTTGATTTCGTCGACGCGGGTATGACTGTAAAACGGACCGCCCATCGAACCGCCATTGAACATCCGCCACAGTCCGCTTAATTCTGCGCAATAGGTGTCGTTTACATTTATTTCTCTTAATATCGGTTGATAGTGAACCAACTCAGTGCCCATATATGAACCTTCAAATTCACCCGGGATGTTGGCTTTCATAAATGAATCTCTTTTGGCGATGAGGTATTCCTTTGTAAAGGTATTTTTATCTCTGTAAGGATAAGAATAGATAACCATATCCTTCCGGGTGTGATGGTGGTCGTTGGTAATCCAGTAAAAATCTTTACCTTTAGTGACTTTTGTTAACTCGCTGGGGATATCCACCTGAATGCCGAAAATTGTTTCAATTTCTTGTTTGGCTTTGTGGTTGATGTAATTCTTGCCGATTTCAATCTGGCGGTTTCTTTCTGTTGTCAGGAAATAATCCAGGATTTTGTTACCCGACTCATTTAGCAACACGGTTAAAGCCGAATCGCTTGCCACTTCAATTTTAACAACGGTTTGTGGCTGTGACCAGGTATTCCGACCATAGGTTATCTTCGGTATTTCGAAGCGGGGATTTATTTCAGTAATAAGGATGTTACGGCTTGGTTTTAAAATATCACCGAAATCCTTTGTTTGACAGTACATGATACTCAGAACCGGTTCAGCTTGCGGCATGGCTTTCATATCCTGATCCAGTAAGGCTACCAATGCCCGGCCTCCAGGAGCTTTCCAGGCAGTCTGATCCATTACCACTAAAATTTCATATCTGGTTCCCGTGGCTGATGGCAGCACAACGCCTGATCTGCCGCATGAAAACATGATCAGGGTTAAAACAATGGTAAGTGCAAAATTTTTATACATATCCTGGTTTTTTAGGGTTGTTTTTTATTGTTGAAAAAATGTAATACAGCCAACATAATGCGATCCCGTGAATCTTTATCTTTGATGGTTTCAAACGGAAACCCAAACGTGCATACTTTGTATTTTCCGGCATAAGCTACTCCTGCGGCGTAATCATTTCCTTCGTACCGGCATATAATAAATGCTTTTTCGTCGACCGGTACTAATAAATCCGGATCCTCAACGGCATACATGCTGTTATTCAGCGTATGATGATATTCAAACTGCCTTCTTCCTTTGAAGAAAACCGGATGCTTGCTTTCGTACAATAACCCGCTGAAAATAATCGTATCTTTATCTAAGGGTTTTACTTTCAGTAGGTTGGTGGCGAAATTTTCCTCATTCCCTTTTTCCTTGTTATACAGGTCGGAAGCTACATAAGCGCCGCTGACCATCAAATTGCCACCTTTGTGACAATAGTCCGTTAACTTTTGCTGCAAATCTAATGGAAAAGTTTGAAATTCCGGTGTTTTTTTTACAATTCCTGACATAGTTTGTTTTTGTTTTCCCAAAATCAGGTCAATAGCTTTATATGCGTGCAGGTCTATATCGCCGGATGTGACAGCTTTCACACTGGTTGACACAAATGAATATCCGGCAGATTTGATTGATTTCCCGTGCAAAAAAGGATAGTCAAATGTATTACCGGCAATAATCAACTTCTCATCGTTTGATTTACTGGCTCCAAATCCCGGGTTTTCATTGTCTGTATAGGGTACGTCAACTCCAAATTCATATTGAGTGCCGGTGTGGCTTAAATCGTACTGATAAGGTACACCGCCATCTTTGTCGGTCATGAAGCCGGCTAATGAGAAGAAGTAGAAACTTTCTGGTCCGCCGATGCGTTCAAATCCGTTTACAATCAGTACTGTTTCTTTTTTCAGGGGATCTTTATAGGCTGAAAGTATTTCCGACGGGAAACTTTCACCTCCCCGGTTGACGGCTGTAACTTTGAAGCTGTAAATTTTCCCTGCACTAATGTTCGTTTCGAAAGTGTTTCCGGCAACCATCCTGCCATTGTCAAACCCTTGATCGTTGATGCGGGTATAAACAACGAAACTGTCAGGTGTTGCTGTTGGTTCAAGGGTATCGAGAACCGCTTTCCATTGCAGCCTGACTTTTCTTTCACCTGCGAATGTGCAACTGAACGATTCAACCGGTAAGGGTTGTACCACATATTCAGTTCCGTGGGTGAAGGCAATGTGTTTTAAAATACCTTTATAGATGGCGCGACTGACAGTGAACCTGAATCCCGGCTCCAGCGCGTATTTCATGTCTCCGAAATTCTGGTGCGAGAGTAGTTCGAGCAGCATGGTCGGAACTTCCGGAACCCGCGATTCGCTGTAAGATCTGTTCCAGATACCCCTTCTGGTCCATTCGGGATGCCAGGTTTTGCGTATGTCTTCCACAATTTGCGACTGAATCAGGTCTACCATATCCCTGGCTGCCCAACGGGAAACCCCGTTTTTGTAAATTGTGTCGCCATTGTTGTTGCCAACCGTGCAAATACCCAAAGTGCCTATAATCGAGTCATTTTTTTTGGTTCCTGCATCGGTATGAAAGGAAAATGCCATGTCAACCGGAACACCTAATCCGCCTGTCCCCGGATTAACCACTGAACCACCCGTCAGGTAGTTTACCCAAAAACCACGGGATTGAAAATCGTCAGAATACTCGTTGGTGTTGATCGTACGACTGTAAATGGAATCGGGAACACCGGCCCATTGCAACCAATACTTGGCTCCTTCGGCAAAACGGGGATAGTTGCTTGTTATAGCCAGTGTGTCGGGGTTTAACACCAAATCGCTGTTTTGACTGATGGGAACAGGCTTGACGGCAATATTTCCCATGCCACCCCCGAATTTTACCGCATCGGCAGTGAGTATGTTGTTTTTATCCCGGCTCAGGTTGTTGAGTGTCACTTTCCCGTCCTGATTTAATCCTTCATCAAACATAAAATGTCCCAGGTAAAGCCAGGTGCCACCATACATCTTTTGATTGACCGAAAATGATGTTTCACCTCCCAGATGATGTACGGTATAATATGCATCTTCCGTACTGTTTTCTACTGTACGATAGGAGACATAAACGGCATACATCCCTCTTTCCGGGATGTTGGGAATCCATTCAGCCTGGCTTGTTTCTTCCGGATCAGTTGTTGTCCTGACAAAGCGGTAGGTTCCCATGGTAAAGGGATTCTCCGGATATACATAAAATGCTTTTTTGTTTGAAAAACCGGTTTCTCCTTTTTGCCAGTGAAATCTATCGTTTGATTCCTTGTAACGCGACTGATTCCGGTCGTCATTGTCTACTACAACTTCATGTGTTTGAGTATCTCTCTCACGGGGAATGAAGACTTGTGCGCCCGCGTTCTCCAGCATCGGAGCCAGATAGGGTAATACAAAAGCAGTGGTTAACAAGTCTTCAACTGATAAAAATAACCGCGGACGCTGCCATATCCAACGGCCTTCTTGCCGACCGAAATGCTTTCCATGACTGTTCCACAAGGCTATATTCCTGTTTTGCAGTCCCCTGTCGATAGTGTATGGGACCGAAAGCTTGGTTACAAGCGGGGTGTGTAACCCATTGTTTTTGAATAACCGACTGCTATCTTTATTTTCTCTCAGGTGATTAGGAATTAATGTTTCGATATCCCGGTTATATGCCTGCGCACTGATGGTGTAACCCGGATATGTTTTTCCCAGAATGGATTTCAGCGCCTGATTGATTCTGTCGACATTCTCCCGGCGAAAGGGCAGAAACCCGAAGTTGTCGGCAGCAGTTACGATGATGGTTTTATTCGGACGATTGACATCAATTTTAATCCGGTTGATTTTATCAGACATGACCGATGCATTGGCGATTACCGTTAGCGAATCGGAAATGCGTTGTTCAAGTAACTTTTGGGCAAAGAGTTGCTGACCGGAAATCAATCCCAGCAACAGCATTAATATATATGTTCGAAAAGTGTTATTCATCCTTTATCTTCCCGATTCGTCCCACAAACGCTTCCCAATCCATATTCCAGGGGTCAGTCTTGCGACCGGGAGCTATATCGCTGTGTCGCAATACATATTTTATCGGATATTTTTCTTGCAGGTATTGCACCAATGCTACGGTAGCATCTATTTGCAGGACTGATGGCGCTTCATCCAGCGAGGTGATTATTTCTATTCCGATGGAACGGCTGTTGATGCCGGAAGTACCATCCGGTAACCGACTTACACCCGCATGGTAAGCGATGTCTTTTTCTGCTACCATCCTGTATATCTTGCCTGCTCTGTCGATGAGGTAGTGCGGACTGACCTTGTAGCGGGCAAACTGCCTGATAATTAAGTCAACATCGTATTTTTCGCCACCCGAAGCGTTGTAAACAGAGTGGATGATGATTACATCAATTTTTCTTTTTTCAGCCGCCTTAAACCCGAAGTTAACTTTTTTAGGAATGAATTCAGGTTCCACTGTCGGAAATGCCGGCATTGTCATGCACAGGAGCATCAGGAAGAGGGACAATATAAATTTTGAATTCATAAACGACAAGCTGGATTTTAGCTCTCAAAAGTAGTTATTATTGGCAGAATATAAGGGTGAAAAAATAAAAATATTATACAAAAATCAGAAAATTAAGCCATGAAAATACATCCAGGCAATGTATCTCACGAATTTACCAAACAACATGGCTCCCGCAACAATCCAGACATTGCAGCGAAAAAAGCCTGAAGCTACGGCTATAGCATCACCTACGCCCGGCAGAAAGGAGAAGAAAGCAAACCAATCGCCGTATTTGTGAAACCGGATAAGCCACTTGTCTAACTTTTCTTTTTTAACACGCAGGTATTTCTCTATCCAGGTTATTTTCCCTAATTTCCCGAGGTAATAACAACTCATCCCACCGAGCCAGTTGCCCGCTGTGGCAACGAATACACAGGTCCACTCATCGAGACCGCCGAATACGAGCGCCGAGAATACCACTTCAGAACTGAAAGGAACGACCGTTGCCGCCAGGAAAGATGCGATAAATAGTCCCAGGTATCCCAGTTCGATGAAGTTTTCCATTGACTATATGATGAAATAGTTGATGTACATGTATCCGGCGTGAATCGCTACAACAATGAAAAACAGGATGATGTAAAATCTTGTTTTTTGCAGGGTAAAAGGATGTGCAAGCAACATCGCCATCAATGATGCAATCAGGGGGAGGAATGCCAGCGCGTGTTTTGGAAAAACAAATATCAGCAGGATCAGGAAAACAAGCATGAGTACCAGTACATTGATGTTCTTGCGGTTTTGCACCGAATCATTCAGCAAGTTGTTGTAAATGCCGAATAAACTGATGATGATAATCAGGATAAGCGCGACAATATATATTTGTTCGTAGAGACTAAGCGCCTTCAGTAAAAAACCGGGTTGAAACTCTTCGAATAGTGTCCTGAAAATAACAATTTCATTGCCGGCATACAACTGATAGGAGAAATAGAATACCCACGGAATCAGCATGCCCATCAGGGAGGCCAGAAATACGCGTGTCGAGAAACATTTTAGTTGAACGAAACCAATCCAGATAAGGGGAATCAGGAATAAATATACAGGGTTCAGCATTCCTGAAAGAGAAATGAAAAGTGTTCCCCAAAAAGCAGGAATTACGGCAGTCCTGTTTTTGTACATGCCCATGAAAATCATCAGGCTGATTAAAAATACAGAAACAGCCAAATGAGAGCAAATCAGGAAATGACTTTCTTTCCAGGAAGTAATAAATAGGGCGTAGAAAAATACGGGCAGAAAAGATCGCTCCCTGATGATAGAAAATTTATTGTTAATAAAAGCGATTAACAGCAGGTTAAGTACCGTTATGAGAAAGATGCCGGTAATCAGCCAAAAGTTGTTTGGCTCCAGTAATCTGGTACTTGCCGCCTGGTAATGCTGTACGTCGCGTATGAAGTAAAAGTTAAGTCCCCAACTAACCAAATAGAGCAACACGAGCAGCACCGCGAGCGATACACCGGGTTTAATAAACTGTTGGATAGTTGGGGACTTCTTCATATATGTATTTGCTATTGAATAAATCCGCGTTTTCTTAACAAGGCAGATGGATCCGGTTCTTTACCCCTGAATTTGAGGTAAAGTGTCATGGCATCTTCCGAGTCTCCTTTTTCAAGGATGTTTTTACGGAATGAAGTAGCCACTTCCTGGTTGTATATGTCACCTGTTTCAACGAAAGCCTGATAGGCATCAGCATCGAGCACCTCAGCCCAGGTATAGCTGTAATAGCCGGCTGCATAACCACCACCGAAAACGTGGTTGAAATTGGTACTACGGTAACGTACAATGATTTCAGGAATCATACCCATTTTCTCCATCGAAGCTTTTTCAAATGCATTTACATCCAAATCGTCTGCATTGGTGAGCGTATGATAATCCATGTCGAGGATGGCGGCAGATAACAATTCTGTCATCACAAAGCCCTGGTTGAAGGTGCCGGCCTTTTCAATTTTCTCCATCAGTTCATCGGGCATCACTTCGCCGGTTTCGTAATGTTTGGCGTAAGTTTTCATCACCTGAGGTTCGAAGCACCAGTTTTCCATAATCTGAGAGGGGAGCTCCACGAAATCGCGCACCACGCTGGTGCCCGACAGACTCAAATAGGTGCTCTGAGCTAATAATCCATGCAATCCATGTCCGAATTCATGGAAAAGCGTTTGCACATCGTCCATGCTCAACAACGAAGGTTTGTCAGATGTCGGTTTGGTAAAATTACCCACGTTCACAATAACCGGACGGATGTTCTGACCATCCCGGTAATGTTGTTTCCGGTATTCGTTCATCCAGGCGCCTGCACGTTTCCCGGGTCTCGGGTAATAATCGGTGATGAGTACACCCACAAGCGAGCCATCGGCATTGGTTACCTTGAAAGCTTCCATATCGGGATGGTATTTCGGATAGTCGGTCAGGGCCGTAAACTGAAGTCCCCACAACTTGCCAGCCAAATCAAATGCTCCCTGACGCACATTCTCCATCTTGAAATACGGACGAATAGCTTCTTCATCTAAGTCGTATTTGGCTTTCCGGAGTTTCTCGGCATAATACCACCAGTCCCAGGCTTCTAATTTTTCACCTTTACCTTCCTCATCCATCAGCTTTTGTAAGTCATAAGCTTCTTTTTTTGCCTGATTTAAAGCCGGTTGCCATACCGTTGCCAGAAATTCATACACTTTCTCCGGTGTTTTGGCCATCTTGTTTTCCAGGATAAAATGTGCCGGTGTTTTAAAACCAAGCAGGTTAGCACGCTGAATGCGCAACTGCATCACTTTTTTAATGGTTTCCTTGTTGTCGTTCGCGTTTCCATTGTCACCGCGGTTGGCCCACGCCAGCAATAAGTCTTTGCGTAACGGACGGTTTTCGCCATATTGCAATACCGGCATGAAGCTGGCTTTTGAAGTCGTGAAAAGCCATTTGCCTTCCTGACCGGCTTCTTTGGCAGCCTCAGCAGCCGCTTGTTTTACACCTTCCGGCAGACCGGCCAGTTCAGCTTCGTCGGTTACAAAACGTTGATAGGCATTGTTCTCAGCCAACAGGTTTTGCCCGAAGGTAAGTTCGGCCATGCTTAATTCCTTGTTGATGTCTCGTAATTTTGCTTTGTCTTCTTCGTTCAGGTCAGCACCACTTCTCACGAAATTCTTATAATAGTTTTCGAGAACACGGTTCTGTTCATCATTCAATGAAAGACTTTCTTTGTTGAGATACAAGGCTTTGATGCGTGCAAAAATTTTATCGTTCAAATAGAGATTATCACCATGTTCTGATAAGAGCGGAGATACTTCATTTGCAATTTCTGTCAGTTCATCATTTGTTTCTGCTGAATATAAATTGAAAAATACGGAGGATACTTTGTCGAGTAATACGCCACTCAACTCAAGTGCTTCAATGGTATTTTCAAATGTTGGAACTTCAGCGTTTTCAGCAATAGCATCGAATTCAGCTTGCTGCTGTTTAATGCCTTCTTTGAAAGCCGGCAAATAGTGCTCTGTCTTAATTTTTTCAAACGGTGGAATACCGTATTCGTTCTCATACTCAGAGAAGAACGGGTTTTTCGAGTTACATCCGATCAGTGTCATACCGATTAACAGGGATAAAATTAGTTGTTTCATACACATAATATTTGCATTTTTGAATTTCTATTCGGCAAATTTACAAAAATTTTTTCAGTCTAGGGTCTACAGTCTAGGGTCTACAGTCTACGGTCTCCAGTCTACGTTTTCCGCTCTCCGTTTTCCGCTATTCACTATTAGCTATTAGCTCCCAACACAGCCTCCTTATCCATTTTTAATTGTTCAATCAACGCATCTACAGAATTAAATTTCTTTTCGTCTCTTATTTTCCGGATAAAGGTTACTTTTAGTTGTTGATGATAGATGTCTGCATCGAAATTGATGATATGTACTTCGAGGCTGACTGCATCTCCATTGTCGAGCGTTGGTCGCCGACCGATATTCATCATGCCTTTGTAGGAATTTCCTTTCCAGTCAATCAGTACCGCATAAACTCCGATACCCGGAATCAGCTTGTCGGGTTCCACCGGATTCAGGTTCGCGGTTGGAAACCCTATTTTTTTACCCACCTGAAAGCCTGTTACTACATAACCAGTAAAGGCGTAGGGGTAGGTGAGGAGGGTGTTTGCTCTTTCAACATCTCCCTTTATCAGGGCGTTGCGGACTTCCGACGAACTAATGTGGCTGAACTGTTCGGTGCTATAGCGGGTTGCCTGTATGACTTCCATCCCGTTTTGCCGGCCATAAGCAGCATATTCCGGAAAGCCCTCTTCTCTGTTTCTGCCGAAGCGGTGGTCGTGACCAACCAATAGCAGCTTAAGGCCTAATTGTTCGGCCAGAATTTGTTTGATAAATTCAGCAGCGGTAAGTTGCGCCATCTCAACCGTGAAATCCAGTTCCACCACCTCATCTATGCCGGTTGATTTCAGTTGTTCCCGCTTTTCTTCGGCTGAAGTGAGCAGTTGCGGCAGGTAGGTAGCATGCAATACTTTCCGGGGGTGCACTTTAAACGTGATGACCATGCTTTTCAGTCCCCGCTTTGCCGCTTCTTTTTTTAATTCAGCAAGCAGAAAACGGTGACCCATGTGTACCCCGTCGAAAAATCCGACAGTGGCAGCATAATTTTTTTTAACCACATTTGTCATATCCCCAGACATTAAATATTATCGCGTATGTCCCCTGATTATAATTTACACACCCCTTATTTACAATAAAAAATCAAGGTTTTGTCCCGGTGTTACCAGATAAGTGTTGAATCCCAGCGCGGCGGCCGTTTCGATGTTTTTCTTTCCATCATCCAAAAACAGGCAGTTTTCAGCCTTTACATCAGCATCCTGTAACAGATGCAGAAATATCTCCTTCCCGGGTTTAACCGCACCCACTTCGTAGGAATAATAGCATTTGTCGAACAAATCATCCATGCTGAGTCCTCTTTTGCCCAGTTCGTTTTTGGTGCTGACTAAGATATGCAGCGGGTTGGTATTGCTGAGTAGCAACAGGCGGTATTTTTTACGCAGTTGCTGCAATAATTCAATTCTTTCATCCCGGATGCCGAGCATGATGGCACACCAGGCATCGTCGATTTCCTGGTCAGAAACTTCTTTCACACATCTTTTCCGGATTTCATCCCGGAAAGTATCCACACCAATCTGACCATTTTCCCACTGAACAAAAAAATCGTTGTGCGCAAAATGTCCGATATATTCATCAGCATCTGTAAATCCCAGTTTTTTCAGTTTATCAATACCAAGCTGTATGTCAATGTCGTAAATTACGCCTCCAAAGTCGAAAATCAGGGTGTTTACCTGTTCAGGTACCATCATATATTCAAAAAAAAAAGTTCCTATTATTTGCAGGAACGGTAAATAATATTACTTTTGCAATCGCTTTGCAAAGATAATAAAAGATTTGTAAAAAGCAGGGCCCTTAGCTCAGTTGGTTAGTAGCACCTGACTCATAATCAGGGGGTCG
>JAYFPG010000056.1:0-33928 GCA_034928085.1 Paludibacter sp.
TTTGCGGAGAGGAAGAGATTCGAACTCTCGATACGATTCCACACCGTATATACGCTTTCCAGGCGTACCTCTTCAACCACTCGAGCACCTCTCCGAATTAGCGGCGCAAGTTAGCAAAAATTTATGACATACAAATAAAAATAAATTATTTTGTAAGTCAAAAAATGTTTTTTTAAGTAAACAAAACGGATAATGATTATTTTGAACTTAGTTTGAAAAGGTTTAATGCGTTTTTCGTAGTTTGTTTAACGACAGCTTCATAGGGTATTGCCTGTAATAAGGCTATCTTTTGTGCTGTGTATGACAGAAAAGCGCTTTCGTTCCTTTTGCCCCGATATGGTACGGGCGTGAGGTATGGCGCATCTGTTTCAAGTACGATATGTCTCAACTCAATTTGTTTTAGAACATCTCCGAGCATTGAATTTTTAAACGTAAGAATGCCGTTTATTCCGAGCAGAAACCCACCAAACTCAATGATCTCGGTAGCTTCTTCAAATGTTCCTCCAAAACTATGGAATATCCCAGTCAAACCGCTGTTTTTAAATGGTTCCATAGCCTGCATGGTTTCCCTGAATGAATTTCTAACGTGGATAATGACCGGTTTATTGTATGCCAATGCCCACTTCAGTTGTTGTTGAAATGCCAGTATTTGTTCTTTGATATAGGTTTTATCCCAATACAAATCAATACCGATTTCACCAATGGCAAGGTATGACCTACGCTTTAATTCAGATTCAATCAGGCTTAATTCTCTTTGATAATCAGCATTTACACTGGTTGGATGTAATCCTATTGCAGCATGACAATAGCCGGGATAATGCTCTTCAAGCTTAAGCATGGCATCCAGTGAACTGCTGTCGATGTTTGGTAAAATAATATTCGTAACTCCGGCAGCCTTAGCTCTTTCGATTACTGCCTCTCTGTCGGAATCAAATTCTTCAGCATATAAATGTGCATGCGTGTCGATCATGACTTACTCCCATTCGATGGTTGCAGGTGGCTTTGAGCTGATATCGTAAACCACCCGGTTCACTCCTTTTACTTTGTTGATGATGTCATTCGAAACTTTTGCCAGAAATTCATACGGCAGTTGAGCCCAGTCGGCCGTCATGGCATCGGTTGAAGTTACCGCGCGTAATGCGACCGCATTTTCGTAGGTTCTTTCATCACCCATTACACCAACCGATTGTACAGGCAACAGAATTACTCCGGCCTGCCAGACTTTGTCATACAAATTCCATTCTCTGAGTCCATTGATGAAGATATCATCGGCATCCTGTAAAATTCTTACTTTCCCGGGAGTTATATCTCCTAATATGCGCACTGCCAATCCGGGACCCGGAAACGGATGCCGTTTAATGAGGTGGCTCATCATGCCAAGCTCAGTCCCTACCTTTCTCACTTCATCTTTAAATAATAAACGCAAAGGTTCGCACAACTTCAAATTCATTTTCTCGGGTAACCCTCCCACGTTGTGATGCGATTTGATGGTTGTACCTGTGATTGAAAGTGATTCTATGATATCGGGATAAATTGTTCCCTGGGCAAGCCATTTTACATCCTTTATTTTGTGCGCTTCTTTGTCGAATACATCAATGAAAGCTGAACCGATAATTTTGCGTTTCTTTTCAGGTTCAGAGACTCCTTTTAGTAATCCGTAGAAATAATCCCGTGTATCAACTCCTATTACATTCAGTCCCAGATGCTCATAATCTTTCAATACAGTTTCAAATTCATTTTTCCTGAGTAGTCCGTGGTCAACAAAGATGCAGGTCAGATTTTTGCCTATCGCCTTGTTAAGTAAAACCGCTGCAACTGAAGAATCAACACCGCCGGAGAGTCCGAGTACGACCTTGTCGTTGTCAAGTTGAGCTTTTAGCTCGTTGACAGTTGTTTCAATAAATGAAGCCGGTGACCAGTCGCGCTTACATCCGCAAATATTCAGGAAATTTTCCAGTAACAGCATCCCATCAAGGGTATGGAACACTTCCGGATGAAACTGAACACCCCATGTTTTTTCGCCTTCAATTTTATACGCTGCCAGTTCTACATCTTCAGTGCTGGCTGCTTTCCTGAATTTTTCAGGAAGTTGTGTGATGCTGTCGCCGTGTGACATCCAGATTTGAGATCCGGCAGATATGCCTCTGAAAAGTTCATCTCCATCAGCTATGTACGATAAATTGGCACGACCGTATTCCCGCGAGCCGGCAGCTTCGACCTTGCCACCTTCCTGATGTACCATCAGCTGTGCTCCATAACAAATTCCCAATACCGGAAATTTCCCTCTGATGTTGGAAAGAGCTGTTGTAAAAGCAGTTGGGTCGTAAACCGAAAATGGGCTCCCGGAGAGAATAACTCCCCTGATGTCGTCGGTTTTTTGCGGAAATTTATTGTAAGGTACGATTTCGCAATACTCTTTTAACTCGCGTAATCTTCTGCCGATAAGCTGGGTGGTTTGAGAACCAAAGTCGAGGATGATTATTTTTTCAAGCATATAATTCTGAAATTTGCCGCAAAGGTACAAAAAATATTTATTGTTCCATTGACTTGCGGCTATTCAGTTCTTCCTGCGTTTTGGCTTTCATGCCCGGAGTTTCTTTTATCAGTTGTCGCAGGTATTCTTCCGGATAGCCCGGGCGAATGATTTCTGCAGGTATTTTTTTGTCGTTTTGAAGAAATTTGCCGTTTTCTTCTTTTTTGATAACACCATCTAAGTATTTAACTAACAAAAATTCTCCCAGCTTTTTCCAGGCAGCAGTGACATTCGTGGCCTGCGTATGGCTGAAAGTGGTCAGGAATTCCCGGGCATTTTCTTCAGGCAAACCGGTAACCGTTTTGTCGATGCTCGGTATCATGGTGTGAAAGCTTGTTTCCCAGTGTTGTTGAACTTTTTTTATATCGGGCATCACAAGAGAATATCTTGGGTAAGCAAAATTTGATACCTGGTTGAAAACCCAGAAAGCTGCCGTGGAAGAGTATTCCAGCAGACTACCGTTTTGTTCGCTAAAGCATTCCGGTACGCTGTTGATGCCACAATACATGGGCACATATACCGATGAGGCAGCATCATCGACTCCAAACCAGAGGATGCCTCCAACGTAAGGAGGTAGCCAGTTGCGCATTTGGGCGACAAAAGAAAAACCGGTTTGTTGGGTGGCAATCGGGCGTTCGTGATAGTATTCAACTCCGTCGACTTTGAAACTCAGGGGACTCAAGCGCAATTTACTTCCGTATTGTCCGGCACCAAATCCTTTCGTGATATCAAGTTCGGTACCTTCGTACTGATCCCGCATGAAGCTTTTCATATCCTGAACGCTCAGTTTTTTGGCTGGTTTAATCCAAAGGGGCATGCGTTCCACGGTCTCTCCTTTGATATAAGTGATGTATTTTTCCATCTCCGGATTTACCTGTCGGAAGAAACTCCACACCCTGGCCTCACAGGCTCTAAATGCACCGTAATCCAGTGGAGCATAGGTGTCGGAAAAGCTGAAATCTTTATTTTTGCCTTTAAAATAACCCTGTTCGCGGGCAAAAGCTATGACATCAACCGAATAAAGGCAATTGTTCCTGTCGTCGAAAGGGAAGGTGGTGATGCGGGCCTGATTGGCATGGGCTGCAATGCAATCGTCAGGAATACGTTGTGCAACCCAGACAGCGCCTTTGTTTTTAGGCCCTTTGCCTATCATTTCCATGATCCAGACTTCGTTCGGATCAGCAATTGTAAATGATTCGCCGGAACTGTAATAACCATATTCCTCAACCAGTGAGGTCATGATGCGGATGGCTTCGCGTGCAGAACGGGAACGTTGCAGTGCAATGTACATCAGGCTACCGTAGTCTAAAATACCGGTGGTATCTCTTAATTCTTCCCTGCCTCCGAAAGTTGTTTCAGCAATCGAAACCTGATTCTCATTCATGTTGCCGATGACGGCGAGTGTTTTTTCAACCTGTTTTATCTGTCCAAGATATTTTCCGGTGTCCCATTCATAGATGTCGAGCATGGTGTCCGGAGGATAGGTGCGCGCCGGGAAATGATACAATGAGCCAAATAACCCGTAGGAATCAGCTGCGTAGGTAATCATCGTTGAGCCATCGACAGTCGCCAGTTTCCCCGCAATTAAATTTGTGCAGGAGAAAATACGAAAGGAGGCCGAGAATATGATTATTAGTAATGTTACAATAAATCTCATCCTGAATTGTCTTTTTACGTGAAAAGGCGAACAAAGATAATACAATAATTTTATTTATTACAATATTTATACAGTTGTTCTATAAGTAAATGCATGCTATTTTGAAAGTTGACTTGTTAGCGTAAAACAAAGTTTGTGACAACTTTTTTGTATTTTTGCACGTTTTAAAATTACTTACAAAAAACAGACCGAATGTTTAAAATAATATTTTCGATTGTGGTAGTTCTGATGCTACCTTTTGTTGTATTTGCGCAACATCATAATTATGATCACGATCATGAAATTGCAGATTCACTTACCCATAAACAGATATCTGAAATAACCGTGCAGGGTATACTGGCCAACAAGTTGAATTTTCCTTATCAAATGATTCAGGGTGAAGAAGCTGTTAGTCACGGTTTTATTACACCGGCTAATGCCTTGCATCATGTGCCGGGGGTAGCGCTGAGTCGTGATGCAATTTGGGCAACTTCGGTGAATATCCGGGGTTTTTCAGAATCAAAACTACTCTTTTTGGCTGATGGGGACCGGATGCAAACAGCATCGGATATTGCCGGTGTGTTGTCGACTGTCAATATGGGGAATTTAGATAAAATTGAAGTGATTAAGGGTGCAGGTTCTGTTATATACGGTACAGGTGCCATGGGGGGCGTGGTTAATTTTATCACAAAACGCCCCGGTTATACAGAGAGGTTTAAAACCACTGGTCATTTTTCAACCGGATTTCATACTGTAAATAGTTTATGGGAAAATAATCTCAATGTCAACATGACTAACCAGGACTGGTATCTGGCCTTAGACGGAAGTTACCGTATGGCACAAAATACCATGACTCCGGAAGGGAAGCTGCCCAATAGCCAGTTTAATGATGCCTCCTGGGGGTTGAAAGGAGGAATGAGGAATGGCGATAATCAGGAGTTGCTGGTTAACTACAATCATTTTGAGGCCTGGAACGTCGGATTACCCGGAGGAAGTGTTTTTACTCCCAATGCTACGGTGCGTTATTTAGGTTTTGCACGAAATCAATTGAACGGAGAATATGTTTTCAGGGATTTATCGCATGTGCTGAAGATGTTGAGCATCAAAGCATATACGCAAAATATCAAAAGAGAGGTGGAAAATATTGCTAATCCTACTACTGCCGTATTTCCGGGTAGTTACAATGTTACTTCCGGATTAAAAGCTACCGCGGATTTGTATTTTAATGACTATGAGACCATGACCGTTGGGGTTGAAGGATGGAACCGCGATCAGCAAACCTCCAGAATGAAAATCTCGACAGCTTCCGATACCATTGTGATCCGGGAGCAGCCCACCCCAAAGGCTAACATGTTTGATGTCGGAGTTTTTGCTCAACATAAATGGGTGGTGGACCCGAAATACTGGACCATCAATACCGGATTGCGACTTGATTTTATCAGAACTGCCAATGATACAGCGTTCAGGGAGATCTCCAAACACAAGTACGTGAATGGTGTCAGGACAGAAATGCCTGCAAACAAAACAGTGTTGTTCCAAGAAGGAACTAAAAACGAACTGGCTTATTCGGCGCACATTGATGTTGCATTTAAACCAGCTGAACGCCATAAACTTATTTTTTCTGTTGCTAATGCATACCGGGTAGCATCCATCGAAGAGAGATTCAAATACATAGATCAGTTGGGTATGCCGTTGGTTGGCAATCCGAATTTAAAACCGGAAAAGGGATTATTCTCAAACCTGAGCTATGCGTATACGGGAAATAAATTATTGTTCAATACTGATATTTTTGCCAATTATCTTTTTGATTTGATTACAGAAAAGGAAGGAATGTATTCGGGTATACCAGCCTGGATCAGTACCAATGTCGACCGGGCTCTGTATTTGGGTGGCGAATTTGACTTAAAATGGTTGATTTCGCACGAATTTGAATTTGAAACACATGCTTCGTATGTGTATGCAGTTGATGCAAAAACAAAAGAGCATTTGCCCTTTATCCCTGCGTTGCATGGAATTGTGAAATTGCATTATCATTTTCATGATAAAATCGGTGCTTATGCCGAAATGGATTGGGAATATGAGTCGGAAGAGGAACATGGAGAAAATCAGGAAGCCCATCGCCATGCAATTTTCAATGCCGGATTTCATACTACACCCCGAAAGATGGGCTTGATTCAGGTTCAATTCATGGGTGGAATACACAATATTATGAACCTGGCTTACGAAGAGCATCTGTCGTCACTCAGGGGGATTAATCGTTTAGAACCAGGCAGAAATGTCTTCCTGAAAGCGAAGATTTCTTTCTAGTTGTCAGTGGAAAGTGGTTAGTGGTTAATTGACGCAATCACTAACCATTATCCACTAACCACTATCCATTGACCACTAACCACTAATTAGAATGAATTACGGATTTTACACCTCACCATTTGGAACATGTTGTATGGCTTATACAACAGAAGGTTTATTCGCGTTGGTTTTTGCAAAAACCAGAGAAATTGCATTGGTTGATTTACAGCGGAGATTTCCAGATGTTGCTTTTACTGAAGAATCAGAACAGGTAAAGTTGTTGGGAGATAAGATTTTCAAACTGAAAGAACCTGTTGGATTGTGTCCACAGGGCACATCTTTTCAGCGATTGGTCTGGAAAGCGTTGCAAGAAATACCGGTAGGAGAAACGCGAACTTATGCGCAGATAGCCAATGCAATCGGGAAACCAAAAGCTGTCAGGGCTGTAGGCACCGCCATCGGGGCTAATCCCATCGCATATTTGATTCCTTGTCACCGTGTTGTTCGTGCCGATGGAGGATTGGGAGGATATCGCTGGGGACTTGCCTTAAAGCAACAGATGTTGCGTGCTGAAGGCGTTAACTTGTGAAATTTGCAAGGTGTGAATAATCGCGTAAAGCATAACGATTATCATTTTTACAGGAATTTGCTGCAAATTTGGCTGATTTCCTCCAAAAACCGGACATCGGTATCGTCCAGCACATCATAGCGTTCGCTGTCAACATCCAACACACCAACGACTTCTCCTGATTTATTCAATATCGGTATTACAATTTCTGAAACCGATGCTGCACTACAGGCAATATGTCCCGTGAAGGCATTTACATCAGGAACGAGTAAACTCTTCTTTTCTTTCCACGCTGAGCCGCAAACGCCTTTCCCATACCGGATACGGGTGCAGGCTATCGGTCCCTGAAACGGACCCAACACCAATTCATCTCCTTTTACCAGATAAAATCCTACCCACCACCAGTTGAAGGTTTCTTTCAGCGCGGCGGAGATGTTGGACAAGTTAGCTACAGCGTCCGGTTCGCCGGATGTAAGTGATTGTAATTGGGAGATTAGCGTGATATATTTCTCCTGCTTGTCTCCTGTTTGAGCGATTTTTAAATCTTCGTTCATCTTCCTGTTTTTTGACAGGCAAATTTACTACATAAATGTAATTTTCCATATTAAATCCTTCCTGAATGTTGTAAAGTTCGTCTTATTAAAGTGTTGTTCTTGTGTTATTGTTTTGATATTCAATTTGATATGTTGATGGTATGTTCTTTGAAAAACTGATCGCGTATTTCTCAGAGATGGATTCCCGGCTTTCAACTTAATTTTCAGGCTGATGAAAGGATGGTGTATATTTTACGTGGGTTGCAATTTTACGATGTTCAGAAAAGTAAGCAGCTTGAATCAGGTTATGTGGATACTTATTCTCGGTGAGTTCATCAGCTTGAATCTGTCCGCACAAGAGCTCTTAATCAGTGGTGAGATTCGTTCAAGATCGGAATATCGTGACGGTTACTCGAAGCCTTTGAATATAAACAACGATCCGGGAGTATTTACTTCGCAACGTTCCCGCTTGAGTTTTGCATGGAATTCGACAGAGTTAAATACGCTTGTTACTTTGCAGGATGCCCGTGTTTTCGGACAGGAGTCGCATGCTTCTTCAACTTCAGCTGTTGGTATTTATGAAGCATGGGCTGATGTAGCGCTTGCACCCGGACTAAGGTTTAAGATAGGCAGGCAAGCGATTAAGTACGATGACAATCGGTTGTTTTCTGCTCCAGCGTGGAGTCTTACCGGAAATTCTCATGATCTGGCTTTGCTCACATACCAGTTTCAGCGGTTTCAACTTCATATAGCTTCGGCCTATAATAATAAAACAGCTATCAATTCGGAAACTTTTTATACACCCGGAACAAAATATCGCATGATGAATTACTTGTGGTTGACATATCCGTTAACAAAATCTCTGACTGTTAGTGGAATCGTAGTGGATGAAGCTTTGCAGGATACAATAGGGATAGGAACTGCCTACAAAAAGATTCTAATGAATCATGGAATCACTTTAGGTGGAAATCTGGGATACAAGCATGCTGATTTCCCTGTTTCTGGTTTGTTGACAACTTATTTTCAAACCGGGGAAAATGAGAAAGGGTATCTAATGAGAGGTAAAATGCTGGCATTAAAAGTAAATTGCCGATTGACTAAATCGGTTGACTTCAGTCTTGGGGGTGACTATTTCAGTGGTGATGCGGATGATTTTGCTGATGGCGTACAGCAAAATTTCAAGAAATTGTATGGAGCCGATCACACATTTAATGGTTATATGGATTATTGGAATACTCCTGTTACGGAAGGCTTGCTGGATTATTACGGATGTACACGATTGAATATCAATGAAAAAATATCAGTAGAAGGCAGTTTTCATCTGTTTTATACCGATCTGTCACTTAAGAAGGCAGGCGTAGAAACAGGCAAAGATCTCGGATCGGAACTGGATTTACTGATAAACTATAAGCTGAATAAGATTTCAACTGTTCAGGTTGGTTATTGCCGTTATTTCGTCACCGCTAATACCGGATTAGCCAAAGCTATTTCCGTGACTATAGCAACAGGTTCCCCACAATGGGCTTATGTGATGTTTACTTTTAATCCGGTTCTTCTGAATACAAAAAACAAAAAGAAGTAAGACCTATGAAAAAATTTATAGTATTGCTTTTAATCGCATTTATAGCAAAAAATGTATCGGCACAAAAAGTTAATGTAGCCGCGGCGGCAAATCTTCGTTATGTCCTTGAAGAGATAAAAACAGATTATTCAAGAAAGCATCCTGGAACGAACATAGATATTATTTTCGGATCATCGGGAACACTCGTTCAGCAAATATCAAACGGGGCGAATTTCGATTTATTCATGGCTGCCGATGATGAATTTCCATTGATATTGCAAGGTAAAAACCTCACCACAGGTTCCGTGGATGTGTATGCTCGCGGGAAATTGGTGATGTATAGCACGAGGTTGCCGGTTGACCAAAAAGGTTTTGCCTTGTTGAAAGACCCTGGTATAAAAAAGATTGCTGTTGCAAACCCGGCGACTGCACCTTATGGCGGCAGATCGGTCGAATTGATGAAAAAGATGCAAGTGTATGAAGCGCTGAAAAAGAAAATTGTTGTCGCGGATAATATCTCGCAGGCAGCGCAGTTTGCCTTCACGGGCAATACGGAGATCTGTTTTATCGCTATGTCGCTGGTGTTGACGCCTGAAATGAAAGGGAAGGGACGCTATTATGTTATTCCTCAACATCTTTATGATCCCATTGATCAAAGTTGCGTGCAGATAAAGAGGTCGCGGCATAATGTTGAAGTCGCTCGTTTCAAAGCCTATGTTTTATCTCCGGAGACAAAAAGTATTTGGGAGAAATGGGGATATTCAGTCCCGGAATGAGGGGTGGTTGAGAAGTATTTGTTCAGAATAAAATAAAATGCCCATGTTGGAAGAATTTATTGGAACATTGTTGCTTACCGGGAAGTTGGCTGGATTAACGACCCTGATTTTGTTGTTGATTGGTTTTCCGGTTGCCTGGTTACTATCTTACAAAAGATTGGTTTTTAAGCCTCTTGTTGAAGCGCTTATCAGCATGCCGATGGTATTGCCCCCCACTGTGTTAGGGTTTTACCTGCTGGTCGCTTATAGTCCCGATCGTTGGCCGGGTAACTGGCTCGATCAGTATTTCGATATCAGACTTGCATTTTCATTCGAAGGTGTTCTTTTAGCGAGTATCATATCCAGTACGCCATTTATGATACAGCCCTTGCGAAATGGCTTAACCGCTCTGCCCGCGAGTCTCCGTGAGGCTTCTTTCACGCTCGGGAAATCAGAAATTGAAACTTTTTTCAGGGTGTTGGTCCCCAATGTGATACCGGCTATAATTACGGCGGTGGCGATGACTTTCGCGCATTGTATCGGCGAGTTTGGCGTCATTATCATGGTTGGCGGAAATATGCCGGATGAGACCCGTGTGGCAAGTATCGCCATTTATGATGAGGTGCAATCGCTTAACTATGGCGCCGCAAATCGGTATTCATTGGTGTTATTTATTGTCTCGTTGGTGTTGCTCACGCTTATTTTCAGTATAAACGCCCAAAAGAAATTCCGTTCATGATCAAAATTGATATTTTAAAGTCGATGCAGACATCCGAAGGAAAAGTCATGCTGGATGTTCGAACCCAAATAAATAGAAATGAGTTGGTTTGTCTTTCCGGACATTCCGGTTCCGGAAAAACTACTTTGTTGAGGATATTAGCCGGATTGACAAAGCCGGACTCAGGGTATATTGAAGTCGATGGTGTTGTTTGGTTTGATTCCGCGTCCAAAATCAACCTGCATCCGCGTAAGCGTAATGTCGGTTATATGTTTCAGGACTATGCCTTGTTCCCGAATATGAGCGTGGAGAGCAATATCGCTTTCGCGCAGCAGGAGAGAAGACCGGATGAAATAGCGTATTTGTTGCACACCTTCGGTTTGAGCGAGTTGCGTAAACAAAAGCCACATAAGCTATCGGGCGGACAAAAGCAACGGGTTGCCTTAGCAAGAGCGTTAGCCGCCAGACCAGAATTGCTTTTGCTCGACGAACCGCTTTCGGCTCTCGATTATGAAATGCGGCAAAGTCTTCAGCAGGAAGTAAAAAAGGCACATGCCATGCTCAACTCGGTGTCGGTAATGGTGAGTCATGATCCGGCTGAAATAAGGAAATTAGGGACATCGGTGATCGTGTTACGGAATGGTGCGGTCGTTTCTCAGGGAGAGGCTGAGGAGGTGTTTGGTAAACAACATTTTACAATTCTGCCAGCCGTGTAGTCGTATTCCAGTTGCGGATGGTCATTTCTTTGTAAATAGCTGTTCCAATCAACTTTGTCATGTGGCTTTGCGATGATTTACTGCTGAGACGTGAGAAATACAGCACACCCTCGCCGGCAGTTACAAAATCCACCCCTTCTTTTGTTTTAATCTTCGACAGGGCTTCTGCTGCCGAAACCGGCGGTCTCAGAAAAATCACATCATAACGATATGTTTCAGGATAAACGCCAAAGCCATCGGGAGCATGTTGAATAATCCTGAGCAGTTTCTCCTGCGTAATCAGCACGATGCGTGAAGCATAAGCGAATTGTTCCGATAATCTTTGTTCTAACACGCTGGTATGTAGGTTTGTATCGGCATCTTCAGCATCGAAAAGAACATTGCCGCTCTGGATATACGTAACCACATTTGTAAAACCCATAGCTTCGAAACAGGCTTTCAGGTCGGCCATTTTGATGATGTTGTTTCCGCCTACATTGATGCCGCGGAGGAGGGTGAGGAGTCGGGTTGGCATGGGTAAATCTTGTTGATAATTGATCGGGTTATTTTGGTTGTAAAAGTAAGAATTTTAAAAGAGTATTATTATTCTATTGATATAAAGATAATGAATCAATAAATCTCAGGTTCGTTCCGGACATCACATGCAACAGAGAATTCAAAAGCGAACATTATTATTGAAGAGAAAATGTATTTAAAACTTTTGTCGACAACAAAGATACAGAGAATAAGATCACTTCCACAAAAAATGAGAACTATATACGCTTCATAGATTAATTCTAATCTTATACCTCCCCCTACAATTTTGTAAAAACACCATTATTGTAGTTACTTTCCTTACATTTAAGTAGCTTTTTTCTCTTCCCTGAAAACAGATTTGTGTAAAAAAGATCTCCCTCTAAAATATTTTTTCCTCATCTAACCGTCCTATTTTCAGTTGCGTAACCAGAAAATTGTATTTCATTGAATTGTTAGTATTCACTGTTGGTACAAAAAATGAATAAAGAATGACAGATTTAAAAATTATGCCATAAACAGGTTATTCATTTTAAAGTATAAAAAAGATGAGAAAAATTGCAATTTACGGGAAAGGTGGTATCGGTAAAAGTACCACGACCCAAAACACGGTGGCCGGACTGGCCGAAATGGGCAAAAAAGTAATGGTAGTGGGTTGCGACCCGAAAGCCGACTCTACGCGTTTACTCCTTCATGGTTTGGCGCAAAAAACTGTACTCGACACGCTTCGTGATGAGGGTGAAGATGTGGAACTCGACGACGTGTTGAAGCCGGGTTTTGGTGATACCCGTTGCGTTGAATCGGGCGGTCCCGAGCCCGGTGTGGGTTGTGCCGGACGTGGTATTATCACTTCGATTAACTTGCTGGAACAGTTGGGCGCTTATGACGATGATAAACACCTCGATTATGTTTTCTATGATGTGTTGGGTGACGTGGTTTGTGGTGGTTTCGCTATGCCAATCCGCGATGGTAAAGCTGAAGAAATTTACATCGTTTGTTCGGGCGAGATGATGGCGATGTATGCCGCCAACAACATCTGCAAAGGGATTGTGAAATTCGCGCAAGCAGGCACGGTTCGTCTGGGAGGTTTGATTTGCAATTCCCGCAAGGTTGATAATGAGTACCAGATGATTGAAGAGCTTGCTAAAAAACTCGGTACCCAGTTGATACATTTTGTGCCCAGGGATAACATGGTGCAACGCGCCGAGATTAACCGTAAAACAGTAATCGATTACGATCCCGAACATCCGCAGGCTGATGAATACCGCGCTTTAGCAAGTAAAATTCATGATAATAAAAATCTGGTAATCCCCAAACCCCTTGCAATTCAGGAATTGGAAGATTTGCTTATCAATTTCGGAATTATGAACTGATTTTCTTGATTATTAATCTATTAAAAATAAAATATTATGTATTTATTAAGAGCCATAGTTCGTCCGGAAAAATCGGCAGAAGTAATGAAAGCTTTGTTTGATGCAGGATTTCCGGCAATCACCAAATTGTCTGTTTTTGGACGAGGGAAACAGCGCGGTATCAAAGTGGGAAATGTTACTTACGATGAACTTCCCAAAGATCTGCTGATGATGGTTATTCATGAACGCGACAAACAGGATGTGATTGATATCATCCTCGAATCTGCCCGTACCGGAGAAGCCGGTCAGTTTGGTGACGGGAAAATTTTTGTAACACCGGTTGTTGAGTCATACACCATATCTTCCGGCAAAAAGGAAGTTTAAAAAAGCAGCCATTATGAAATTAATATTAGCCATGTTGCGCATCACCAAAATGAACGAGACCAAAATTGCTCTTTCTGAAGCCGGTTTACCTTCATTTACCGCGATGCCCATCCTCGGAAGAGGAAAAGGAAGGGGTAGTGGCCCCGATATTGACTTGTCGCCCTTCGATGCTGCTGAATACACGGGTACTTACGCGATGCCCCGACTTAAATCAAAGAGGATGATTACCCTCGTGGTAACAGATGAAAAGAAGGATCAGGCGGTTGAAACCATCATCAAAGTAAATCAGACAGGCAATAGCGGTGACGGAAAAATATTCGTCGTGGATGCTATTGACTCTATCCGTGTGAGAACCGGCGAGACCGGAGATTTGACATTAGATTAAAAATTACAGTAATGACACAGAAAAATTTTAAAATAGATCCCTATGCCTGGCGGGAAGAGGTGTTGAAAAAATATCCTTCTAAAGTAGCGAAAAAAAGGGGTAAATCAATCGTTGAAAGCGATCCGGCAAATATCCCGGTAATTCAGGCTAACGTGCGTACCATCCCTGGTATTATTACCCAGCGCGGTTGTACCTATGCCGGTTGTAAAGGGGTGGTATTGGGACCAACCCGCGATATTGTGAACTTAGTGCACGGCCCCATCGGCTGTAGTTTTTATGCCTGGCTTACCCGCCGTAACCAGACTTTACCGCCCACACCCGAAGATCCGAACTACATGATGTATTGCTTTTCTACCGATATGCAGGATTCAAACATTGTTTTCGGAGGTGAAGAAAAACTGAAACAAGCTTGCCGTGAAGCTTACGAAATCTTCAAGCCAAAAAGTATCGGTATTTTCTCGACTTGTCCGGTTGGCTTGATAGGCGACGATGTACATGCCGTTTCCCGCGAGATGAAAGCTGAACTTGGCATTAACGTGTTCGGTTTCTCGTGCGAAGGTTATAAAGGCGTTTCGCAGTCGGCTGGTCACCACATCGCCAACAACCAGTTGATGAAACATGTCATCGGTTTGAATGATGAAGGTCCGCAGGGCAAATACAAAATCAACGTGTTGGGAGAATACAACATCGGTGGTGATGAGTTCGAAATCGAAAGAATTCTTGAGAAATGCGGTATCAGCTTGGTGGCCTCTTTCAGTGGTAACTCGACATTGACTCAGTTCGAGTATTCGCATACTGCCGACCTCAACGTGGTGATGTGCCACCGTTCCATCAACTATGTAGCTGAAATGATGGAAACTAAATACGGTATTCCCTGGATCAAGGTGAACTTCATTGGTGCTGAAGCATCAGCAAAATCGCTGCGGAAAATTGCCCAGTATTTTGGAGAACAGGAACTCATCGACAAAGTGGAAGAAGTTATCGCGGAAGAAATGATTGCCGTGAAAAAAGAGATTGATGCCATCAAACCTAAAACAGATGGAAAATCGGCCATGCTTTTCGTGGGAGGTTCGAGAGCGCACCATTATCAGGAGCTTTTCGTGGAACTTGGTATGACTACCGTTGCTGCCGGTTACGAGTTCGGTCACCGCGATGATTACGAAGGTCGCCGGGTTATTCCATCGATTCAGGTAGATGCCGACAGTCGTAATATCGAAGAGCTGAAAATGACAAAGGATCCGGAGAAATACAATCCCCGCAAAACAGCAGAAGAGCTTAAAGCGCTTGAAGAAGCAGGAATGGAATTCAACGGATATGACGGAATGATGGCCGATATGGAAAAAGGCATGCTGGTAATCGATGACCTGAGCCATTACGAAATGGAGAAACTCATCGAAACATATAAACCCGATGTATTCTGTGCCGGTATCAAAGAGAAATATGTGGTGCAAAAAATGGGCATCCCTTTGAAACAACTTCACAGCTACGATTACGGCGGTCCGTATGCCGGTTTCGAAGGTGCGGTAAATTTTTACAAAGATATCGCTATGATAACCAACACATCAATTTTCAAGGAAATTAAAGCTCCTTGGGAAGCTGAAGAGGTAATCGTTGCTGAATACGCTTATTATTAATGATTTAAAACTACCATTATGTTACTACGACATACCCCCGAAAAATTGATTGAACGTAAAGCACTTACGGTCAATCCCGCCAAAACCTGTCAACCGGTGGGCGCCATGTATGCAGCTTTGGGTATCCACGGATGCCTCCCACACAGTCATGGTTCGCAGGGATGCTGCTCTTACCACCGCTCAGCGCTTACACGCCACTACAAAGAGCCGGTAATGGCTGCAACCAGTTCTTTTACCGAAGGTTCATCGGTATTTGGTGGACAGGCCAACCTGGTTCAGGCTATTGGAACCATCTTCAAAGTATATGACCCGGAAGTGATTGCCGTGCATTCGACTTGTTTGTCGGAAACCATTGGCGACGACCTGCCGCAGATTATCAATAAAGCCATTGAAGAAGGTCAGGTTCCGGATGGAAAATACGTGATTTACGCGAATACGCCCAGTTATGTGGGTTCGCACGTTACCGGATATGCCAACATGCTGACCGGTATGGTGAGAGCTTTCTCTACAAACAGCGGTCGCAAAAAGAATGTGGTGAATATCGTTGCCGGATGGATGGAGCCTTCGGATATGGCAGAAGTGAAACGTCTCGCCAAAGAAATGGAAGCCCGCATCATTCTTTTCCCGGATACTTCGGATGTGCTTGATGCGCCCATGACAGGCAAACACGTGATGTATCCCAAGGGCGGAACTACCATTCCTGAACTGATTGCCACCGGCGACAGCAAGTTCACGCTTGGCCTCGGACATTTCTGTACTGAAGATGCCTGCGTGCGACTCGAAAACAAATGTAAAGTGCGTTTCGAAGAATTGGATATCCCCATCGGCTTGAAAGCTACCGACCGTTTTATCATGTCGCTGTCCCGCCATGCCAACGTACCGGTGCCTGAAAATATTTCCGACGATCGCGGTCGTTTGGTGGATATGATTGCCGACATGCACAAATACCTTTACGGTAAAAGAGTAGCGCTGTTTGGCGATCCAGACACCCTCGTTCCATTGACGGAGTTTCTGGTTTCGATGGATATGAAACCGGTTTATATCGTGAGTGGTACGCCCGGAAAGTATTTCGAAGAAAGAATCAACGAGATAGTGAAAGATAAGGTTCCCGAAGTGAAAGTGATGGGCGGCGAAAGAGCCGACATGCTTCAGTTGCATTCTTGGATTAAAAACGAAGGCGTTGACTTGTTGATTGGTAATACCTATGGGAAATATATTTCCAGGGACGAGAACCTGCCTTTTGTTCGTGTAGGGTTTCCGGTGCTTGATCGCGTAGGTCACAGCTATTTCCCGCTTGTTGGCTACAAAGGTGGTATGCATTTCCTCACCAAAGTGCTGGATGCTATCCTTGCTCATGAAGATGCTACCTGCAAGGAAGAAAAAATGGAGTTGGTACTGTAAAATTCAACTGATATGGCAAATATTCTTGATGAACGCCTCAACCAGATTTCGATGGCCGGGGCCTATGCAAAAACAGTAGAATGCAACAAGGCGAGTCTGGCCGGCAGTGTCAGCCAGCGCGCCTGTGTGTTCTGCGGATCAAGGGTGGTGCTTTATCCCATTGCTGATGCTTTGCACCTGATACATGGTCCCATCGGATGTGCCGCCTATACCTGGGATATCCGCGGGGCTTTGTCGTCGGGACCTGAATTGCACCGGCTCAGTTTCAGCACCGACCTTCAGGAGAAGGATGCAATTTTCGGAGGTGAAAAGAAATTGTATGCATCAGCAGGCGAGCTGATCGACCACTATAAACCAAACGCGGCATTCATCTATTCAACCTGCATCGTGGGTGTGATTGGCGATGATGTGGAAAGTGTTTGTCGCCAACTCGAAGCTGAAAAAGGTATTCAGGTGATTCCCGTTCAGGCTCCCGGCTTTCAGGGTTCTAAAAAAGATGGTTACAAAGTGGCCTGCGAAGCTATTTTTAAATTAGTGGGAACGCGGAACAAACCTACTCCGGAGAAAAGCATCAATATCCTCGGTGATTTCAACCTTGCCGGTGAGTTGTGGATTTTGCTCGATTACTACCGTAAAATGGGAGTGCATGTCAACGCTACCATTACCGGCGACGGCAGGGTGGATGATATCTGCAACGCCCACAACGCAGCGCTTAACGTGGTACAATGTTCAGGTTCCATGAACTACCTGGCTAAACTGATGAAGGATGAATATAATGTTCCTTCCATGCGGGTTTCTTATTTCGGTATTGAAGATATGAGTGATGCACTGTATGATGTTGCCCGGTTTTTTAAGGATGATGACATGATGCAAAAAGCACGTGAACTGGTAAAATCGGAGTTGAGCCGACTGATGCCTGAACTGGCATGGTACAAGGAAAGACTTCAGGGCAAGAAGGCTGCTATCTATGTCGGGGGAGCATTTAAAGCCATCTCGTTGGTAAAAGCGCTTAGACTGATTGGTGTGCAGTCGGTTATCGTGGGTTCACAAACCGGAACGCCTGACGATTACGAGATTATCCGCAATATTTGCGACGAAGGAACAATCATAGTTGACGATTCGAACCCAGTGGAACTTTCCCATTTCGTGAAAGAAAAGCAGGCTGATATTTTTATCGGTGGTGTGAAAGAGAGACCTATCGCGCACAAAATCGGGCTCGGGTTTTGCGATCACAATCACGAACGTAAAGAACCATTAGCCGGCTACGAGGGCATGATGAATTTTGCCAAAGAGATATATGCTACAGCGATGAGCCCGATTTGGAAATTTACAAAAAAAAGAGCTTTGATATGAAAGAAGTTGTAACATACACATCCGCCCGCAATTCCTGCAAGCTATGCGCACCACTTGGAGCTTCTTTAGTTTTCAAAGGAATCGAAGGTTGTGTGCCGCTTATCCATGGCAGTCAGGGTTGCGCCACCTACATCAGGCGTTACATGATTAGTCATTTCAAAGAGCCGGTAGATATCGCTTCCAGTAATTTCAGCGAAGAATCAACGATTTATGGTGGAAGCCGCAATTTTATCACTGGCATCAACAATATTATCAAGCAGTACAAGCCCGAAGTTATCGGTATCGCATCAACCTGTTTGTCGGAGACCATTGGCGAAGATATTCCCGGGCATATCCATCATTATAACGAGCAGGCTGATGGGGCAACGCGCAGTTTGCCGGTATTTATTCACACTTCAACGCCAAGTTATTGCGGAAGTCATGCCGAAGGTTTTCACAATACCGTATTGGCTACTGTAAGAACACTGGCTGAATTTCAGCGAAAGACATCGTCAGTAAATCTGTTGCCCGGCATCGTTTCTCCTGCTGATATCCGCTATCTGAAAGAAATTTTGGAAGATTTTGGTCTGAAATACTCCTTGTTGCCTGATTACAGCGAGACGCTCGACAATGTTTACACCGCCGAGTATCAGCTGATTCCAACAGGAGGAACACCGGTATATGCTATCCGCAAGATGGGAAATGCACGGGCGACCATCGAATTTGGAACAGGATACAATAAAAAGAACAGGAGAATGAAGCAGGATGCCGTATTGTCGGCAGGCGAGTATTTGGAGAAGCAGTTTTACATTAAAAATAACGCCATGTCTATGCCCATCGGCATCGAGGCTTCCGATCGTTTCATGGAGCTGCTCAGCAATTTGAGTGGCAAGCCTGTGCCCGAAAAATATCAGCAGGAGCGAGGCCGGCTTGTGGATGCTTATGTGGATGCGCATAAATATGTTTTCGGCAAAAAAATAATGCTCTATGGAGAGTTTGATCTGGGAAAAGCGTTGTCTGACTGGCTCAGGGAAATAGGCATGGAGGTGCTTTTTGAAGAAAATCAGGATTTCGAAGGCGTAAGAGCACAGGCTGAAGAGTTTAAACCTGATATGTTGCTGGGAAATAGCAAGGGCTACTACATTGCCAGAGAACGGAAAATCCCGCTGGTACGTGCCGGATTCCCTATTCACGATCGTTTCGGAGCCAACAGGATGCATCATCTTGGCTACAGAGGAACGCAAGAATTATTCGACCGCGTAGTAAATGCCCTGATTGAATACAAGCAGGAGAATTCGCCGGTTGGTTATAAATACATTTAAAGGATTATTTGATATGGAAACAGTTCATGATATAAAGGCGGCACATCCCTGCTTCGACAAGGAAGCCCGGCATAGTCATGCCCGCGTACATTTACCGGTAGCGCCGGCCTGCAATATTCAGTGTAACTACTGCAACCGGAAATACGATTGCGTGAATGAAAGTCGCCCCGGGGTAACTTCTTCAGTATTAAATCCCCGTCAGGCAGTGGAGTATTTAAAGGAACTGGATTCCCGTTTAGAGAATTTATCGGTGATAGGCATTGCCGGTCCCGGCGATCCCTTTGCCAATCCCGAAGAGACCCTCGCCACCATGCGTCAGTCGAAAGCACAGTTCCCGGAAAAAATTTTCTGCATCTCAACGAACGGACTTGAACTGGAACCTTACATTGACGAGTTGGCTGAGTTAGGCGTTTCGCATGTCACCATCACCATCAATGCAGTTGATCCGGCCATTACAGCTGGGGTGTATAAGTGGGTGCGTTTCCGCAAAAGAATTTACAGGGGCGAGGAAGGCGTCCGAATCCTGATGGAACAGCAACTCAAATGTATTCCATTGCTAAAAGCGAAAGGGATTACCGTGAAAATCAATTCCATCATCATTCCCGGGGTGAACGAAAATCACATCCCTGAAGTAGCCAAAACATGCGCTGCACTCGGGGCTGATGTAATCAATTGTATTCCGCTTATCCCGACCAAAGATACCGCGTACGAAGATTTGAAAGAACCCGATAGTAAAATGATATTTAAAACGAGAACAATGGCAGGAGAATTTATACCCATTATGAGTCATTGCGCCCGTTGCAGGGCCGATGCTGCCGGACTGCTGGGCAAGGACCTGAGCGAAACTCATGTCCTATTGAAAGAGTATTCTGAAAGAACATTTGCCGAAACCGAGGGGCGACCCTATGTAGCGGTAGGCACTTTCGAAGGGATGCTGGTAAATCAGCATCTTGGCGAAGCGTCATCATTGTATATTTTCAAGCAATCGCCCAAGGGATATAAGTTCGTGGAAGAAAGAGCTACGCCCCCTGCTGGAAGTGGAAACGATCGCTGGTTGCAATTAGCAGAAAGTTTGTCGGATTGCCGTGCGATATTAGTGAGCGGAATCGGTCCGACACCAAAAAAAATATTATCAGAAAAAAAACTGCATGTCGTTGAAATGACAGGACTGATTGATGAGGGATTGGATGGCGTGTATAACAACAAGGTGATTCGTTCGATGGCAAAACCCGATGCGTTTAAATGCGGAAGTGTTTGTAAAGGCAATGCGCAGGGATGTGGATGAGGTAACATGTTTTGTAAAAACACCTGTCAGGTGTGGAAAATAAAAATAAAATTAAAATGAAAAAACCAAAGTATCACATTCTGGTATGCAATTCATACCGGGTAGCGGGCGATGCGCAGGGCGCATGCAACAAAAAAGGAACATCAGGGTTCCTGCAGTATATCATTGATGAAGCTTCTGATCGGGGATTGGATGTGGCGGTAACTTCGACTGCCTGTCTGAATGTTTGCCATCAGGGACCGGTCATGGTGGTGCATCCGAATAATTTTTGGTATGGTGGCGTGGAGAATACCGACATCATCGACGAAATTTTAGATGCGCTGGAAGAAGATGAATTGTGCGAAAAATATTCCATAGCAGACTAAAACATGATTCCCTACCTGATTGATACAACCCTCCGTGACGGAGAACAAGCCCCGGGTGTAATCTTTTCGTTAGAAGATAAGATACTCATCGCTGCGGGTCTGGATGCCGCTCGGATTCCTGAGCTTGAAATCGGAACTCCCGCGATGAGTCAACAGGAAATTGAGGACATCAGAACGTTGTGCAATCTCGGTTTTGGATTCAAAACTCTTGCCTGGTGCAGGGCTACAAAAAGCGACATACTGAAAGCAAAAGAGTCGGGGACAGTCGGGGTGCATATTTCCTTCCCTGTCTCCCCATTGCTTATGAAACTAATGGGGAAGTCGCCGGAATGGGTCATGCAAAACCTTTATGAATTGGCGGATTATGCATTGTCCATGTTCGGGTATGTTACCATCGGTGCACAGGATGCTTCCCGGGCTGATGTTTGTTTTCTGAAAGAGTTCGCATGCGCGGCATCGTTGTTCGGGGCTTCGCGGGTGCGACTTGCCGATACAGTAGGGTTGCTGAATCCCCTATCTACAGCTACTTTAGTGAAACAAATCAGGGAAGCGGCTCCGAATCTTTCTCTCGAATTTCATGCGCACAATGATCTGGGGATGGCTACTGCAAACGCGGTTGCTGCTTTTCAGGCTGGTGCTGAGAATCTGAGCGTGACAGTGAGTGGGCTGGGTGAACGGGCTGGTAATGCCGCTTTGGAAGAAGTGGTGATGGCTTTTGAGCTAAGTCTTGGTATTCATACTGGTGTCCTGACAGAGAAATTTTATGATTTGTGTTTGTTAGTTGCTGAAGCATCAAAGCGAGAGATACATCCTTCGAAACCTGTTTGCGGTAGCCATGTCTTTTTGCATGAAAGCGGTATTCATGCACAATGTTTGCTCAAGGACAGGAGCAGTTACCAGCTTATTCCTGCAGAAATGACCGGAAGGACAGAAGAAAACTTCGTGCTTGGAAAGCACAGTGGCCGAAGCGCTGTCGCGCATAGTCTGAAACAATTGAACCTGTCGTATAACGATGAAATTTTGAACCGGTTAACCATTAAGATTAAATACTTCTCAGAAAAACACAAACAACCCGCGGACAAGGATGATTTGACCCGGTTATACGCGCAAACCATCCGCGATATCGCCTGCCAGGTAAATGAAAGAAGTATGAACGCAAATAAAATATTGAGCTATGAACATGATGACAGAATATGATATGCATCAACTCGCGATTTCATCTCTCGAATATGCAAACGGTTATTATAAGGTATTGAAGAAAAGCATGGAAAGTGAAAAAGCACGTTTCAATAACGAGTTGTTATACCAAATGGCAATAATGTGTTACGAGAAATACCTTGTCGGCTTATTGGCCAGGTATGAGTGGGCGGCAACACATCACATGCCGGTAGCGTTATTCAGGGAAGCCAAAGAGTTTGAGCCGCTACTGACCGATGAAATGAGGCAAACAGCCATCCTCATCGGCAAATTTGAAGCGATATGTTCATTTGAAGGTTTCGGTTACAGGATACCTACCAAAGCTGAGTTGAAATTAATGCTGACTGGAATTAAACAGGTAAAAAGTATCGTGGAAAGAAGAGTCCGGGAACTTGATTGATCACAACTTCCGCGTCCAGAAATACATTCTCGGCTCGCAATCCCTGAATCCAAGTGACTGATACAATTGTCGGGCATTTTGGTTGTCCTCCCTGACTTCCAATGTCAGTTTACAATATCCTCTTTCTTCTGAGATGTTGATAAGTTTGGCTATCAGGGCTTTGCCGAGACCTTTCCCCCTGAATTCTTTTAATACAATCACGTCGTGGATGTACAGGTAGTGCTTCAGGTTAAAGGTGGAGTAGTTGACAAAACTCACCGTCATGCCGGCGATTTTATCATCTGATAAAACAAAAAGAACCTCAGCCGTAGGATGTTCATTTAAATCATCAACCAGCCGCAGTTGTTGTAATTTATTCAATGGCGGATGATCGCCCATCGGATCTTCCATGTAATGGTTGAGTAAGCCGGTTAAGGCATTCAAATGTGTTGGGTTGTTGAAGTCGCAAAATTCGAAACTAACCATAAGAGTTGTTTTTCTTGCAAAGATAAATAATTATTTTTCGCGATTACAATGAAACGCTTTTTTAGCTATTCCCCCCCGGGTTTAAATCTTTTTGGATCGATGTCATATTTCTTTGTGCGGATACCCATCATTCTTTCCGTGATGCCAAGTTGTTCCGCTGCTTTGGCACTGTTTCCTTTGGTGGAAGTAAGGGCATCGATGATTATTTGTTTTTCTATCTTGCCGATGATAATGTCTAATGTACCACTTTGTCCGGTTTTTGACGACTCTGCTGTTTGCAGGGAAGCCGGCAGGTTGTGCGTTCGGATCACGTGATCATGGCTCAGGATACAAGCTCTTTCGATGCAGTTCTCCAATTCGCGGATGTTACCGGGCCAGTGATATACCATCAGCGTGTCAATAGCCGATGAGGTTATTCTTTTGATGTTTTTTCCGTGCCGGTTGTTGAACTTTTCAATAAAAAAATCGGTGAGTACAGGAATATCGTTGATTCTTTCCCGTAAAGGGGGAATGTAGATTGGAAACACATTGATTCTGTAATACAAATCTTCCCTGAACTTATCTTGTATCATAAGCTCTTCTAAATTGCGGTTTGTCGCACAAATAATGCGAACGTTTACTTTAATAGGTTTACTGCTTCCCAGCCGTTCTATTTCCCGTTGTTGAATCACCCTTAACAGTTTAACCTGCGTCGAAGCGGGAATATCTCCGAACTCATCCAAAAAGATGGTTCCGCCATTGGCCGCTTCAAATCTTCCGATGCGGATGTTGGTAGCACCTGTAAACGCGCCTCGTTCGTGCCCGAATAACTCGCTTTCGATCAGGCTGTCGGGTAAAGCGGCGCAGTTGACTTTAATAAAAGGCTTACCTTTTCTGGAGCTGTAAAAATGGATGGCATCTGCGACCAATTCTTTTCCGACCCCGCTTTCTCCCCGAATCAGGACGGTTGCATCGGTTGGCGCTACACTTTCGATAAGACAAAAAACCTCGTTCATTTTGCCGGAACTTGCCTTGATTTTGTCAGGTAAAATCCTGTTTCTGAGTTCTCCTTTCAGACTTATGTTTTCTGCCCGGAGTTGTTCCATCTCTTCAGCGTATTCCTGATGCCTCCTCACGGTACGCCCGATCATTGAGCCGACAATCTTGAGCAGCCGTGCATCGTACACTATAGATTTTCCTTTGTGATAAATCTTGTGATAGCTAAGTGTACCAATGATTTCTTCTTTGTAGCGAATTGGTGTACAGATAAAAGAAACATCCTGTCCTCCGATTTCGGTAGGCGCATTTGTCAAATTCAAAAATTCTTCGGATTCCCTGATTTTGGGAATGATGACAGTTTCCCCGCTACCAATGACTTTCCCGATGATTCCTTTCCCGTGCTGATAAACAACATCTTTTCTTTCCTCTTCGGTAATACCATACGATCCCATAATGGTAATCGCGGTTGTTTCCCTGTTGAGAATGGTGACAATGATGCGTGTTGCCCCGAGATGTTCTGCCAGTATCTTGATAACTTCATCGAGATTAATCTCTTTGTTGCTCAGCAAATGGCTGATCTCAAGCAATACCTCCATCTCTTTTGCACCATAACAATTGGGATCATTAAGTATACAAAATGATTCTGTATTCATAAAAATACAATCTAAATGTCGTTTATTTAGCGTATCTAATACCTATATGGTTGCAAATATATGAAAATATATTTTAAATGTCAAATTCTTTTGTCTGTTTTCGCAGGTTGTTTTTTATTTTTTAATTCCAAAGACATTTAACTGATCAGGTGCTGTTGTTTTATATTCTACAAAAGTGACTATTTATCTGAATTGTATACAAAAACATTAAAAGATATAAATTTAATTTTGATGAAACTAAATTATTCGTTTACTTTGCATCTGTTGAAGAAATGTAAGTTAAGAGAATAAAGTTGCAAAATATTCAGTTTCTTAATTTCAGTATTTATAGTCGTCTCTCGATTAAACTAACATATAACATTTACAAGAAAAATTAATCAAAATGAAGATTCTAAAATCATTTCTTGCTATCCTGTTTTCTTTAGGATTAGCTGTGAATTTATTTGCCCAGCAAATGCCTCCTGTTCCCATTGACCCAAAAGTACGTTACGGTAAATTAGAAAATGGTTTGACCTATTATATTCGTCAGAATCAGCAGCCAAAGCAAAGGGCCGAGTTTTACATCGCGCAAAATGTAGGTGCGATTCTGGAAAATGATGATCAGAACGGGTTGGCGCATTTTCTCGAGCACATGGCTTTTAACGGGACTAAAAACTTTCCCGACAAAATGATTATCGAGTATTTCGAAAAGATCGGTGTTAAATTTGGCTCCAATATTAATGCATATACGTCTTTAGACGAAACGGTTTACAACCTGTCGGATGTGCCGACGGTGCGTGAGAGTGTTATCGATAGTGCTTTGCTGGTTTTACACGATTGGTCGGGATTTATTTCATTGCTTGGTGAAGAAATTGACTCCGAGAGAGGTGTAATCCGTGAGGAATGGCGTACTGGTGCAGGTCCTGAACGGAGGATGTGGAAAGCTTCCAATTATCTGAAATATCCCGGTTCTCAGTATGCTAAAAGAGATGTTATCGGTGATACGGCTGTGATTAATAACTTCAGTCATGAAACATTGCGTGATTTTTATCGTAGATGGTATCGTCCCGATTTGCAGGCAATACTGATTGTGGGTGACGTGGATGTTGATCAGGTGGAAGCTAAAATAAAAACGATGTTTGCTGATATTTCTGCAAAGGAAAATGCAGGCGAACGTCCGGTATATCCAATTTTGGATAATAAGGAACCAATCATTTCTATTGTAAAAGACAAAGAAGCACGTATGACCCGTATTGAACTGGAGTTCAAGCATGAGGTTATGCCTGATGAAATAAAATCTACTCTGGCCGGATATATGACAGGTCTCTTGAATTCTGTCGTTTCTACCATTATGGGATATCGTTTTGAGGAAATCACGCAGCAGGCAGATGCGCCTTTTGTCGCAGGTTTTGCTGAATATGGCGAATTGGTCAAATCTAAAGATGCCTTTCAATTGCTGGCAATTCCAAAAGAAGGTCAAGAGCATGAGGGATTGAAAGCATTATTACTCGAAGCCGAGAAAATGAAAAGATTCGGTTTTACGAATGCTGAAGTAGAAAGAGCTAAAACAGATATCCTGAAATCTCTCGAAAATGCCTATAACGATCGGGAGAATCAGCGCAACAGAGATTTGGTGCGAGAATATGTTCGCCATTTCCTGGATGGAGAAGTGATCCCCGGTATAGAATGGGAATATCAAACCGCCCAGATGTTGATTCCGCAAATTACTGCTGATTTGATTAATCAGGTTGTAAAAAATTACGTGAAAGATGAAAACATGATTGTTTCATTCATGGCTCCTGATAAGCCTTCTGTATTGGTACCATCTGAAGCAATTATTCTTCGGACGATAGCAGAAGTTAAAGCTGCTGAATTGACAGCCAGGGAAGAGGAAGATTTGAATAAACCGCTGATTGAGAAGGCTCCGAAAGCAGGTAAAATTACAAAGACAGCACAGGATAAAACATTTGGAACCACGACGTGGAAACTTGCGAATGGAGTGAAGGTTGTGTTTAAGAAAACAGATTTTAAGAATGATGAGGTTTTGTTGAATGCTTTCAGCGAGGGAGGATTGTCGAAAGTGAAGGATGCCGGGGATATGGTATCCGGAATGCTTGCAGCAACTATCGTCGCGAATAACGGTGTAGGTGAATTTTCACTGATTGATCTGAATAAAATGCTGACAGGTAAGATTGCGTCTGTTAGTCCAAAAATTGGTCAGTACGATGAAGGGTTCAGTGGAAAATCATCCGTTGCAGATTTTGAAACGATGCTGCAATTGGTTTATCTGTATTTCACTGCTCCACGAAAAGATGATAATGCGTTTGGTGCGTTGGTGAATATGTATAAGACGAGTCTGGCAAATAGTGCCAACGACCCGCGCAGGGCATTCTCAGATTCGGTTTCGGTCATGATTTACAATCGTCATCCCAGGACTGTGATTTTCAATATGGAAACACTCAATAAACTTGATCAGGACAAAGCGTTGGCTATTTACAAGGACCGGTTTGCTATTCCTGCTGATTTTACTTTTGTGTTTACCGGTAATGTTGATCCGGAGAATGAAGCGGTTAAACAAGCTGTGCTTACTTACCTTGGCGGTCTGAAGTCGAAAAAGCAACATGAATACTTTGTCGACAACAACATCCGTTACCCGAGGGGATTGGTTAATAATCACTTTAAGCGTGATATGCAGATAAAAAAAGCATCTAACTTCATACTTTACACAGGTCATCTTCCTTTTAATATGGAGAATTATGTTGCGATGAATGCCATCGGAAATATTCTGAATATGCGTTACCTCGAGAGCATACGTGAAAAAGAAGGAGGATCGTATGGTGTCGGGGTAAGAGGCGCTTTGGTTAATACCCCGATTGATCAGGCCAATGTAATGATGCAGTTTGATACCGATCCCGAGAAACAGGCACACCTGATGAGTATTATTCACAAAGAAGTAGATGAAATTGTTGAGAATGGTCCGCGTGCAGATGATCTTGGTAAGGTAAAGGAAAATATGATCAAGAAATACGCTGAGGACCTGAGAGAAAATAACTGGTGGTCGGGCTCCATTACCAGATTTTATCAGGATAAGCTGAACTTCGTGGAAGATTACACGGCAGCAGTAGAAGCCCTGACATCAGAAAAAATTCAGTCGACATTGAAGAAACTGACAGAACAGGGAAATGTGCTGGAAGTGGTAATGATGCCGGGGGAATAGTTTTTTAACCATATAAGTCATATAAGATACATATAAGTTTTGGAGCGTGTATAGAACTCTGTGATACAAATTATTTACCTGTTTAGGCAGAAAATTGGTCATGCAAATACTGAACTCCATTTTACTAAAACGTATATGTATCTTATATGACTTATATGGTTTATTATTAAAATATAAAAATAAATCCCTCAAAATTTGGTTTGTAACATATTGTTTTTGTTATTTTGCAGCCGATTATGAGCTAAATGTAACTAAAACACAGTTTTTATGTCAAAAAACCTAGTCATTGTAGAATCTCCTGCAAAAGCCAAGACCATAGAAAAATTTCTCGGTTCCGATTATCAGGTTATGTCCAGTTTCGGTCACATCCGGGATTTGGCAGAGAAGGGTATCGGTATCGATTTCGAACACAATTACAAACCTCTTTATGTCGTTTCGTCTGATAAGAAAAAAGTAGTTTCGGAACTCAAAAAAGCAGCGAAGGAAGCTGAAACTGTTTGGTTGGCTTCCGATGAAGACCGTGAAGGAGAAGCCATAGCCTGGCATTTATTCGACGAATTAAAATTAGATAAGAAAAAAACCAGACGCATTGTTTTTCATGAAATTACCAAAGATGCAATCGTCAAAGCCATCGAGAATCCCCGTGAAATTGACGATCACCTGGTAGATGCGCAGCAGGCGCGCCGGGTACTCGATCGCATAGTGGGTTTCGAGTTATCGCCGGTTTTGTGGAAGAAAGTAAAACCATCACTTTCAGCGGGACGTGTACAATCCGTCGCGGTCAGGTTGATTGTGGAGCGCGAACGCGAAATCAATAATTTTGTAGCTGAATCATCCTACCGTGTCAATGCCGTTTTTCAGGCTGTTGATGTGAAGGGAAATCCTGCTGAGTTGAAAGCCGAATTGCAACACCGCTTTTCCAACAAGGAAGATGCTATGGCTTTTTTGGAGCATTGTAAAGATGCCTCCTTCAGCATCAGTGATATTGTAACCAAACCGGCGAAAAAATCGCCTGCTCCACCATTTACGACTTCAACGTTACAGCAGGAAGCTGCCCGGAAACTTGGTTTTTCCGTTTCCCAGACCATGCGGGTGGCGCAAACCTTATACGAATCCGGTAAAATTACCTATATGCGTACCGACTCGGTAAACTTGTCGGATTTAGCACTGAATACTTCCCGTGCTGAAATAACATCAATGGCAGGAGAAAAATATGTGAAAATCAGAAAATTCACAACAAATACCAAAGGTGCTCAGGAAGCACATGAGGCCATTCGTCCGACTTATATGAACGTGCATACCGTTGACGGTACGGCGCAGGAAAAGAAACTTTATGATTTAATCTGGAAACGTACCATTGCTTCACAGATGGCCGATGCTGAGCTGGAGAAAACATCCGTTTTTATTAACTGTTCCTGCAACCAGCATCAGTTTGTGGCAACAGGAGAAGTGATTGTTTTTGATGGTTTTCTGAAAGTGTATCTCGAATCAACTGACGATGAAGATGAGGAATCAGCCGATAGGTTGCCGGCGCTGAAGGAAAATCAGTCGTTGATAGCAGGTGAAATTGTTGCTCAGCAGCGTTTTACACAGAAACCCCCGCGTTATGGTGAAGCCAGTCTGGTTAGAAAACTTGAGGAATTAGGAATTGGCCGGCCTTCGACCTATGCTCCAACGATTACGACAATTCAAAACAGATCCTATGTTGAAAAGGGTGACCGTCCGGCAGAAAAGCGTACGTTCAATATGTTAGTTCTCAAAGAAGGGAAAATTTCAGATAAAATAAAAACTGAAAATACGGGTGCGGAGAAATCCAAGCTATTTCCTACCGATATCGGGATTGTTGTTAATGACTTTCTCACGGAATATTTCCCGAATATTCTTAATTACAATTTCACTGCTCAAGTTGAGAAAGAATTCGATAGCATTGCGGATGGTAAAATTAAATGGGTGAGTTCGATTGATAAGTTCTACAAGCAATTTCATCCGGTTGTGGAAGACACGCTGAAGAATTCGGAACGGCAGGTAGGCGAGCGGATACTTGGAACTGATCCCAAATCAGGTCGCCAAATTTCGGTGAAGATTGCTCGTTTCGGTCCTGTTGCCCAAATCGGGACTGCTGAGGAGGAAGAAAAACCGGTTTTCGCATCGCTCCGGAAAGACCAATTGATTGAGACCATTACCCTGGAAGATGCCTTGGAGTTATTTAAACTGCCCCGGCAATTGGGTGAGTTTGAGGGAAAAGAGATGACTGTTGCCATTGGTCGTTTTGGCCCTTATATCCGTCATGATGGCAGTTTTTACTCCCTTCCCAAGACCGATGATCCGCTGAGTGTCGCTGCTGAACGGGCGATCAGTATTATTGAGGAAAAACGTGAAGCTGAAAAGAATAAAGTAATAGCTGTGTTGGGTGAACAAAACGAATATCAGGTGCTGAATGGTCGTTTCGGTCCTTATTTTACGTTTGAAAAAAACAATTACAAAATACCTAAAAGTATCGACCCCAAAACCCTGACAGCAGATAAATGTAAGGAAATGGTAGAGCAGCAGGGAACTGCAAAACCAAAGAAAAAAGGATTTCGAAAAAAATAGGGTATAATTGTTAGTGGTCAGTGGTTAATAACTAACTGACCACTAACCACTAACCACTAATCAAATTGCATAATTCACATGAAGAAATTAATTATCATCAGCCTGCTTTTTGTTGGAATTACAGGTATTCGTGCGCAGTCAGCATTTGCGCTGACGGATGGAGTACCAGCCTTGGTGTATGCATTACCAAAAACAAACCTTTGTTTCGAAATAGAGGTGGAAACTACAGTAGAAAAACCGGGTGTATTTTATTTGTATTCTCAACGGTATCTGGCGACCAGTCAGGTTGTGATGGAAGAGAAAACCACCTCTAAAGTGAAATCTATCAGCATGCAAACTGTTACTGTACCGGATGTGAATCGTCGGTTTGCGGTAGAGCCAATGGCGAAATCTCCCCTGAATGGTATTATGGTAAACGAGCAGGGGATTTTATGTGGGGTTAATATTGTTCCGGCCTCTCCATCAGCTGCTAAAACTGATGTCAGTATGCTGCAGAAGCAGGAAGTTGCCGGGTCTGAGCCTGAGTTGTTGTCGTTAACTCAGGAGTTTATGATGGCTGGTTCTACAGCCAAGATGGCAGAAGGCGCTGCCAAACAGATTTATGACATCCGTGCAAGTCGTTTAAACCTATTGTCGGGAGAAAT
The DNA here is from genome assembly GCA_034928085.1 of Paludibacter sp. Lineage (GTDB taxonomy): Bacteria > Bacteroidota > Bacteroidia > Bacteroidales > Paludibacteraceae > Paludibacter. The sequence continues at coordinate 31,405 of JAYFPG010000056.1, forward strand.
GGACCATTTGCCGGATGGTGAAGCGCTAAAAACCATGCTCAGCGGACTTGATGCTAAGGAAAAAGAGTTGACATCGTTATTTATCGGTTCTGTTAGAAAAAGTTCGAAGGTCTACAAGTTGAATTTGAGTCCTGATAATGCTGTTTCTAATGAGGTATTGTTCCGTTTGTCGGCAACCCGTGGTGTAGTTGCCAAGGACGATTTGAGTGGAGAGCCTTATTTTATCACCATTGCGCCTGAGAAAATACGAATGCAGGAACGCGATCCTAAGGCGAAAGTGGAGAAGGCAGGCTTATTTACGGTTTTGCCGGCACTCACCACCGTTACAGTCAGCGATGGAGTAAATCAGGTATTGCAACAGACAATCCCTGTGCCGCAGTTTGGACAGTTGGTGACACTTCCCGAATCATTATTGCGCACCCCGGGGATTAAAATTACGGTGGATGTGCCTACAGGGAGGATACTCGGGATTATTGTTCCACGACAGTAAACGCCTCTATTTCCTTTAAGAAATCCGGATTTTCCTGTATCTGGCAGAATGCTTTGTAGGATGCATTTTGTTGCGATTCTTTTTTGCTGGCACCACTGGCCTCACAGATGTTTTTGCCATTGATTACGAGTCCCGTACGGAAAAGGTGTGAGTTGGCTGAGAATATTTCTTCTTCCAGCAAAACAAATTCATATTTCAGGTGATATTTCTGACAATACTCAATGATCTTGGATTTGTAGTTTTTTTCATCAATAACCACTTTGTCGAGATCAATAAAAGTTTTGAAGAGCCTTTTCTCCACAAATCTTTTGCATTGTTTGTATCCCTGATCGAGGTATATAGCACCAATTAAAGCTTCAAAAGCATTTCCATAGATGTTGCTGTTGGCGTTATTGGCAATGTGACGCGATTTTACAACCAATTTATCAAGGCCCATTTCAAGTGCCAGTTGGTTTAAAAAATCGCGTTTTACTAATTTCGACCGTGTGTTGGTCAGAAAACCCTCCCGTTGGCGGTCGTAACGGGTGAATAAAATATCGGTAACCACCGAATTAAGCACTGCATCTCCTAAAAACTCGAGCCTTTCATTGCTCAGAAAATGTCCGCTGGCAGATGAACGTGTCATCGAGCGGTGTCGAAGTGCTAACTGGTAGTAATCGATTTTATCAGGATAGAATCCCAGTATATGAAAGAATTGCAAATAAGGCTCTTTTCGAGCATTCGATAAGAGCCTTATTTTTCTTGCTAAATATTTAAACACCTTATCTTTTGAACTTTTTTACAATTAAGCTCGCGTTGTGACCGCCAAACCCGAAGGTATTTGAGAGGGCGGCATTTACCGTGCGCTTTTGAGCTTTGTTAAACGTAAAATTAAGGTTATAATCAATTTCCGGGTCATTGTCGCCTTCCTCGTGATTGATGGTAGGAGGAACAATATCATTTACAACAGACAGTACAGCCACGATTGCTTCAACAGCACCTGCTGCTCCCAGTAAATGACCAGTCATAGATTTTGTAGAGCTGATATTCAGTTTGAAGGCATGATCTCCAAAAACTTCTTTGATTGCTTTGGCTTCAGATGGGTCTCCTACGGGTGTCGCGGTTCCGTGCACATTGATATAGTCAATGTCCTCAGGGTTCAAACCGGCATCTTTCAAAGCCCTCTTCATCACCAGCATGGCGCCTAATCCCTCGGGATGCGTTGCTGTCAGGTGATATGCATCGGCAGACAGACCGCCGCCAACAACTTCGCAAATGATGTTTGCTCCACGGGCAAGTGCATGTTCCAGTTCCTCAAAAACCAGACATCCGGCACCTTCACCCATGACAAAACCATCACGACTACCGCTAAATGGGCGGGATGCCGTTTCAGGACTATCGTTTCTTGTCGATAAAGCTGTCAGCGCGTTAAAACCACCCACACCACCGGGAGTTAATGCCGATTCGGCACCTCCGGTAATGATTACATTTGCTTTTCCTAACCGGATATAATTGAAAGCATCAATTAATGCATTGGTAGAAGAAGCACAGGCAGAAGCAATAGAATAGTTGGGACCTCTGAATCCATAGGTGATTGAAATTTGTCCGGCTGCAATATCCGCGATCATTTTCGGGATAAAGAAGGGATTGAATTTCGGACCGTTTTCAAGGTTCTGATAATAGTACCCAATTTCCTGCTCAAAAGTAGTTATACCACCAATTCCTGCTGAAAAGATAACTCCTACTTCGTCTTTATCAACCGTTTCCAGATCTAATCCACTATGCTCAATTGCTTCTTTGGCAGATACCATCGCGAGTTGCGCATAAATGTCCATTTTTCTGGCTTCTTTCCGGTCGAAATGTTGATTCGGATCGAAATCTTTTACCTGACAGGCAAATTTAGTTTTAAAATTAGTAGTATCAAAGCGGGTAATCAGTGAAGCACCGCTCTTTCCATTGATAATACTATTCCAGAATTCCGGAATAGTATTACCAAGAGGAGTAACGGCACCAAGACCGGTTACTACAACTCTTTTTAATTCCATAATGTTCTTA